>CACAEJ010000016.1 GCA_902531515.1 uncultured Pseudohongiella sp.
AATATGCAAGGGCAATTGACGGCAGCTGGGGCAACCATGGGGAACGTCATAAAACTTACTGGTTTTATAGTAGATATCGATTCGAAGAGGCGCACTGAATATAGTGAGGCAAGGGCACGCTATTTTTCAGCTAATAAATCCCCGCCGGCTTCAACTTTAATTGGAGTGTCGGGATTGGTGAGTCCGATGCTAAAGGTTGAAGTGGAGGCAATCGCTGTAATAGACAACGATTAGCGGTAACCAAATATCTGTGAGTACTAATATCCTTATTTTAATGATCACTATCCTATGATGAGTTAGTGAATGGGAAAATGTGCACTTTTTTCTCGCACTTCTCGAACTCTCTTGCACCATTATTTTGCAGTATTTTTCTTCTGATAAATCAACCCAACTTTTTTTAAAAAAAGTTTAAAAAAAGTTTAAAAAATGTTGACACAGAAACTAATCGGGGTATTATCAATATTACCGAAGACAACCGACTAGTGACCAACTGCAGACGGAATACCTAGAGAGAAGTCAGAGGGAGAGGCCGAAGGGTGAAAGCATTTGCAAGAGTCGATGATAAAAAATAGCTTGCAAATCCACCAAGGATTCAAGAGAAAGGATCCAAGGAGCTGAAGAGAATCTCGCTTTAGACCCCTGAGGAACTCGATTAAAGAAACAGAGCTAGGCTCTGTTTTTTTTCGCCTAAAATTTAAGCCTTATGAACGCACACCCAAACAAACCTCGAGCGAAGGATACTAATGAGCTCATACCCTAGAATCCAATAACCAAAGTAATCAGGCTAAAATCGGAAATTTAAATTGTTACTCAACGATGAAATTAAGTTAGATTATTCAGATGTTTTAATCAGGCCCAAGAGATCAACTATGAGCTCTCGGGCTGAGGTGAATCTGGAGCGTACGCATAAATTCCTGTGGAGCAAAAGGGAATGGACAGGCATCCCCATAATGTCAGCAAATATGGATGCGGTAGGAACACCAGCTATGCATTCAGTGTTGTCAAAACACAAATTGATAACTTGCCCAGCTCGACATTATTTGGGAAAAGACACAGAAAAATTTACAGAAAGTGGTCATAACATTTGTTGGTTTGGGGGAATTGAAGATATTTCTAACCTTTCTAAAGTCTCTACGGATTTTATAGGCCTCGATGTTGCAAATGGATATACGATTAGATTTGTAGATGCCGTCAAGAAATTGAGGGAAAAATGCCCCGAAACAACCATCGCAGCGGGGAATGTAGTTACAGCTGACATGACTCAAGAATTAATATTAGCCGGAGCAGATATTGTTAAAGTAGGTATAGGTCCGGGCTCCGTCTGCACAACTAGGATTAAGACAGGAATTGGCTATCCCCAGTTGAGTGCGGTCATCGAATGTGCAGATGCAGCACATGGCTTAGACGCTCATATTATTGCTGATGGTGGTTGTGTAAATTCTGGAGACATTGTTAAGGCATTCGCTGGTGGTGCAGATTTTGTAATGATTGGAGGGATGCTGGCGGGTCATGACGAGTGTGAGGGAACCGCTGAAAACGGTGTGATGAAATTTTATGGTATGGCATCGAAGTTTGCTATGGAAAAACATAATTACCACAACGGGTATCGAGGGGCGGAGGGCAAAACCGTAGAGGTTACATATCGTGGCAAAGTCGAAGACACAATCAAGGATATCCTAAGTGGCATCCGGTCAGCTTGCACTTATGTGGGAGCAGATAAGTTGAAGACCTTGTCTAAATCCACTACGTTTGTCCGGGTTAATAATACTCACAATACTGTTTACGGTGATTAGTAAGCCCTGTATACGAAACTATACAATGTAAAAAGTATAATATTGTCTCCAAATTAGAGTAAAAAATGAGTCGAGATACATTCAAAAAGATTTGGAAAGAACTTCGGGTTGCTGGTGTTTCGTACAGTTCTCTAAATGGTTGGCTTCAAGCCATCTCTAAATTGAGAAATTCGGGCCTATCTGATGGAGATATAACGACTATTCTTAGACACTTTAGCAAAGAAGATTATCTCAGAAAAAATTCTAAGTAGTCTCAATCTCGAACATATGTATTGAACCAATCAATTGTTCTTGTTCATGCCTCGGTGGCAGCTGCTTCGTCATACCTTTCAGGTGTAGCATCGTTAAAAAATCCATGCATCGCATTATTGTAGATGCGTCCTTCATAGTTCACATTATTTGCTCGTAGCGCAGTTTCGTATGCGGGCCAGGAATTTATGAGCCGAGTATCAAGCGCTCCATGCTGAACTAAGACCGCTGCTCTGATATTTGGAACATCTGCTGCACCAGCTCCACTACCATAAAAAGGCACTGCGGTAGCTAAATCGTTACCCAGCCGCACAGCGATCTGATTGGAAACGCTACCCCCGTAACAGAAGCCGGTTATCCCAATTTTACCGGTGCAATCGTCACGATTTTTTAGCCATAAAGAGCAGGCTAAAATATCTTCAAGGCGCTTTTCTGGGTCGAGTTCACGAAATAATTGCCCGCCCAGATAATCATCACCTGGGTATCCTCCAACTGAGGTGAGTACGTCTGGCGCAAAAGCCATGAAGTTTTTGAGCACAAAACGGCGAGCTACATCTTCAGTATGAGGGTTTAATCCACGATTCTCATGGACAACGATGATGCCAGGTAACTGCGCGGACGTTTCACTCCGACTGTCTGCGCTGAATGGTCTGACAAGGTAGCCTCTAATGAACCCATGCCCGTCTGGAGATGGAATGGTCTTGTAACTGGCAGTTAAGCGCTCATCGTCATGTCTGATCCGTTGACCTAACGCGTAATTGGCATGAGAGCCTCAACAATAGCAGTAGCACTCAGTCCGACCGTCGCGAATTTTTTTACCCCTGAAAGAAATTTTCTGCGGCTGATTTGGCCATGAATATATTGGTTATAGATTTCAACCGCTTCGAAAGGCACTGTACGTTTTTGTTTTCTTGACATAACTGATCTCCAGCATTTCATAAGGTTTCTATAACGTTTGCGCTAGTCTTTTAATCTAACTTATATAAGTCCAAGCCAGGCTTAGGTGAGTCTAGCTCTACTCATGATGCGAAGCATCGTTTCTTTTTCAGTCAACCCCGACCGCTCCTGCTCCTGGCCTTCGGGGATCAGAAAAACCAAAGAATAATCCATCCCTCCACATAACGGTCTGCAAACTTCCCATGCCGGCACTTCGCTGGCTGAATTTTATCTTTTGACCTTTATCAATTAAGAGAGAGACAGTATCTGGACTTATTCCTGCTTCTATCTCGAGTATATCTGGTTTCCATTGATGGTGTATGCGTGGCGCAACTGCAGCATCAGCGATATTCATGCCGAATTCCAAAACATTCAAAACCATCTGCATATTTGCGCTAATAATTTTTGAACCGCCTGGACTGCCGGTCATTAAAATTGGTCTGCCATTCTGAGACACAAGCACTGGCGACATTGAGCTGACTGGGCGTCGCTTAGGGTGGATGAGGTTGTTCTCACTTCCCATCAAACCAAAAGCGTCTGGGATATCTGATCGCAATGTGAAATTGCCCATATTGTTATTCATCAAAATTCCGGTCCCTTCAATTACTACACCTGAACCGAAAGAAAACATAAGGGTGTAGGTGTTTCCTACCATGTTGCCTTCATCGTCTACTACTGAATAGTGGGTAGTTTCGTCGCTCTCATAGATGGCTAAGTTTCCAGGGGAAATCTCACTGGAGTCAAGCGCATGATCGCTCGAAATTCTTGATGCAATTGTCTTAGCGTAGTCCTTGCTGATTAAGATGTCCGTTGGTACTTCGACAAAATCTGGATCTCCGAGGTACTTGCTGCGATCGGCATACGCAAATTTCATAGATTCGGCCATGATATGGAGCGTATCGGCACTTTCTGGACCCATTTCTGCGAGAGGAAAATTCTCTAAAATGTTCAACATCTGAATAACGTGCGCTCCGCCAGAGCTAGGAGCAGGCATCGCCTCGATTTCGTAACCTCTGTAAGTTCCTCGCACAGGCTCGCGCTCTAATACCTCATAACTTGATAAGTCTTCCATGGTGATGAGCCCATTATGGGCCTTCATATCAGCCACAATTTTTTCAGCCACGCTTCCTCGGTAGAAAGCATCGACACCATTCTCAGCAATTTCGGACAGGGTCCATGCCAGATCAGGCTGCTTAAAAATATCGCCTACTTCATAATTTGAACCATCAGGCTTATAAAATTTCTTGAGGCTGGCGGGGTTGTTTTTTAGGCGCTGGCTTCGATCCAGGTCAGCGGCAAGGTCGTAAGTTACTTTTATTCCATCTCGTGCTAAGCGGATTGCTGGCTGCAATATCTCTGAGAGAGACATAGTCCCGTATTCCTCCACTATGTGGGCAAGTCCTGCTACTGATCCAGGAATTGCGGATGATTTATGAGAGAAGCGGTAGGTCTCATCAAATACTACGTTCCCGTCGGAATCGAAAAACATGTCTCGTGTAGCACCGGCGGGCGCTGTCTCCCTGAAATCGATGGCAACTGTTTTGTTGAGATCTGCCACGTGGACGAGCATGAATCCGCCGCCTCCAATATTACCAGCTCTGGGGAGGGTAACAGCAAGAGCAAATCCGAGAGCCGCACCGGCATCAATAGCATTTCCGCCATTTGCCAGAATCTCCGCTGCGATTTCGCTGGATAACACGTTATGACTCGCAACCATTCCAGATTTACCCATCACAGGATGGTTTATCGCGCTGTATTCAAAAAGTGGTTGCGACGAATCCTGAGCAAACGAACTCATTACTAACGCAGCACTGCAAAGGCAGGCATAAAATGTAGAGAGGAGCATTCTTAATGAGCGGCCAACTCGAAGTTTTACACGTTGTATTTTTTTGAAATTAATCAAGATAGCACCTCTCTTTCGGTTGACTGCTTTAAGAAGCATAATGAACATTGCTTCGAATTACCATGGCTTTTCCATACCTATCCAGAGAGGGTAAAATGGGATGACTACTCCTGTTCTAATTTTGTATACTCAAGAAGTCTTCAAACGAAGATTTTTAACTCAAAAATATAGAAAAGGGGAAATTATTAATGAGAAATATCATTAACTGCACTGCTATTTTTGTATCATCCATCTTTGTTCAACTTAGCTTCGGTCAGGCCATGTTCCAAGGTTACGACTTGGCGGTGACTAATCCTGTAGGGGTTTTAGCTGCTATGGATAAGTTTATGGCGAGCTCAACCGGAGAGGCCTTTACTGGAAACGTGAGGCTATATCAATACATCGCTAACGGAGAAAGTGAGGCAACTCATAACATTGTTACGGTGCACAACTCAGCAGAAGAATTAGATCAGGCCTTCGCAAGGAATGCCATTTCGTCTGACTGGGCTACATTCCTCCAGGAAATGAATGAAGCTGGCACTGTTGTGAATAGTAACATCGGTGAAATTCTCTTTGCTGGTGGTAGCGCCGATAACATTACAAACGCGAATTGGGCTGGTATGTATTACTTCATGTCTGTGTCGGACCCCAGCACCTATGCGCAAGCTCTAGCAAGTTTTATCGAACAAAACTCAGATGTGGGACAAACATTTTTGAGTTCAAGTGTTGCAGATGGAGAAAACCCAACCACGCATATTGTTGTGAATTGGGCGAACTCGGTTGGTGAACTGTTAACAAATCAACCTCAATCTCAGGTGGGTTGGGAAGCCTATGCCTCAAGTGTTCGTGACATAAGGGCCGTTGAGGGTACAGCTATGGTCCAGCTGCTAAAATCCTGGTAGTTGCTGAATCTCACCTTCTTTCTAGGTGAAAATACTTAAAGCCCTGCCGCTGTTATCACAGCTGGGGCTTTAAGACTCTTATAAAATGTTTGAGCTTTATCCTAGTCCTATCACTTATAAGCACCTTAATCGCATACGTTTTCTCTCTGTCTTCAAATTCAAGTCTGAGATAAACTGCTACCAATTGAAAAGGGCCGAAAAGTAAGTATTGCAAACGTTCTTCTCGGCAGCCATGACCTAAGTCTGGTAACTAATAGTCTTGTGAGGGACTTGCATGGACATCTCTATTGTTGTTTTTTTGCTTGTAGCTTTGGTAAGCCTTGTAACTGGCTTTGTAAGTGGCTTTTTAACAATAGGTTCATTGAAAAACCGTGAATCAAACGATTTAAAGATGGAATTAGACTCCCAAAGGGATTTATATAGCAGGCTCTTGGAGGAAAAGACGAGGGCTGAAACAAAGAATGCAGAGCTCGAAAGTCGTCAAGAAGTGCTCAAAGAACAATTCAAGGCTTCAGCTAATTCAATCCTATTAGAACTCGCCAAAACTAACCGAGAGAAACATTCTGAAGAGCTGGACACGATCATAACTCCGTTGAAGAAACAAATTGAAGAGTTTAAGAGAGAGACAAAAACGTACAGAGAAACCGACATCAAAGAAAAGGCGACCCTTAAACAGGAAATTTCTAATCTAAATGCATTGAGCACTGGTCTTGGTGAAAAGGCAGAAGGACTGTCCCAGGTCCTAAGAGGCGATCAACGTACACAAGGAGCCTGGGGAGAAATAGTTCTGCGGGCACTCTTGGAGAAATCAGGCTTAAAGGAAGGGGTAAACTTTTTTGAGCAGGGTAAAGGATTCAACTTAAAAAACGAAGAGGGGCGTCCTCTTAAGCCAGACGTACTCATAAAAATGCCGGGGGATGGAGATGAGCAGTCAGAGGTGGTAATAGTCGACTCTAAAGTATCTTTAGTAGCATACAGCAGATATGTGAACACGCAATCTTCTGAAGAAAGAAAAGAATATCTCCAACAACATCTACTTTCGATAAGAAATCATATTACAAACTTATCAGAAAAAAGGTATGAAACAGCAGAGGGATTGTTAACAGTTGACTATGTAATACTTTTTATGGGAATTGAATCCGCTTTGATTACAGCTATGGATGAGGACCCAAGTTTGCAAGATCTGGCAATTGAGAAAAATGTAGTCCTCGTCAGTCAGTCTATGCTGCTTCCGGCACTGAGGAGTGTGGCATATCTCTGGCGGCGTCATAGTCAAATAGAAAACATAAAGACAATCATAGAGGAAGTTGACAAGATGTATGAGGGATTCATGCGGTTCGGAGAAACGCTTGGTTCCGTAAAAAAAGCTATCACGAACGCTGATGCTGAAATAGATCTTGCGACAAAGCGTTTAAATTCCGGGCGGGGTAATTTAAAAAGAAGAGCTGAAAAAATTCGTGAGCTCAGTACACAAAAGGGTTTAATAAAAGATTGAGTTTATTGAGTCAAGTCAAATTACTCAATTAGTCAACAAGATCCACTACCAATGAATAAAACAGCGTTGCATAAAATTTTTCAACTTGGCGCGTCTTTAAAAGCCTTCTTGCTTTTTTTTCATCGTTGGCTTGGCATCGCCATGTGCCTCATTTTTTTTCTTTGGTTCACTAGTGGTATTGTAATGATTTATGTGCAATATCCACAATTTACTGAGAGTGAGCGCCTGGATAATTTAACCCCTCTTGAGTTTTCTCGGATTAATTTAAGTCCCAGTGAAGCATTAGGTCTAGCTTCAGTCACAATCATGCCTCGGAATCTAAAGCTCGTTAATGTTGTCGGTCGACCAGCTTACCAATTTATTTCCCAGACCAGAGGTTATACGACTGTATTTGCCGATGATGGAACCTTCTTGCGTGGATTGTCTGAAGCTCAAGCGATGCTCACAGTTGAGAAAAGTAAGTTCTATGACAGCCAATCTGTGCTGCAATATGCCGGTCTAGTTGATATGGATCAATGGACAATATCTGTCTCAAGAGCGGATCGTCCTCTGCATCAGGTAAGTCTCGATGATGCGAATGGCACTGTCCTGTATATCTCAAACCAACGCGGTAGGATTGTGCAAGATACAAATCGAAGGGAGAGATTCTGGAATTGGTTTGGATCAACGATTCATTGGATCTATCCTCTGCAGATTCGGCAACATGTTTCTTTGTGGAGTAAGATCGTTATTTACCTCTCTGTGGCTGGACTGCTTTCAGTTTTAAGTGGTGCGATTATCGGTGTCCTTAAACTTCGAATTATCAAACCTTTTTCAGGTAAATTTCGATCCCCTTATGTTGGAGTGCTGAAGTGGCATCATCTGATAGGATTGTTCTCGATGGTAATTATTTTCAGCTTTACCTTCAGCGGATTAATGTCGATGGAACCATGGGGTATATTTTCATCATCAACCTCACCAGTACAGCAGGTAGCCAGGTATACAGGTTCTTCTGATGTCTCCTGGGAGCTGCTGCCTGACCCTCATGAATTACAAGACAAAGATGGTGTGAAAGAGGTTCAATGGCAGAGTATCCGCGGTGAGCCATATATGGTTGCAGTCCGCTCTCTAGCTGATAGTAGAATTGAATTTGGTAATGAAAAGGGATTAAGCGATAAAAAAACTCTTGCTGTTAGAATAACCGATGCGATACCAATGCTATTGCCTGATAGTGATTTGTCTGAACTAGAGATAATTTCGAATTACGACAATTATTATTATTCCCGCCATAATAGTTTTCGTCCACTGCCCATTTATCGAGCGAAATTTAATGATGATGAAGGAACTTGGTATCATATTGATTCTCATACTGGAGAGATACTCAATCGGATTAATAAGGTAAACAGAGTCCAACGTTGGATTTATAGCGGGCTCCACAATCTTGATTTCCGTTGGTTATTGAGTCGCCCTCCGTTATGGTACTCTGTTCTCATAGCCTTGAGCATGGTAGGTTTATTCTTCTCTATTACCGGAATCATAATCGCATGGAGGCGGTTAAGAAATTTATAGGAAAATCTTTGTAGGATCTTATTTCAGAGATGCAGGAGGGAAAGTTATGAGAAATTTTCAGACAATTGCAATCGTTCTTTTCTCAGGGGCTTGTTTATCTGACCCCATCAATATGGAAACAGTAAACTCTATTCACTTGGATGCAGAGCCGACATTTTCCGCGGATGGCAGGGAGATGTATTTAAATTGCCATGAGAGGGAAGGGCGAATCGGAAGCGACATCTGTGTATCTTATTTTGATGGCTCGAGGTGGTCTGAGCCTTCGGTTGTCCATGAAGTAAGCTCTGATGAGCACTCGGATTTTGAGCCCTTGCTATCTCCCGATGGATCTCAATTATTTATCATGAGCGATCGACCTGGAGGTAAAGGAAGTATGGATTTGTGGGTCAGCAGCAGAGAACAAGGAGGTTGGGGAGCTCCAGTGAACCTCGAAGGACCTTTCAATACTCCTTACATGGATCACTGTATATATTTTTCAGGTGAGAATTGGGAAATCGCTTATTGGACTTCAACACGACCTGGAGGTTACGGAGCAAATGATATTTGGACATCCAGAAAAGTAAACGGTGTTTGGCAAGATGCCGTAAATATGGGGGCTAGCATTAACAGTGAATTTGACGAACATCATTCTCTGCCTTCGGAAGACGGAAGCTCGTTATATATTACCGCGGCTTTACCAGAAGGCTATGGCGGAGAAGACATCTATGTTTCTCACCTTGATCCTGATGGGAATTGGACAGATTTAGTCAATCTGGGTGCGGAGATAAATACTGACACTGCGGATAGGTGTCCGGCTTTTTCTCCAGACTATAGCTTATTTTACTTTGACTCCGAGAGGTCAGGTGGCATGGGAGGAAAAGACATTTGGTATGTCCCGTATAACTCAATTCGAAATATAAGATAAACTTTTTGGAAAACACTTTTAGTAATGCGAGTAAAAGATCTCAATTGGCCGGTAAAAGTTACAGCAACTATTTCTGCGCCTTTGTTAGAAGTTTGGAAACTGATTTCTGCGCCAGAAAACCTGACACAATTCCATCCTTATTGCTCTAAAAATCCCGTAACGAAATGGCAAGAAGAAAACTCAAAGGATGAAGTTCATTACTACAGTGGGCTAGTTTACGAGCGTGAATTTTACGATTGGATAGATCAAACTGGCTACGATTTGTTAATTGGTAAGCGCGGTGGAGAAAGATCGCTAGTTTCGTGGCGTTTAAAAGAGATTGATAATTCAAAATGCTTGATTTCAATAGAGGTAAGATCGGCATTTGGGTTGAGATATGCAAGAATCATGAGGATTTTTGTTCATTTATTTTGGCTACGTCCTAAATTACGTCAGTACCTTTCTGCTGTTACTAAGGGTATAAAATGGAAGGCGGAAAGTGGGCAAAATGTGTCTCGAAACCAATTTGGTTTCCATCCCTGGTTTTCATGAGTTATTGTGATTTAAAGTAAGTTAGAACAACCATAAGCAAGACAAGAAAAAAATGATTGCTTGCCATAACAGGTTAAATTTAAGAATGAAAAAAATCATGCTTTTTCTAATTCTCCTCTTACCTAGCGTTCTTTTTGCTCAAGATGAAGATCTTTACTTGTATTGCCAATATGATACTCCGTGGTCTCAGATTTCTCTTGATGGAGTAACGGAAAGGGCGCTCCAAGGAGAAGTTTGGCAAATTTCGGAAGCGCTGAGTATGTGGCGAGGTTTTAATTTATACACAAACGATAGCTTTCCAGGGCAAAGTTACAACGCTAACGACTTGACAAGAGACCTCAATCTTTTGGATTCTCAACTGTCAACGCGTGACTTTAGAGTTAATATGGCGTTGGAAAACATTGATCTGTATGTTGGGGATGACATCTTAATAGAAATTGATCGTATGTCTGGAAGGTTCGCCTATAAAAATGATAATGAGCCCTCGGATGTTGTTCCTGAGAATACTGAAATCATGGACGAGTCTAATCCAACAGTTGAGGGAAGCTGTGAAAGTGTTTCGGTAGAGGAGGTGCGAACATTCTTGGCTGATCAACTGGAGAGGTATGAAAGCAAGATTCAGATTATCGAAGAAACTCGGAAATTTTAGGATAGTAATTTATTGATCTTAAAAAAGCATATGGCTAAGCACCCTTATATTCAAGCTATCGAGACCTACTATGAGGCCTGTAATCAGCGGGATGCTACCCTTATGGTCTCAACATTTACCGATGATATTGTACATTACTTCGTTGATCATGCGCCGGTAAGATCTGCGACAGGCTTAGCAAATTATTGGTGCAAAGTCGCGCCGAGAACGGGTGCTACTTGGAAGCTAGACCATGCGTTGGTAGATGAGCCTGAAGCAGTTATTGAGTGGTCTATGCGATGGAGACCGCCAGCAGAATTAGATTATGAGCTTTTGAGAGGCACCGAATGGTTCGTTTTTGTAGGTAGCAAAATTGCAGAGATCAGATCGTATCACTGCAATTTTTTACTTAATGACCCTCAAAATCGTCAGCTTAGAGATTTTGACTATACTAATCGCGGCTATGCTCGTGAGGATTAGAGTAATAAGTCCAAAATCATTTGGAGCGCGCGCTGTCTGGTTTAAACTCCCAAATATGCTCAGTTGTATCGGGCACAACCTTGACCCCGCTGGAAAATTTAAAAGGTGTTTCAATTCCACTAGGATAATGCATTTCAATGTAGTAGGCAGTATAGCCCCTCTCGGGAGGATCTAGCTTTACTTTGTAGAACCCCGGTTCTATTTCGCTAAGTAAAGAGCTTGTGTACGCTTTTCCGATAATCTCCTGAGTAAAATTTCTGCTCTCGGGATTGTGTGCTTGCCAAAGCAATACTTGATCCGGTTTATCAAGAGATAAAACGGTGATTGTCCCGTCATCTGCAAGATTCCAAGAGTAACGAGGTAACTTGACGTTATGGACTATGGAATGGTACCAAGCATCGACGCTGTCATAAATATCTGTCTCCGCCATGCTGTGATTAGAGTTAGGTACATACCTTAAATGTTTCTCACCCACCAAATCTTTCCAGTAAAACTGAGAAGAGTCTGGCAGAAAGAATTCATCACCAGTCGAGTTTAATATGTATTTCGGTAGTGTAAGCCGATCTCTATATTGATAGGGCTCAACAATAGCCATAAGAGCATCCCACTGAGGGGTATCTATCCAATTGACATTCCCACTAATGACGTAGTCAATGACTGCCATTGAGTAGGCGCCGTAAACTTCAAAGTGGTGTTTGAAAGATTCGCTGACATTGAGCATATCGATTACGATCGGCATAATCGCGACAACACGGTTATCTGTAATCGCTGTTGTCCAAGTAGTCCACCCCCTTTTTGAACCTCCAGCCACAACAAATTTATCTACGGTTCTACCCATCCCGGCGTCGCTACTCATTACATCGGTAATGGTATCCATTGCTCTCACTGCCGCCTTGGTCATAGGTAAACGAAGTGGCCACTTTTCATCATTAGTCCTAAGATATTTGTCCCATGTGTAGGCAATTATGGAATCCTCAGTGCGTTGCAAACCACTGTCATCAGAGAACACCAAAGGCTGATTAGGGACCATGTAAAGAGTGCTGACTACCGTACCTGTCTCCATGGCTCTCTTTATGTCCGCCTGAAGAGCTTCAGAGGGAATATTATTTGCCTTGCTTCCGCCAGTTATCGTAAGGAAGCCAATATTGCTCTCAATCACATTAGGTGCCACGACAACCATATAGTGTTCCCAGAGAGGGAAATTGACCTCCTTCTCCGTTAACCATTTTTGCGAAGTCATCTCTATAATGAAAGTTTTGTAGTCTCCGCCATCAATTGTCTTGGCGATTTCATAAGAGTAATTTGGATCTGGCTCTCGCACATATCGATCTAGTGCGGTTAAATTGAGGCCAAACCCGTTGTCTGCCGAAAGAGCGGTTGATGGCACGAGAAGAAATAATGCATAGATTGCAATGAGTTTCTTTAACTTTTTGTGCTTGATTAAATCATGGGTTAAAAGTTCAATTATAAACACAGTATGATTCCAGTATATTCCTGAGCTCGACTCGCGACTTCAGAAAGCAATAATGGGTCAGATTCATTTGCTGCTATTTCGTAGGTAACATTGTTGCTTTCTATAAATCTTCTTGTGATCTCGCCATGGATTGCAAAGTTTATGTTTTGTGTATCAGTGCCACGCTGTTGTCGAAAAAAATCTTGATTTGCTGTAGCAACTACAACGCCAATAACATTGCCGTTTCTATTTAAAACAGGTCCGCCACTGTTGCCAGGTTGCACGGGCGCTGTCATCTGAAACTGTGTCATATCATCATTTAAACCATTTGTAGCACTGACAATACCGTTTGTAAAATTGCCCTGAGTTGATAAGTCTCTTGCCAAAGGGAATCCATATACAAACAATTCGGCACCCATTTGGGTCCCGTTGGTCCGAGAAAATTTTGCGGGATCACCACTGAAACCATCAAGCTTTAACAGTGCTAAGTCGGCAGATGGATTAGAAGAGACTAGCGAAACATTTTCAGTTTCAGATCCGCGGATTTGAAAGCTTATCGTTGAGCAGCCTTCGATAACGTGGTAATTGGTTAATACATAGCCATCACTATTAATTACAAAGCCAGTCCCTGAACCACCGCTGGGCATGGTCTCATAAATGCCTTCATCGAAAGACTTATTGTCGAAGCTAAATAAGTCGTCAATAGAAGCCTCTGATATGAGAAGCTGAGACATATTGAGTTCATCGTCCTCTGAGTAAACTCCTATCCAAATATCATACCGACCACTTTCGGGATCATTAAAGTTAACGCCTGGGTTTAATAAGTTATAGTCATCATTACAAACCCATTGTCCGGTCGGGGTATTAATAACTAAGGTTGTATCACTTTCGCTGAATACAGCAAAATTCAATTCAAACTCTCCGCTGGAGTAGTCAACAGAGACGTCCGGACGATCAGCCACCAAGCCATAGCAGTCTGCATCCAAATCTTCAGAGTTTTCTTGTCCTCCGGCAGCGATTGGAATTATCAGTGGATCATTCTCAAAACCGGAAACTAGGTCTATCACCCCTAAAGACGCCTCTAATGTAAGATCTTGTGGAATAGCATGAGGCGAAGACGAACATAGTATCAAGAAAGTAAATATCGATCCTTTATTCAAATTTGCTCCTTAGAACTTGCAAATAATGAGAAGTAAGAGCATGTTAAATCAAATTTTCTATTGTTCTCAAGCTAAGTGATGATCTTTTCATAGTCGATTCGGGAGATACCGGAATTAGAAAGCTCAGTTCAGACTTGCGTAGTGCAATCAATATTGCTCAAAAGAAAAATATACAAGGATGGAATCCGAAGATTAATTGTAGTGTTTCCAATTTTTGCATTTTCTTAGGTTATTGTTGACCGAAAAATCCAATTGATTGTATCGAAAATAATCATTGTACAAATACTATAAGCCAAGTTAATTTATGGCCTTGTACTTTATGTTAGTAGATTAGGGGAGAAAACTTGTGATTCCGAAAGCACCATCGTCTTTTCTGGCAGTACTTATGCCTTTTGTTCTTTTAGCGCTGAGTGAGTCCTCAGCCCAAAATTCCGCACCGAATAATGAATACTGGTGGCCAAATCAATTAAGTCTGGAACCTCTCAATAATGATGCCAGTCACTTAAATCCCATGGTAGAGGGTTTTAGTTACCAAGAAGCATATGAAAATCTTGACATGGATGCTCTTAAACAAGACCTAGTTGATGTCATGACTACTTCGCAAGATTGGTGGCCTGCAGATTTCGGGCATTATGGTCCATTTTTTATCAGAATGGCTTGGCACAGCGCCGGCACTTATCGCACGACTGATGGGCGAGGGGGCTCAGATGGAGGATTACAGCGTTTTGCACCTTTAAACAGCTGGCCGGATAACGCTAATCTGGACAAGGCAAGATATTTACTTCTCCCCATTAAAAAGAAATATGGAAGAGCAATCTCTTGGGCGGATCTGATGATTCTCGCGGGAACGGTTGCAATGGAATCCATGGGTTTTCAGACTTTTGGTTTTGCCGGGGGTCGGAAAGATGCGTGGATGCCGGAGGACGTCAATTGGGGCCCGGAAGGTGAATGGCTAGCCTCAAATCGCCGAGGAAGTGATGGGAAGCTTTTGAAGCCTTTTGGTGCAACTCAGATGGGACTTATTTACGTAAACCCTCAAGGCCCCGGGGGTAATTCAGATCCTCAGTCCGCGGCGGATGCTATCAGGGAAGCCTTTGGCCTAATGGCTATGAATGATGAGGAAACGGTTGCACTTATCGCTGGAGGTCATACCTTTGGGAAGGCCCATGGGGCCGCTAGCCCTGACAATTATGTTGGAGTTGAACCAGAAGGAGCAAGTCTCGAAGAACAAGGGTTGGGTTGGAAGAATACCTACGGTAGCGGCAACGCGGGTGACACAATTACGAGTGGTTTAGAGGGGGCATGGACATTAAACCCTGCGGCATGGACCCATAATTATCTGGAAAATCTCTACGGCTATGAATGGGTTCAAACTCAAAGCCCAGCGGGTGCAACTCAATGGGAGCCTGCTGGTGGGGCCGCATCAAACCTTGTGCCCGATGCTCATGATCCTAGTGTCAGACACGCACCGATGATGTTTACTACCGATTTAGCGCTGAAAGTAGATCCGGCCTATCGCGCGATAACTAGTCGTTGGCTGGAAAATCCAGAGTTATTTGAAGACGCATTCGCAAGAGCTTGGTTCAAGCTTACTCATCGTGATATGGGTCCAAGCTCGAGATATCTGGGAGATCTCGTTCCTGACGAGGAATTGCTCTGGCAAGATCCAATACCAATTTCGGGTTCGAACTTGAGGGAGCGTGATGTTTCGGAATTAAAATCAGTAATTGCAGAATCAGATCTTAGTATATCTGAGTTGGTTCGAACTGCCTGGTCTTCAGCATCGTCTTTTAGAGGCACTGACTACCGTGGAGGTGCTAACGGTGCGCGATTGAGATTAGCTCCGCAGCGCACCTGGGCGGTAAACGACTCAGATGAGATAGATAAAGTTCTCGATGTATTGGGTGAGATACAAGCTGGTTTTAATAACGGCAACACACGTAGAAGTGTTTCGTTAGCTGATTTAATAGTAATGGGAGGAGCAGTCGCTATTGAAAAAGCCGCATCTCAAGGTGGTCTTGATATAGAAGTCCCTTTTGTTCCTGGTCGTGCAGATGCATCCGAGTCTGAGACTGATGTGAACTCATTTTCGGTTTTGGAATCTTCGGCAGACGGGTTTAAAAATTATTTTGGCAGCGACAATCAAAGGTCTCCCGCAGAAATGCTTGTCGAGAAGGCAGCCCTATTGAACTTAACTGCACCGGAAATGGCGGTGCTTGTTGCGGGTATGAGGGTGCTTGAGGCTAATGCGGGTGGAAGTTCTCACGGAGTTTTTACTGACACACCTGGAGTTCTTAATAATAACTTTTTCGTTAATCTGGTGGATATGTCTATTAGCTGGAGCCCCGCTTCCATGGAGGGGGTTTATGAAGGTCGAGATCGGATTTCGAACAGGCTTATTTATACCGCAACACCGGTTGATCTGATTTTCGGATCTAATTCAGAGTTGCGAGCCATTTCTGAATTCTACGCTTCTGATGATGCTAAGGATGAATTTGTTGAGGATTTTGTAGCAGCTTGGACAAAGGTAATGACCCTGGACCGATTTGATTTGGATTCTTAACGGAAGCCATCTGGTAAGTAAGAAGAATGTATAATGCTGTTATTCTTCTTACTACGGCTTTTATTGTACAAAAAACGAGTTGGCAATCTAATACACATCGGCGAATTGGCCTAAGGTTTATCGTCGCTGTAGTAATAAATCCTAAAACCTACATTCGACTCGCTGGCAGGGCAATAATCTGATTATTAGCAACTATTTCTGTCGAATCTGTCGATTACAGTGTAAATGGATTCATTAATTGGATAGAATTCCAAGGGTGGTGTTCAATAAATAACAAGTTAGTTTTCGGTATAAAGTAAACTACGTGATTAGTAGATTCTTTTTATATTCAAACGATAGCAATACAGCACTCGCGAGACTTCGATGCGTTTAAAAAGTGTAAAGCTGTCGGGCTTCAAATCCTTCGTTGATCCAACGGTAATTAACTTCCCCTCAAATTTAGGTGCGGTAGTCGGTCCAAACGGATGCGGTAAATCAAATGTCATTGACGCCGTTCGATGGGTAATGGGAGAAAGTTCAGCCAAAAATTTGCGCGGAGAGAGCATGACTGATGTGATCTTTAACGGATCAAGTGCTCGAAAACCTGTTGGACAAGCTTCGGTAGAACTCGTTTTTGATAATCAAGATAGAAAGTTAACTGGCGAGTATGTGAATTATAATGAGGTCGCTGTTAGGCGAAAAGTCGACAGAGATGGTCAGTCGGTTTATTCATTGAACGGCACTTCATGCCGGAGAAAAGATATTACAGATATTTTTCTGGGGACTGGTTTGGGTGCAAGAAGTTACTCAATTATTGAGCAAGGCATGGTTTCTCGTCTCATTGAATCAAAACCTGAGGAGCTGAGGATTTATATTGAAGAAGCGGCCGGGATATCAAAATATAAGGAAAGAAGAAAAGAAACGGAGAGAAGAATTAAGCGCACGAGAGAAAATCTTGATCGACTATCAGATATAAGAGATGAACTTGAGCGCCAGTTACAACACCTAAAGAGACAGTCCGTTGCTGCAGAAAAATATGGGCAATTAAAGCAACAAGAAAGGGAGACCACTGCTAACTTGAACGCGATACGTTGGTTGAGTTTGGATAAAGAGTTAAAAGAGAACCAAGAAAAGATAAACAAACTACAACTTGAGGTCGAATCCATAATTGCTAATCAAAGGAAAGTGGATGCAGACTCAGAGAAGCATCTATCAGACAATACCGAATTAACGGATGTTTTCGGTAAAGTTCAAGCGAAATTTTACGGTCTAGGTAACGATATAACACGCGTCGAGCAATCTATTGAGCATAGACTTGAGAGAGTTGAGCAGCTCAAGCTTGACTTAGCGGATACAGAGCAAGGATGGAGACAAACGCAAGAAGAACTAGACATTGATTTGCGAAAAATAACAAGCCTGGAGGAACGGCTAAGAGAGGTGTCACCAGAATTAGAGTCTACTGAAAAATCTGAGCGTGATTCTACAATTTTATTGTCGACTGCAGAAAAGGTTGTCCGAGATTGGCAAGAGGAGTGGGAGGCTTTTAACAAGAGAGCAGAGGCTCCAAGGCAGACTGCAGAGGTTGAGCAATCTAGAATTCAACAACTTGAGAATAGTGTCGGGCGAGCGATTCAGCAAAAGAAGAATCTTAAGGAAGAACTCAAGTCGTTAGAGGAAATTTCAGACGCTGAGGATTTGGAGGTTTGGCTTTCTCGGTCTGAAGTGCTAGAGGGCAAAATACAGTTGGCTCAGGTTGAATCTGTTGGCTGCAGTGAGGCAATAGAAGGACTTCGTCTAGCCGCATTAGAGTGCTCTGAGAAGCTTAGCCAGGTGCGCAGCGAGCTACAAGTTTGTGAGGGGGAGCGTTCGTCTTTAGAAGCATTAGAGAAAGCGGGTTCTGGTTATGATGCTGAAGAAGTAAACTCCTGGTTAAAAAATAGAGGGCTCAGTAAAAAAGCCGATTTACTCGATGTTTTGTCTATTGAGCCCGGCTGGGAACTTGCTGCTGAGGCAGTTATGGGTGAGTCGTTACACGCTATTTGTGTTGAGGGAGGAGACACCGTTGAAGCAATACTTTTTGGTCTTCCTAAATGTAATCTCTCTGTTATAAATGGATTAAAAAAATCCGGTGAAAGTCACGAACTAAATTCCGAATTAGTACCTTTTTCCTCAAAATTTGACTGTACTTGGGATATTTTTACACAACTCTCAGGTGTTTTCGCTGCGAACAGTTTAGAGGAAGCTATTATCCAGAGAGATTCACTCTCTCAGTTTCAATCTATTGTGACGCCAGATGGCATTTGGTTGGGAGTAAGTTGGATTCAATTCAGAAATAAATCTGCAAAAGACTCTATTATCGATAGGCGGGAAAAAATTAACGATATAGGTAAGAATATTAGTAATTTATCTTCTTCTTCTAATAGGTTAGCTAAGGAAGAAAAGGATCTCCAAAGATCTTTAAATGAGAAAGAGGGGCAGCGAGAAAAACTTCAACGCAGTATTGCCGAATCGAGCAGCCAGCTTGGTGATTTAAAATCCAAAATTAGTGCGCAACGGGTAAAAGAGAGCGAAGCTGAGGTACGTGAGCAAAGAATACAAAGCGAGCTCGCAGGCCTCGAGGATTTGCTTGCTCTTGAGGAGCAAAATATCTCAGAGAGTAGAGCTAATCTTGAAAAAGCCCTTGATGTTATGGCTGATGACGCGGGAGTTCGTGAAAAGTTGGAGCAAGATCGCGAACTCAATCAAGAAAAGCTTTCAGAAGCTAGAGAAAAAGTAAAAAGATACAAAGATTTATCTCACGAACTTGAGCTTAAACAGCAATCAATACAAGCGCAGTTGAAATCCACGCGTGAAACGATGGATCGGATGGCGACGCAAGTTGAAAGATCTAAAGAAAGAGTTCATATGCTCGAGGGACAAATTGATGAGTCGGATGAACCCATGGAAGACATGCGAGCACAACTAGAGGATCTCCTTAAACAGCGTCTTGGGGTTGAAAAAGAGCTTGGTAAGGCCAAGAAAAATTTGGAAGATAATGAGTTTATAATCAGGGAGTTAGAAGGAAAACGTAATAATATTGCTAATAAACTTAATGCTACGCGAGAGGAGCTAATGCAGGTTCGACTTGAAAGCGAGGGCGCGTCGGTCAAGAGAGATGGAATTTTAGCTCAATTGAAAGAATCAAATTCTGAATTGAAACAAGTCCTTGCAAGTCTTCCTGAGGACCTAGGGGAAGAGCAATGTGCTTTAGAGTTAGAAAAGTTGAGTAATCGCATTCAACGGTTAGGCCCGATCAATTTAGCGGCCATAGATGAGCACAAACATCAGAGCGAGAGAAAGGTTTTCTTGGATAGTCAGAACGATGACTTAGAAAAGGCGCTCAATACCTTGCAGAATGCTATTCGTAAAATCGACAGAGAAACAAGGGAACGCTTTAAGGAGACCTTCGATAAAATTAATGTTGGGTTGCAGAGTTTATTCCCGCGAATTTTTGGGGGCGGTCAAGCCTACCTTGATATGACAGGAGATGATCTATTGGATACGGGTGTTGCGATCATGGCTCGCCCTCCTGGCAAGAGAAATAGCACGATTCACCTCCTTTCTGGTGGTGAAAAAGCGATGACTGCTATCGCATTAGTATTTTCAATATTCCACTTAAATCCTTCACCTTTTTGCATGCTGGATGAGGTTGATGCTCCTCTTGATGATGCAAATGTTCAGCGTTATGCGAACCTTGTCAAAGAGATGTCAAAGAGCGTGCAATTCATATTTATTACGCATAACAAAATAACCATGGAAATGGCCAATCAGCTTTTGGGAGTGACCATGCATGAGGCGGGAGTATCTAGAATGGTTACAGTGGATATTGACGAAGCCGCCGAGCTGGCCGCAATGTAAAATCCTTTTTTTACGCTTTTGAACCTTTTTTAAGCTAAAGAAATCATGGTAACTGTAAGATAACATTACAAGTTTCCAATAAATATGGCCAATTAAGCGAACAAAAATTTATGACCCCGCGTGAGCTCATAATTCTACTGTTGGGATTTTTAATGGTTGCGGTTCTGTTACGCGGACTTTTTGTAGCTATTCAAGTTCGTCGAGGACAAATTCGGCTAATCATAGACAAAAACATTCCACAAGACTTTGATCTTGAGGAATTAGAACTAGCTGAGCTTCCAAGTGGTGGTGCTAGAGTAGTGAATAGAACGAGAGATAGTCATTCCTGGACGACTCAGGTTAGAGGCCTCTCAGGAGAACTCGACTCCTTTGACGCTAGGAGTGATACTCCAATCCCGATACTGATGGATATAGTTGAGTCAGACGAGCTTAAAGTCCCAGAGTCTCTTATTATTCGAGACCTAGAGACAAACCAGGGAAAAACTCAGAACGATTATCACGACTCAATAAATGATCTGCCCGACGAAATTGATACTCATTCTTGGCCGCATGAAGATTTAGAAGACCCTCAACCTGGATTACAAACGGATAGCTTAAGTGATGTCTCGATTAGCACAAGAGACTGCGAGGAGGGCGATGAGATTAGCGTAGGCGGGCTAGATATTGGTGTTGGTGATTACGAAACCAGCTTTTCGGATGAACTAGGCGTCGATGAAAAAGAGCAATCTTCGAGTTTTGCTAGTTCAATGGAAGGAGAATACTTATCGGATTATTCTGATGACTATCCAGAAAATGAATGGTACGAAGACGAAGAAGTTCCAAACATATCAGATGGTTTCCATGAAAAACCTTTCTCTGATTCACGGAAGCACGATAACCTTAACTCGCTTGAAGGCCAGTTTGAAAATATGGGAACTTCAAATTTTGGCGGCATTGCTGAGGGCGCGAAGATAGAGTTGGATTCTGATGGTACTCAGAAGCAAGAAGATTCCTTTGAGATCGAAGATTTCGAACAATTTTCAATGACGGCTGGGGAGAGGATAGGTTTTCACGAGAATAGCGTTGACTCTAACTCAGGAACAGATTTTCCATGGGAGCCTGAAACTCGTGAGACACAATCGAGTATCAAAAAGCCTGCTTTAGGTTCGTTTTTTTCTATTTTCAAGTCAAACCCAGAGAAAAAAAGACCTGTAAAGAAAGAATTTGAGACAGAACAGCTTCAGATAAATGAAGAGAGAGTAGCTACTGGAACCGAACAAACTGAGCTTATCGAAGAAATTGAAGATTTTATTGATCAAAGCGAAGAGCATTTCAAAAACCCAACTAATTATGCAGATAGCGAAGCAGACATAATTGATCGTGTTTCAGAAAATGAAGGATTTGATGCAGAAATCACAAGTTCGGATAATGTCACGAGCATTGAGAATGCAACCGGGGGACGCCTGGTTGCCGAGAATAGCCAGGCCAAGCCTAAACCCAAGGTCGTGCAGCCACCAGTCAATATCAACCCAATGGCAGTGCTAGCAATGAGCATTATGGCGCCAGCTGGTGGTAATTTTTTTGGAGAAGATCTAGTTAGAGCATTTAAAAGAGCAAGGTTTGAATATGGAGAAATGGGTATTTTCCATCTATTTGATGACGTGGATGATACTTCCAGTTTAGTTTGCAGTGCCGCTAACGCTTTAAATCCGGGGACTTTTGATCTTGATGAAATAAGTGGTTTCTCAACGGTTGGCGTCAGCTTATTTCTCTCACTTCCAACAAACGGTAATAATTTACGCTCTTTTGAAAAAATGCTTTCTGCTGCGCAACAACTAGGCAAGGATCTGGGCGGTGAGCTTAAAGATGACCATAGAAGTGATCTAACAGCCCAGACGATAGAGCACTATAGGCAGCGAATTCGAGATTTTGAACTTGACCAGCTTAGAGTAGCTGGAGGTCGCGGTTAAAAATTTTCCTACCAATGATTTATGTCTATTCCCGAAAAAATACAAAGGGAAGTTGCTTCACTCAGAAAGGCCATAGAACGTCACAACAAGTTATATCATTCCCTCGATAATCCAGAGATCCCGGATGCAGATTATGATTCGCTTGTCGAACGACTAGAGGGCTTAGAGCGGAAGTATGCCTTAGCATCCGATTCGTCGCCTTCTAGTAGCGTTGGGTTTGCTCCGCTCCCAAAATTTTCAGAAGTGCACCATCAGATTCCGATGTTGTCCTTGGATAAGGTTTTTGAAAAAGATGGTTTAAGAAATTTCACCAAACGCATTGGCAATTTGTTAGGTACTGAGGACTTAATCAACTTCAGCTGCGAACCCAAAATTGATGGTATTGCTGTAAGTCTCTTATACGAAGACGGAAAGCTGAAGCGGGCTTCTACGAGAGGTAATGGAAAATCTGGGGAAGATATAACTCACAATATACTAGAAATTCCGTGCATTCCAAAAACTATTGAGCTCAAGAAAATTAAAACCCGATTCGAAGTAAGGGGCGAGATTTTTTTAAGCAAGTTGAATTTTAATGAAATTAATAAAAGAGCGAGACAAGAGGGACAAAAGGTATTTGTAAATCCAAGAAATACTGCAGCCGGCGCAATTAGGCAACTAGACCCTAAAAAATCAGCAAAAATTCCATTGGAAATGTTTTGCTATGGTATAGGAATCAATGAAGGCATTGCGTTACCAGAAAGCTTACGGGAGATATTTTCAGTACTTAAAGAATTAGGTTTTCCGGTCAATGAGGATATACGGGCGTCTTCTGGAGCGGAAGAGTGTTTAGATTTTTGCTTAGAACTTTATTCTAAGCGCGATTTATTAGATTACGAAATCGACGGAGCTGTGATCAAAGTCGATAGTCTTCTGAGCCAGAGTTTAATTGGACAAAATATAAGGGCGCCTCGCTGGGCTATTGCTTATAAATTTCCTGCTGAAGAAAAAATAACTAAAGTCTTAGGCGTTGAGTTTCAAGTAGGGAGAACGGGAACGATAACACCAGTTGCCCGCCTTGAACCTGTTTTTGTAGGCGGTGTCACGGTAAGCAATACAACATTACACAATATGGATGAAATTGAAAGGTTAGGGCTTGGTATAGGAGACAGAGTTATAGTCCGAAGAGCTGGCGATGTAATTCCTAAAGTTGTTAAAGTGCTGAAGTCCGGTCAAAAGAAGCCAACTACGCCAATTATAGCCCCTAGATTTTGTCCAGTTTGCATGTCTCCAATAGAAAAGGATGGCGCCGTCCTGCTGCGATGTACAGGAGGGAGTTCGTGTTCTGCTCAGCGAAAAGAAATGCTCAAACATTTCGTCTCAAGGTCTGCTTTAGACATAGAGGGGATGGGAGACAAATTGATTGATCAGTTGGTAGAAGAAGGTTTGATAAAGGATGCTGCTGATATTTTTAGCTTAGATGCGTCTGTTCTGATAGAGATGGATAGGTTAGGAAAAAAATCATCAGAAAATCTTTTAGCTGCCATTACAAAAAGTCAGGAGACAACGCTTGCAAAGTTTCTATATGCGCTTGGTATTCGAGAGGTTGGTGAGGCGACAGCGTTGTCACTAGCTAATCGATACCCCAACTTAGAGGATTTAGTGCTCGCTCCGATCGAGGAATTAGAGACCATTGAGGATATTGGACCGACAGTGTCTTCAAAAATTACTGCGTTCTTTGCCAGTAAGACGAATGTTGATCTGATCAAACGACTTAGAGGGGCTGGTGTAAGATGGTCTGTTACTTCCACTATTAATAATACGAATCTTTTAGGAAAGACTTTCGTGCTAACCGGAGCATTAGAGTCATTGTCTCGACGAGAAGCAAAAGACCGTTTACTTGAGCTTGGAGCAAAAGTGTCAGCGAGCGTATCGAAGAATACAGATTTCGTCGTTTCGGGACCCGGGTCAGGTTTAAAGCTGTCTAAGGCGGTCGAGTATGGAGTCAAGGTTTTAGATGAAAAAGAGTTCTTAGCCTTGTTACCTTAGAAATTTTCACACCAATATTTAATGAGTAAGTCTATATGGTTACTTCTGTAATGAGAAAAGAACTTAGAGTGATGGTTGTAGCGTGCGTGAGCATGATATTTTCGGGATGTATTGCTACACAGCCTAATGATATTGATAATATCTGCAGTATGTTCGGTGAGAAAAGAAATTGGTACAACTCTGCGCAGTCTGCTGAAAAACGTTGGGGTATACCTATTGCGGTAAATATGGCTGTAATTTACCAAGAGTCGAGTTTTAAAGCTCGGGCTAAACCAGAAAGATCAAAGATTTTATGGGTTCTGCCCGGTCGAAGACCGTCGTCAGCCTACGGTTATGCGCAAGCATTAGATAGTACTTGGGACGATTATAAAAAAATTTCTGGAAACAAACGTGCATCAAGAAGTAATTTTAATGACGCCATTGATTTTGTGAGTTGGTATAACTCTAACTCTAGGCGAATTAATAAAATAGCATCGTTTGATGCAAAGAACTTTTATTTGGCTTACCACGAAGGGAATACAGGTTTTGCGCGTCAAAGCTATAGGGACAAAGGTTGGCTAATAAATGCAGCGGATAGAGTTCAACTTAATGCTGAAAGGTTTAATTCTCAATTGAAGAGTTGTGAAAACAAATTGAATAAAGGTTGGTTTCGGCGCTTACTGTCCCATAAGTAGTCTAGAACCGCTGTTGGAACAGTTATTTAAAGGTATGATTTATATCTTGTAATGACTCATTCCCTGGGCATAGGTCATGAAAACTAAGTTCGTTAAACGATTTATCGACTGTGTCTTGTAACTCATGAAAATCAGAGGTCGATTGATTTATATATAACAACCCTGTTGCAATCTCGCCATTTTTTTTGTGAGTATTAATATGATGGATGGCGTTTTCCTTATTTGACGGATCATAATTCTTGCCAGCTTTATGAAGATGTATTACCGATCCATCATGCAAAGTAATCTCTTTATCTTTGCCAGCGGCGTAACTAGTAGTTATTTCTTTTTGCATCGGCACAAAATCGATTTGACCCAGAGATACATAATTTTCCCAAGTGTTTTTATATCCATGCGTAGAGAAATCAGTGTTATTGAATGTAACACAAGGGCTTACCACATCAATAAACGCAAATCCCTTATGGGTAAGTCCAGCCTGAATCAGAGGAATAAGTTGCTGTTTGTCTCCAGAAAAAGACCTGGCGACAAAGCTAGCGCCCAGTTCAATTGCAAGCGTTGCCATGTCGATATTGTCATATAGTGACTCATCGCCCGCTTTTGTTTTAGATCCAAGGTCAGCTGTTGCAGATAATTGGCCTTTTGTGAGTCCATAAGTACCATTATTAGCCACAATATAAAGCATATTAATTCTACGTCTTACAATATGACAGAACTGTCCTAGACCAATTGATGCGCTGTCTCCGTCTCCAGAAATCCCGACGTAATGTAGGTTTTTATTCGCAAGATTTGCACCCGTCGCAACCGAAGGCATTCTGCCATGAACTGAATTAAATCCATGGGATTTGCTGAGAAAGTAGGAGGGTATTTTTGAAGAACAACCAATTCCAGAAATTTTAGCCACTCTGTGAGGCTCAAGGCTCATTTCTGCTGCGGCTTGAATTATAGCTGCGCTGATAGAATCGTGCCCGCAACCGCCGCATAAGGTGGTTAACGTACCCTCATAATCACGGCGAGTGAATCCCAAATCATTAGTTTGCAGATCAGGATGTTGAAATTTTGGTTTCCTTATATAACTCATTGCTACTTTTATCCGATTTGGTCAGCTTCTTATTATGCAGATTCTTCCTCAGTCCTTTCTGATGGAGATAGAGAGTCAAGTATTGTGTGTTCAATTTGCTGAGCGGTAATCAAAACACCGTTGTAACTCAGAATCGAGAGCATTTGCTCTTCATTCGCGTTGCACTCTATTTTCAGGAGACTTTTCAATTGTGCATCTCTATTTTGCTCGATAACGTAAACCAATTCGTGATCATTTATAAATTCTCTTACACAATCGTGGAATGGAAAAGCTTTTAACCTCATCGTATCCAAGGAAATACCTTTCTTCTGAAGCTTGTCCAAAGTCTCCTGGATCGCTGATGTTGTTGTGCCAAGGTAAATTAATCCGCGCTTGTGGGTGCTCGATGATGAAATTTCAGGCTTAGGTATATAGTCGAGAGCTGTTTTGAATTTGAGAGATATTCTATCCATAATTTCTGCGTATGTGTCTCCATTCTCTGTATAAGCCGCGTTCACATCGTGGGAGCTGCCTCTTGTAAAATAACTACCTTTATTGGCGTGCGTCCCGGGATACGTGCGATAAGGGATTCCGTCGCCGTCTACATCTTGGTAGCGGCCATAATTTTCTATTTCGCTTAACTGCTCCTCATTAAGTACTTTCCCTCTGTCGTATCGTCTTTGGTCATCCCAGTCTAAGTGATCACATATTTGTTCATTCATTCCGAGTTCAAGATCGCTAAGTACGATTACTGGGGTTTGCAATCTATCAGCGATATCAAATGAATCTGCTGCGAATTCAAAACACTCTTTTGGGGTTGAAGGGAATAAAAGTATTTGTTTTGTATCCCCGTGAGAAGCGTATGCGCAGGTTAGTAGGTCACCTTGTTGTGTCCGAGTGGGCATGCCTGTTGAAGGGCCAACCCTCTGAATATTAAACAGAACAACGGGTACTTCAGAAAAATAAGCTAGCCCCAAGAATTCTTGCATGAGTGATACTCCTGGTCCTGAAGAAGCAGTAAATGCTCGAGCGCCATTCCAGCCGGCTCCAATAGCCATGCCTATTGCTGCCAATTCATCCTCAGCTTGGACAACAGAGAATTTATTTTTTCCGCTACCAGGATCCCTGCGCAGGCGTTTACAGTACTTGTCAAAAGCATCAACAACACTGGTGGATGGTGTCAATGGATACCAAGAAGCCACTGTGGCTCCGCCGTACACGCAGCCTAAACCAATCGCAGTATTTCCATCCATTAAAATCTTATCCAAAGTGAGATTTCGTTTTTCTAATTCCAGAGGGAGAGGGCACTTAAAGTTTTCACTAGCATACTGATGCCCAAGCTCTAAGGCATGTATATTCGGAAGGATCAATTTTTCCTTGCCGCGAAATTGGTCACTAACCATGTCCGTGAGCACTTTAAAGTCAATGTTTATAAGGGCGGCGAGGGCTCCAACATATACTATGTTCTTAAATAGCTGTCGTTGTGAGGGTTTTTCAAATTCTGCTAAACAGATATCTTTTAATGGTATCGGAAGGTAATGAATATCACTTCGAATTAGTTTATCTGATAATGGTTTTGACGAATCGTAAAGAGCAAAGCCTCCGGAGACAACGGAGTTTATGTCCGACTCAATGGTCTGCTCGTTCATGGCAACCATCAAATCTACACCCTCTCTTCTTCCAAGATAGTTATTGTCAGATACCCTGACTTCGTACCAAGTTGGTAGTCCCTGAATATTTGATGGGAAGATATTATGGGGGCTTACAGGGATACCCATGCGGAATATTGCTTTTGCAAACATATTATTCGAGCTTGCTGAACCTGAACCATTTACATTAGCAAACTTAATGACGAAATCGTTAGTTTTAGGCAGCGTATTGACTTTGGTCGTCGTTACTAATTCTGGCACGCGTTTTCCGCCTTGGCTGTGTTAAAGAGGTACTTCTGCATATCCCAAGCTGAGGTCGGGCAACGCTCAGCGCAAAGGCCACAATGCAAACATAGATCTTCATTTTTGGCCATTATTCGGCCGGTTTCTAGAATATCCGATACGTAAATATCCTGGTCACTATTTTTGGCAGGAGCTAACAGATTTTTTCGGAGAGTTTGCTCTTCTGAATTTCCTGTAAAGGTAATACAATCGGTAGGACAGATATCTACGCATGCATCACACTCGATGCAGAGTTTGTCCGAAAAAACTGTTTGTACGTCACAGTTCAGGCACCTCATTGTCTCGTTGAAAGCAAGTTCCTCATCAAAGCCTAATTCAACTTCTAAATTCAAATCGTTCAGAGTTTTTTCTTTTTGAGCATGAGGAACCGCATAACGCACGTCACTACTTATATCATTTTCATAAGACCATTGATGAATTCCCATTTTTTGACTATTCAGTCTTGTAAGGGGCACAGGTCTATCATTAATATCTTGATTCTGACATATTAGATGAATGGAAAGCGCTGCATCATGTCCATGAGCAACGGCAGTAATAATATTGTCAGGGCCCAAAGCCGAATCACCCCCAAAAAATATTTTTTCATGTGTCGACTGAAAAGTATCCTTGTTTAAGATCGGCAATTCCCATTGATCAAACTCAATTCCTAAATCTCTCTCTATCCAGGGGAAGCTGTTTTCCTGTCCGATAGCGCAAAGAACATCATCACAAGGTATGATTACTGGGTCTTCTCCAGTTGGGACCAATAATCGCTTTCCATCTGAATCATATTCTTTTTCCACCTTTTGGAATTCCATCCCGGAGAGTTTGCCATCCTTCAGTATATAGCGTTTAGGAACATGAAAATTAACAATAGGGATGTCTTCATTCGTGGCATCCTCAATTTCCCAAGGGGATGCTTTCATTTCATCAAAGCCGCTGCGCACTGTCACAGTTACTTGTTCACCCCCTAACCGTTTTGACGTCCTGCAACAGTCCATTGCTGTGTTTCCACCGCCCAATACTATGACCTTCTTACCTATTGAACTTATATGTTCGAAAGCAACGTTGGCGAGCCACTCTATACCTGTATGGATATTTGCCTCCGCTTCTTCGAAGCCGGGCAACTCAAGCCTTTTCCCCAGAGGCGCCCCAGTTCCGACAAATACTGCATCAAACCCTTCATGGAGGAGGGCTTTCATACTGGTAATTTCCTCGCCAAAACGACAATTGATTCCCATGTCTAGAATGTAATGAAGCTCCTCCTCTAAAACTTCCGAAGGTAATCGAAAGCGAGGAATTTGCGTGCGCATAGCACCGCCACTTAAGTGGTCTTTCTCAAATAGGGTGATTTCATAACCTAGTGGCAATAGATCCCGAGCTACCGTCAGCGAGGCAGGTCCAGCGCCGATTAAGGCAATGTGCCTACCATTCTTTTTCTTCGGAATAGTAGGTAATCGATCTCTGATGTCGGACTTATAATCGGCCGCTACCCTCTTAAGGCGGCAAATAGCCACAGGCTCTTCTTCTACCCGTCCTCTGCGACATGCTGGTTCGCAAGGGCGATCGCAGGTTCTGCCAAGAATTCCTGGGAATACATTAGAATGCCAGTTAATCATATAGGCATCTGAGTAGCGCTTTTCAGTTATAAGTCTAATATATTCAGGTACAGGCGTATGCGCGGGGCAAGCCCATTGGCAGTCCACGACTTTATGAAAATAGTCGGGGTTTTTGATATTTGTCGGCTTCATTTTGTTATTTTGCTCGACGTCTTGGTTTTAGTCCCTTTGAGTCATTAACTCAACTGAGTCGTAGTATATTTATATCGGCCCCAATTGAAAGTCTTTTATCTCCTGATTACCAGTGTTTAAGTAGATAAATTGTGAGTATATAGAAAGAAAAAGGCCCAATGGGGTTACCATTGGGCCTAACTTTTACAAGGGAGAGATAAACGATACAAAACCCACTATTTCGTAAAACATTTACCTACACACTCTAAGACTGCTTTGTGGATATAAAGTTCCCTAAAATTAATTCTAATATTGAAAATATTTTAATCTCATACAAGTTCTCGCAAAAAAAGTACCTAACATACTAATTTTATTACACATTCTTAACTGTCAAACCATCAAGCTTTAACTTTTGAATGGATTCTGTATTCGTTATGATACCGGTACTCGCATTTGAAGGCTTGAAGTACTTTTCTGAAACTCGAATCAAATCGTTAAAAGTTATGCTCAAAACTTTGTCTCTAAATGCCTTCCTCGTGGCTAGTACGTTACCGAAAAGTTTACTGTAAAATGCTTGTTTCGCTTCTCCTGCAGGTGAGGCAGGTTTGTCCAGTGCTGCTACTACGCCAAGTATAGCTTCTTCAAGCTGATAATTTTCATGGGTAGCTGTGTTCAGCCAATCTAGTGATGCGTCAAAATCGTCGAGGGTTTCGGTTAAACGAGGGTCTCTGTAGGAAAAGAAACGAAATGAAGCAGAATTTGAATCCTGGTTGGCGCCACCCCCATAAGCACCACCTTTTTCTCGGATTGCTCGGTGAAGAAATCCATTTCTGAGATAGCCAGCCAATACATGTAAAGTTGCATTATCTTCGTTCTTTGAGGGTACCGTAGGAAATGCTTTGGCGCAGAAGTTTACCTGCGTCGATGTTGTCCATGCTTCGGTCAATTTCATCCTAGTTTTTGGCAGGAAGAAACCAGTCTGGTTATTTGGAGTATCGTAATTTTTTGTCCAAATTGAATCTAACGCACTTATCGCTTTTTCCTTTTCCTCTGACTCTGTAACGGTTAAGAGCTGAAGAGGACTACAAATTAGTATTTCGTGAAGTATTTTAAATTTCTCAAGCAACTCGTCTAAAAATTCCTTGTTAGAGATGCTCTCCCTAATCGACTTAATTTGCTTGATGCTTTCTAGACCACTAAAGCTATGCATTATTTTGGCTGTAGGACTGAACCCGCTAGAAGCTAAGCTCATAGCCAAAGAATGGCCTTGCCCAGTAATACTGCTCTCTTTTCGGGCGCAAATTTGTTCGATTAAGTCAGCCAATCTTTTGGATTCAGTCAGTTTTATATTGTTTAAAGTCTGATGGAGTAAGTCGGAGAGTTCAGAGTGATTCTTTGTTAAAGCCTTCGAAGATAGGGAAACAAATGCTTTAGAAGTTTGCTCATCTTCTAATCCGCTTCTAATGCTGCTAAAGCAATTAACCCCGCCAGAAATTTTTGATTGCCAGGTTTGTACTGCCTTGTAATCTTTGTCTCCAATGCCGAATTCTGGTAAGCAATTTGTGTAAAGCGGTAGAATATTTAACAGTTCGTTCGACAATTCAGGCAGCTCAATGACTACTTGCTGGTATGTTAATCCGTTCGTTGGTTGACCGAAAAAAGTATGTGTTATTCCAGAACCCGATAAAGAAGTTGTCTTATACGTAGGTTCAGAAATATGCTTTGGAACATCTTCTAGCGTGACTTTTGGTAACACATTCGGATTATCCTGCTGGTTTTGTCTATTGGATAGTTCCTTTGTCTGATGTAAAATCTCACTGACTTGATGATCTGAAAGTCTTTTCTTTATTTCATTTAGAGTGGATTTTTCAGCTTCAACTTTCTTCTTAGCTAATTCGTTGTCTGGCCTGAGTGTCAGTGTTACTCTATGCTGGTTCTCTAACAAGAGTTCTTTTATTAGCTCCGGAATAAAGGTTTTATCGCTTGCAGCTTCTCTTAATTCGATTAGGATAGGATCAAGATCAAGCACCTCTATTAGATTCCCATTGTGGAGTGCTATGGAAAGCCCTGACATTAGTAATTGCAAGCCATAAGGATAGCTATCACCAGATATTTCGCGTTGGTTTAGTTCGAGTTGGTGAAGTGCAGCTTCAACTTGTTCTTGTGGAATTCCAGTTTTAATCAGTTCATCCAAGCTCTCTAAAATTAAAGCTTCGACTTTCAAACTATCTTGCTCTTTACACCCTTCGAGCCCCAGGGTGAAGCTCATTTCCTTGTTGCCATCATCAAGACCACAGATAGGTGAAGGAGAAGTTCCTAGCTGGGTAGTCTCTAGTATTTTTAATAAGGGACTACCGCTGTGGTCCAAAAGCACGCTTGCTAATAGTTGAGCTCTAAATAAATTCTTGATATTTATACTCTGGCCGAGCAGCCATCCTATGACTACGTGTGTATTAGTTTCACCCCTGTTGTCGCTTGCATAGAATTCTTCGGCTCGTATGGGAGAAAGATAGCGCTTCTCATTATCGACTTTGATATTGGAATTTAGTTCGTTAAAGCGTGCGAGCGCAAGATCTTCAAACTGAGATTGATGATTGCAGGCAGGGATGTTACCAAACGTCATTATCACACTATTGCTGGGATGATAGTGTGACTTATAGAAAGAAAGTAAATCGTTATAGCTTAAATCAGGAATGTGGTCAGGCTCGCCGCCGCTATTGTAGTGATAAGTAGTTGTTGGATATAGATATTTATAAAGCGTTTGCCACAAGACATTGTTTGTGGAACTCATGGCCCCCTTCATTTCATTGTAGACCACACCTTTGTATTCCAATTGTGACTTCGGCTCATGGGGCTCGGAAAACTCCAAACGATGACCTTCTTGTAGGAAATCAAACCGATCTAGTCGGGAGAAAAATGTGGAATCGAGATAGACTTGAAGCAAATTGTTAAAATCCTTTTTATTTTTCGAAGCGAATGGATAGGCTGTCCAGTCGCTGCTAGTCATCGCATTCATAAATGTATTCAGTGAGCGCCGAATCATCATAAAAAACGGATCCCGAACTGGATAGCGTTCGCTGCCACAGAGAGCAGTATGCTCGAGTATGTGTGCTACTCCAGATGAGTCCGTCGGGACCGTCCTAAATGCAACTAAGAACACATTCTCTTCATTCTCGCTAGCGAGATGATAATGCAATGCCTTAGTTTTCCTGTGTTGATACTTCTCTATTGTCAAATTAAGCGAAGAGATATGGGTTTTTTCCAGTGCAGAGAAGGCGGGGTGGTCATGATTGAGTGAATCGTGTTTTGCTCCGATAGACTGCGCTTCTTTCATAATTTCAGATTAAGTCCTTGATATAGTTAAATAATATTCTTGATTTGTTGAGGTTTTTCAAGACTAAATCTGCCGAGCCTTCCCGAACGAAAATCATTTAGTAAAATTTGAGAAACCTTATAGTAATCCGCATAGCCCTTTTTTGATATAGAGCCGGTCATTCCGGCAATATCTTCATAAAGTGTTTCGGTGGCTCTCGGAATGCATTCGATACCATAACGGGCCTTAAGAATGTTTGGATAGTCTCGTTTTAGAATCTCTGCCAGAAACCAGCCCGTTTCTTCAATATTCATTGCAGTATTTCTGATCGTGCCCAAGCAGGCTAGAATCTGAGCATTTTCTTGATTCTCCAGCTTTGGCCATAATAATCCTGGTGTATCAATCAAGTACCATCCTTGAGCTAATTTTATACGCTGCTGCGCACGGGTGATAGCAGGCTCATTTCCAGTGCTAGCGACTTTTTTGCCAACCACTGCGTTTAAAAGTGTAGATTTACCCACATTTGGAATTCCGGTGACGATTATTTGCTTCTGCATATTGACGTCTAATGTATCGCTCAATAAAGACTCGAGCTCCCCTAGAAATTTACGAGCACTAATTGGATTGTCATAATCGTTAATGAGGCATTTAGTTTTTGACTCTGATTCGATAAATTTTTGCCAAAGTTTTGTTGTTTTTGGATCCGCTAGATCGCCCTTTGTTAGAAAGATCATTCGAGGCAATCCCTTAGTCAAAGGCTTTAACGTTGGATTTGAACTGCTCTCTGGTGCTCGCGCATCTAAGAGTTCGATGACGGCATGAGACTCCTTTACGATACCTTTAAGCTCTCGGCTTGCTCTGCGCATGTGTCCTGGATACCAAGAAATGACCATGATGTTCTCTAGCTTTAGTTACAGAAATGGTTCTGAATAGAGCAGTAAAAAGAATTACCTGCCATTAACGGATGAGAGTATACTAATATTGTCAAGTTTCTCAGAGTCTTAAATTTTTTAAAAATGTCTGTTGAGTCTAAAATCCTAGTGAAGGTCGAAGGAGCAATTCAGGCCGAGCATGTATTTATAAAGAATGAGAGTCACCTACATAGCGGACCCTCAACTGAATCTCATTTTAATTTAACAATTGTCTCAGATTCTTTTTTAACACTCACGAGAGTGAAACGTCACCAATTGGTATATCAGTTGCTAGGGGAGGAGATGTCTGGCGGGGTGCATGCGCTAGCACTGCATCTTTTCACAATAAAGGAATGGGCGCTAGAAGAAACGAAAGCGCCTGACTCTCCAAACTGTCTTGGTGGTGGTGCAAAAAC
>CACAEJ010000017.1 GCA_902531515.1 uncultured Pseudohongiella sp.
CATTAAATTATGCGGATAATTCTAGTTCCGACATTAAGCTTTATCAATTCGGGTTAGCTCCGGAAGACGAAATCCAGGAAGTGATCAACATAGCCTGGGGGGATGGTCATCGAACTGCAGCTATCCTTGTGCCTGAAAAAGGAGATTACCAAGAATTACAGAAATTTTTTGAAAATTCATGGACTAAAAAAGGGGGCCAAGTTGTTTCGAAAGTAAATTTTCATGAAGGTTCTAATTATGCGGAAGTAGTGAAAAGGCTTATGGCGATCGATAGCAGTGAGATCCGAGCTGGAAACCTCCTAAATCTATTACCGCGCAGAAATATGGAGTTCATACCCAGAACAAGGAAAGATGTGGACTTCATCTTTTTGGTCGCTAGTCCTAATGAAGGTAGGCAGATAAAGCCAACCCTGGCATTCTACTTTGCAGAGGATATTCCTGTTTATTCAATTCCGTCGATTTATGAGGGATCTGAAAATCCTGCAGAGAACAGAGATCTCGATGGGGTTATCTTTGCGGACGCACCATGGATTTTGGGACCAGATACCGATCTTAACAGATCGATAGACGAGGACCTCCGTCCAGTAACTGGGCCTCTGAGAAGGCTTCGTGCTATGGGAATTGATAGTTTTAGACTATATCCAAGACTTCGACAATTTAACAATGGCAGTATTCAATTTATGCAAGGCGCGACTGGTCAACTTTTCATTAGTGAAAGCCAAAAATTTCGTCGTAAATTAAAAGCTGCGCGATTTGAGCAGGGGATTGCCACACTAATTGATCGATAGTAGTCTATTTTAGTCGATAAAGATTACCACAGAAACTTTTCATGCAGAATGAAAGCCTACTTAGAAAAAAAAGCATTAAAAATCTAGGCACAAAAAGGTAACACTGACCATTAATCTGCCGATAAACAGTAGTCCGTTCGGTAATACCTTAGAGTTTAAAGATGGATACAGAACTTCGAATCAGAGATCATTTTCTTGATAGCATAGAAGCGAAGAGATATGCATTGGAGGAATTGGTTGCCCCTATACAGCATGCAGGAAATTGTGTGGCTCGTAGTTTAGTAAGTGACGGGAAAATCTTAAGTTGTGGCAACGGGGGTTCTGCTGGAGATGCACAGCATTTTTCTGCGGAATTACTAAATCGATTCGAAATAGAAAGGCCTGGTTTGCCAGCGATTGCGTTGACAACGGATAGTTCAACACTCACCGCAATAGCTAATGACTACCAGTATGACGAGATATTTTATAAGCAGATTCTTGCTCTAGGCAATACTCAAGATGTCTTACTAGCGATTTCAACAAGCGGCAACTCAGCAAACATTGTCAAAGCTGTTCATGCTGCACATGAGAGAGATATGACGGTGATATCCCTAACAGGAAAGGGTGGTGGAAAACTGGCCGAACTCTTGAAAGATGATGATATTGAAATCCGAGTCCCCTCTGAGCGAACTGCCCGGATTCAAGAGGTTCATCTTTTAGTTATTCACTGTCTATGCGACATTATCGACGCAATATTATTTGGGGGGGTTGAAACATGAAGCGGTGTATATTTCTTTCTTTTTTTTCTATGATGCTAGTAAGCTCATGTTCGACCATTCTCGTCAATACGACAAACAGAGAAGGCATACAAGAAAATCCTGCGCGAAGAACGCCTGGCGCTATCGTAGAGGACCAATCAATAGAAACCATCATTGCAGTTAATTTAAAAGCGGATAGTCTTGCCTTTCGAGAAACCCGATTTAATGTTGTCAGTCATAATGGCGTCGTTCTATTAGTTGGCCAAATTGAAAGCGATTCAATGAAGCAAAAGGCGACAGAAATCATTGCCAAAGCGAGTTCTAAAATCAAACGAATTCATAACGAGCTGGAAATTACAAAAAAGAAAGGAATTTTATCTCGCGGAAATGACACATGGATCGCCACCAAAGTTCGCGCTCTAATGCTTGCAAATGACCAAATTTCTGCCAATCAAGTTAGAGTCGTTGTCGAAAATGGAGCTGTCTATTTGATGGGTATTTTAACAGAGTCAGAAGGAAACACAGCGGCAAACGTTGCCAGGAATGTTTTTGGTGTAACAAAGGTGATTAAAGTTTTTGAATACATAACCTAGACAACTTTTATTTATTTTACGATTTTTAACGACGGCTTCTTTGCTCGTTTAGCGGATAAACTTTCTTTTTTGATATTACTGGGCTCCTCAGGTGGCTCAGGAGGATCATCAGCTTCGAACATCATACCTTGCCCATTTTCTTTTGCATATATTCCGAGAATAGATCGAATTGGCACCACCACTTTCTTGGGTATTCCTCCAAATCTACCGTCAAAATCCATTGATTCATTAGCGATTGAAATCGACTGAACAGCAGCGGGAGAAATATTTAAAACAATCTGACCGTCTTTTACATGCTCCTGTGGAACTTCAACCCCTTTTCCGAAAGCGTCGACCAGTACATAAGGCGTACACTGATTTTCAAGAATCCAATCGTACAGAGCACGGATAATATACGGTCTACTGGAAGTCATTGTCATAGCAAAAGAACCTATAACTATTCGGCGTAAACTACATCATATCCCTTTCTTTTTCTGAAAGGCTATCCATAACCGATTCTCTTTCGAATAGACGATCTCGGTAACTTAGTAATGGTTTAATACTTTTATTATTCGGAAGCTGAATACCCATCATTGGTAAACGCCATAAAATCGGACAGACACAGCAATCTACTATAGTGAAGTCATCACTCATAAAGAATGGTTTTTCTCCGAATATTGGAGCGATAGAGACAATGCTCTCGCGCAACTCTTTACGCATTTTATCTTGTTGCGATGGAGTACCCTTTTCATCCAGAAGTGAATCTACTAGAGAGCACCAGTCTCGGCGAATTCGATAAATCCAGAGTCTGCTGTGTGCTCGAGCAACAGGGTATACAGGAAAGAGTGGAGGATGCGGAAAACGCTCATCGAGATACTCCATCATTATATCTGCTTCATAGAGAACTAAATCACGATCAATCAGAGTTGGTAATGTGTTGTAGGGATTGAGACTTGCTAGATCCTCCGGTTTGTTATTGGGGTCAACATCTATCGTCTCCACCGTTACACCTTTTTCAGCTAGAACTATTCGTACTCGATGACTGTAATGGTTATCTCCATCTGAGTAGAATGTCATAGAAGATCGTTTGGCTACAACACCCATAATTTGACCTTTTTTAATTCTTAAATTTTATGTTTATGTTTCTTAGTGGTAATCTTTAGAGAACTCTTTCCCCATTAAAAATACAAGTATGTAAAGAAACGCCAAAAATGCTAACACCCAAAGACCTATGTCTTGCCTGCGGTCTCTAACAGGTTCTCCGACGTAATAAAGAAAATTAGTCAAATCGGCTATTGCGGCATCAAATTCATTCTGAGATAACAATCCGTTGCCAGATGAATGAAGTTCGCAATGTTCTCCATTATCATCACAATCTCTCGTAACATCTCCCTGAAGCTCGTATAAGACATTAGGCATTCCAACGTTTTCATATATGGTGTTATTAGTACCGAGAGGTCTCGATTCATCGTTATAAAAAGACCTCAAGTAAGTGTATAACCAGTCTGGAGAATGAACTCGCCCTGCTAAAGTCAAATCGGGCGGAGCAGCACCAAACCAACTTTCAGCATCTGTGTTAGACATCGAGTTTAGGATCAAGTCACCTATCAAAGAGTCGTCAAAAATTAAATTGGCCGAAGCCAAATCATGAGGAATTTCTAGATCGTCCGCCGTTCTTTCATAACGTGCATAACCCAACTCATGACAGCTGACACAGTAATTGATGTAATACTTGAATCCTCGTTGCAATGATTCCTTGTCGTCAAAATTCGTTTCAACATGATCAAGATCAAGGTTGCCTGCTGAAGCCGCTTCTACCTCACTAGACACGAGCATAAGTGGAATAACAACAAGGAAGGCGATTAAAAGCAAACTTCCTATCAATTGGGGAATGGTTATAAATCTCCCGGTTAGTCGCTTGGGAGGCTCTGCAGTGCTCTCAAACCTTGTGTACCATGGCATTGCGAAAAAATAAGTAAAATACACCAACGTCATTATTTGGGCTAAAAGAGTTTTACCAGGACTTACCGCCTGCGTTCCAAGGTATCCAAGCGTAATGAAAGAAACTATAAACATTAAAAGGGCAAAACGACTTAACTTACCCTTATAGCGCATCGACTTTACTGGACTTTTATCTAACCAGGGCAGGACGAACAATATTCCTATTGCACCAAACATCACTAACATTCCCCAAAACTTTGCATCAATACCAAAGAGCGGAATAGTCACAGCTCGGAGCATGGAGTAGAAGGGTGTGTAATACCATACTGGTGGCACGTGTTCTGGGGTTTTTAAAGAATCAGCTTCTTGAAAGTTCGCTAACTCTAAAAAATATCCGCCCATTTCAGGAGCAAAAAATACAACCGAGCAAAAAGCAAGCAAGAATAGAACAACACCACCTAAATCATGATACAAGGTATAGTAAGGATGGAAAGGAACGCTATCCACAGGAATCCCATCTGGTCCTTTATTCGCCTTAATTTCAACCCCATCTGGATTATTAGACCCGACCTCATGAAGCGCCAGTATATGAACCACCACTAAACCAATTAAAACCATTGGCAGGGCAACAACGTGGAGCGCAAAAAACCGATTTAGGGTCGCTCCGGATATCAGATAATCTCCTCGAATCCAAACTAGCAAGTCTTCTCCAATAACCGGAATGGCCCCGAACAGCGAAACGATTACATTTGCCCCCCAATAAGACATCTGACCCCATGGAAGTACGTAACCCATAAAACCTTCCGCCATCAGGACGAGATATATGGCCATACCGATGACCCAGATTAGTTCTCTCGGCCTTTTATACGAACCGTATAGCAATCCTCTAAACATATGCAGATATACAACGATGAAGAAAGCCGATGCTCCAGTCGAATGTAAATAACGCAGTAGCCACCCATACTCAACATCCCGCATGATATACTCTACCGAGGCAAAGGCACTCTCCGCACTGGGCGTATAATTCATCGTTAGAAAAATTCCGCTCACTAGTTGAATAACAAGTACCAGCAGAGAAAGAACGCCAAAGAAATACCAGAAGTTGAAATTTTTTGGCGCGTAATAATTGCTCATGTGCTTTTTCCAAGCGGCCACGATAGGCAGTCTGGCGTCAGTCCAATCTCTCATTCCGATGAGAGTTTTCATCAAGCGACTATGTTTACGATCAGCGTTTCCCAGTTGAGTAGAATCACTCATGCCGCGGTCTCCTCGTCGACCCCTACAATTAAAACATCGTCCCCTTCAAATGAATGGGGAGGAACTTGCATATTGCGTGACGCCGGTGAGCCGCTGTATACCCGACCTGCTAAATCGAACCTCGATCCATGACAGGGACAAAAGAATCCGCCCTTCCACTCATTGTCGAAAGGCTCTGGCTGGAGTTCGATGTGAGGTGTTGGGGAACAAAAAAGATGGGGACAAAGACCAACCAGAACCATCACATCCGGTCTACGAGATCTGAATTCGTTTTGTGCATAGCCTGGCTGCTCAGGTTCCTGAGAATTTGGATCGGATAGCCGACCAGGATTTTCGTTCAGTGCGTCCAACGCATCATCACTGCGCTTGATCACAAATATCGGCCGACCACGCCAAGCTGGGATTGGTCCTAACATTTCTCCGGATTGGAGCCTACTTATATCAATTCGGACCGGAGCCCCTGCCGCCCTCGCTTTGGCACTTGGGTTCCAGGAGCCTACAAAGGGCATTGCGGCCCCAGCTACCCCTGCGACACCAGCAGCGGATGTTGAACCCACAAGAAATTTTCTACGGCCAGCATTAGCACTGTCGTTAGTCACCGTAATTTTCTCCCTGAGAACAAAATATAAAATTTCGGAACATTAAATACGTTTAACAGTAGTCTTTTAGATCTGCCTGCAACTTCCACTAGCCTAGACGACAATTCCTTCACAATAGTACCCAAAATTCGCAATATTATCAAGAGTGCTAAGAAACGAAATAGACCGTATCCTATTGATCTTAATAGTAATTAAATTTTTTTCAAGCCATAAAAAAACGCCAATTTCGTGTAGAAATATAGCGTTTCCGTACCTTGCCAAATACTCTATCTTTTAGAAAATTGTGGTTTCTTTCTAGCCTTTCTAAGACCTACCTTCTTACGTTCAACTTCTCGCGCATCTCGTGAAACAAAGCCTGCCTGTCTTAATTTCGGCTTTAATTCAGAATCGTAATCCATCAAGGCTCTAGTAATACCATGTCTAATCGCTCCGGCTTGGCCAAAACTTCCGCCCCCACTAACCGTAACCTTAATATCAAATTTTTCCGTCATTTCAACCAACTCCAAGGGTTGTTTGACAATCATTCTGGCAACTTCTCGTCCAAAGTAAGTCTCTAGTGGTCGTCTATTTACCGTAATATCTCCCCGACCACTACTCATGAAAACCCGAGCGGTAGAGGTTTTTCGACGGCCAGTGCCATAATAGTGGGTCGCTGTCATGAATAAATATACCTATAGTTTAACGGCTTGCGGTTGTTGTGCAGTGTGTGGATGATCCCCGCCTGCATATACTTTTAATTTTTTGAACATAGTCCGTCCCAGTGGCGTTCTAGGTAACATGCCTTTTACGGCCAACTGTATAATCCTTTCAGGTGCTTTCCTTTGTAATTTCTCGAAAGAAACGGACTTTAATCCACCCGGATAACCTGAATGTGAGTGGTATAATTTGTCTTTAGACTTTTTTCCGGTAACAGCCACCTTTTCAGCGTTAATGACGACTACATAGTCACCAGTATCCACGTGCGGCGTAAATTCGGCCTTATGCTTGCCCCTCAATCGAGATGCAATTTCCGCAGCCATGCGCCCGAGAGTCTGGCCTGATGCATCGAGCAGTAGCCAGTTCTGAGGGACTTGCTTAGATTTAGCACTGTAGGTTTTCATTATTACAAAGGCAAGAAATACTTGGAGGGCGCATACTAGCTGAGCTAAAGACAATATTCAAGAGGATTCGGGACAAGTACAGCTGATTGGTTGTTAATACAGACCATTCATCCATCAATTATAGGTGTACTTGACGTGATATTAAAGAACGACATGGGGACTAGCAAGGTATTCATATGACTGCATCTCAATCAGACGTGATTTAGTCCTCTCAAACTCAAACTTTAATTTCTGCCCCAAATATATATCTGCTATTTCGACATCTGCCGAAATTATCAGCTTTACCTTTCTATCATAAAACTCATCAATTAAGCTTACAAACCGTCTCGCTTTGTCGTCACTTTGATCATCGAGTTGAGAAACTCGGCTTAAGACTACCGCGTGACAGGTTCTTGCCAATTCTACATAGTCAGCCGAACCTCGAGGTGCGCTGCATAAAACCTTAAAATCAAACCAAATTACACCCTCCACATTGTAACGAGTAGAAACTTCTCGGCCTAAAATTTCGATAGTCTCGTCAATCTGAATATCTGCAGGGTTAGGAACAAGCTCTGAAAAGTTCGTAAATAGCTGTTTTTCTATCTTGTCACTATGAGGGAAATGATACAGTGTTGCGTTTGTTAAGCTTCGCAATCGATAATCCGTATCCCCACCCAATTCGATTACGTCGGTGGATTTTTTTATAAGTTGAATCGCAGGCAAGAAACTATCTCTTTGCAATCCATCCTTGTAAAGCGAGTCCGGATGAATATTTGAGGTTGCAATAAACACTATACCTCTATCGAACAGACTCTTTAGTAACCCTGAAAGTAACATAGCGTCACCGATATCTAAAACAAAGAACTCATCAACACACAGAAGTCTTGTTTTTTTAGCGATTCTTGCAGCAATTAGCTCTAATGGGTTTTTCCGGCCTTGAAAAACCTGTAACTGTGTATGAACAGAATACATAAAACGATGGAAATGAATTCGCTGTTTATCGGGAAAAGGAATACATTCGAAAAATAAGTCCATGAGGTATGTTTTCCCTCTCCCTACTCCACCCCATAGATAGATACCCTTTGTTGGTTTTTTCACACCCGCCCATTTTGGAATCAAACTAATGAGATGCCCCTTACTACCATCAGCGAGAACAAGTTTACCGAACAGTGATTCAAAAGCTTCAACAGCCTGTAGTTGTTTACTATCAAACGATACTAATTGCTTGGAAATATCATGCTCATAGCGCTGTAAGGGCGTCATACGGCTGTCATCCATATACGAATAAAGATCAAACTACTTCAAATAAATAAGCTTGATAATAACCGCAAACCAAACTAATTACAGCGAACCTGTTGATTTGAGGTATAATCGATTGCTGATCCAGAAAATCAAGGCTTGCGTCGAATACCGACTACGGGGAAATTAATTCGGATGTCAATATGGTTCATAGCAATTGGGTGTCTAGCCGTGGGTATAGTGATCGGAACTGCGTTTACAAGACAGCTAGGGACGGATGCTGCCCGCGTTAAGGAATTAGAAGAAAAGATAGCGAATATTATGGAATCTCACGAAGAATATCGTGAAAGTGTCAGCGAACACTTTAACGTAACTTCTGACTTAATTAACCAAATGACAAGTAAATATAGAGAAGTGTATGAGCATCTTGCGAATGGTGCGCAGGATCTATGCTCCGCGAAGGTAGCTGAAAAACTTCTTCCTATTCAACCAGACGCTATTTTTGAGAATGAAACTTCAATTAACGAAACTACGCAGATAAACGCACCCAAGGATTACGCAACTAAATCTGACCCCAGTCAAGCTGGAGCGCTGTCAGAAAGTTATGGTTTGAAGAGGTCAAAGATTAAAACAAGACCTAACAAGAACTAGCGCGAGTCCCCAAGATCGCCCTTTAGGCTCACTATTCGAATCCGAATTTTTATATTATGACAGACTACAGCCTGACTCATTTAAAGCAACTTGAAGCTGAAAGCGTTCATATAATTCGCGAAGTCGCCGCCGAGTTTAGTAATCCGGTTATGCTTTACTCTATCGGCAAAGATTCATCAGTAATGCTTCACCTGGCATTGAAAGCGTTCTTCCCTGGCAAATTACCATTTCCCTTACTACATGTTGATACGACTTGGAAATTTAAGGAAATGATTGAATTTAGAGAACTACAAAGAAAGGAGATGGGCCTAGATTTGATAGTTCATATTAACCAAGAAGGTGTGACTCAAGGTGTAGGCCCATTTACTCATGGCAGCGAAAAACATACTGACATCATGAAGACTCAAGCTCTCAAACAAGCTCTTACAAAACATAAATTTGATGCTGCATTTGGTGGTGCGCGACGAGATGAGGAAAAGTCGAGAGCAAAGGAAAGAGTTTTTTCATTTCGCGATAAGAACCATGTGTGGGATCCTAAAAACCAACGACCAGAATTATGGAATATATACAATGGTAAGGTAAAAAAAGGCGAAAGCATTAGAGTATTCCCATTATCGAATTGGACCGAGTTAGATATTTGGCAATACATTTACATTAATAGAATAAAAATTGTTCCACTCTATTACTCGAAAGAGAGACCAGTCGTAAATTTTGATGGTGTTGATATTTTGGTGGATGATGAAAGAATGCCGATCCGCGAGGATCAGAAAGTGGAAATGAAAAGTGTTCGATTCAGAACATTAGGGTGTTACCCACTGACTGGCGCCGTGGAGTCTAATGCGAGAACGCTTCCCGAGATAATTCAAGAAATGCTTTTAACAAGAAGTAGTGAAAGGCAAGGACGATTGATTGATACAGACCAAGCTGGGTCTATGGAAGAAAAGAAGCGAAAGGGATATTTCTAGTCATTATGTCTCATCAATCTGATTTAATCGAAAATGACATTAACGCCTACCTAGCGCAGCATGAGCGGAAGCAACTCCTTCGTCTACTTACATGCGGTAGCGTGGACGATGGAAAAAGCACGTTGATTGGACGCCTGTTGCATGACTCGAAAATGATTTACGAAGATCACCTCGCCTCTATCGCCGCTGAAAGCGTTAAGTCTGGAACAACTGGAGGAGATTTGGACCTAGCTCTTCTAGTCGACGGACTGCAGGCCGAAAGAGAACAAGGCATCACCATTGATGTTGCATATCGTTACTTCTCTACTGCAAAGAGAAAATTCATAATTGCTGACACACCCGGTCACGAACAATACACCAGGAATATGGCTACTGGGGCGTCGACATGTGCTCTCGCGATTATCCTTATCGACGCAAGAAATGGAGTTCAAATACAAACAAGGAGACATAGCTTCATCACATCTCTCCTTGGAATTCAGCATATCATAGTCGCTATAAACAAAATGGATCTCGTCGATTATAAGGAATCAACTTTTACAAAAATAAAAGATGAATACATGCGGTTTTCAAAAAGCTTACCGCTTGCTTCTTTTCATTTTATTCCACTTTCAGCGCTTACTGGAGAAAACGTAGTAAAAATCGGTAAGAAGATGCCGTGGTATGAGGGAGAATCGCTTATGGAGATTCTTGAAAGTGTCGAAATTGAAGCCGATAGAAACTACACTGATTTTCGTTTCCCTGTGCAATATGTCAACCGCCCAAATTTAAATTTTCGCGGTTATTGCGGAACTGTTTCCTCTGGAATTATCCGTAAGGGAGACAAAATTACCGTACTACCCTCAATGAAGTCTAGCCACATAAAGTCGATCGTTACTTATGATGAGGAGATTGAATTAGCCCATGCAGAGATGGCTATTACCCTTACACTAGAGGACGAAGTAGATGTTAGTCGGGGAGATATGATAGTCCACCCCGGTAATCTACCAACAATTGACAGCAAACTTACCGCAAAGATTGTGTGGATGACACAGAAATCGATGCTCCCAGGAGAAGAGTATGATCTAAAACTGGGTACGAAAACTGTTTCTGCAAAAATCAATACTCTTTTTCACAAAATAGATATAAACACGATGCAAGAAACCCCAGCACCCGCTCTTGAGCTTAATGAAATAGGATTAGTAGAATTGATCCTGAATCAAAGTTTAAACTTTGATTCTTATGAAATGAACCGTGCCACAGGATGCTTTATCCTAATTGACAGACTGACCAATGTAACCATTGCAGCGGGAATGATCAGACAGGCTGAACTCCTCGAAAAACAAGACACACAAATTCACAACTCACACGTCTCTAAAGCTGAGCGAGCAGCCAGATATGGTCAAAAACCGGCAACCATAATGTTCATCGGGTTATCTGGTTCCGGTAAGTCAACTTTAGCTCATGGATTAGAACGAAGATTATTTGATCGAGGACGTGTAGTTACTGTACTCGATGGAAAATCCATGCGGATGGGGATATCTAAAGACTTGGCCCACAATGCCGAAGGTCGCGCAGAAAACTTGAGGCGAAGCGCTCATATCGCAAGGTTCCTCAACGACTCTGGCGTAATATGTTGTGCTTCCTTTGTAGCGCCGAACAACGATTCGCGAGATCATGCAATTAATGTTGTGGGTAGAGGAAATTGCTTCGTGATTTATTGCAATCCCCCAATTGAAGTATGCGTTAAGAGAGATCCGTCGGGACTGTATGCCTCTTCGGAAAACAGTGCAACTGATAATGTGCCAGGGCTATCTTTCCCCTATCAGAAGCCAGAAGAGATTCATCTCGAACTTGATACGGCGAAGCTGGGGATAGATGACTGTCTTAGTAAAGTTTTGTCTTTACTAGAAAAAAACTTGATCATATAAATAAACTTAATTATATCCAATCCCTGAAATCTAATGCCGAACTTTCTAGGCTGGGTTGGGTATATCGATGAACGTGTGTTCAATTGAATACTTCCTAGCTAGATATGCTCCCGACGCTTGAACACCATAACGCTTGGTAGCGTGATGACCAACTGCAAAGAAGTGTATGCCTGATTCTCTTGCTATATGCACAGTTTGTTCAAAAAACTCTCCAGTTAAGTAGGCATTTGCACCCGATTCTACTGCTAATCCTATAAACTCCTGTGCAGCGCCAGAGCACCAAGCGACAAACTTAATTTCTTTGCTTCTCCCTCTGATTAATAATGGTTTCCGCTCTAGCTTTGCTTCCAAGAAAGTCTCAAATTTACTGAAAGACTTTGGTACTGATAAGCCTCCTGAAAAATATTGGATGCTTTCTTTCTGAATCAAGGGGACCACGTTCATTGATTCCTAATACTTTTGCCAGCTGAGCGTTGTTGCCTAATACTGGGTGAGCATCAAGCTGTAAGTGATATGCACACAAGCTTATATCATGACGCAGTAACAATTGGATTCGTGCTTTTCTCAACCCTGTAATAGTATCTTTTTCTCCCTTTCAAAAATATCCATGATGAACAAGAATCAAATCAGCTTTTGCCTTAATGGCTGCCTCAACCAAAGCTCGACAGGCCGTAACACCCGTACCAATTTTTTTGATTTCACCCTTACCCTCAATTTGGATGCCATTAGGACAATAATCACTAAATTCGTCAGTCTTTAATAATTCTCTCAAGGTTTCATCTATGTCTTTCAGTCTAACTGGCATTGGAATGACTCCTCGCTACCTGTATATTAAGAAAAGTCAAAAGACCATAGGATAAAGCATAAAACAATGAAAGTTATCATGCGCTTAGTTATCCAGCTCGTAAAGTATATCAGTTGGCCAGCTTTTTGTGGGATGCTCATCGGTGTAATAATTCTGCAGTACCAGCAGCTGGCACGCATAGGTGAAAGTTTAGAAAACCTCGATCAAGAAGCTTTTCCTTCGACTTCTATTTCATTCGTTAATAGCATCAGCAGGGCTTCACCATCAGTGGTGGGAATAACCGCAACCCGATTTGACGTCGAATCTGTAGAGCGAGCGTCAGATGATCAATTAAATCTGTACCTTGAAGAACAAGATAGCCTTGGATCTGGCGTAATTGTCAGCGAAGATGGATTCATACTCACTAATTTACATGTTGTTGATAACTTATTTGACTTATTTGATACTGAAGTCACCCTCAATGATGGGCGTAAAACTCCAGCGACAGTCATTGCTTGGGACAAGACAAATGATCTGGCTGTTTTACATATAAATATAGATGACTTGACTCCTATAGATATAGGGGACCCCGAAAAAAGCCAAGTCGGCGATTTGGTTTTTGCAATCGGGTATCCAAGAAATATAGGGCAATCTGTGTCCCAAGGCATCATCAGCGCAATTACTCATAATACCGACTCTACCGTTTCAATTCTTCAAACAGATGCAGCAATAAATCCTGGTAATTCAGGAGGCGCTCTTATTGACATCAGCGGTCAGCTGATTGGCATTAATTCCTCTATATTTTCTGAGTCTGGAAAATTTGAAGGTATTGGATTTGCAACTCCGGCCAGTACCGCTATTGAGTCAATGAAAGAGCTTATTATCAGCGCTATTGATGCGAATTCCGGTTACCTGGGTGTAATAACCGGCGAGGCATTAACTTCAGAATCAAGTCAACTTTTCTTTGGTGTTGAAGGCGTTCGCGGCATGTTGGTCGAGAGCGTCGATGATGGGGGAGCTGCAAAGAGAGCTGGAATTAGACCTGGGGATGTGATTACCAAAGTTGAAAATACACAGGTTTTAAAAGCAGAGAATATTCTTAAAGAAATTAGAAATAAGAAGCCGGGCGATACGATCGCGATCGAAGTCTTTCGCGATGATAAAATCATCAAGGTAATGACAACCCTCGGCTTTGGAGAAGCGCGAATTATAGATCCGCAAAGTCAGAACTAATCGGTTGATTTATTTAATCTATACTCAGCAGAAAGTGCATGCGCTTGCAAGAGTTCATTTCGAGCAAGTTCGGCTGCGGTTTCAGCCAAATTAGAAGCCCCTTCAGGGGAACAACTAATTAGTGAACTTCTTTTTTGAAAGTCATAAACACCTAGCGCAGAGAAAAATCGGGAAGTGCCAGAGGTTGGTAAGACATGACTAGGACCCGCACAGTAATCACCCAAAGCCTCTGCACTATACCTTCCGATAAAAATGGCACCGGCGTTTGTAATATTTGGTAAGATGGATTGAGGGTTACTTATCGAAATCTCTAAATGCTCTGGAGCGATCAAGTTACTTACTTCCGCAGCTTGTTCGACGCTGCCAACACGAATGAAAATTCCCCGATTTTTTAGCGATGCCTGAATTATTTCTCGCCTGTCCATTTTTGGCAACAAGGAATTGATGCTTGCCTCTACCTGATCAAGGTATTCATTGCTGTTAGCGATTAAAATTGACTGCGCAAATTCGTCATGTTCAGCCTGAGAAAATAGGTCCGCCGCTATCCAATCAGGATCAGTTGTGCCATCACAAATAATAGTCAACTCTGATGGCCCCGCTACCATATCGATTCCAACGTCGCCGAAAACTATCCTCTTCGCCACATTAACATAAACATTGCCGGGTCCTGCAATTTTATCTACTCTCGGCAAAGCCTCTGTACCATAAGCCAAGGCCCCAATAGCTTGAGCTCCGCCTATCGTGCAAACTTCACTCACGCCCGCTATTTTTGCAGCCGCAAATATAAGGTCGCTCTTTTCACTATAACGAGCGGGAACGACAGCGACTATGTCCTGAACGCCGGCGACCTTAGCAGGTATAGCTAACATTAACATTGAAGATGGATAGTTCGCTTTTCCTCCTGGAACATATACTCCAACACGGTTAAGCGGTGTTATCTTCTGCCCATAAACTGATCCGTCTTCCTCCTCATACTGCCAGGAGGTCGTGAGCTGTCTCTCATGGTATTTTTCAATCCTATTTGCTGCGTGTTCTAAAGCATCGCGCTGCGCAACAGATATTCTATTCAATGACTTTTCAAGCTGTTTTTGGGATACAAATAAGTCCTCGAGAGAATCCACCGCAAAATTGTCAAATTTATTTGTATAATCGACAACTGCACGATTTCCATTGATCTTTACGTTCTGAAGAATTTCTCTAACTTGTTGAAAAATTTCATCACTAACCAGCATTTCACGTTTAAGGTAAGCGTTTAGCTGGTCTTTAAATCCTAGATCTAATGCCGAAATACGGGCTATCGGTAAACCGATTTCTATCATATCTTAAGTTCCAAAATCTTATTTACCGGCTTTAACGATCGCATTTAATTGCCCAAGGACATCATTGATAATTTGATATTTAATTTTCATAGAGGCTTTATTGACTATTATTCGCGAAGACACTTCAGCAATGAGGTCTTGAGGTTCCAGCCCATTAGCCTTTAGGGTTTTACCTGTATCAACTATGTCAACAATTGCATCGGCTAAACCAAGCGCAGGAGCCAACTCTAAAGCTCCGTTTAACTTAATCAATTCAATCTGCTTACCTTGTTCTGCAAAATATCGTTTGGCGATGTTCGTAAACTTAGTCGCCACCGAAATGCGGCCAGAACCTATTTCACAATCACTACGCACAGCAGTCATAAGTCGACACCTTGCTATACCCAGATCTAATGGCTCGTAAAAGCCCTCTGAACCATGCTCTAATATTAGGTCTTTACCAACTACGCCCATATCCGCGCTACCGAATTCCACATAAGTGGGAACATCCGAACCCCTTAACAACATTAGCTGAACGTTATCCATATTAGTTTCAAAAATTAGTTTTCGACTTTTCTTTAAATTCTCTTTTGGAACGATCCCCGCCCTTTCAAACAAAGGAAGGGTTTCTTCAAGTATTCGACCTTTAGTCAAAGCAATAATTAATTTCGAATTAGTCATAAGTAGAATTTAACACCAATTTAAGACGGAACTCTTCTAATCCTCGCGCCCAAAAGTTGCAGTTTCTCTTCAATACATTCATAACCACGATCTATATGGTAAATTCTATCAACGCTAGTTTCGCTGTCAGAGACCAAACCGGCTATGATTAAGGAGGCCGAAGCTCTCAAATCCGTTGCCATAACCGGAGCGCCCTTTAAATTATCCACACCATCGACAATTACCGTATTACCTTCAACACGGATTGAAGCGCCCATCCTATTCATTTCATGCACATGCATAAACCTGTTCTCAAAGACTGTCTCAGTGATCGACCCTGTTCCATCCGCTACTGAATTTAGTGCGGTAAATTGGGCTTGCATATCGGTTGGAAAAGCAGGGTAAGGAGCAGTTCTAAGCGAGACAGCTCGCGGTCGCTTCCCCTGCATATCTAACTCTATCCAATTATCACCGACATCAATTTGTGCTCCCGCTTGTTCCAACTTGCTTAAAACAGACTCAAGAATATCTGGTTTCGTATCTTTTACCTTAATGTAACCTCTGGTAGCTGCCGCCGCGATTAAATATGTGCCTGTCTCGATGCGATCCGGCATTACTGAATAACTGCATCCTGCAAGAGTTTCAACACCATTAATAACTATCGTATCGGTCCCCTGCCCCTTTATATCAGCTCCCATTTTCACCAGACAGTTTGCCAAATCGACTACTTCAGGTTCTCGCGCAGCGTTTTCAATTATAGTCTGGCCATGAGCGAGCGAGGCAGCCATCATTACGTTTTCGGTTCCCGTAACCGTCACCAAATCCATAAAAATATTGGCTCCCTTCAATTTGCCATCCACCGAGGCCTTAATGTATCCATCTTCAACAACAATATCGGCCCCCATAGCCGCCAAAGCGCTTATATGCAAATTGACTGGACGACTTCCGATTGCGCAACCCCCTGGTAACGCTACCTCGGCTTTACCGTATCGCGTCAGCAAAGGGCCCAAAACCAGTATTGAGGCACGCATAGTTTTTACAAGTTCGTACGGCGCGCTAAAATGTTCAATAGAGCTACTATTTATCTCAACATTAAGTTTCTCGTCAACAATAGGCTGCACCCCCATGCAACCAAGAAGCTCCAGCATAGTTGTAATGTCATAGAGATGAGGCAAATTGCAGATTTGAACAGTTTCATGAGTTAATAACGTCGCCGCCATTATGGGTAAAGCAGAATTCTTTGCGCCAGCTATGCGAATTTCCCCTTCAAGACTAATCCCGCCGTTTATAATTAATCTATCCATAATTTCCAGTATTGGGAACTAAAAAGTATCAAGAGCTACTTTCAGTAACGGTCTGCAATTGCATGGTAACAGCATGAATGGCCCCACTCTCGATTTCCAAATTCAACAGCTTGTATATCATCTGCTGTCTTTTGACGGGGTTCAAACCTTCAAATACATCTCCCACTATTGAGATGTGGAATTTACCATTTCCACCCTCAACATCTATATCGCAATCGGAAAGCTCCAGAGTTATTAGTTTCTCTATATCGTGAGGACTCAAAACGAAGCTCCCATCATTGCCAATTATCTAGCACCAGATCTATGTTATCGCCGTGTTGACCCATCAAGGCTGAGAACTGAGTGAAGTACTGCCGTCCAAGATTGATACCTGCAAGGCTCAAATTTTTTAGTTTCCACTCGTCATTTCCATCGAGAAACATCTGATATTGTAACCGAAGCGCACTGTCACTACCTCGTAGTTCCATACCTACTATAGTGTCTGCACGTGGATCAGAGCTCGGATTGGCTGGAGGTAAAAAAGCTAGCTCTTCGCCATCATAATTAATTAATGAAGCTCCATAAAAACGCGTTAACGTAGCCTTCAAGATCCCTGCAAACCTTTGCTTTTGAACTTCCGTAGCCTGATCTGCATAGCGATTCATCACAACATTAGCAACTGCTCCAAAATCAACAAATGAATCTAGCACCTCCTCGATTGCGGTAAAATAACGATCCCTGTCACTTAAAAAATAGCTTTTCGATTGGGCTACTGTTTGTAAAAGAGCCTCAACTCCTTGTTCTGCAGTCTCAGTAGCAGAAAATTGTTGCCCATAAATTACAGCATTAAGAAAAACACTCGTATAAATCGCCAGAATTAAATTTTTCAATAATTTCATAAATTTATAACCTGATTGAGTCTTCAACTGATGAGATAAACATCCTCCAAGAAGATTTTTATTTAGCTTAAATGAGGACCATGCGCCTATCGTCCAACTTATCCTCGTAACTAAGTTAACTACCCGATAGTTTACATGAATTGGGTAAGTCAATAAATTATTACTTGCAAACATAATCAAAGACCCTTCTAATTGGCGGCTTCACCAAAACCACTAATTCTCTTAGCCTATGCTGATCGCCTTAATCATTATAATAGTTGGATGTATTGGATTAATTTGGGGAGCAGACAAATTTGTTGAAGGCGCTTCAGGTGTAGCCAAAAACTTGGGGGTTTCTCCCTTGTTGGTGGGTCTCACAATTGTAGCCTTTGGCACATCTGCTCCAGAGATTTTTTCGTCTGCCGTAGCCGCGATCGAGAATAAGCCTGCACTTGCGATTGGAAATTCATTTGGTTCTAATCTTTTTAACGTTGGCATGGTTTTAGGTATCTCTGCTTTAATAAAGCCACTCCACGCACCAAAGACGATGCTTTATAAAGAAATACCCGCACTCTTATTGGTGACAATTGCTACTGGGTTGCTGCTCTTAGATTTACATTTGGGCGTTCTCGACGCAATTCTACTCCTTACGATCGCCGCATTACTTGCCTATCGGCTGGTGAAATATGAGCTAAATCGAAAGAAATATCCTCAAGAAACACCTAAAAAATCGGCCGAGCCAAAGTTAAAAAAAGTCAACTTCCCTAAGGCGACTGCTTATTTGATAGTGGGTTTATTGATTCTTATCGTAAGCGCGGAAGCACTTGTTCAGGCAGCTTCTGATATTGCAGAGCTACTTGGAGTTTCGACAGGAATAATTGGTTTAACAATCGTCGCTTTGGGTACCAGCCTCCCAGAATTAGCAGCCTCTATTACAAGTGTCCTAAAGAACCAGGACGAGCTAGCGATCGGGAATATTGTTGGTTCAAACATCCTTAACTTGCTCACTGTCCTGCCATTTCCGGGGCTGTTAGCTCCAGGACCTTTCTCAGCAAGTCTCTTATATCGCGACTTTTCTGTCGTAGCAATTTTAACGATATTGCTTTGCTTCTTTTGTTATCAAAGTATCAATAGAAAAATCCCAATTGGAAGAAGCAGTGGCATCACCTTCTTGTTAATTTATTGCGGCTGGTTTACGGTGATGCTTATGGATATTCGGAGCTAATAACCAACGATCTTTAGATGATAAACTAAGCCATGAATTCAAAAAATTCGCCTATAGAGTCTGCCCTTCGGACTATTGAAATCGAAAAACGATCAATAGAAGCCTTGTCGACAAGAATAGGTGACGAGTTTGAAGAAGCATGTAAATTAATTTTTAACTGTCCAGGAAGAACAGTAGTCATTGGCATGGGCAAATCAGGCCACATAGCGAGGAAAATAGCCGCAACCCTTGCCAGTACTGGAACACCAGCGATGTATGTTCACGCAGGGGAAGCAAATCACGGCGATATAGGCATGATTACCACAAATGACGTCGTACTAGCTATCTCAAATTCTGGTAAAACCAGCGAAATAATCTCTTTATTACCGCTTCTGAAACGCAAAAACATACCAATAATCAGTTTGACGGGGGATATTGGGTCCGATCTAGGAATTGCCTCCACCGTTAATCTGGATACTCATGTGAGTGAAGAAGCATGCCCTCTAGGTCTTGCTCCAACATCGAGCACCACGGTTACTCTAGTGATGGGTGATGCGCTAGCCATGGCACTATTGGAAGCTCGGGGATTTACTACAGACGATTTTGCTTTTTCACATCCTGGCGGCAATCTTGGTAGGAGGCTTTTAGTTAAAGTCAAAGACGTAATGCGTTCGGGCGAACATATTCCCAAAGTAATGACAGGAACTTCAGTATCTGAGGCTCTTATCGAAATGAGTAGAAAAGGATTTGGACTTACTACGATTATCGATTCTCAAGAAAAACTCAGAGGCGTATTCACTGATGGCGACCTTCGCAGAGCACTAGATGCAAATAAAGACCTCCAATCAACATTAATCGATGAAGTAATGTCGGCGAATTACAAGTTCATTTCAAATAATTCTTTAGCCACGGAGGCTGCTCTACTAATGCAATCTTCTAATGTTTATGTCCTAATTATCAAGAACACGAAGGGAGCCGTAGAGGGAATAGTAAAAATGCATGATCTTCTCGAGGCAAATGTAATTTAGGAACGTGAAATTTAATACTAATAAAGAGAGAGCCATTGAAGTGGCTTCAAGAATAAGACTCCTTGCTCTGGATGTCGACGGCATACTGACGGACGGCAGATTATACTTTTCGAACCACGGCGAAGAGCTTAAAACTTTTCATTCCTTAGATGGACATGGCATAAAGATGCTGCAGAAGAGAAAAATTGAAGTCGCCATTATAACCGGTAGAACATCAAATATTCTTGAGCATAGGGCTGCTGAACTCGATATTGTCAGTGTTTATCAAGGCGTTGAAGATAAACTCTCTTCGCTCAACGCAATATTAGAGAACCAACGATACTCAATCGACGAGGTTGCTTATGCGGGAGATGATTTGCCTGATTTAAATGCTCTACAAGCTGTTGGTTTGAGCTTTTCAGTGCCTAATGCTCATACTGCGGTCAAAGCTGCTGTCGACCTAATTACTAGTCTTAATGGCGGGTGGGGCGCTGTTCGCGAAATGAGCGACTTCATTTTAAAGTCACAAGTTAAATGACATGAGCCAAACAAATGAACTGGCTAGACCAAAAAACAGTCAACTTCAATTTAGAGATAAGTTTATTTTCTGACATAGGAATTTACTACGAATATCTAGAACGTTTACGTTCTCAATCAAGTGGGTTTCAAATTCTAACCCTCTTTTTCTTATATATTAAGCTAATAGTAACAGGAACAAGAAATTCGGAATGTCAAAGACAATAACAATATCCATCGCGAGTTTAATTACTGTGGCACTAATTCTTAGCATCTTCGACAGAAGTCGAATGGACTATTCAGAGCTTGAAGAAGAATCAGAATTTATAACTTCAGAAGTCGAGGCTTATTCTGAAGGAATCAACAGCATCTTATATGATCAGAACGGAGAAATTAGCTATACATTACGAGCTGACAATCAGACACATTTTAAGGATGGTAATACAAAAATAGAAAACCCATTAATCAGACTTTTCCAGAATAAAGCTCCCCGTTGGAATATAGTTGCCAACGAGGGAGAGCTTATGCCATCAATTAAATATTTTCCGTCAGTGCTAGAGGAAAAAACCCTAAAGTTGAGTGGTAATGTGGAACTTTTAGGTCTAGATAAATTTGGGAACAGAGTTTTTATAACCACAGAACTTCTAGAAATCGACCCGATAAGCGAAACTTTAAAAACAGATCGCCGAGTAGAATATGAAACAACAAATATTCAGCATTCGTCCGTCGGAATGTTTGCTAACTTAAAAGATGAAAATATCATGTTTGACAAAAACGTTCGAGGTTTTTATGAAAAAATTAGTAACTAACATAGCAGTTAGTGTTGGCATTACTACTTCGCTTGGTAGTCTCGAACTTGTTGCACTTGAGTCAGACAGCACGCAGCAAGTAACTTGGAGCGCTGATGGAAATTCTAATATGCGGATCATAGAAAATAGCAGAATCCTCGAAATGACTACTAACGTAATTGTAAATCAGGGTTCCTTAGAGATTAAGGGTGACCGAGCGATTTTTGAGTATGAGGCTTCGACGAATGAATTGAGACAAGTGCAGGTTTACGGGAATCCAGTGCTTTATCAGCAACAACTGGATGGCGACGACAATCTGGTCTCTGGAGTGAGCGATTCATTAATTTTCTCTATTAATGATTTCGAAGAAACAATTCTCGAACTTATTGGAAATGCAAAAATTGAATCGCCCAGTTCCACAATTAGTTGCAGCTCTATTGTCTACGTCGTCGAGAGAGATCTTATACGAGAAGCTGCCGGTCCATGCGAGGGTGCACTTGGCACTCAGCAGAACTAATCATGTTAGAGGTAATAGATCTTAAAAAAAGCTTTAAAGACCGAGAGGTCGTTCGTAAAGTTTCGATCAGCATAGAGCAGGGCGAGGTAGTGGGGCTACTCGGACCAAATGGTGCTGGCAAAACAACATGTTTTTACATGATAGTGGGTTTAATTAAAACAGATTCTGGGCAAATCAAATTAAACGGAAATTTTTTGACTAACCTAGCTATTGATAAAAGAGCTAAGTTTGGGCTTGCTTATCTCCCGCAAGATTCATCTATATTTAAAAAGTTATCCGTTGAAGAAAATTTGTTAGCAATTCTTCAAATTCGGAAAGACCTTTCAAATCGCGAACAAAAATTTAAGCTAGAAAAATTACTAGAAGAATTTAATCTCAAACATATTCGCAAGAATCAAGGAATGAGTCTCTCTGGGGGAGAGAGGAGACGAACAGAAATTGCGCGAACACTTGCTACTGAACCAAAATTTCTATTGCTAGATGAACCCTTTGCAGGTGTAGATCCAATTTCTGTAAATGACATCAAACAAATCATCTCCCAGTTGACGGCCAGGAATATTGGTATCCTTCTAACAGACCATAATGTGAGGGAAACATTAGATATTTGCGAAAAAGCTTATATAGTTAATGAAGGAGTTATCATTGCGGAAGGTCGCACTGAAGAAATTTTGGCCAATCGGAAGGTTCGTGAAGTTTATTTAGGCGAGCAGTTTAAAGCCTAAATAGGCTTGAATTTCTAAATTCAAAATACAAAAGAAACTAGGCATAATTCCAATGAAACTTCACCATTCAGAGATCTGGTTTGTTATAATATTGGGAGATTCTCAGTAAACTAAGACCTGGGAAGCACTGCCACCAATTTCTGCAGATAAACTGCTTCATCAATTAGACACGAGACAAATGAAACTTTCGCTACAGCTCAAGCTTGGTCAGCAACTAACCATGACCCCTCAGCTACAGCAAGCGATTAAGTTGCTTCAACTTTCGACATTAGATTTGCAGCAAGAAATTCACGAAGCTATCGAATCTAATCCTATGCTTGAGTTCACAGAAGAATCTGCTGAAGAAGAAGCCCCACATGAAGAGACAGATATCTCTCTTTCGGGCGAAGCAGAGTCAGACGAAATAAGCACTAATTTACAGAAAAAATCATTGGATGAAGAAGATATTACTTGGCAAGAAAAAATCCCCACTGATCTCGAAGTAGATAGTCACTGGGACGACATCTATCAAAATACCTCCGTCAACAAACATTCACAAGACGCCGAATTAAGTGATTATGAGGCTAAAGACACGACAACAGACTCACTCAAAGATCATCTCCTATGGCAGTTGAACCTCACGCCTATGTCGGAGAAAGACGTTTCGATAGCATATGCCATAATTGATGCAATAGATGCAAACGGCGCCCTAACAATCGAGATAGAGACTATACATTCAGATTTACAAGCTGAACTTGACGTCGAATTAGATGAGGTAATCGCAGTCCTTCATAGAATTCAGCAATTTGACCCCATTGGTGTAGGCTACCGTGACCTAGCCGAATGTTTGTTAATTCAACTTAACCAACTCGATGGCACTGAACAAATGATCACAGTAGGGAATGCTAAAAGCATAATCAAAGAGCATATGAAATTGTTAGCAACTCACGATTACGCTCAGTTGATGCGAAGGACTAGGTTAACAGAACAGGAAATTAGGGAAGCTGAAGCGGTTATAAAGACCTTGGATCCTCGACCAGGTTCAAATATAGCGCCCCCCTCTACCGCTTACGTGGTGCCGGACGTTGTCGTAACCAAGGACGCAAATTCAGGCCAATGGAAAGTTGAACTTAACCCAGATACAACACCAAAGATTCGCATAAACGATAGTTATGCATCCTTAGTGAAAAGGGCTGATTCTAGTGAGGAAAACAATTATCTGCGAAATAATTTACAAGAAGCTCGCTGGTTTATCAAAAGTCTCCTGAGCCGAAATGAAACATTGATGAAAGTTGCAACTCGTATCGTCGAGCACCAAAGAGAATTTTTAGATGAAGGTGAGGAAGCAATGAAACCTTTAGTTCTTCACGATATTGCCGAAGCCGTAAGTATGCATGAATCCACAATTTCTCGCGTAACCACTCAGAAGTATATGCACACCCCTCGCGGCATATTCGAGCTGAAATATTTTTTTTCAAGCCACGTGTCTACCAGGGATGGAGGAGAATGTTCCTCAACAGCGATCCGAGCAATTATTAGAAGAATTATTGCCGAGGAAAATAGTTGTAAACCGTTGAGTGATAACAAAATTACCCAAGTTTTAGAGGAAAAAGGAATTAACGTAGCGAGGCGAACAATAGCGAAATACCGAGAATCGCTCTCCATACCACCGTCAAACGAGCGAAAGCGGCTAATCTGAAGATTTAATGCTTAAAGTCTTTATAAACCCATTGTAAAAGTTGAGATCAGTTGACTTTATGAAATTATCAGAAATCCTTACGCCCGATAGATGTTTCTGCAAAATACATGGATTCAGTAAAAAGAGACTCCTAAAAACCCTTAGTAAAATACTCGGGGAATCTTTTAGTAATCTTGATGAAAGCGAGGTTTTTGACTCAATGATGGCTAGAGAACAACTTGGTAGTACCGGAATCGGCAACGGTATCGCGATACCCCACTGCCGTGTTCCTGACTGCAACGAAATAATCGGTTGTTTAATCACTTTGGATACTTACATTGATTATGATTCAGCCGACGGCGTGCCAGTGGATCTAATATTTGTCCTAATCGTTCCGGAAGAAAAGAAGGATGACCACGTAAGAACCCTCGCTATTTTAGCGGAAATATTTAACAGCAAATATTTTTGCGACACATTACGGCAAGCTGAAAGCAGCATTGAACTTTATGATCAAGCAGTTTCATTTGCCTAAATAGAATATAGAATCAGTTAATTTGTCATTGATATATCGGGAACAGATGAAGCACGCAATAATCGACGAAAGATCTATTCAGAAAAGTGGACAATCTTTCGTATTTCGGAAGATCGAGAATAACCTCGAAAATACCTATCTAAATGAAAATCGAAAAAGTCAGAATAACAAATCCTGCGGGACTCCATGCTAGGGCCGCGGCCAAGCTAGTTGAAGTAGCTTCAGAATATGAGTCGGTTATTAAAGTCGGGCAAAAAAGGATGGTGGATAGCACAAGCATTCTATCCCTGATGATGCTAGCAGCTGTAAATGGTACTGAGCTTAGAATTGAAGCAGAAGGTCCTGATGAAAAAGAAGCAATTAACGCAGTCCGAAAACTAATAGAAAATGGGTTTGGAGAACCCGAGTAAAGCAAAGACCTAATTACCGCGCTGTTGTTTAATTGCATTTAAGGTTAGAATTGACTGCAAACTGACTGGCTTCCCTCCTGGAAAAACCAGTAACCTAATTCTAAAAAAACCAAATTACACGCTTATTTTGGTGAATGTCAGGTTATGAATCATGCGTCCGACTGTAGATTCAAAATTCCATAAAGACCATGCTCTAGAACTAAGTCAGGCAATTGACCAAGGTTTACTTTTCCAAGTAAGGCAAATGATGAGAACTTTGCCCACAGCGGGTATAGCTCATTTGTTGGAATCATCCCCTCCCAAAACTCGTTCCGTTTTATGGCAGCTCATAGACAAAGAATCTGAAGGTGAAGTAATTCAATACCTAAATGAAGATTTACAGAACGAAATTTTAAGCGAATTAAATGCCAAGGAAGTGGTCGAACTAACTGAAGGTCTTGAAACTGATGACCTAGCAGATATCTTGCAGCAGCTGCCTAGCAAGGTTGCACAAGAAGTCCTAGAGGCAATGGATCAGCAAGATCGTCAACGAGTCGAGCAAATCTTATCTTACGACGAGGATACCGCAGGCGGTCTGATGAATACAGACTCGATTACAGTGCGAAGAAACCACACCGTCGAGTTGGTCTTGAGATACTTACGAAGGCATGAGACCTTGCCAGAAATGACTGATAGCATTCTCGTCGTAAATCGAGATGATGAATTATTGGGCATATTACCCCTTAAAGAGGTATTAGTCTCTGATCCAAATACATCAGTCCGCGAAGTAATGCGTGAAGATATAAATGCAATTCCTGTTGACATGGAGGCGACTAAGGTTGCTCAACTTTTCGAGCAACATGATTGGGTTTCAGCTCCAGTGATAAATAGTCATGGAAAACTTCTCGGGCGCATTACCATTGATGATGTCGTGGACGTTATTAGAGATTCCGCCGAGCACTCGTTAATGAGCATGGCCGGATTAGATGAAGAAGATGACGCATTTGCTCCTGTTTTAAAAACAGCAAGGCGAAGAGCATTATGGCTTGGCGTGAATCTATTCACAGCTGTTTTTGCATCATTAGTCATATACATTTTTCAAGAAACTATAGACGAGGTAGTTTATCTGGCGATTCTAATGCCGATTGTAGCTAATATGGGTGGCGTTGCTGGTACACAAACTTTAACTCTGGTGATTCGTGGTATGGCATTAGGGCACATCAGCCCCTCAAACAGTCGTTGGCTCCTCATTCGCGAACTTGGTGTTGCTACTATTAATGGAGTCATATGGGCCTCCTTGATCTCAGTGATAGCCTTTATTTGGTACCAAGACGCGGGTATTAGCTACATCATCGCCGGAGCAACGATGATAAACTTGATAATAGCAGCACTGGCAGGTGCGTATCTCCCAATATTTCTTAGAAAAATAAACATAGACCCAGCGCTTGCTGGATCCGTCGCCTTAACTACCGTAACAGATTCTATAGGTTTTCTTGCTTTTCTTGGCTTAGCGCAGATATTCTACCTTTGATCTACCAAACCAACTGTTAAAAAATGGATAACAAATCTGAGAAACTGGTTAAAACAAGCAAAACCCGACTAAAGAAAGAAGCTATGGCGCTTCAAGAACTTGGAAGGGATTTGACTTCGTTTACGGCTAGCGATCTTGACCAACTTCGACTAGATCCAAATTTACGAACAGCTATCAATGATTTTAAAAGATTACCTAATTCGCATGGAGCAAAAAAAAGACAGCTACAATATATCGGTCGACTCATTCGAGAGAACGGAGGAAGAACGCTCCAGACCCAGATTCACCATTTCAACTCATCATCAAAGCAGACCAAAAACCGAAACAACGTGAACGAAATTTTTGAAAGAATCATGTCTGAAGAAGATTCTGCAATAACAGATATAGTAGCTAAACAACAGAAATTTGAACGTCAAAAATTACGACAATTAAAAAGCAATATAATAAAAGCAAGAGCTGAAAAGAGGACTTCTGCAGAAAATAGGCTGCGAACTTACATTAAGCTCGTTATTGACTCCTGACTCAAACAGAAAACGATTTACTGCAGTTAAAAATGGTAGCCGATAGTTGGCTATACCCAATGTGTATTAAGTGGTAAGATCCGACTTTAATTTTTATTCCAACGACTGCAATCTGACAGTCTCTCAAAAATTGGTTATATTACTCATTTGTTAGAATTAAAATAATAACTAAGAGGTTTACATGAGTGGCGGTGCTGACACCTACTGGAAATCAAACTTAAAAATCGTTTTAACCCTCCTATCAATTTGGTTTTTTATATCGTTTGGTTGCGGAATACTTTTAGTTGATTTTCTGGATCAATTTCGCTTTGGGGGATTCAAATTAGGATTCTGGATTGCGCAACAAGGAGCGATTTTCGTCTTCGTCGGTTTAATTTATGCCTATATCTACTTGATGGACAAGTTAGATGAGGAGTACAACTTACAAATTTCTAGAGAAAAAACCGGTCCTCAGGCTAATTTAAAGGAGAAAAGCTAAATGAGTGTTCAGGTATGGACATTTGTTTTTGTTTTTTTAACTTTTGGGCTCTATATTGGAATTGCTATTTGGTCCAGAGCGGGCTCAACTAGCGATTTCTATGTTGCCGGAAGTGGTGTTCCACCTCTTGCCAACGGAATGGCTACTGCTGCAGATTGGATGTCTGCAGCTTCTTTCATTTCAATGGCCGGGCTAATTTCATTTCTTGGCAGAGATGGTGCCTTCTATCTGATGGGATGGACCGGCGGATACGTCTTACTGGCTTTGCTGTTGGCTCCTTACCTCAGAAAATTTGGTAAATTCACTGTCCCCGACTTCATAGGTGATCGCTATTACTCAAAATTGGCTAGACTAATTGCAGTCTTCTGCGCCATAACGATTTCTTTTGTATACGTATGTGGACAAATGCAAGGCGCGGGAATAGTCTTCTCTCGCTTCCTTGAGGTAGATATAACGACTGGAGTCGTAATAGGGATGGCCATCGTTTTCTTCTACGCAGTTATGGGAGGGATGAAAGGGATTACCTATACTCAGGTCGCACAATATTGCGTGTTAATTTTTGCTTTCATGGTTCCAGCAATTTTCATCTCTATTCTTATGACAGGAATTGCAATACCGCAAATTGGTTTTGGTGCAGAGTTGACTGAAAATTTTGGAGGCGGCTACCTACTGGACCGGTTGGATGGAATGAGTGAAGAACTTGGCTTCGCTACTTACACAGAGGGTCAACGCTCAACTCAAGACGTGTTTTTTATAACAGCTGCACTTATGTTTGGGACAGCTGGCCTACCTCATGTGATCATAAGATTTTTTACCGTCCCTAATGTGCGAGACGCACGCCGCTCCGCTGGCTACGCATTAATTTTCATTGCAATTTTATATACAACGGCTCCAGCTGTTGCAGCATTTGCCAAGACAAACCTTATGAGTACTGTCGATAATATTGAATACAGCCAAGTTCCCGAGTGGTTTACCAAGTGGGAAGCAACTAACCTGATAAGTTTTGATGACAAGAATGGTGACGGTCGAATTCAATATGTAGGTGACCCACAGATTAATGAGTTAGATGTAAATCGAGATATCATGGTTTTAGCAAATCCGGAAATTGCCGGCCTTCCAAATTGGGTTGTGGCTCTTGTGGCAGCCGGAGCTCTAGCTGCCGCTCTCTCGACAGCGGCTGGATTATTGTTGGTGATCTCGACAGCGGTCGCGCATGATCTAATAAAAAGGAGCTTTTCACCGTCTATAACAGAACGTCAAGAATTGCTGTACGCAAGATTGGCTATTTTTGCAGCTGTGCTCATCGCGGGTTATGTTGGCGTCAATCCTCCAGCTTATGTTGCGCAAGTCGTAGCTTATGCTTTTGGTTTAGCCGCCGCTTCATTCTTCCCTGCAATAGTTTTAGGTATTTTTCAAAAACGTATGAATAAGCAGGGAGCTATTGCTGGAATGTTATCGGGATTTTTGTTTACGGCAGGCTACATAGTTTTTTTCAAAACACTATATCCGTCATTGGACAACGCTGAAGGATGGTGGTTAGGAATTTCTCCAGAAGGTATTGGCACACTTGGCACTATTGTAAATCTAACAGTATCTTATCTTGTCTCTAGATTTACACCAGAACCTCCAATAGAGGTTCAAGAGATTGTGCAAAATATTAGACTCCCTGGAGAAGCTCATCCCAATTAGAGGTAACAGTAAAATCTGTTGCCATAAAAATCAAGAGTTATACTTGGCCCAATAATTATTAATGGTCTTCTTTACCTCTTTATGCATACACAAAATACCGACAAGATTAGGGACAGTCATAAAAACAATAGTGATTAGTGAAATGTTCCAGATCAGTGTTGTGTCTGCTAATGCGGCGTAAAAGAAGGCCACTACATAAACTATCCGATAAGGAAGCACAGAGCTTGAGCCAAATAGGTAAGTCATAGCTCTATCCCCATAATAAGACCATGCTATCGCGGTCGAGAATGCGAAAAGCACCAGACCAATAGAAACTATATACTGTCCGTACTCACCAAACATACCTCTTTTAAAAGCTTGCGTCGTAAGAGGTACCGTGTGCAAAAGCGAGTAACCTTTCACCGATATATTTGAATCAACGAGAGAACCATCCTCGATCAAAATGGATCCAGTCAATGGACCTTCCAAATCAGAGAAAACTATGTCTTCTGCAATTGATCGAGAATTAATGAGTGTGAATGCATTTTCTCCTTGAGCCTCTCCAGCAGTCACCTGAATCAAGCCATTGAAGACACTTATAATTGAGTCATCGCCATTCAAAAAACTAAATAACTGCTGGGAATCATCCAAAAAGGATTCCTCATAGGAACCTTCAACAAAAATCATATCTGCTCGCTGAAATTCATTTTCAAATTTTTCAGCCCAAACACCTGACGAGAGGATAACTAACCCTGTAATAGTGCATACAATAATCGTATCTATAAAGGGCTCAAGTATAGCGACCATGCCTTCCTCTGCTGACTCATCAGTTCTAGCCGCTGAATGTGCTATAGGCGCGGAACCCTGCCCTGCCTCATTCGAGTAAAGACCTCTGTTGACGCCTCTATCAAAAGCATATGCAAAGGTCGCGCCTAAAAAGCCCCCCGTGGCGGCAGATCCAGTAAACGCATCTGAGAAAATGGCTAGAAAGGAAGGTATAACATTATTCAAATTTGGAATAATTACAGCGACAGCGCCGATTACGTAAATTATAGCCATACTAGGTACAACAGCGGCGGCTACTCTCGCAATTCTCGTTATACCCCCAATTATCACAAACGCTAGCAAAACGGATAACACACTGGCCGTTATTAGTGGCTCAAGATTAAACGTCGCTTCAAGGCCCGAAGCAATAGCATTAATCTGAGGTAAGCTACCCGTCCCAAAAGAACTTAGAACGGTAGCTAACGCAAATATAACAGCAAGCCATTTGGCATTTAGTCCCTTTTCCATATAGTACATAGGCCCACCGGAAATAGTTCCATCGTCGGCAACGCTTCGATACTTATGTGAAAGGGTTACCTCAACAAATTTACTGGTCATCCCAAAAAAAGCAGTCATCCACATCCAAAAAAGGGCAGCTGGCCCTCCTAGGTGTAAGGCAAGAGCCACACCTCCTATATTACCGGTGCCTATGGTACCTGAGAGCGCTGTGGATAGCGCTTGAAAGTGAGTTGTTTCACCCTGCGCACCTTTCTTGTCAAACTTCCCTGCTGTGGCTGAAATAGCATGTCTAAAGTAGCGAATCTGTGGGAAACGAAGATAAAACGAAAAAAATAAGCCCGTTAACAAGAGTAACGCCGGAAACCAAACTGCTGAACCTAAAAAGCCATCTAAATAAATTAGGAGGTCATTTAATGCATCCAAAATTCTTCTCCTCTGAAGAGCATTTTATTTCGCAAAACTATTTAGACAAAATATAATCTTTCACAAGCCGGTGTCCGCAGACCACTTCCTAGTCGTCAGTTACTGAAAATATCGGTTCGGCAAGACCGCTAGCTAAGTTTTGGGAGACCCGTTCATCCAAATTAGCAGATAAGCGCATGTAAGCTTTCGCAGCAGAACCTGATGGTAATGAGTCAACAATTGGTCTACCAATATCTGTGCGCTCTCTAACATCAATGTCCAAGGGTAGACGACCTATAACCTCAGTTCCATATTGTGACGCAAGCTTCTCTCCCCCCCCAGAACCAAATATTTCCTCTTCATGACCACAATTTTTACAAACGTGTACGCTCATATTTTCAACGATGCCAACCACAGGCACCTCAACTTTATTAAACATCTCTATGGCCCTTCTCGCATCTAGCAGAGCCACATCTTGAGGAGTGGTGACAATTAAAGCACCGGTAATTTTGGCAGATTGGCTCAAGCTAAGCTGGATATCTCCGGTGCCTGGCGGCATATCCACGATTAAATAATCCCTGTCGTTCCAAAGAGTATCGTTTAAAATCTGATTAAATGCTGAAATTATCATAGGAGCTCGCCATACCATGGCTGTCGTTTCATCTACAAGTAAACCCATTGAATTGACTTCAATACCGTGTGCTATGATGGGCAGCATGAATTTTCTGTCGCGAATTTCTGGCTTTTTCCCCGACTCTATACCCATCATCAAAGGTATGCTTGGACCATAAATATCAGCATCTAAAAGTCCCACCCGCTTACCAAGTTTAGCCAGAGATAACGCCAAGTTAACCGCAGTTGTTGACTTTCCAACGCCTCCTTTTCCAGAGGCAACACATATTAGATTTTTATAACCGCTCATTTCATCAAACAATTAGCCTTTCAAAATAAAGTACAAGTATAGTTCTTAGCCGAGCAAGTGTATAACAATTATCATTTATCCGATGTTAAAAGAAAATAGGAATGGCACACCATAGCCAAGACCGCTAGAATTAAAATATGTGTTCTATTACTAAGCAAGCAACAAAATTAGCCTATCTTGGATGCATGTTAATAAGCCTGTCAGCAGCAACTTTTGTTAGATCAGAAGCAGGCGATTACAAAAGTGGCGTTAAATTCGCTTTTTATTCATCTGCTTGGTCAGTTGACTCAAATGATGGGATGAGGCTCGTCTTATTTAATGAGAACGACGTAAGCATTCATTTGAGCTCTATTGTCTTTCAGAAGGATGAACAAAAGCGCGAGGGTGTTGAAGTAAGAATAGACAGAGAAATTCCCCCCCTTAGTTATGCCACAACTGAACTTGAGTACATTGACTTACTGCAACAGAACGATTGTATCGAGAGAACACTCAATAGAGGTTGGAAACTTACTGAAATTTCGAACTACACACTCAACCCTGCTGTCAGGAATCTAATAATTGAAGATACGGATTCATTTAGAATCTATCAGTGTTTAGAAAATGTACGAACGTTTTGGTCGATTCAAGGATCGGACGGCACAGAAGAGTCAGATGAGTGGATAATTTTCCACTTCGAAACTATTTGAATTAGTCAATTGAAAAAAGGGGCGCGACAGCACCCCTTAATACTATTTCTTCCTATAGCAATATTCCCCCATATTGCACAAAAAACGGAGCGAATACTAAACTCAGAATTGCTGATAGCTTGATCAATATATTCAAGGAAGGTCCTGACGTATCTTTTAGGGGATCACCAACTGTATCCCCCACTACTGCGGCTTTGTGTTCCTCCGAGCCTTTTCCACCAAGGTTTCCAGCTTCAATATATTTCTTAGCGTTATCCCATGCGCCTCCACTGTTTGATGAGGCTATTGCTAGAACACCACCGGCAACCAACGATCCAGCTAACAAACCAGCAACTGCCTCTACTCCAAATAGAAAACCTGCTATCAATGGCGTTCCCATAATAAGAATTCCAGGCGCTACCATCTCTCGAAGGGCTGCCTGTGTAGAAATGGCAACACACTGAGCATAATCGGGTTCTCCAGTACCCTCCATGATGCCAGGGATTTCTTTAAATTGCCTTCGGACTTCTTCAATCATATCGAAAGCGGCTTTGCCAACTGACTTCATAGTCATGGCAGTAAAAAGAAATGGAAGAACCGCTCCTATAAACAAGCTTGTATAGACTAGCGGATCAAGAAGACTCATCGAAATAGGCTCACCTGCTAAGGTTGATGCCGCAGTTATAAATGCCGCAAACAGCGCTAAGGAAGTAAGGATTGCAGCTCCTATCGCAAATCCTTTCCCGATTG
>CACAEJ010000018.1 GCA_902531515.1 uncultured Pseudohongiella sp.
TTCTTTGACAAACATGAATTTCACAGTGAGGCAAGTTGATGGACTAGCCCGATTGGGTGAGATTCAATTTCCTCGGGGAATTATCAAAACGCCGACCTTCATGCCAGTGGGAACCTATGGGTCAGTTAAAGGCCTCAATCCTTCACAAATTCTCTCCACAGGTGCTGATATTATCTTGGGCAACACCTACCATTTATCTCTGAGGCCAGGGACAGAGGTGATAAAATTACACGGTGGCCTGCATGAGTTCATGGGCTGGGAGAGGCCGATTCTGACCGATTCCGGTGGTTTTCAGGTATACAGTTTAGGAGCTATGCGAAAAATCTCCGAAGAAGGAGTGAGTTTTAGATCTCCGATAGACGGTTCAAAGTTGTTTCTAAGTCCAGAATCCGCGATAAGGATACAGCACTCGCTTGGAGCTGAAATCATTATGGCTTTTGATGAATGCACACCCTATCCGGTTACAGAGAAACAAGCCAAAGAGTCCATGGAATTGTCCATGCGATGGGCAAAAAGATGTTTAATAGAGCACGGCGAAAATCCAGCCGCCCTATTCGGAATCGTTCAGGGTTCAATGTTTGAGGCGCTGCGAGATCAATCCCTCGAACGTTTGTTGGAGAGCGAATTCGATGGCTATGCTGTTGGTGGTTTATCTGTAGGAGAGCCTAAGGGCGAAATGCGTTCAGTAGTTGAGCATATGGGACCCAGTTTGCCTATCGATAAACCACGTTATCTTATGGGGGTTGGTACGCCTCAAGATGTTGCTCATGGGGTGTTAAATGGTATCGATATGTTTGATTGTGTAATGCCAACACGCAATGCTCGAAATGGTCACTTGTTTACTTCTAACGGGCTTTTAAGGTTGCGAAATGCCCGTTACCGAGACGATACAAGGCCTTTGGATGAGAAATGTGGATGTTATACTTGTCAAAATTTTAGTCGGGCTTATTTGCACCATCTTGATAAATGTAAGGAAATTCTGGCTTCGCAGCTTAATACGATCCACAATTTACATTTCTATCAACAGCTTATGTCAGGATTGCGTGACGCAATAGAACAGGGTAGATTGGCGAGCTTTGTTAACAACTTCTTAGCCAGTCAAGAAGTTGAAGAGGGAATACGCTGAGAGAATAATTCTAAGCAAAGACTGCAACCTTTTTGTCTAAGTCTTTGGCCCTTAAAAAAATCGCTCAAGTAAAATAAGTACACAATGAGATAACACTAATGAATATTCTATTTTCCATCGCACATGCTCAAGACGTTGGACAAGGACAACCACCTCAGGCTTATAGCTGGCTTCTCTTTGGAGGTATGTTTTTTCTTTTCTGGTTGATTTTATGGAGACCTCAAGCAAAGAGGGCAAAAGAACATCGAAACTTAGTAGATAGCATTTCCAAAGGAGATGAGGTAATGACCTCGGGCGGATTGCTCGGGAAAGTGACTAAGGTCAACGATGAGTACATTGCTGTAGAGATTTCTGATGGTGTGCAAATTAAGCTACAAAAGTCTTCAGTAGCGGCAGCGCTTCCTAAGGGTACAATAAGCCAAATTTAATTTTCAAAATATTGACGAGAAGATCACATGTTAAATAGATATCCGGTCTGGAAAAATGCGCTCATTCTTTTGGTCGTATTTTTAGGGTTTCTTTACTCTGTTCCGAATATTTATCCTGACGATGAAGCGATCCAGGTCAGCGCAGACGGGGTGAGCTTGAATGAATCTGATATGGAGATTGTCACAACTGCATTAGAAGCTGCTCAAGTAGAATTTTTTGGTGATGAAATTAGCGAGGAAAGCATACTTATTCGCGTCAATTCTGTTGAAGATCAACTCATTGCAAAAACAGCGATTGAAGACGCTCTAACGGATGACTATATAGTGGCGTTGAATTTAGCACCAACTACTCCCGGTTGGCTTCAATCGATTGGTGCGGGAAAGATGAACCTTGGGCTAGATCTTCAGGGTGGTGTTCATTTCCTGATGGAAGTAGACATGGACGCAGCATTAAATCGGCGTATGGAAGATAATTTAAGTAATGTGCGATCAATCTTAAGGGAAGAGAGAATTAGAACCCGAGGTACAAATGTCATAAACAACGCACATCTCGAAATTCGGTTTGCGGACGGTAACATTAGATCCAGCGCACGCTCTGCTCTTATTGAGAACTTTCCAGATTTACAATTTCAGAACCGAGATTCTGGTGATCTTAGTATTCTTGATATGAGAACACCTCCCGATGTGGTGTTGCAGGTGCAGAGGGATACTTTGCAAGCAAATCGAACCACCATTATGAACAGAGTGGATGCGCTGGGAGTTGCGGAGCCAACCGTGCAACAGCAAGGAGCAGATAGGATAGTAGTCGAACTTCCAGGAGTTCAAGACCCCGCCCAAGCAATACGATTTTTGCAGCGAATCGCTACTTTAGAGTTTCACTTAGAAGCGAATGCTGGTTCCTCCTCCACTTCCTATGAGAGTTACGAATATCAAGGTTTATTAGTAGATGTTGATAATGAAGTCATATTGCAGGGCGATCGTATAAGTAATGTAAGGTCTACTCTGGATCAGAACGGGCTGCCTCAGGTTCAGATTAATCTCGATGCGCAGGGTGGTTCACAAATAAATCGAGTTACCCGTGACAACGTTGGCAGAAATATGGATATCTTGCTGAGCGAAACTAGATCTCGGTCAATAATGACTCTCGATGAGAATGGTCAAGAGATAGAAGATGTTGAATTTTACGAAGACAAACGATTAATTAGTCACGCCACTATTAGGACTGCCTTACCCCGCACTTTTGTTATAACAGGTTTGAGCGCAAGGGAAGCGAATGATTTGTCGGAGTTAATTAGGTCAGGTTCATTGGCTGCGCCGATGACAATAGTTGAACAAAGTGTCATCGGTCCTACTATGGGCAGAGAAAATCTCGAGCAAGGTATCTTGGGAGTTCAAGTTGCATCTATTTTGGTGGTTATATTTATGTTGGCCTACTACCGGGTCTTTGGCTTAGCCGCAAATGCTGCTTTAATTATGAACATCCTCCTAATCTTCGCGGTAATGTCGACCATCATACCCGCTACTTTGACGTTACCTGGAATTGTAGGCATTGTGCTGACGGTTGGCATGGCGGTGGATGCAAATGTTTTGATATTCACTCGAATAAGAGAAGAATTAACCAATGGGCTGCCACCACAGCAAGCGATAGATTCTGGTTATAATAGAGCATTTACGACTATATTGGATGCGAACTTCACAACTTTCCTTGTTGCGCTGGTTCTGTTCTCTATAGGGACGGGTCCGGTGAAAGGATTTGCGGTCACACTTATGATAGGCATTATTACTTCAATGTTTACGGCGATCGTGGGGACTCGTGCATTGGTTAATATTATTTACGGTGGCCGCTCAGTTCAAAAGCTCTCTATTGGTCGATATAAAATATCTGCCTAAAACTAAGATAATTAAAGTAACAAAGGTGAGAACTAGCTCGTGTCTCAGGAAAAAGAAATTGATTTCATGGGTATTCGAAAATTTGCAGGAGCAGTTTCCGGTATCTTAGTCTGTGTATCTATAATCTCTCTCGGTTTAAATTCTCTTCAATTTGGATTGGATTTCACGAGCGGCACTTCGGTTCGGCTAGAATACTCAGACACAGTAGATCTTGGAGAGGTAAACCAAACACTCGCAAATAGCGGCTATGAAGATGCAGTTGTAGTCAGCTTTGGGTCTGATCGTGAAATTCGCGTGGTTTTACCCGTTGATGAATTGACTCAAGTCGAGGACCAGGCAAGCGAAGCCGCTGTTGTTGGCGAAACTATCGCCGCATTATTATCTGATGATTCTGACGACGTTACGCTGCTTGGCTCGGATTACGTTAGCGCCAAAGTTGGAGAAGAGCTTGCTGAGCAAGGCGGATTGGGCATGCTTGTTGCGCTTGGCATAATCATGGTGTACATCGCGGTGCGCTTTCAATTTAAATTTTCAGTTGGAGCTGTGGTAGCCCTCGCTCATGACGTAATTATCACATTAGGTATCTTTTCATTATTCGGCATAGAATTTAATCTAAACACTCTCGCTGCGATGCTAGCCATAATAGGCTACTCTTTAAATGACACTATAGTTGTATCGGACAGGATTCGTGAAAATTTTCGGCGAATGAGGAAGGGCTCACCCCTCGAGATGGTAAATACCTCTCTCAACCAAACTTTAAGCAGAACTCTGATAACATCATTCACCACATTATTAGTGCTTTTTTCTGTGTTGTTTATAGGCGGTGAAACAACCCAAGGGTTCGCTGTGGCGCTCATAATAGGAGTAGTTATAGGGACATATTCTTCCATTTACATCGCTTCTAACGTCATACTGTATATGAAGGTAACGCGGGAAGATTTAATGATTCCCGTAAGAGATGAGACGGAGCTCGATGGAATGCCATAAGCTGAGCTGTCTTTGTTCGTAGTAAAGTTGCTTATCGTGAGAGCGATAACGTGAATAGACTAGTAATTATTTTTCATTGGTCAAGTTGAAATGTTTTTGTTGTCATCATAGGTTTAGCAATTTGAGAAATGTTTTAGAGATAAACAAACTACTTTTTAAGGCTCGGTTGAAATTTGCCAAGGCAATAACCTTATGCGCTTTCCTTTGGTGGATCCCATCACTAGAAATTCAAGCTCAATCTTCAGAAGCTTTTCCCCAGCCTGCTGGACTGAAACCGGCAGTGGACTTTTGGATTAAGGTCTATACCGAAGTTGATACTCAAAGTGGTTACCTGCACGATTCTGAAAATTTATCCGTTATCTATGAACGCCTTAGACTCAATCGCAGGAACATTGAATCTTCACGGTCTGAGATAAGAGAGGATTTAAGGTATTTAGCTACAGGTGCAAGAGACAATTTATCTCGGAGCCAAAGGGAGATACTGGAGCTGTGGCCTGCTGACGTATCAAATCGTACTTTGTCAGAGGCTGCTAATAATATTCGGTGGCAACTCGGGCAGTCAGATCGTTTTCTTGGCGGATTGCGACGGTCCGGTGCTTTCAGAGAACACATTGAGAACGTCATTCTTGACAAGAATCTTCCTCCTGAGCTTGGCGTTCTGCCTCATGTTGAGTCTTCCTTTAATCCGAGTGCCCTATCCAGTGCGTCAGCCGCGGGAATGTGGCAGTTCACCTCTGGCACGGGTAAGAGGTTTATGCGAATTGACTACATTATTGATGAGAGGATGGACCCCTATACATCAACCGCTGCTGCAATGAGTCTTTTGGAATATAACTACTCTGTGCTAGGTACTTGGCCACTGGCACTGACAGCCTACAATCACGGCGCTGGTGGTATTGCGCGAGCCGTGAGGGAAACGGGCACTACGGATATTGAAAAAATTGTTGCGAACTATCGGGGCCGAAGGTTTGGGTTTGCTTCCAGGAATTTCTACGCTCAGTTCTTGGCCGTCGTGCACGTTGAGAACAATGCGGAACAGTATTTCGGCGATGTGAGGTTTGATTCGGCACCGACTTTTCGCGAAGTAGAGATTGATGCATTTGTTGATGCTGAAGTCTTTGCAAATTCAGTCGGAGTAAGTTTTGATCAACTCAGAAAAGATAATCCAGCTCTGAGACCTATAGTTTGGGAAGGCAACAAGCGTATTCCTCAAGGATACCCTGTCAAAGTTAGACAAGACCAAGTCAATGCGAGTGACTTACTCACTTTAATACCCGCTGACTATAAGTTCGCGGTGCAAACTCCAGATATAGCTTACATAGTCGAGCGTGGCGATACGTTATCACTGATCGCCAGTCGCTTTGACACTTCGGTGAGCAGGTTAGTTACTCTGAACCAGTTAGTTAGCAGACATCGGATTTCCATAGGGCAAAGAATTTTACTTCCGCAAGAAGATGCCGATCCTAATCAACTCATTGCTGCCGCAGCAGGAATCCCACCAGCAGATGGCTTATACACCGTTAATCGGGGGGATACGGTTTCTCGAATAGCTGATCGGTATAATATTGAAGAGAGCGCTCTCTTAGCAGAGAACGGCATTATAAACCCTCAATTAATTTATCCTGGCCAACAAATTCGTCTCCCTGGATACACTGACCCTGTCGCTGATAACCAAAATTCCGGTTCTGAAACTCCAGAAGAAGAGGCCACGGAGATAGCTGAAACTCAAATGGTTGCGGCTTTAGATTCTGACTTGATTGAAGCGTCGAATGATGTTTCTGGAGCTCCAAAAGCAGAGGAAATAGCAGAGAAAGAAAATCCATCAGAGGAAGAGCGAGTCGCAGCTTCGGATACTACCCAATTGGCCTTGAATGCGCAGCAAAATCGCGTGTCAGCTTCGTCTTCTGAAGAGACAATAGTTGCCGATCAAGAAATTGCTTTAGGCCCTGCTGAGGAAAGAATTGAGAGTAACGAGGAATTGTCGGAATCTCTGTCTGCTGACCCATCAGATTACTCCGTAGCATTAGCTGACAGTAGTATTGAAATTCAGGCCTCTGAAACTTTGGGCCATTACGCGGATTGGCTTGGAATCAGAGCTTGGGACATTCGCAGACTCAATAATATGGCTTACCGGGATCCCGTGATAATTGGGGAACGAATTTCACTCGAATTTTCTCAGGTAAATATTTCTGAGTTTGAGTTGAAGCGAAAAGATTATCACGCAACCCTCCAGCGCCAGTTTTTCGCAAATTACCGTATCCAGGGCGCAGAGACTTATAAGGTGCGATCTGGCGATAATATTGGAGGCATCGCTCAAAGTCGTTATAGCACACCCGTTTGGCTATTGAGGCAATATAATCCTGAATTGGATTTTAATCGAATTCAAATTGACCAAGAAATTGTCTTCCCTGTCTTAGAAAGAGTGAATTGATAGCATTACGTGGACTTAACCTTGATACATTTTAAATCATTGTAATTTAGTGGTGCGCGTCAACCTGGAAATCTTTACTCGTTGAAAAGATGGAGCAAAAATTTTTTAGAAACCCTATGGTTTTAACTTCATGTTATTAGGAGGTAGAAGTTGGTGATAAAATTACATGGAATGCCACTGAGCAACTACTATAACGTGGTCAAATGCGTTATGTTGGAAAAAGAGGTGCCTTTCGAAGAGGTAGCTGTAAAGCCAAATCAAGAGTCAGATTATTTGTCAAAAAGCCCGATGGGAAAAGTTCCATGTATGGAGACTGCGGCAGGTTTTCTTACAGAAACTTCGGTCATGCTTGAATATCTTGAGGACTTTAATTCTGGAAAATCACTGTATCCTGCTGACTCCTTTCAAAAAGCAAAATGCAGGGAACTAATGCGTTACTTGGAATTGTATATCGAGTTACCAGCGCGCCGATTATACGGTGATGTATTTTTTGGACGTCCGGCAAGCGATGAGGAGAAAGATGCTGTTAAGAAACTTTTAGAGAAGGGATTTTTAGCTTTGGGGCGGATTGCAAAATTTGATCCTTATTTGGCTGGAGAGGAGCTTACGTATGTGGATTTTTATGCCTTTTTTGGATTGTCCCCAGTTATCGGAGTATGCCGTAAAACGTGGGAATGGGACGTTAAGAGCGAGGTCTCCGGATTAAAGCGGCAGTTCGATTTGATGAGTCAGCGCGAGTCGGTAAAGCAAGTGAAAGCGGACCAGGCTTCAAAACCATAATCCGAATTTCACACCCTTTTAATCACTTCCTTTCAAGAAAGCCAAGATTAGAAGACATATCTAGAATTGGATCGATATTGGCTGCAATGTCCTCGGCGCTGGCGTTTAATCCAAGTTCTACGCCTGAATTTTCTCTTACATCTGCCGAATAATACCTCCCGCCTGCGGCCTGAATTATCCGGCCATTCGGGGCATTTTCACTGCAGAGGAAAACTACTGCTGGAGTAACCAGCTCCGGCGCCAAGCGCTCTGCGCTGTCCTCAAATCCAGGCAAATCGAGAGTCATCCTGGTGGCTGCTATCGGAGCAATCGAGTTTGTATGAATATTATACTTCGCGCCTTCTAGTCTGAGGGTATTCATGAATCCGACTAGACCAAGTTTCGCTGCTCCGTAATTACTCTGTCCGAAATTACCGAATAATCCCGAGGTCGAGGTTGTCATGACGATTCGGCCATAATTCTGTTGGGTCATGATAGGCCATATGAGTTTTGTGCAATTCATGCTTCCGTTCAGATGAACATCCAGAACGGTATGCCAATTAGAGATCTCTAGTTTTGAGAACGTTTTATCGCGAAGTATGCCTGCATTGTTCACGAGTATGTCGATGCGGCCCCAGGTGCTCATTGTTTGGTCAATCATATCTTCAACAGCATCAATATTGCTAACCGATGCTCCGTGCGCTATGGCCTGGCCTCCACTGTCTGTAATTTCTTTAGAAACGAGTTCTGCAGCAGAAAGAGAGCCTCCTGAACCATCTACATCGCCTCCCAAATCGTTCACGACGACCTTTGCACCACGTCTACCGAGCTCGAGTGCGTGTTGTCGACCCAATCCTCCTCCGGCGCCGGTAACTATGGCCACCTGGCCTTCGAAATTTATGGTCATAAAAACTCCTTTCTAGTCTTCAAATTAAATTAACTAATATCCCGAGAAGTGAAAATTCTATGATGGCAGGGCATGTATTAGCAATTAATACTCAACCTATTTTATTTAACGAAGACTATGGTGTTGGTTAAAATTTTAGTTATCATCGTAGTCAGCTTTCCGAAGATGAGAAATTTTATGAGTGAGATCTTGCCAGTTCCAGCGGCGACGGTAGTTTTGGTTCGCGAATCTAAGCAAGATTCAGGATTGCAAGTTCTATTGTTACAGCGTAATTCTCGACTGGTGTTTCACGGTGGACATTGGGTGTTCCCGGGTGGTCGTATTGATGAAGCAGATTACGATAAAACTGAGGGTGGTCTTGAGTATCTGGCCGCAAAAAAAGCAGCTGTAAGAGAGACTAGGGAGGAAGCAGGTTTAGAAATTAATGAGGATCAACTCATCCATACTGCCCATTGGACAACACCGCCCAAAATGCCGCGGAGATTTTCGACTTGGTTTTTTGTTTGCCCCCTAGTAAAGCCCGCGAGTGTGGCAGTTGACAACGACGAGATACTCGATTTTCGATGGATTGCACCCCAGGCCGCTATTGCGGACGCAAAAGCCGAAAAGTGGGTTCTACCGAGGCCTACTATGACAACGTTATCTGATATTGCTGATTATGGTAGTCTCAAAGGCCTCATCTCAGGCGTGACGAGCGCTAAAATTAGAGTTTTTCCGGAAGGTTCTGAATTTTATCGCCCCAGCGAGATGGGTTACCTAGCCTAAAATTTAACGAAATTATTTGACCATCAGCTAACAGATCTTAGCGTTATTATGGGGGTCTGCTCGACCTGTGGGTGCTTAGGCCATGAGTTCCTCACTTTTAAAGTGAATAGCGTCTTTAAGTTCTTGCTTTTGGGGTGGGGTTAATGGGATAGTTAAGTACGGGAAAAGCGAAAACTTTACCTGAAATATTTGCTAATTTTTTAGTCTTCTCTTTGCATAAAGTACTCAATATTTTGGCTACTAATTCTGCAGATAGATAGAAATTAAGGGTTCGATTACCGGTCAGAAATAGTCTTTATGTCCTCGACTACATTTGAAAATTTGCGTTTAACACTGAAAGCTTTGCGTCGAAGGCGCAATGCTCTATTCATGCTGAAACAATGCAGTCATTTTACGATTATTTCCTCGCTCTTCGCTCTTTTAGCCACTGGCTCGTCTCTGTGGCTTGACCTAAATAAATCGGGGACAATTTTTCTGTTTATCATTAGTGTTGTCGGTTTTTCGTTAATAGCTTTTTATTTTGTTAGAACTTTTAGGCGACGACATACTGATGATCTCCGACTGGCTCATTATGTTGAAGACCACATTCCTGATCTGGAACAGCGTCTCCTTACTTCATTAGAATTCACTGAGGAAGATTTAATAAAAGGGAAAGCAGGAGTATCCCAGCAGTTTATTCAACAGCTCTGGGTTGATGCACAACAGCATGTAAAAGCGCAGCAACGGGAGGTCGAAACGGTCACTCCAGCCAGGTCAAGTTGGGTGTCTTTTGCGTTCGCCTCGGTGGTTTTGGTATCAGTTGTCAGCGTATTTGTGACTTCTGATTCGCTATTTGATTCTATAAGTCGTTTGGCATGGCCGTTTTCGATTGATGAGCCGCTCATTGTCGAATTAGTCCCCCCTGAAATCGAAATCAGCGTCGAACCTGGCGATTTCGAAATGCAACGTGGAGAGAGTTTGACTATCGTGGCGAGAGTCACGAATGCTGCTCCAGATTCCATAGTTCTTCGATTACAAGATGACAATGTTAATTGGCGAGACTTCTCTATGAGACAGGACGGCAGCGGAAGCGACAGTGCGAGTTACAGTTACTTTGTCCCGTCATTAGAGGAAGACACGACGTACTACGTGACCTTCGAAGAAAGAGGTGAGCAGAGTTCGCCTCAATACCGCATTGATTTGTTTGACCTTCCTCAAATCGAGCAAATTGATGTAGCTTTTGATTATCCTGATTATACGGGTATCGAGGATATTTCTGAGGAGAATAGTGGTGATATATTAGTCCCCGAAGGGACTGTCATCGATCTGAAAGTTATCTTTAACAAGAATATTGCTCGGGCAACTATAGAGTTTGAAGAATCTATTCCGAACGAGGAAGAGATAGATGCGATGACTCCTTACGAAGATACTTCTCTGATGGTAGATGGCAATATAGGTACGACCCAGTTTACAGTGAACCAGGACGGGATTTACCGAATTAGCGCCATCGATTCGGCAGGCCTGGAAAGCCCGCCACCACTTGACTATTTCATTCGCTCCATCAAAGACTCTCCTCCAGAGTTGGCTTTAATTCGCCCTGGAAAGGATGAGGATGTGATGCCGTTAGAGGAAGTTGTTTTAGAAATAGATGCATCTGACGATTATGGCCTTTCAAAGTTTGATCTGAACTATAGTGTGGTAGGCGCTGAAGAGAGTCAGGTAAATTTCTTAAGAGAGCCGAATCTAAAAAGTGTTTCAGGAAGTGAGTTGATTTATCTTGAGGATCTGGAAGTTGAGCCGGGTGATTTCGTAAGCTATTTCCTTACTTTGGCCGACAATAATGGGATTGACGGTCCGGTGGAGATTATTTCAGATATTTATTTTCTGCAAGTCATACCAACCGATCAAGAATTCAGAGGTAACTCCGGGGGCGGTGGCGGCCAAGGTGGCGGTGGCGGCCAGGGGGGAGGCGATAGCAGTGCTTTAGTCACCATTCAGAAGGATATTATTGCAGCCACTTGGAAATTAAGAAATAGACAGAGCCAGGTGTCACAGGAAGAGTTCAGTTCTGATGCTGAGATAATTGCAGAATCTCAAAAAGAGGCAACAGAAAGGGCTCGTATGTCGATAGATCGGTTAGCAGAGCGACTCAACTTCTCAGACGATACTTACGACTCTGCGGTGGAAAATCTATCTTTAGCGATAGATCAAATGAATTTAGCTGCGAGCGAACTTGATCTTGATCAAGTCACCAGCGCTTTAAAACCTGAGCAGCTGGCGCTGCAACATATTCTAAAAGCTGAAGCTAGCATTAATCGAACTAACATAAGTATGCAGCAAGGTGGCGGTGGCGGTGGTGGCGGCGCGCGTCAGGAAAGGGAAGATTTGCGAGAGCTATTTGAAATGGAAATGGGGCAGTTGGAAAATCGCTATGAGACGCCTAACAGTGGTGGAGGGGGCTCTCAGCAACAACAAGAGGAAGCTAACAAACTAGAGGAACTCTCTCGTCGTCAAGAAGGCTTGACTAGAGCTCAGAGAAATCTTGCCCGCCGCGAAGATCAGATGACAGAGGAGCAGCGTCGTCGGGAATTAGAGAGGTTGATGAGACAACAAGAGCAACTCAGTGAAGAAGTGGCTCAACTAGCAAGACAAATGTCTTCCCAGCGAGGCTCCCAGTCTCAGCAGCAGTCGGGTCAGCAATCTCAAGCGCAGTCTTCATCAAGCGGCGGAGCAAATGCTACTGAAGGACCGCAACAGCAATCCCAATCGCCTCTCGAGAGAGCCGCTCAGCAGATGCAAGAAGCAGCTGAAAGCGAATCTGCTTCGATAGCCGCAGCGCGCAGTCAAAAAGCGCTCGAAAATCTTCGGGAGAGTCAGCGAGAAATGAGTCAGGAAAGCGATCGTTCTGTCAATCAGCTGGCGCAGAATTTGGGTCAGCGCGGACAGCAGTTACTGCAACAACAAAGGCAATTGCAAGATGCTTTGGATAGTGCAACTCGACAGCAAGGCTTAGGGCAAACCAGACAATCTGTTCGAAATTCTGATGACCTCCAAGAACTTGTCGAAATGCAGCAACAACAGCAACGTGACTTAGAAGAAATTGAAGACATGTTGCGAGCGGTAATTGCTCGAGGTAGCAGTGAGGATCAGAGATTGATGTCTCAGGCGCAGCAAGCTTCAAGGGACTTGAGGCCAATTAGGGAAGAAATGCAAACAAGCAACCGTGTTCTTCGAAATGGTATGGTAAATCTATCCGTTGATATAGAACAAGAACTCGAGGGTCAGATAGACGAATTTGCCCAATCATTAGCTGCTTTGAATCCCACGAATAATGACTCACCTTCGGATCAAATTGCACAGGCAGCGCAGGATGCAGAAGATTTAAGGGGGCAGATAGAAAATTTGCAGCAGCAAGCCCTAGCCTATGGAGAGCAACAAGAGGGAGATGGCGTGCCTTCAATTCGGGAAATGCGGCAGCAGTTGCAAAATTCCCAACAGCTTGCCCAGAACCTCCAGCAACAATTGCAACAACAGCAGCAATCGCAATCTGGTGGTCAGCAGACTGGAGGGCGACAAGCAGGTCAGCCGCAACAGGGATCGAACGCGCAAGCTAGTTCGGGAGGGCGTCAGCAACTGGGGGGTGCAAGGACGGGAGACCAAGAGCGTGCTGGAATTGGAGGTCGAGTAACGACAGACGGCAGGAATTTACCCTGGGGGAATGCTCGCTCAATTCGACAAATTTTAACTCAGCAAGGTATAGAGGATTTTCTTAATCAGCCAGAGCTATTTCGTGAGTTACTGCAGCCTATTATTGAACTTGAGGGGGCTTTGCGAGCGCAAGCGGAACTGGATGCGATTAATCAAAAGCTTTACGCAGTAACTGAAGAAGATATTCCGGATGAATATCGTGAATTGGTTCAAGAATACTACCGTGTATTGTCAGAAAATCAGGAGTCTGAGAACCCAGCTCAGTAACGATGCAATACACAGAACCTACTATCTTTAATGCATTAGAAGAAGGCACTTTTAGCTTTGCTCTCGGCATTAGTCCGTGGCTATTTGGTGTATTGGTTTTTGTAATATTCTTGTCCGTATGGCTAACTTATCATAGAACCACAAGGTCTATTTCTCTTCCATGGAAAGTGTTTTTTATTGCTACTCGAGGAAGTGTTCTCGTCTTAATACTATTTTGCTTACTCAGACCAGTGATCACAACAATACAAACTTCTCCCCAAGAAACTTATCTAGGTATATTAATCGATGATTCTCAAAGTATGTCCATCGGTGATTTAGATGGTGGACAGACAAGGGCTTCTGGGGTTGAAGATTTTTTATTTGAAGGAGGTTTAATAGAAGAATTATCGGAATCTTTCCAGATCAGGACTTTTCGATTTGATAAGGAGACTCAGCGTATCGCGGGGGCCGGTGACTTGATTGAAGACGGGACAGCCTCATCAATTGATCAAGCGCTTAGCTATGCAGATGATCAGCTTAGTGGCTTGAGGTTAGGTGGTTTGGTCCTTTTTAGTGACGGTGCTGACAATAGCAACGATGCAGATCCATTGGTGACGGCCCAGGACTTGGGTGCTCGGCAAATCCCTATATTCTCGGTTGGTGTTGGTCAGGAATCTATCCCACAGGATGTAGGAATTGTTGATGTAAGTAGTGCAAAAACTGTTCTAGAGGGGTCAGTTTTCACGGTTCAAGCAGGGATTATCCATCAGGGATTTGAAGGGCAGGAAATAGAAATCTCTGTGAGGGATGGCGAGGAGGTTGTTGCTGCCGAAATAGTGACGTTGGGAGTAGCGGGAGCTACGCGTCGTTATGAGTTAGAAATTAGTCCTGAAAGACCTGAGTTAATTGTTTATGACCTGGAAGTGGAAGTCCAACCTGGTGAAATCATTGAGCAGAATAATAACTATAGCTTCCTTGTCGACAATCGTGAGAAAGCGGCTTTAGATATTTTATATGTTGAAGGACACCCACGTAATGAATACAAATTCATAAGGCGAGCAATTCAAGGTGATAAGTCAGTGCGTTTGGCAACGTATCTGCAAACGGGGCCAGAAAAATATTATCGTCAGGGTATTGATTCTGCTACTGAGTTAAGTAGCGGTTTCCCATCAACTAAGGAAGAACTCTATCGATATGAGGCACTCATTTTAGGTGATATAGAGGAAAGTTTTTTTAACTCAGATCAGCTGCAGATGATAGATGACTTTGTTGCGGAACGCGGAGGCGGGTTCTTGATGAGCGGCATGGTTGATGAAGAATTTATTGGTACACCCGTTGCTGACATTCTTCCTCTGACTCTAATTGAAGAAAATTTTCTCCCCGGGCATTTACGCGGCGGTATACGGCGTGGAGATCATCCTACAGGAGAACTTTTTTATCCTAGGTTGACCGGCAATGGAGAGTTTTCGCCTATTTTACGTTTATCTGGCGAGGATAATGAGAATGCTAATTTATGGAGGCTATTGCCAGAGCTTCAAGGCGTATTTGTGACCGGGAGAATCAAGCCAGGCGCGACGGTTCTGATGGAGCATCCCGTGCTTCAGTACCAAAATCAATTACTACCAATCATAGCTCAACAACGCTATGGAAGTGGAAGAAGTATGTCTGTTAATACAGCTAGTACCTGGAGGTGGCAAATGATGCTGCCCTTTGATGATCAGTCACATGAAATACTTTGGCGCCAAATACTCCGTTGGTTAACTTCCTCTTCTCCTGAAAGAATAAACATAGAATTTGACCGTGAGTTCTATAATGTGGGAGATGAGGTTAATGTGACAGTTGTCGCTCTGAATGATCAATATGAGCCGGATAACGATGCTACATTATGGATGCAGACGACAACACCGGATGATGAAGTTACCGATATGCCTATGGAATGGGACATCGAAGAAGAAGGTGTTTATCGAGCGAACTTTACAGTTGAAGAGGAAGGAGTCTTCAACCTGCTCGTCGATGTTGCGAGCGCTGCTGCAGATGCAGAACTGGAAAGTTCCGAGAAGCGAGCTGCATTTGTCGTGACACCTTCATTACGAGAATTTAACGATGCCGGGATGGATGCCGGTTTGTTGAGACGAATTGCCGGAGAGAGCGGAGGAAGCTATTTTGATCTCTCGGAAGTGGATGGATTGACAGAGAGCGTTGAATTCACTCCTAACGCTTACTCTCGCGAGGTACAAATTGATCTTTGGGATAAACCTTGGCTACTTGCGCTTCTAATTTCGCTGCTTTGTATCGATTGGGCTTCACGCAGATTGAAGGGATTATCCTAATGAATATATTAAAGAAAAAAATAGAAGGATTTATTCCAGAAAGATTGTGCATTGCAGTAATAAATAATTTATTGCAAATTCTGGCCTCATTTATTTTTATAACTATTGTGAATGCACAAACATCTGCCTTGGAAGAAACCGCTGACTATTTTCTTGATAGTCCGGGCACGGGGAAATTTGCGGTGATCATGGCTGGACCCACTGTTGGTGAAGCGAATCAAACCCAATTCAGGCAGTGGGCTTTTTCGCTTCACGATATCTTGGCCAGAGACTATGGCTATACGTCAGACTCCATTACTTTGCTCTATGATAAAGGTAAAACCGATTCCCCTGGGGAAGGGCGCATCGATGGTGCTTGCGATCGGAAAGGAATCGAGGAAGAACTTGCGACACTCTCGTCTAGGGTAAATACTGGGGACCAAATTACTATTTATTTGATCGGGCATGGGTCAGGTGCTGAGGAAGAAGCAAAGTTTAACATAGTGGGACCAGACATTACGGGTTCCGAATTTGCGGGAATGTTAGATCAATTTAAAGATCAGGATATTGTTATTGTAAATACCACAAGTGCCAGTTATGGATTTTCGACTTCTCTGTCAGGAGAAGGTAGGGTTGTTATATCGTCTACTAGATCACCATCAGAAAGATATGACCCGATCTTTTCCAGATACTTTATTGAAGCACTAGATAATCGCAATGGGGATAGAGATAAAAATAATCGAGTCTCCATGTTGGAGGCGTTTGAGTATGCGAAAAGTAACGTGGAAGCGTGGTATGAGGAACAAGGGAGGTTAGCTTCAGAGCATGCCGGATTAGATGATAATGGAGATGCTCTATTTTCCCTCAATCCAATCGTTGATGCTGCCGACGGCAGGCTAGCAGAGATAGCCTATATTGACTCTGCTGTAGACGAGTTTTCGGGACTTAATCCGCAAGCAAGACCATTGAAATTTCACATGCAGGAGTTGGAGCGTGATATTTTCATTTTACGCGGACGTAAACAAGATTTCTTAGAGTCTGATTATTGGCAAGAAATGGAGTCATTGTTGATCGAACTTGCGATTGTTACTGGGCAATTTGAAGAATTAATCCGCGATAGTAATGATCGGCTTGATACTAATTTGACTAATGGACAAACAAATGAATAAACCAAGCGTTAACTTGAGAAAATTTGCATTGTTCAGTGCAGTTTCTGGGGTGGTTATAACTTCCTCAGTCTACTCACAAGAGTTGCAGATAGGAACTGGCGAATCTCCTCTTTTCGAAGGAGAACAACTCATGCTTAATGGTTCTTACGCGGCGGCGGCTGATACTTTTCGGATGGCTGACGGACTAGATCGCAACGAAGGGATAGTTGGAGCAAGCCGAGCTCTCTTTATGATGGGTAATTCCGTAGAGGCCGTTAGTATCGCGGAACAAGAGATTGAAGACGAGGATTATGCAAGTTTTCCATTGGTGAGTACCCAATTGGCTGAGGTTAAACGTTCTATCGGACATTCCGAAGAAGCTCTCGCAATTCTCTCTACCGTAGTTGATGGTCAACTAGAACCTCCTGTCAGAACGCTTGTTCAATATGGAAGCCTTTTAGAATTTTTAGGAAGAAAAACTGAAGCAAAGAACGTGTTGGATCGCGCGGTTCAACGCTACAACAATGGCTTGGTATTCGCTTCGGAGGATGTCGCGATGGTAGCGCTTGCTAGCTGGTTATTGGATAACTTTCATGATGCCAATAGTCTGTTCAGTGAGGCGACGCGGGCAAATCCCAATAATCTAGAAGCACAAGTACTCTGGGGTGATTTGTTTCTTGAAAAGTACAATGCTAACGATGCCCAACGTTCCTATCAAGAGGTCTTAGATATCAATAGCCGTCACGTTCCGGCACTAGTTGGAATGGCAAAAGTTGGTGGAGATGAACGTTCTTTAACTCGAGCACTTGCGATAAACCCGAATTCTGTATTGGCTTTAGAAACTTATGGACAATTGCTGCTAATCAACAATAGAGAAGAAGAGGCTCAAGAGTATTTTGATCGAGCACTTAACCTTAATCCGCAATCGCTTAAAAGCTTGAGTATTTTAGCCGCTCAAGCGGCCCTGAATCAGCGTCAAGAAGAATATGAGCGACTCAAAGCTAGAGCCGACTCATTCAGTCCAGATAATCCAGAGTTTTTGGGAGACATCGCAGATACCTTTGGAAACAACTATCTTTTTTCTGAGGCCGTTGAATTCGCTAGAGCCGCGATAGATTCGGATCCAGAATACTGGCAGGGATATACCCTGTTAGGTAGTAATCTAATTCGACTTGGAGAGGAAGAGGAGGGTAAGGCTAACTTAGAGATCGGTTTTGAAAACGATCCTTTTAATGTGATGACCTCAAATATGCTTAAGGTTTTCGACACACTTGAAACCTATTCAACGCTAGAAAGTGAGCATTTTAAAGTTTATATGAGTGGCAATGACGCAGACATATTGTGGCCTTACTTAGAGCCTCTACTGGAAGAGGGTTGGAACACGTTAACTGCTAAGTATGGTTTCGAGCCGGAAGGTCCAGTACTAATAGAGGTTTTTGAGAACACGGCCGACTTTGCAGTGCGATCTGTGGGATTGCCGGATATTGGTCCGTTAGTGGGTATTTGTTTTGGAAAAGTCATAACGCTTATTTCTCCAGATACACTAGCTGCTAATTGGCAAGAGATTGTCTGGCATGAATTTATGCATGTGATTACCCTACAAATGACTAATAATCGGATGCCGCGCTGGTTATCGGAGGGTATTTCGGTTTGGGAAGAGCGAGAGGGCAGACCTTACTGGGGGCGAAGTCAGGGATTGGATTTAGTCCGCGCAGCAAAAGAAGAGAAACTTTTGCACGTGAAAGATCTTAATTCTGGATTTTCAGGTGCTAGAAATAACGCCGATTTGGGTTTTGCCTATTTTCAATCTTACTTGGTGGTCGATTACATAACTGAAGAGTACGGTTTCGAAAAGCTTGTTGAGTTTATAGATCAATACGCTGTGGTTAAAGAAGAATCAGATCGGTTTAATGAAGTTTTTCAACTTAGCTTAGAACAATTTAATAATGGTTTTCAACGCTGGATAAATCATCGTGTTGAAGAGATAAATGTGTATGTGCACTCGGAGGATGTGCCTGATGAAGGGGAAGGGCATGGTCATGGAATTCGCGAAAACTCCAGCGCTATCTTGGCTGAGTTATACAACAATGCATCGCTAAAGCAGCATATGCGCGCGCGAATCGAGGAGAATCAAAGAGATTTTCAGGCACATCTTCAGTTGGGAATCGTTTTATTTAAAGAGGAGGATTTCGAACAAGCTAAATTTCATCTAATCACTGCTAACGATATGCTGCCCTCGTATACTGGTTACCCTAGTCCTGCTCTCGTGCTCTCACAGATTTCTGAGAGGGAGGGAAATCCACAGGAACAATTAAAATGGTTAGAGGTCTTGTTGAAGAATTTACAACATGATTACGAATCCGCATTACTTTTAGCTGAGGATGCACTGAAAAGCGGAAACTTTGAGCGAGCAGACTATTATATTGACCGCGCGATTCAAGTCGATCCTTATAGAAGCGGCGTCCATGAGCTAAAGGCACAATATGCGGATGTGGTGGGTGATGCTGAATTAGCTGTTACAGAGTATGAGGTCTTGCTTAAGTTAGAGATTAATGACCCTGTAGAAGCGCGCACAGATTTAGCCGAGGCCTATTTAAATAATGGGCAATTGGATGAGGCGAAAGAAAGCGTCTTGTACGCTTTAGAAATCGCACCGAGTTATCGTAGAGCCCAAGAGGTATTGCTCCAATCGATAAGTGGAGATGGGAGTTAGTAATGAGGCTTCGTGCTAAAATACTAACCTGGTTTGTCTGCCTTTTGAGCCATTCCCTTGCAGCCCAAGTGATGCAATTTCGAGATAACGAAGATTTAGCAATTTACGGAGATGAAATAACCGAATTTACCTGGGTCCGTGGCCAGTATACAAATCATCGGGGAGGTCAATACGGATTCAGAAGGGGAGGTTGGTGGGACACAGATTACCCAGATTCCGATGAAAATTTTCTACGCGGTGTCATGCGCTACACCAATATCAATACGAATCCAAAAAATCATAAGTTTATTCAGCTAACTGATCCACGGTTATTTGAACATATTTTCCTTTACATGAACTGGAAAAGGGTGCCTATAGGTTCGTCTATGAGTGGGCCGAATTTTAATCCAGAGGAAATTGAGGCTCTGAGAGAATTTATGTTTCGGGGTGGTTTTGTGTTAGTTGATGACTTTTGGGGTCCCCCGCATCTAGATGACATGTTCATGGAAATGCAGAAAATATTTCCAGATAGAGAGATTGTGCAGCTCGATACAAGTCATGAAATATTTCACATGTTTTTCGATATCGACGAACTTGCTCAAGTCCCAGGGCGGATGGTTACGTGGGATTTTGGTGGTTTCATGAATATTGACGATCCCAAATATCCGCCGGAAGTCTATGCAGTGTTGGATGATGATGGTCGCGTTATGATGGTGGCTAACTACAATACGGATTTAGGAGACGGATGGGAACATACGTTCTATGAGCGTTACCCTACAAAATACACAAATGAAGCTTACAAGATTGGTATAAACTTTTTAATTTACGCATTTAGTCACTAATGGATGGTAATAGGAAATGACGGAAACAGAAGAAATAGGACATGAGTCAGAAATAGAGGATCAAGATGATCTTGCGTTGGTAAAACGTATGCAAGAGGGTAGAGATAAAATTGTTGCTGAGATTAAGAAAGTCATTATCGGGCAAGAAGATATTATTGATGAATTGTTAATAGCCTTGTTTGGTGGTGGTCATGTTCTTGTAACCGGCGTGCCAGGTTTAGCTAAGACACTGTTGATTAAAACCGTTGCCGACATACTAAAAGTAGACTTTAGCCGAATTCAGTTTACACCTGACCTTATGCCTGCTGATGTTGTCGGCTCAGAGGTGGTCGAGGAAGGAGAACACGGGCGTAAGCTCACTTTTGTGAGAGGGCCCATCTTTACCAATATACTACTGGCAGATGAGATCAACCGGACTCCCCCCAAAACTCAGTCTTCTCTGCTCGAAGCCATGGAAGAGAGACAAGTTACGGCTGCCGGCGTCACCCATCCCATGTCTAAACCATTTTTTGTTCTCGCTACTCAAAATCCAATAGAATTAGAAGGTACTTACCCCCTTCCTGAGGCGCAGCTTGATAGATTTATGTTCAAGATAGAACTGGATTACTTGTCAGAGCAAGATGAAGTGACGGTGGTTGGGCAGACTACTCAAACGCACGATAATGCTTTGGCGCACCCACTTGGTGGCGAGGATATTCTGGACTTTCAGCGTATAGCTCGACAAGTCCCTGCTGCTGAAGCGGTGATCAAATACGCTGTTAGGTTAGTTCATGCTTCTCGTCCTCAAACTGAGTCTGCTCCAGATTTTATTAAAGATTGGGTCAGCTGGGGCGCTGGTATTCGAGCGTCTCAAAATTTGATTCTAGCGGGTAAGGTGAGGGCATTGTTGCTCGGCAGATACAACGTATCGTATGGTGATGTTCGAGCTCTCGCGCCTTCTGTTTTCCGCCATCGAATTTTACTTAATTTTCATGCTGAGGCTGAACGAGTAACTACAAATGATGTAATTGAGCGTTTGTTAGAGGCAGTTCCAGAACCAGCATCTGAAATTTAAATTATCCGAAGTTATGAGTAAGTATTAAGACATGTCAGAGTCTCTCAATTTTCTCGATCCTAGTGTTCTAGCAGGGCTTGATAACCTCGAGCTTAGGGCCCGGATTGTAGTAGAGGGTTTTTTATCAGGCTTGCATAAAAGTCCCAATAAAGGTTTTAGTGTTGAGTTTAACGATTATCGTCATTACCAGCGCGGTGATGACATGCGTCACATAGACTGGAAGCTCTATGCTCGAAGTGATAAGTTTTATATTAAGCAATATGAGGACGAGACAAACGTTCGATGTGTCATACTACTTGATACTTCCGCGTCGATGGCTTACTCGTCCGGGGGTACAAGTAAATTAGATTATGGAATCACCTTGGCGTCAGCCTTAGCTTATTTTGTAATGAGGCAGCGTGATGCCGTGGGGTTAGTCACGTTTGATGATGAAATTCGCGACTATATTCCAGCAAAATGCCGTCAGCCGCATTTAATGCATATTTTGAGAACCTTATCTAACCTGGAATCCGGGAAACGAACTAATGTGGTCAAACCCTTAACTGATTTAGCAGCTTCGTTAAACAAAAAAAGTTTCGTGATTTTAATAAGCGATATGCTAGATGATGAGGAACGAGTTATAAATACGTTGCAAAATCTTAGAGGTATGGGCAATGAGGTGATAACGTTTCAAATTATGGATGATGCTGAATTGAAGTTTCCTTTCAATGAGGCTTCTGAGTTTATAGATATGGAAGATCATGAATCATATATTACTTCGCCAGCCTCCATTCGTAAGGCATATTTGCAAAACCTAAACGAATTTCTTTCGTTCTGTAGGAAGAAGTGTCAGAGTAGTGGCGTAGATTATTGTTTGATGAACACGGCTGAGCCTCTGGATGAGGCTTTGTCTTCGTATATGGCAAAAAGGGCAAAAAGCTTCTGATGGTATTTCTCACGCCACTTTTTTTATTAGGTGTAATAGCGGCAGCGATACCCATTGCGATTCATCTTATTCGCCGAGAAAAACCACCTAAAGTGATGTTCAGCACTATTAGGTTTCTAAAGAAGACCTCTAAAAAACTTGTTCTTTTCCAGCACCTACAGCAGATTTTATTATTGCTTCTGAGATCACTTGTAATCTTACTTTTGGTTATAGCCTTCGCTCGACCACTGATTGATCAGTCGGTCGCCCGGTTGTTAGATGCGGATCCTCAATCTGCAGTAATAATGATAGATTTATCTATGAGTATGCAATATGAAGACACTTTTGAGCGAGCAAAAAGAGAGGCCTTAGATCTCATTAATCAGATGAGTGCAGGAGATGAAGTTGCATTGATTGGTTTCTCCGAAGGAGCACAACTTGTCAGAGAGTTCACTTCCGATTTGGATAATGTACGTTCAACAGTCACTGAAATGTCTGACGCAGGATATGGAAGGACTCGTTACTTTCCGAATCTTAGGTTGGCGGATCAGCTGCTAGAAGAGTCCCGCTTCGAAAATCGCGCGGTATACCTTATTTCAGATTTTCAGGCTGAGGGTATAGGAACAGTGGAGGAAGGATGGAAGTTGGCGCCTGGCATTGCATTTAGCGGCATAGATGTGGGATTAGAAGAGAGTACCAACTTAGTCATTACTGACGTTCGCTCACCGGAACAACTCCTCGAAGATGCATCGGAACAGCAAATACTTGCTCGGATAAGGTCGACAGGTTCTGTATATCTGCAGGAAGGAGATGTAAGCCTTCTAGTTAATGGTCAGTTTGTCGATCGTAAATTCGTTGATTTGGGTGATAGATCCGAGGAAGTTATTACTTTTTCAACAACATTTGAAACCGAAGGATCATATATCGGCGAAGTAAGGGTCAGCGGTGATGTCTTTGACGCTGATAATTCTTATTATTTTACAGTGGACGTTTTACCAAAAATTAGTGTTTTAACTGTCAACGGTGAGGCCTCGGAAAATTGGTATGACGATGAAGGGCATTGGTTCGGGTTGGCGGTAGCAGGTGCAGGGCAGTCGCCTTTCGAGTTGGTAAATATTGCGCCAAGAGATTTAAACGAAGAGCTGTTAAGGCAAAGTGACGTATTAGTATTGCTCAACGTAGGCAATTTAGCTGATGAGCAAGCTAGAATAATTGCTGATTATGTAAGAGAGGGAGGCGCGCTCTTAGTAGCTCCCGGTGATCGTGTTGAACCTGATAGTTTCAACAATCAATTTGGATCTATAGCTCCTGCCCTTTTAGAGGCTCAAGATTTACCAGATGGTAATGACTATCTCGTCATCGCGGACTACGATAGTCGTCACCCCATTTTGCGCCCTCTAGAAAGTGACTGGTCTGCCCGTTTTCAAGGTCATTGGAAGCTAACACCTACGGACGGCTCTGACGTACTCATGCAGTTTGATAACACCGAGCCTGCTTTAGTTGAAAGAGAAGTTGGTAGTGGTAATGTGATTTTTTTCGCATCAGCAATGGATTTAGAGTGGAACAATCTACCTTTACAAGGGCTTTTCCTACCATTTATCCATGAAACACTTCGCCATCTGGTGCAGCCAGAGTTGAAACAAAGAGCTTATAGTGTTGGAGACAATTTCTCCGTTAATTCGGACGATAGGATAACGAATGTGAGCGCCCGTGATCCGAGTGGTGATGAAATATTATTTACTAATAACGATTTCATTATGCAGGCGAGTAAGCCAGGATTTGTAACGGTCGAAGTGGGTAATGCAGAGCAGCACTTTGCAGTCAACATATTACCGGAAGAATCCAACTTTGCCCGGATGCCCGTAGAAAATCTATTTGATTCGATAATAAATCCCGATACTAATCCGATTAAATCTCGTGAAGTGCAAAATGCGCAGTTAGCAGAGGAACTCGAGAAGCCACAGAGACTTTGGTGGTGGATTCTGAGTTTAGTAATGGGGATGATTCTCGTCGAATCTGTAATCGCAAATCGCACTTATCGCTAGCAATTGAGAAAGTTTTTATTGAGATCTCACTAGTAGATGATGGTTTTTGCTTCCGCTAAGTTATATCTATAAAGTCATTTTGTTCAAAATGGCTAGTAGATTACAAAAATTTTACAACATAGTAACATGATAAATTAATCGCACCATAATGGTGCTTTAAAATTAAGTATATGATTTAAATGTAATTTAAATTTATAAATGTAGCAATTCTGTCATAATTCTGTAAATAATACTGGCTTTTTGTTGAAAAACAAGCGGATCTGCGCCATATTTCGATATATGGAGGCGCAGACGCATGATAGTTTTAACGCAAAAACGGATTGAAAAATTTTCCGCTGGAATAATTTGGGCCGCTCTATTATTTATTTTTTGGCCGACTAAGCTTCCGCAAGTGATGAGGACAATCGCCAAATCTATTGTTGTGGGTTACTCAATTTTCAGCACCTGTGTCTTACTCGCTCAGACATCGACCTCTGAGTTTGAAGACTTGATTTATGAATATGAGTCAAGCCTACTTGACTCTAGTTACACCCCTTTCCAGGCCGAGCAATTCAACTCTTACGTAGTCCAAGGTACCAGTCTGCAGGAATTAGGGCAGCACGATGAGGCTTTGGTATTCTTCGAAAAGGCTTGGGAGATAGACCGAATACAGAATGGGCCTTATAGCAAGTCGCAAGTTCCAATTATTGAAATTATCATATCGAGTTATGCTAATTTAGCTAAATGGGACTCTGTAAATAAAAAGTTTGAATATCTTGAGCATTTGTACGGAAGAATATATGAGCTCGATAGTCCAGAATTCGATTTGGGTTTGCAAAAAGTTTCCTCATGGCATGTCGACGCACTGAATGAAAATCTCGATGGTCAGCGCTTGATGCATCTTAGGAAGGTTCATAACATATTCAAGGTACGTCTCGATATCGCAAGATCAACTCTTGAACCTGAAGACCCAGTGATAGAGTACCTTAATAAAAATATTGCCTTAAGTAAAAGACAGCTCTATTCATATTCGGGTACAGGGAGTGAGATCGTTTATGCTCAGGCTCTCCCATCAGGACAAGGATTGATTGTCAACTTAGACTGAATCAACTTTCGCGAGCTCAGTACTATAAGAGTTAATTTTTCTAGCATACGTTAGAATTTTGAAGAGAGTTTCGAGGCGCTAAAGAGGAAACTTGAAAGTAACTCAATGCTATAGAAAAGGGGGGGAACAAAGAAAAACTCTCAAGCTCCTGTCTTTAGCTATTTAAAAGTCACAAATCATTTCCTTAATGCTGTAACCTTTAAAGTCATTTCATACTAACACAGTCATTTCATATATAAAAATATTTGAGTCAAAATATTGCTCAATTCAAATTTAACAAAAAATAAAAACGAGCGATCGCTAGATTAAGACTAGTTTGGTTTATCTGTGTCAGGCGAGAGTATCCCAATTCGTTTCGCCCTTCTTTCCCAATTCTTTCGCGCTAAGGCTTGCATGTCTTCAGTATTATCGGATTCGTCTACAATTTCTAATCCGAGTAAAGTCTCAATGATATCTTCCATCGTCACGATACCTTCCATTCCTCCGAACTCATCTACAACAAGAGCCATGTGTTCCTTTTTACTTATAAACATATCAAGAAGGTCTGGTATCGGAAGTGAAGCATGCACGATAATTATATCACGTTTGATCTCACGAAGAGGTATACTATCGTCATCTTCCACAAGCTTTAATAAGATATCGTCTTTTAAAACTAAGCCAGTAATGGAATCACTGTTATCCTTATATACAGGTATTCTGGAGAATGGTAGCTTCTCATGTTCGTCATGAAACCGTTCGACGGTCATAGATTCATCTGATGCGACGACAACAATTCTCGGAGTCATTATATCTCTGACAAGCACTCTACTGAAGCGGAGCAGGTTTTGTATGATTTTTTGCTCATTTTCTTCTAACACTCCGGTTTCCTTACCTAAATCCGTCATTACGGAGAAATCTGTTCGGCTCAGAACTGGTTTATTTTTTTCCTTCTTAAGATTTCTAGTTATCGATTGGCTAATCCATATTAATGGCGATAATAAAAAGAGTAAAACTTTTAATATTTTAACTGTTAATGGAGTTAGCTTTTCCCAGTTATTAGCTCCTATAGTCTTTGGTATTACTTCTGACAAAATAAGAATTGCAAGTGTCATTACGCCAGCAATCAGAGCCTCCCAACTAATTAATGTAAGACCAAATACAGTTAGTGAGCTTGAACCAAAGATCGTTGAGGCTTGCGATCCAACGCCAATTGCACCAACAGTATGCGCAATAGTATTTAGCGTAAGAATTGCCGCAAGTGGTTTGTCAATGTCTTCTTTAAAGTTAGCAAGATCTTTTGCGATCGATGTTTCCTCTTTCTCTTGGATTCCAACGTATGCTGGCGTGATGCTCAATAGAACCGCCTCTAAAATTGAACAAAGAAAAGAGAAAAAAATACTTACCAAAAAAAAGGTGATTAAAAGACTCATTGCCTCAATCCAAACCAGGTAGTCTTATTTTTACATGAAATTTTGATGTCTGACAATCAACAAAGATTTTTTGATAGAGAAATTAACTGTTCATGCAGGCTGATGCTCAGAACGTGTCTTGGACTCGCCAAGAATCATTATTCTCAATTTTTGTGGCAGAGCCAGCATAGCCGGAGTCACGATCAAAGTTAAAATTGTAGCAAACGAAAGCCCAAAAACAATCGTCGATGCTAGGCCCGCCCATTGGGAAGCAATTGGTCCTCCAACTTCTATTTCCGCTCCAAGTAGATCAATGGAAATTCCCATTGCAAGAGGGAGTAATCCAAATCCGGTTGTAAATGTCGTCAAAAACACAGGGCGGAGTCTTTGTACGCCAGTCTGGACGATAATTTCTCTTAAGGGCCAGTCAGGGTTTTCTTTTCGTAAAACATTGAATGTGTCCACTAGGACGATATTATTATTTACGATAATTCCTGCGAGAGCGACTATACCTATCCCGGTCAGCATCACACTGAAAGTTTGGCCGGTAACCAAAAGCCCCACTAGCACCCCTGACGTTGATAGAAGAACCGATGATAGGATTAGAAGGGACTGATAATAGCTATTGAATTGAGTAACGAGAAGAATACCCATCAAGGCCATTGATAATGCAAAAGCCTGAAGTAAAAATTCAGCAGACTGCTCCTGCTCTTCGTTAGCCCCTCGAAATTTATAACTTACCCCTTGCGCTGGAGGATTTTGAGAGATCCAGGCATCTATTTCTTGGAGTTTATTATCTGCAACTACTCCCGGTGCAGGGTTAGCACGGACCAGAACTATACGACTGCTATCTACTCTCTGAATCGAACTGACTTTTTGCCGAGCCTCTCGCGTTACAAAACTACTTATGGGTACAGGACCATTGGAAGTGCTTATACGAACGGTATCTAATTGATCAATACCTCGATACTCCACAGGATATCTAACTCTGATATCGACCTCTTCCTCACTATCGTTCGGACGATAGTCACCCATAAAAATACCATTAGTTAAAAGCTGTATTGCGGCCCCGATTTCGGTCATGTTGGCCCCAAGCATTGCAGCTTGAGCACGATCGACATTCATTTCCCATTCAATGCCAGGAACTGGAGCGGTGTCGTCAATATCAATGAGTCCAGTCATCTCAGTTTCCATAAAATCGCGAATCCTTTTAGCTTCGTCAAATAACAGAGTCAAGTCCTCACCAGACAATTCGACTTGAATTTCTTTCCCAACTGGAGGACCTTCTTCGATTGTTGCAACTTCTGCTCTAACTCCAGGTATTTCTGAAATTGCTAGCCGGTAGAGATTTTCGATTTCAAAACCATTTAAATCACGGGTTCTTCTATCAGTTAATTCAATAAAAATAGTTCCCACCAAATCTGGAGCCGCTTGCTGCGAGCCAGCCATTTGGTTACCAGCTCCAGACTGGGTTACGATTCCTTTGTAATAGCCAATATCTTTGACGCGGTCTTCAGCATCAAGGACTATATCTCTAAGTTCAGCAGGTGAAAAATTCCCTCGCGCAAAAATCTGTACTTGCGTTTGAAGAGGCTCAGGAGAGACATAAAACTCTATCCCGGATCCCCAACGACCATAGGCGGTGATGATGCCCCATAATACTACAATACTTAAAACAAATATCGTGATTGGAATTCTTACCGCGAAATCCAAGATAGAGGCGTATATGCGAGTTATTCCTGTTGTCTTATTATTGCGATCTTCATCTTTAGTACTCTGAATTTGCGAATTGTGAACACGAGTTGATGCGGTCAGTGCCCCGATTGTTGGAGCAAAAAGTAATGCATAAAAAAGCGAGCCAATTAAAACGGCAAAAACTGTTATCGGTAAGTAACTCATAAACTGTCCAGCTACACCAGGCCAGAACATAATTGGCAGGAAGGCAGCGAGTGTAGTCGCTGTTGACGCAGTTATTGGCCAAAACATTCGTTGGACGGCCGCTTTATATGCAGCTTTTCCGTCTAGGCCTTCATTCATTTTTCTATCTGCGTATTCGACCATCACAATGGCGCCGTCAATGAGCATCCCAAGGCCTAATAAGAGCCCGAATATGACCATGAAGTTATAAGTAAAATCTAGAACGTTAATTATTATGAAGGCAAAGAAAAAAGAGAATGGAACAGCAAGAGTGACTAATAAGCCGGAACGAACACCTACTGTTGCTATAACAACCACAAGCACCAGGACCATAGCAGTGGCCATATTTCCTGTTAGACCTGCGTTTTGCTCCAGGGCGATAGGCACCGAATTGTTTATGTAGAAGAGGGAGACGGCTGGTGGTAGGCTATTCTTAGCTTGCTCTACGATATTGTTGATTTCTTCCATGGCCTGCACCAAGTTGGCGCCTTTGCGTTTCATCACATTCAAAGAAATTGTTTGAGAGTGGTTGGAGTACGAATATCTTGTTGCATCCTTGAAGGTTCTTCTTACGTCCGCTAAATCGGAAACTGTGAGCACTGCCTGATCAGTCGCTGCGAGTGGGAGGTTGAACAAATCATCGGCATTCTCTATCAATCCTGGGACTTTAACCGAAAAACTACCTTGACCGGTGTCAACTTGACCAGCGGCAATCAATCGGTTGTTGCTGGTGACTGTTTGGACGATCGAACTATTTGGGATTCCATAAGTCTCAAGTTTGGATGGATTTATTACGGCTTCAAGCAACTCTTCCCTGTTACCCACCATGGGAGCTTCCAGAATATCGGGTATCAGTTCAATTTCGCGCTGGAGATCCTCAGCAATTCGGAGCAGAGTTCTTTCAGGAATCCCTTCTCCACCAAGAGCTATTTGCACTATTGGTAGGGAAACCGCGGACATTTCCTGAATGATCGGTTCCTCGGTTGATTGCGGAAAACGAGCTTTGGCGCGGTTGATGGCTTCTCTTACTTCAGCCAAAGCATTTGATGTTTCGAAGTCAATGTCAAATTCGGTCATTATCGTTGCGGCACCTTCACTGGAGAATGAAGTAACCTCAACAATTCCGTCGATCGTTTTTAACTCAAGCTCAGCAGGTTTTGATAAAAGACGTTCAGAATCCTCTGGCGAGATGCCCTCATGGATGATTGTTGTTACAACCATAGGGACCTGAACATCGGGATACATTTCAATAGGAATGGCAAAATAGGAAGTGAGACCAGCTAGGAGCGTCACAATGAATATGCTAATTGTTGTTCGTGATCTAGCTATTGCGGCATCAATATAATTTTTCATAGTAATCTTGGATATTAGTTTATGCTAACTATCCCACTCAAAATTTGCTTCGACTGTTTGTCCAGGGAAAACGATTTCCTGACCTACCGTTATTAGAGTGATTCTACCTGACAAGCCTGTAATCCAAATACCTGGTTCGAGCTGATTTGTTTCATCGCCAACTATCTCCACGTTGTAAAATTCTACCTCATTTTGTGGGTTTAGAACCTTGACACCTACTTGACCTCTGTCATCCAAGGTAAGCGATGAAGGTGGGATTCGGTAGGCGATTATGTTTTCTGATTCTACTAATAGCTCGACAGTTATTCCCGCTCTTAAATCCGTATATTCCTCGTCAACCTTGATTTCTATTCGATAGCTTCTCGAGACCGCATCAGCTGCTCTCGCGATGTAACTCACTGTACCCTCCACCAGCTCACCAGTAAGAAGCTGACCAGTCACCGACGCGCCAACAGTCAGACCCCTTACCTCTTGCTCTGGCACCAAGCCAATCAAGAGCATCGGCGTGTCGTCTAATACAGAGGCACATATTGTTCCTATGTTGAGAAGATCCCCTAGCTCTACGCTTCTCGATTCTACGATACCGTCGAAGGGTGCGATTATTTGCGTTTTTTCAATGGCCAATTCGGCTCGAGCAACTGCCGCTTTCGCGGATTCTAGGGCTGCTTTTAACTGTGCCACGATTACATCGGACTGCAGCCCTTGTGTCTGAAGATCCAAGGCCGCTAGGTACTCGAATTCAGCTTGTTCCCGCCGGCTCAGAGACTCATTTAAATTTACTTCCCGGTTATCAATCGCAACCTCACATAAGACATCCCCCTGACTCACTCTCGCGCCCCTCTGGACTGGTTCCTTGACGATTCTGCCAGCCTCCTCGGCGCGGACTTCAACGTGCCTAAAAGCCTGAGTTCTTCCTCTAACGCGAATTTGCCGGACATACTTCTCAGGAGGTACTTGTTGCGCGCGTACGGTAAATCCGCCGGGATTCTCCGAAGCTGAAGACCCTTCACTACTTATTTCTATTTTCGGAGTAGAACCATCTTGTGGCTGTCCTATGATTTGCCTTTCTTCCCTGGGTATTGTCATCCAAACAACAACCGCGACCAAAATGGACAATGCTAACAACTTTTGCTTTTTCAATTGAATCCCCTAGTTTTATTTACCAACCAACAACCAAGATTTCATACATCTGAGCATAGCAACGGTATGATCGCCTTTTAACGTTCAAAGTAGATGGCTGGATTGAAAAAGTATTTGTAACCTCTACACCAGCATGATTTCCTTTATAATCGCTGACTTAGGCGTTTAAAGTGTTACGCATTGTAACGGCGCTAAAATCAATTGCAATCCGTTTTACTGCGGGTCGACACAAATTACCTGTATTTCAACGTATTTGTGGTAATTTTCACATTCAGGATGAATTTTTTGAGGAATAAATTAGATATGAAAGATTTAAAAGATAAAGTCGCGATTGTCACAGGGTCAAGCAGCGGGGTCGGGGCGGCCACTGCGCAATTGCTGGCTTCATTGGGCTGCAATCTGGTTATCAATTATAACTCAAACTCGGCGGGTGCAGATGCAGTTGCGAAAGAATGCGAAAGAAGCGGTGTCGAAACTCTAAATATTAAAGCGAATGTCGCTAGCGATGATGACTGCAGGTCCCTTGTCGAACAAGCAAGACGCAAGTGGGGGCGCATTGATGTTCTCGTTAATAACGCTGGCACGACCAAATTTATGCATCATGCTAATTTGGATGGACTGTCTGCTGAAGATTTTCAGAACATTTATGGCGTAAATGTCATTGGCGCATATCAAATGGTCCGAGCAGTTTCAGAACAAATGAAGAGTCAGGCAAGCGGCGGCGCAATTGTAAACGTAGCCTCCATTGCTGGGATAGCAGGAATCGGGAGCTCGATTGCTTACGCGGCGTCAAAAGGAGCGATGATTACGATGACTCTATCCCTTGCCCGTGTCCTCGGCCCTTCGATTCGAGTGAATGTGGTTTGTCCTGGATTCATTGAGGGGGAATGGTTGAAGGAAGGACTTGGAGAAGAGGGATACAAGAAAGCGTATGAAGCCGCTAAAGAAGGAGCCCCTTTAGGAGTGACAGCAACAGCTGACACTGTTGCTGATTCCATTCTTTATTTTATCAAGGGCCCTCAAATCGTTACCGGCGAATCGATGATAGTTGATGGTGGTCGCCATTTAGGAATGACACCGTTGACTCGAAGGTAAAAAGAAGTGGTCTCTTTACTTATGCGTTCAATTATTCGACATTTCCCTAACGTTTTTTTACTTCTTAATGGACTCGTTTATCTGTTTCTCGCTTACTTGTTTTTAACTAATGCTACCGAATGGTTTATTCGCCTAGGGATCTCACCAAGCCAAGAAGTTGGATTGACTGAGTTAAGAGCTATGTATCTTGGTCTGATGTTTGCGATCGGTATATTTGTGATTATTTCGTCAAGAATCCAAGCTTTTCAGCTTCCGGGAATATTATTCTTGCTCATAAGTTATGCTTTGTTAGGTTTGGTGAGAGGATATGGAATATTTGTAGAGGATGCTTCTAATCAGCTTATGTTTAATTTATTTATTACTGAACTTTCAAGCACAATACTTTCGGTATTTGCTCTGATTTGCTCTATAAAGAACTTCTCGGATCGCTGATGATTTTTGTACTTTATTTTGAAACTGGTTTTTTTTGGAGTTTTCGCTGCAAGGTTCGTCGGTGCATGTTCAGTTGGCGAGCCGTAGCTGATACGTTTCCGTTATTTCCCATCAATACCCTCTGAATATGCTCCCATTCAAGTCGGCGAACCGACATTGTTTCCAGTTTTATTTCATCGTCTAGGTCTTGAGCTTTCTTGTTGAAGTCAGCGAACATCGCTGTAAGTATTTCATCAGTATCGGCGGGTTTTGCGAGATAGTTATCTGCGCCAAGTTTTATCGCTTCAACTGCAGTCGCAATGCTTGCATACCCCGTCAAAATTAGTATTCGTATCTGGCTAAAATTCTTTTTAAGGATAGGTATTAGCCTCAGAGACGTTTCACCGCCAAGATTTAAATCAAGAATAGCAAAGTCAAAAATTTCATCTCTGAAAACGTCTTGTGTTTCTTCGATGCTTGAGGTATGCCGAATTTTAAACCCTCTATTGCTTAGAGCTCGAGTAATTGCGCCGGCAAATACTTGGTCATCTTCAACCAATAAAATATTTTTAGCTTGTTTGTTC
>CACAEJ010000019.1 GCA_902531515.1 uncultured Pseudohongiella sp.
ATTCAACTTCGAAGACGCTACCAATTCGAATTTACATCTACCGGCAAGATTCGTAATAAAGGTCAAATAGTACTAATAGGCACAAGAATTAAAGCCATTGAATCAGAGGCTCATATTCTTCCTGAAGATCAAGAAAGAGTGTAGCAAAGTGCTCTCCCCTCTCAGCTTATCCCTATTTTATGTGTTTTAAGCGCAGACTCCTCGGATTTATCTCGATATAAACTAATCGTCAAGCTAGAATCGAGTAATGAGCCTCAAAAATATATTAACAATTCTTGTCGTCACCGCGATTGCTGCGTCAGCCTATCTTGCCCCCGACTACTTCAGATCAAGAGGAAAGGCAGTTGACGTTGCCACTTTATCGAGACAAATCATTAGCCCATCGATTTTAGCATCCGGATTCTTAGCTCATGAGGAGGAAGTCATGCTGAGCTCAGAAGTCATCGGGAAAGTTGATGAGCTAATGGTCGAGGAAGGAGACTCGGTGAACACTGGCGACTTGGTACTAAGGGTTGACGATAAGAATTTTTTGGCTGGCCTCGAGCAGTCTGAGGCTTCTGTGAGGATCAATACCATTGATATAGAACGACAAGAAATAAGAATCAAAAACCTGGAACGTCAGTTCTCTCGAAGTAGCCGCCTATATGAACAAGGTCTAATTGGTGAAGAAGAACACGAAGCCCTTCGAAACCAACTAGACTTAGCGAGGGTAGATTTTTCATCTTCTCTTGAGCGTTTAGCACAAGCGGAAGCTCAACTTGATCAAGTACTGGATAACCTTTCAAAAACAAAAATTATTTCACCTATTGATGGAGTAGTTACGAGCCTTGACATTAAGGTTGGTGAAACAGCAATCGCAAGTTCAACTAATATACCTGGCTCTTCGCTTATGACAATTGCAAATCCTGCCAGCATATACACAGAGGTACTGGTTGATGAAGCAGATATAGCAAATATAGAACTGGGGCAGCGAGCGGAGATAGTAGCAATCGCTTATCCTGACCAACCAATGACAGGAGTAGTCAGGTTTATCGCGAATACCGCAAAAATTGCGCATGGTCGGACCGGTCTGAGTTTCGTTGTCAAAATTGATATCACAGATCCAGGCGCTGTTGTGCTAAGGCCCGGCATGTCCTGTAGAGCAGAGATATTTACCCACCAAGAGCAAAGAGTGTCCGCAGTCCCAATCCAAGCAGTTGTTTTTGAAGAGGACAGAGCCGAACTTCGCAGCGAGCATTTTATCTTTATAAATGATAATGGTATCGCGAGAAAGACTAAGGTCGAAGTGGGACTTTCTGATGACGAATACCAAGAGCTAGTTAGCCAGGTGGATTCAGATATTGAAATTGTCGTTGGACCAAATCGCGAACTCAGAAATTTAATCGATGGGGACAGGCTTGACACCCAATCAAGCCCGGTTGATCGATCAACCTTTCGAAGCAGTCGAAATAACGGCAGCGAAAAACTTGGAAGAATATTTGATTAAGGTAATACCTTAAATTATGGGGAATAATACCGCGGTCATAAATCTCAAGAATATTACCAAGCACTATGAAATGGGCTCTCAATTAGTGAGGGCTCTTGATGGTATTAATATCGAAGTGGAGCGAAATGATTATCTCGCCTTCATCGGTTCTTCTGGATCTGGAAAGTCCACGATGCTAAATATTCTTGGCTGTCTCGATAGGCCTACATCTGGTCAATACGATCTCAATGGAAAGAATGTAGCGAAACTTTATCAAAATGAACTCTCCGAAATTAGAAATTTGGAAATTGGTTTTATCTTTCAGAGCTTCAATTTGCTGCCGAGGGCTAACGCGCTCAATAATGTCATGCAACCATTGGTTTATCGCAACATTGGGTTTCGAAATCGTAGGAGCATGGCTATGGAAGCCTTGACAAGGGTGGGACTTAAGGAGCGAGTTGACCATCTTCCTAATCAGCTGTCTGGTGGTCAACGTCAAAGAGTAGCCATCGCCCGCGCGCTGGTTACACAACCTTCTATTCTTTTAGCAGACGAACCAACTGGAAATCTAGATTCAAAGACAACACTGGAAATTATGGAACTATTTGATGAATTACATGATGAAGGTCATACCTTAATTGTGGTAACCCATGAAGAAGAGATTGCCCAGCATTGCCGCAGAGTTGTTGAAATGAAAGACGGTAAAATATTTTCTGACAACAGTTCAAAAAAGAAAGCTCATGAGAAGGCCCATTGATGTTTTTCTCGCTAATAGAAAGTTCTCGTTCAGCGTTGGCAGCTATATTTGCTAATCGCTTACGCAGTTTCCTCACCACCTTAGGCATCATAATCGGCGTCGCCAGCGTCATAGCAGTCGTATCTGTGACCGGAGGGATGAGTGCATTTATTGGAGACTCATTTGCATCGCTTGGTGCCGATAGTTTGACGATTAGGTCTTACACCCCATTTGAAGACTTAATGAAAGGAATTCGTTCTCGATTAACGCCTGGTGACTTAGAGTTGATTGAGAAAAGAGGAGAGGGGATCGCCTCGATTACTCCGGTGCTTGAGGCCAATAGATCAAGTCAGATCAAATATGGTCCTCAAACTGCCTATAGCCTCATCATGGGTACTACTTACGCTTATCAAGATGTTGCTCAGTCATACACACAGATTGGACGCTTTTTAGCTCAGTCGGATAATTTAACAAGGCGTCGGGTTGCTGTAATAGGGGAAGATGTTAAAGAAAACCTAAACCTCCCTGACAATCCAATTAACGAGTATGTTGAGCTCAGCGGAGAATGGTTCAAGATTGTGGGATTACTTGAACCTATGGGAGACATCATGGGTCAGAGTCGGGATAACATTGTGCTCATTCCCTATTCAACTATGGTAAGCATCTTGGGCAATCAATCTAGGATAGATATCGGTATTCAGTTGAGTCTAACCCCTGCAGCTAATTTAGAGAATGTCGTTTCTCAATTGACGACGGTATTACGGAGCGCTCATGACCTACGAAGTGATGAGGATGACGACTTTCGAATCCAAACTGCAGAGCAACTAATGGAACAATTTGACCAAATTCTCGGTACTCTGACGATGGTAATTGGGGGCATCGTGAGTATCTCATTGCTAGTAGGCGGAATCGGGATAATGAATATTATGCTTGTTTCCGTGACCGAGCGGACCCGAGAGATTGGCATATGTAAAGCGATTGGGGCCAAAAGTAACCATATTCTGATGCAGTTTTTGATCGAAGCGACACTACTCTCACTACTGGGAGGGCTAATCGGACTGCTTTCAGGCTATGGCCTTGGTATGCTTATTTCCAGTAGTATTCCTGATTTCCCGCCAGCAAGCGTTCCTCTATGGGCTGCATTACTCGCTCTTGGTTTCTCCGGTTTTGTGGGCATATTGTTTGGTATTTTACCTGCCGCAAAAGCCGCTAGACTTGATCCCATCGACGCACTTCGATACGAATAGTGCTAAATAAAGATTCAAAAATACACCGATGCAGAACTGTCTGAAGGTTAGTAAAAACCTGATATGTTTGATTTTTTGAGCTCGTAGCGATAGTGTATCTTGGACAACAGTAAAGTCAGCTCTTGCCTTAAGCTAAATGGAACCCAGCCCTGAGGCAACAACTTTGATTGATATAATAAGCAGCATAACGGAGAGTTAAATGGAGTTTGCCATTGAGTATTGGCACTGGATTGTTTTTGGCATAGTCTTGATGCTGTCTGAAATTTTTATAGGATCCTTCTTTATTTTTTGGTTTGGGGCAGCGGCTGTTGTCGTTGGATTGCTCATTTTGCCAATACCGGACATGTCCCCCACAGCTCAATTAATCATATGGGCAGTATCTTCTGCATCATTTGCTCTGGCATGGTTTAAACTAATCAAGCCTCTAAACGTTGATAAAACCAAAGCCGGTCTATCAAAAGAAGCCCTTGTCGGCGAAATAGGACAAGTACTTCAGATTCCGAGTGGCGATAAAAGGGGAAAAGTAAGATTTCCAGCCCCCGTACTAGGGTCAGATGAGTGGCTGATAATTTCGCATGACACGGTCAGCATCGGCGATCGGGTCAGTGTCATCGATCTGTCAGGAAACGCTTTAATAGTAGAGAAAGTCTGAAAAAGGGGAAATCAAAATGGAACCAACCATCATTTTAGCGCTAGCTATCTTCGCTTTTTTGCTAATAACAGTTGCTCAGGGAGTGCGACAAGTGCCTCAAGGTTTTAAATGGGTAGTCCAAAGACTTGGAAAATATAGCACTACCCTAACCCCTGGCCTGAACTTTATTATTCCATACGTTGACACGGTAGCTTTCAAAGTGACGACCAAAGACATTGTTCTTGACATACCTTCTCAAGAGGTAATCACAAAGGATAATGCCGTGATCATTACTAATGCAGTCGCATATATTAATATCGTATCCCCGGAAAAAGCAGTCTATGGTGTAGAAAATTACGTCATTGCTATACAAACATTAGTGCAAACTTCACTACGCTCAATAGTCGGAGAAATGAATCTCGACGATGCATTGTCATCACGCGACCACATAAAAGCCAAACTAAAGGCAGCCATATCCGATGATATTGCAGATTGGGGTATCACCCTAAAGACAGTCGAGATACAAGATATAAATCCGTCAAGCACGATGCAGCAAGCAATGGAAGAGCAGGCCGCGGCAGAACGAGGCCGACGAGCTACTGTAACAAGAGCGGATGGCGACAAACAGGCAGCAATCCTCAAAGCCGACGGGGAACTAGAGGCGTCTAAGAGAGCAGCTGAGGCGCAAGTAATACTTGCGGATGCGAGCAAGCAAGCAATAACTAAAGTCACCGAGGCTATAGGCGAAAAAGAGCTCCCAGTAGTCTATCTGCTTGGAGAAAAGTATATTTCATCATTGCAACAACTTTCAGAATCCGGAAATTCAAAATTCGTAGTGCTACCTGCAGACATCCCTGCGGCCTTGCAGGGCTTGATGGGTAAAAAATGACTCTAGCCCTAAATTTAGAATGAATATTTACAAACACCTACAATAGCCAATTTTCGATCAATGAACATATGCAGCTATGTCCTTGTACGTTAAACTTATGCTTATGGAGAATCAGTCCACAGAAATAGAGCAACTCAGCGATACCGGCTTCGCTGATAACCGATCCTTCGCGCAGCGTTTACTCTCAGGAGATTATGGCCTTGCCGTCACTTATTGGATTCTTTTCTTCCTTGGTTGTACCCTCTATTTTCTTTGGGGAAGCCGAGCAGTAGATTCAGAAAACTGGATATCCTACCTGATAATAAGCGCTCTTCAGTTAGGCTACACTGCGCTGCTGCTGGTATTGATCAGGAACGCATATAAGGGACCACAACTGTGGAAAGTGATGTCTAGAACTTCGTCGATTTTTACGATTATTAACATACTAGTGGCTATTTGTACGCTTGGGTTTATTTATTAAAGTATTCAATACAACTTTACCCAAAAGATTCTAGCCAAACTCAACCAAGAGAGTAAAGAACTTGACTCAGTCATCCAAACATCAGTTTACGGTAGTCGTTAAAAAGGAATGTCCAACTTGCGAGATGATTGAGTCCGCATTAGTCGAATTAGTCACTAACTATCCCGGGAGTGTTTCGATATATGTTCAAGATGATCCTTCCTTCCCGAAAGCAATTGAAAGTAAGGTCGACGACACATCGCTAGAATTCTCGTATAAAAATAATATAGAAATTGTCCCTACTTTAATCTGCTCTATAGAATCCAAAGAAACCGACCGAACCATTGGGTGGGATAAATCAGAGTGGAGAAAATTAACTAATCTCCCATCTTTAGGGAAAGACTTAGATGATTTCAAACCCGGTTGCGGATCTAAGACACAAGAACCCGGCATCGAGGAACAACTCGCGGCACGCTTTGACGCAGGATTACTTTCATCTCGAAGTATCCAGTTAGCAGACTTGGAAGACGAAATCGAGAGTTGTTATGAAAGAGGATGGAGCGATGGACTACCCGTAGTGCCGCCTTCAACTGTTCGCGTGATCCGTATGTTAAGGGGTACTGATCGTTCGCCAAGTGAGATCATCGGGAATATCCCTCCAGACAACGTACCCTGTTCAATTGAGAAAGTTGCTATCAATGCTGTCTTAGCAGGGTGCAAAGCAGAGTATTTCCCAGTCGTTCTCGCCTCTGTAGAAGCAGCTCTGCAAGATAAGTTCTGTATGCATGGGTTGCTTTGTACAACTTATTTCTCGGGGCCAGTTATGATAGTAAACGGCCCAGTGATAAAACAAATTGGTTTGAATAGTGGCATCAATGCTTTGGGTCAGGGAACTCGAGCCAACGCTACAATAGGTCGAGCTTTACAACTTTTAATACGCAACGTAGGCGGTGGAAAACCAGGTGGAATTGATCGAGCCGTCATGGGAAGCCCGGGTAAGTATACGTTTTGTTTCGCCGAAGATGAATCGGATGAGAACTGGAATACTCTCGCTCAAGATCGCGGCTTTAATAGGGGCGATTCAGTAATAAGTCTTTTCGCTGGTGAAGGTTTACAACCAATTGTAGATCAGAAATCTCGGGAACCAGACTCCCTTGCAAAAAACATGGCGGCGAGTCTTAGAGCTGTGGTAAACACGAAGCTTTACGGCGCCGCTGACGCCGTCTTGGTGGTATGCCCTGAACATCGACGAGTTTTTCGAAATGCTGGTTGGAAGAAAGAAGATTTAAAAACAGCTCTTTACGATAACCTTATGTCATCTGGTTCAGATATAATCACAGGAGCTAAAGGTATAGCTGAAGGCATGCCTAAAAAGTTTGAAAATAAGATTATTAGCAAATTTCGTGATGACGGACTTCACATCACTTCGACTGGAAGCAAAGCGGGAATGTTTTCAGCAATAATAAGTGGCTGGGTAGCTTCAGGAGAGAAAGGAAGTCAGCTGGTATCAAAACGATTTTAACGATAGGAGAAACTCATGAGTAGCACAATCATGTTGGATCCAACAGCCGAGCTGGCACCGGCAGAGCGACAAATTTTGCCAAGATTGGATTCACTAAAAGACACAACCGTTGGATTGCTTGATATTTCCAAACCTCGTGGTAAAGAGTTTTTAGACGAAGTTGAGGAATATCTTCTTACGCTAGGAGCCAAAGTAAAGCGATATAGAAAACCCACCTTTGCTCGTGTAGCACCAAAGGAACTTAATCAACAGATTAGCGTTGAGTGCGATGCGGTAATTGAAGGACTAGCCGACTGAGGCTCATGTACCTCGTGCAGTTTGCATGACATCATGGACCTAGAAAGTAGAGGACTTCCATCAGGTTTTATCGCATCTTGCGAATTCGAACAAGCCGCAGATGCTCAAGGAAAATCCCTTGGCATAAAGCCCGCTAGAGTATTTGTTCCTCATCCAATACAAGATCGAACCGATGAGGAAATGACTAACCTTGCAAAAGCAGCACTCGACGAAGTTGTAGCGCTAATTTATAAAAAAGCTTGAGTATATATAGTGAATACTAATTGGTATTAGTTTTACACCACAAAAATTTATGAAGTGAATTGGAGAAACGAATGACTAGAGAAGCAGTAATCGTATCAACAGCAAGAACTCCTATAGGTAAAGCCTACCGCGGGGCTTTCAATGACACTGAGGCGCCAACCCTAGGGGGTCATGCAATTGCTAGTGCCGTAGAGCGAGCGAGAATAGACTCCTCTGAGGTAGACGATGTGATCATGGGCTGTGCGATGCAACAAGGATCATCTGGTCAAAATATTGGACGCACGTCTGCAATAGCAGCAGGACTTCCGAACTCCGTATCAGGAATGAGTATCGATCGCCAATGCTCATCAGGGATGTTGGCAATCGCTACCGCCGCAAAACAAATTGTCCACGATCATATGCCGATTGCGATTGGTGGAGGACTGGAATCCATTAGCTTAGTTCAAAATGAACACCGAAACGCTTATCGGGCTCAAGACCCGAATGTAATCGCAAAATCTCAGCATGCCTATATGTCTATGTTGGAAACAGCGGAAACAGTCGCCAAAAGATATAACATTTCTCGAGAACAACAGGATGAATATGGTTTGCAAAGTCAGCAGCGCACTGCGGCCGCTCAGGAGGCAGGCAAGTTTGACGAAGAGATCGTACCGTTACCTTCAAAAATGGTTTTTGTGGACAAAGAAACGAAACAGCAAAGTACTCATGATGTGACACTGGAGAAGGATGAGGGGAATCGCCCTACTACCACTGCCGAGGGCCTCGCCGGCTTGAAGACAGTCTTTGAGGGTGGGGTAATTACCGCCGGAAATGCCAGTCAACTTTCCGACGGTGCATCTGCAGCAGTGCTCATGGATAGCAAACTGGTGGAGCAGAAAAATCTAGAGCCTCTGGGCGCTTATAAAGGTGTAGCAGTCGCCGGTTTAGATCCAGACGAGATGGGAATCGGGCCTATATACGCAGTTCCCAAACTGCTTGAAAGGTTTAATCTATCAATGGATGACATCGGTCTGTGGGAGCTTAACGAGGCATTCGCTGTGCAAGTCATTTACTGCCGAGACAAACTTGGCATACCAAATGAACTGCTTAATGTTAATGGGGGCGCTATTTCAATAGGCCACCCATATGGAATGAGTGGAGCCCGGATGGTAGGCCACGCACTTATTGAGGGTAAGAGACGTAATGCGAAATACGTAGTCTGCACTATGTGTGTCGGTGGAGGGATGGGTGCAGCGGGGTTATTTGAAGTTTTTTAGGTAGCCAGAGGTGCTGTTCAAAATTAGTAGCATCATCATACTTTTTATAAGCATGTAGAATCTAGAAAATTAACTACGGCTGCCTCATCAAATGATGCTGATGGCAGTCGTAGATGACTTGCTGACTGTTTTTTTGCCTGATTTATATTGTCTAACAAAAAAGTACCAAACTCTTCTGCAAGCTCTTCTTGAAAATTACCATTTACGGATAGATAGTGCTCAACCCTTTCCTCTAGGCTCCTCAAAAAGCTGAAACTTACTTGTGCTCTCTCCTCAATAGTCATTCGACTATTCTCAGGATCTAAATAGAACTCACACACTGATGATTCTGAATTGAATTCACTGCTAAATTGATCCGAGTAAAATTCCAATAGCTCTATAAAAGACTCTAAATCTGAACCGTCGACCCCAGGATTATTCACCAGTCTGCCTGTCGTTTTAAAAGTATATAATGTGCTCGAAATATATAAATAAGTTTGTTCAGCATCTATAATTTTATTTTGAGCGCCACTACTATTTATGTGGCCGACTAATAGAAAGAGCAGCACTATAAAATTTGATTTTTTATTCATCTAGATTCAATGGTTTCTGAATTGTTGAATTTCAATTACTCGAGATTCGGTTTTTTTCGAAGTTCTTTTGTTACAGCCGTTCGCTTCTTGTTCACGGAACGTTTCTTCTTAGCAGCTCTGCTGGGTTTTGTTGGTATTCGCTTTCTTTCGGCTTTTGTGGCCTTTGTAATTAAGGATTCCAACCGCTTTATTGCATCCTGCCTATTCTTATCTTGACTCCTAAAGCGCTGCGCTTTAATCAGTATAATGCCATCCTGTGAAATTCGGTGATCCCCATATTGTAACAACTTTTCCTTAGCCCTCGGTTGCAGACTTGAATTATGGATATCAAATCTTAATTGAACCGCGGATTCTACCTTGTTAACTCGTTGCCCACCCGGACCGCTGGCTCGCAAGGTCAGAAAACTTAACTCCGATTCATTCAAACTTAAAAACGTCATTCTATTTTACTAAAAACAACACTAGTACCAGAGCAAAAAAAAGGCGATGAAAATTCATCGCCTTTTCCTTCAAAGGGCTGGACTAAAATTGCCAAAGAACCCTTGCATACCAGCGCCTTCCGCGCGGATCAAAAACAGACGTGTGATATGCTTGCCTTCTAAACAAAGGCACATCTTCATTTGTCGCATCAATTACACCAACAGTGAAGATGGAAGTACTATCGCCCCAATCCCGCGTGTAAGCATATTGGACATCCCAAGTGTTATAACTATCGGTCATTGACTTAGCATATGCCTTATTGGCCTCTGCACTATTTGGATTATCCATAAAATCATCATGGCTCAACACCTGCAATGAGCCGATATGGCGGTTAAATACCGAGACCCTATGATTTTCCCTAGCCCAAGAAAAAGAGATGTTTCCTCTATTGTCAGGTACTGGTCTCACGATATTCTGCTCGCCATCGACACCAGCAGCATCCATCTTGCCAGTAGCCTGTAAACCCAAGTCTAGACCGGGGATGTCGACAACAAACTCATCGATGTGAGTATAATCGAGTCCCACCCGAAAGGTTCCCCAATCATTATTCCAAGTATAACCTGTCTTGAAATCAATTCCCTGAACCTCATAAGTACCTGCGTTTACCGCAGGAAGTACTAACGTTACCAACGCAGCATTCTCACTGCCGTATAGTCTCTGCACACCTGGCACCTGATATAACTCAGGATTCACAACACAGTTGATACGTTCGTTTGAATTTGCACCAAATTGTGTTGCTATAGCACTCGGATTACAAGAAACAGCATTACCGTCTGGGCCTCTAGAATCGAGGGGTAGTGTGTCGTTAAGCACGTAGTTAGACTCATCACCAACCACTGAGTTGAACTTCTCTATTTCTGGATTGATCGCTGCTCTAGGCACAAGAGGCAAAACTCGGTCTTCCACCTCGAAGCGCCAGACGTCTGCTCCTATCGACAAGCCATCCAAATCGCCCCCAGGCGTCCATTGAAAACCAATATTAAAAGTATCGGCATATTCAGGATCGAGGTCCGGATTAGGAGCTCCTCGAGTATAGGATCCGTTGGCTATCGCATTAGCGTTAGTCGCCGGCAACAACCCAGCTCTAACTTCCTGATTTCGAATTGGATCTTGTATAGTAGTCCCGCTAGCCTCAAAAGCTTGGTTCACCACACCAATATTCGGCGCTCGGAATGACTCGGACCAAGAGGCACGCAACAAGAGTTCCTCAACGGGCCTCCAGCTTGCAGCTATTTTTGGAGAAAGTGCACTGCCTATATCTTCATAATCCTCATAACGCAGCGCGACCTGAGTCTCGACATTCTCTGCCCATGGAAGAGATAGCTCGACGAAAATCGAGCGAATGTCTCTTTGGTCATTGAAATTAAAAATACAGTTCGCACACTCTAGGTTATTCGTAATCTCCGAGTATCGCTCAGTAACCGGCGCGAAAAGGCTTTGCGGGAATGGCAGACCAGACGCATAGCTCTTAATTGGGTCAATACCAGGCAAATTAATCTCCGGCGCTCTGCCGGAGGCATTCCTTTTTCTGTACTGAAGACCCGTTGCGAAGGCTGCGGTGCCGCCCGCCATTTCACCAAGGTCACCATTCATTACATAATCAATAACAAACAGCTCATTTCGCTTGTCCGCCCTTAGAATTCTTGTATCCATCCAATCGATCAATTCTGGGCTATTCGCCAAATTAGGATCAGTCAACGAAGTTAAGAACGGGTTGAAGAACTGGCATCCATCCCTACCATGATTGGTGCTGGTCAGGGCAAGTGCTGACGTGTCATAGGTATTCAACACATAATTTGGAAAAACCAAATCGAATAGTCCACCCAGCGGAGCAAAGGTTGGAACAGCCATAAAATTAAGCTCAGATGACCCATTAGGTGTGCAATCAGGTCCACCTAGGCCATTAATAGCAAGTTCAGTTCGATCGCGCATAAGCGTCGAAACTTCTTGCTCTATGCTTGATTCACTCCACGCAACGCTCAAATCCCACTCGAGCTCCCGGCCAAATCCTTCAAAGTCGCCTCTAAAGCCAGCCTGCACATTGGACTCTTTCTGATCCGTTGGAAGACCTGAAGTCCTGGTGGTCGGCCATCCAGTGGCTACACCGCCACCATACCAGCCTTGTCCAAAGCCGCCGTTTGACTCGAGGTTTGGATTATTGAGGGCCGGGCCTGTCGGTGCGTTTCCTATGTATGGAGCAAGTGATCCAAGTGCTGTTGGCCCCCAGAATAAATGCAAGGTTCGCGAGAATGATCTGCCGTCCCACTCCCTCGTTATTTCGGAATCAGAGGAATTAAAGAAAGAGTAAAATTCCATACCATTGCTGAAATCATGCTCAAATGAACCAGCGATGCTGTAACGTTCCTGACCATAGGTCATAAATTGATTGCCCATGTTATTCTCAGAGCATTGCCCTGATCGGCGAGCATAATCGGAAAACCTGTTATCTACATAAAACTGACCGAAATTCCCTGAACCTGATTCACACAAAGGATCGGAATAGACAAAACCACGCGTGCCACCGAAAGCTTCGCCAATACTCGCTCTCTCCTGCTTGTTCTGACCTGTTAAGGGCATATCGAGATAACCCATATTAAAGGTCGAGCCCAACGGACTAGTTACAGTATAAGCTCCTACTTTGCTGTTAGAGATAATCCTGTCTTCATCAAAATATTGAGCATGCTCCAATTTCTGCGGGTCCCTCTCGAAATATTCGCCCGAAAGAACTAAGCGAGTATTTCCATTATTCCAGTCAGTACCCCATATACCGCTGAAAGTCTCCTCGTAAGTCCCTCCAGCTTCTTGGATACCCTGGGTATCTGCGTACAACTCTAAGCCGTCAAAGTCGGTACGCATAATGATATTAACCACACCGGCTACCGCATCAGCTCCGTATAGCGCTGAACCACCATCCGTCAGAACTTCCACCCTCTCAGTCATCACGAGCGGAATGGAGTTTAAATTCACACTCTCCTGCCCGGAAGCAGTTACAACTGCTGCTGGCGTTGTCCTTTTCCCGTTAATAAGAGTTAGAGTCGAGTTTCCTCCCAGGTTACGTAAATTAACCGAGGCTGTTCCTGTATTTTGACTTCCTGCACCAGCCATTGCTCCCTGAACATTGGTATCTGAACCTTGGTTTACTTCAAGATTTCTGATTACATCCCAGATTGTAGAAGCACCCTGGGCCTCAATGCTCGTTCTATCTATTACATTGACTGGTGAAGGCGCATCCAACGCACTCCCGCGAATATACGAACCCGTTACTATGACTTCCTCGACTTCAGGTTCATCCTGCTGGGCCGCAAGCGGCATAGTTACACCGGCCGCTGCCATCATGACAGCCAGTGTCAAACCTCTTCGTCTGCTTGGAAACTTTCTGCGCATTATCTCTCCCCTTTTCGTTCTGAGTTTTACTCTCTAAGGTGCTGATTATATTATAAATATTTTGTATTTTGATCGAACCTGCGACCTTTTACTACTTTTTTTTAGGCATTAATTCGAACGTTCGCCATGCTAACATAGAATATAAGTACATTTTTACCTTTTTAGTTGCTTAAATTTCGTTACGGCTTACATACATAAACTACCCTTTGGACAAGCCCATATGGCCAACTCAGTGAAGCTATCGGTACTAGACCAGTCTCCAATTAAATCAGGTTGCGATGCTTACGGGGCTATTCGAGAAACACTGGCTCTCGCCCGCCTTTGTGATGACCTCGGTTATCATCGATATTGGGTCGCCGAACATCATGCATCAGACGCTCTTGCTGGGTGCTCCCCGGAAGTTCTCCTTGGGCGTTTGGGGGCAGAAACCGAGGACATCCGGCTTGGTTCTGGAGGCATTATGCTGCCGCACTATAGTCCTTATAAAGTCGCTGAGAACTTTAGGATTCTCGAGACTATGTACCCAAACCGTATAGATTTAGGAGTTGGAAGAGCTCCGGGCACCGATCCTTTTACAGCTGCCGCCATTCGTTATGGCTCGACCATCGGACCTGAACACTTTCCAAACATGGTGCTCGATTTACAAGCTTTATTAAATGATACTCCTCCGATGACGCCCGGCCTTGAACATGCCAAAGCATATCCCACGGTTAAAACTCCACCCGAGCTATGGATGCTCGGATCCAGCAGTGACAGCAGCTCACTCGCGGCAGCGGCTGGCCTTCCCTATAACTTTGCATACTTCATTAATCCAAAGATCGGGCCTGAGATTTTTGAAAGTTATCGAGAAAATTTTCAGGCTGGCCCCAATTTTGAATCCCCTCACTGTGTTCTCACTATTTTTACGGTTTGTGCTGAGACAGAAGAGGAGGCTTTTGAGTTATCGAGAAGCCGAGACCTTTGGTTTATTCGTTTGCTTCGAGGAAACCCGGGACCGTTTCCCAGTGTGCAGGAAGCAGCCGACTATCCCTATAGCACGGGCGAAAAACAAATAATCGAAGACAATCGACAAAGACGAGCGATTGGGACACCCGAACAAGTTTGTGAGAAACTCCATTCCTTCGTGAGAGATTTTAAACTCGATGAGATAATGATTCTGACAATTACCCATGATAGTAGTGCGCGTAAACATTCTTATGAACTTTTAAGTTCCGCTTGGCATTAAAGTAATAAGTCATTAAATTAGACAATAAAAATAACTAGTAGTGGGAGGATCTAAAATTGAAGAACTTACTCTGTTTGATTCTATCTTTTTTTGTCATACCAGTAGGACACACACAACTCGCATCTCCTAACGAAAGTGGAGTCACATTCGGTCATGTGCATTTAAATGTTTCCAATCTGGAACAGCACAAACGAATCTGGGTGGAGCATTTTAATGGAACTATTGTCGAAAAAGGCTCTCACTCGGTAATTAAACTACCTAATATGCTGATCACATTGACAGAACAGCAACCGACTATGGATTCTATAGAAACCGCAATGCATCATTTTGGATTCAAAGTTAGGCGTATGGATAAATTTCTGGACAAATGGCGGGCTGATGGTTTGCCTGTTGGCAGCATGTTTTTAGGTGCCGAAGGACAACTGAATGCATACGTCACTTTGCCAGATGGAGTCGAGGTAGAAATGCAAGAGGATCGAGGCTTGCAACAAGAAATTACCGGCTATCATGTGCACTGGTTTGTAGATGACGCCGTTGACATATTGAGATGGTATGTAAATATGTTTGATCTTGAAATTCGACCCCGTGGCAGAATTACTACGACAACAAATGTCCCGGGAATGAACTTCAGTTTTGGCGGTAACAATAGTGGACGACAAAGCACGAAAGGCGCTGCAATCGATCATATAGGGTTTGAAATCGATAACCTTAAGGAATTCTGTCTTGAGCTTGAATCTAAAGGCGTCGTGTTCGATGTGCCTTATCAGGAACTTTCAGACATCGGCCTAAATAGCGCCTTTTTCACTGACCCGACAGGGGTCTACGTGGAGCTCACGGAGGGCTACGACGAGTACTAATAAGTCCCTTGAACTTCATTGAATCAGGGGAAATACCCCTCCCCTGATTCGAACAAGTAAAACCTACTCGTAACGAGCCTCTTGAGGCATTAATGCAGCACGAATGATTGAACCCCAAATCAGGTTGCCCATTGGATTTAGGTGCAACCCGTCCTCAACAAAAATATCGGTCATGACATTCCCGTCAGACTTTAAGAAAGGCGTCGCAGAATCAATAAAGTAGACCTTCGAGTCATGCTTTGCGATTTCTTTATAAGCCGCGTTTACACGTTGCGCATTTCCCCAAACGCCCACACGTGAAGTTGAGGGTTTAACTGCCATCACGTAAATACGCGTATCCGGGAGCTCCCTATGAACTTTATCAACGATTTTTTCAAGAGAACCGATTATTTCTTTCTCTGCAACTCCATAGAAAGTGTCGTTATCACCTTCATAAATAAGGATCGCTCGAGGTTTATATTTAAGCGCGACCGTATCTAAATGATGGACTACATCGCTCATCATGCTGCCGCCAAAACCTCGCGAGATTACGGTCAGAGGAGCCAATGCTTTAGCGGCCTGATCATTCCAACGGGCTATACTGGAACTACCGGTAAGCAGGATAGCCCCCATCGGAGGCGGATTCATCCTATCTTGTTCTGCAAACCTCTCCATCGCCCCATCCCAGACCGTCGGGTCTGTTCCGCGTTGAGCACTGACCGGGAGCGAGAGAACTGCAAACCACAGGACAACCAAAGTCTTTTTGGAAAATTTACCGATTATTATTCTCATGATTAAACCTATTTCTGAGTGACGTAACGACAGACTAACCGATATGGCCATCGAATTCTAACCGCTTAGCGATCAATTTGGTTAATCTAGCTTTAGGACAACTGCACTATTGACTAGAAGGCACTGATTATCGATCACCTTCGTAAAATAAGTAACCAGCGCCAGATATTAAATACATTGGCAAGCGCCGCAGAAAAATACGTGATTGCAGCAGCTTTGAGTACTGTACGTATCTTGGGAATCTGATCCGCTGTTACATATTCACCTTCTATCAAGATAGGTAGCGCTTTATTAAAACTGGCATCCCACTCTTCTGGCAAAATTATTAAATAAGCAAGCGCACCTAGTATTTGCAGCAACAAACTGCATCCAATAACTAAACCCACCGCGAGAGGCGATCTTAAAATAAAACCCAAAATCGGGAATGACCACATTATCCCGATACCGATCTGACTCAATGCTCGAGCAGTCGGCATATACTTGCTGCGCAATTTGAATATTTCTTCCTTCCTGTGAAACTGAATTGCATGACCGACCTCGTGCGCTGCCACGGCCACTGCGGTTAGTGATTTACCATGATAGTTAGCAGTACTGAGTCTCACAGTTTGGTTTTGAGGATCAAAGTGGTCTCGAAAAGGTTCAGTCTCCTCAACTTTAATACCGCTAAGCTCAAAGCGTTTTATGAGGTGCTCGGCAAGCTCTCCTCCGGTTCCAGGAAGACCAACTAACTCCTTATTATTCTTTGACATAACATGCCTAACCCAGAAAGAAGGCAAGTAAATCAAAACCGCGAGGATCGCAGCAATAATTATGAGAAACATAAGAATTTTCTAAGGATGTATTTAACTTAACTCAAATTAAAAGATAAATTTCTTAGGTATTAATTAAAACTTGCCTCCCGCTGACCTTTCCGGCTTTCAAATCTTCCAGAGCTTGATTCGCTTCCGTAATCGGTCTTTCGGTAATACCAATAGGAGCAATTTTACCATCTCTAACCATCGCCATCAGTTTGCTCATGTCGTCAAGACTACCTACATAGCTGCCCTGAATAAGGCGAGCATTCATAGGCAAAAATGGAATGGGTATAGACAATGCACCACCGTAAAGACCAATAACTAAAAGCATACCTCCTTTTCGCAAACAACCAAGACCATAATTAACACTAGCTTCGGCTCCAACAAAGTCCAGCACGGCATACGCACCGCCGGTGCTTTTCCGAATATCCTTAGCGGTCTGTCGGTCAGACGAGTCGAAAGTCCGAGTAACACCCAAATCTCTCGCTGCGGCCAGTTTAGTCTCATCAATATCAACAACGATCGGATCCAGACCCAAAGCCCGAGCAATCTGAATGGCCATCATTCCCACACCGCCTGCGCCGATAATAATGATATGGTCGCCGTCCTGAATCTCCCCAACCTTTTTTAAGGCGCCAAAGGCTGTTAGGCCGGAGCATGCATAGGTAGCGGCCAGTGAGTCAGGAACATCACCCTTGTCAAACAGGTACCTGCTATGCGGCACCAGCACATGATCAGAAAAGCCTCCAGGTTTCACGATACCTAATGCTTTGCCAGGAGTGCACAGGTGCTCTTCTCCTCGTCTACATTGAGCACAATCACCGCAGCCGATCCATGGATATACGACTCGGCGATCACCAACGGAAACACCGGTCGCATCTGGACCGATAGCTAAGACTTCCCCAAAAATTTCATGTCCCAAAGTCAAGCCTTCCTGACCTACATCAAGCTGCTTCCCCCCGCCGAGTTCGAAGACACCTTCATGCAAATGTATATCGGAATGACAAACTCCGCAGGCTACAGTCTTTAGCAAAACCTCTGTACCGCTCGGCTTAGGAGTCGGTGACTCAACTTTGACTAAGGGTGATCCTGGTGCAGCGGTTTGATAAGAGATCATTAAACACCACTCCTTTCTTTATCCCACTGGGCAAAAGATTTTTCTTCTTCAGCCAGTCGCTTTAAAAGCGGTGCTGGGCTCCAATACTCTTCCCCATAGCGATCGCGAAATTCACATATCTTTTCGTATACTTTTTTGACTCCAACCGTATCTGCATAGTGCATGGGACCGCCCTTTGCGACAGGGAATGCATAACCATAAATATAGACAACATCGATATCGCTTGCTCGTTGTGCTATTCCCTCTTCCAATATTTTTGCTCCCTCATTTATTAATGGGTAAAAACATCGAGCAAGTATCTCTTCATCAGAAATTTCTCTTCTGTCTATTTCCAGTTTTTCAGCCTCTTCAACAATCAAAGATTCTACTTCAGGATCCGACATTCTTTTCCTTGTCTCTGGGTCATACTTGTAATAACCCGAACCTGTTTTTTGACCGTATCTGCCCATCTCCACGAGAAGTGTCCCCATACGATAAAGCTTGGGATCGTCTGGTAAATTGGTGAGTGCTTGTCGGGCCTTATATCCGACGTCAAGACCTGCCAAATCTCCCATGGCCAATGGTCCCATCGCCATACCAAAATTTTCCAACGCTCCATCCACCTGGGCCGGAGTGCAACCATCCAGTAAAAGCATTTGCGCTTCTCTGCCATAACCACTGAGCATTCGGTTTCCAATAAATCCGTAACATACTCGAGATAGGGCACAAACTTTTTTAATTCGTTTCCCAACCTGCATGACTGTCGCAAGAACATCATCCGCAGTCTTTTCCCCGCGAACAACCTCGAGTAATTTCATAACATTAGCCGGACTGAAAAAATGCATTCCGACTACATCTTCAGGCCGGGCCGTCGCTTCAGCAATCGCGTCCACATCTTGATATGAGGTATTCGTTGCTAAGATAGCGCCCGGCTTACAAACGCCATCGAGTTTAGTAAATATTTCTTTTTTGAGATCAAGATTTTCGAACACTGCCTCTATAACCATATCCACATCCGCTATATGCTCATAGTTGGTTGTGCCGCTTATTAACTCAAGGCGCTTATCCATTTGGTCAGCGGCCAATCTTCCTTTCTGAACAGTAATATTGTAATTCTTCTTAACTATGCCAAGGCCGCGCTCGAGTGCCTCGTCATTAACCTCCAACATCACTACAGGAATACCCACATTAGCAAAGCACATCGCTATTCCACCCCCCATTGTTCCTCCACCAATAATGGCGACCTTGTTTATTGATCGGAGAGGAGTTGCTTTTGCTAGACCTTCTATTTTTGCGGCCTGCCTTTCTGAGAAGAAAATGTGGCGCATCGACGCAGATTCTGGCGACATGACCAGCTCACGAAAAAGTTCGCGCTCACGCTCCAACCCTTTGTCGATCGGTAAATTAACAGCAGCTTCTATACAGGAAACAATGCGATCCTGAGCAATTTGTCCGCGCGCTCTTTTAGCTAATTGCTTCCGAGCCTGATCAAAAAAACCTGACTCTAAATCAGAACCGTTAATCTCAATATCTCTAATTCTCTTAAGGGGGGCACTTGACTCTACCAAATTCTTAGCGTACTCAACTGCGTTTTGATTTATCTCATTACCGTCTATGATTTGATCAATTAAACCAACATCAAGAGCTTTACCCACTGCTATCGGATTTCCTTTGGTCATCATCTCTAATGCAAATTTTACCCCTGCAATCCTAGGCACTCGCTGGGTACCACCGGCTCCTGGCAATAAACCCAATTTTACCTCCGGCAGCCCAACTTTGGCTGTTTCTATTGCGCACCTGTAGTGACAGGCGAGAGTTACCTCAAACCCTCCTCCAAGCGCAGTGCCATGAATCGCAGCGATTACCGGCTTACTTGAGTTTTCAATTGCTGCTAATACCTCTGTTAATCCTGGTTCTTTTGGCGGTTTACCAAACTCAGTTATATCCGCGCCCGCAATAAATGTTCGGCCTTCACATCTTAGAATTATTGCCTTCGATTCATCATTCTGTGAGGCCTGCACCGCCTGCAAAATCCCCGATCTGACTGATTGGGCGAGCGCATTAACGGGTGGGTTGTTTACTGAAATCACTCCAATGTTATCTTTAAGTTCGTAACTTACTACTTCCGACATAATCTATCCTTTCAAAAAATGTGCAATAATTTTTGTTACTCACAGTTGTACAGCAAAGCTTTGGAGAGCGACTTCAAGGATCAAAGCAAGCTCCCAAAAATTGAGCGGATTTTTTCTAAGGCCATCCAATTTCATCTCTTCTTGAGTAATACTTACTATTCTAGCACGGCATTCGTAAAATTCAGGCGTATATGTTAGGTTTACGCCACGTTTTAGGGGGGGGGTAATTTATGATACGAGATCAAGAAACACTTAATCAGCTGATAACGCTGATTGACCGGTTCGTAAAAGAGCGGTTAATCCCGAGGGAATCGGAATTGGCCGAATCTGGCTCCCTGCCTGAGGACATTTTAGAAGAAATGAAATCCATGGGTCTCTTTGGGCTTACGATTCCCGAGGAATATGGAGGTCTCGGCCTCACCATGGAGGAAGAAATTGAAGTAGCAATTTCTTTAGGGAAAACCTCCCCTGCCTTCAGATCAATTATGGGAACAAACAATGGTATTGGTTCTGCGGCGATTGTCTTCAACGGTACCGAAGAACAGAAAAAGAAGTATTTGCCAAAATATGCGAGTGGCGAATGGATAAGCTGTTTTTGTCTTACAGAACCAGAAGCAGGTTCAGACGCAGCGGCATTGAAAACTACTGCTGTTCGGGATGGAGACTATTACATTATCAATGGCACCAAGCGCTACATAACAAACGCCAAAGTGGCAAATACCTTCAACGTCATGGCTCGCACTAATCCTTCAATTAAGGGTGCCCGCGGGATTTCCTCTTTCATCGTGGAGAAAGATTTTAAAGGCATCACCCTAGGTTCAGTAGATAAGAAAATGGGACAAGCCGGATCGATGACGTGCGATGTAATCTTTGAAGACTGCCGAGTTCCTGCTAAAAATATTGTAGGTGCCGAGGGAGAAGGTTTTATTACCGCGATGAAAGTACTCGACCGCGGCAGACTGCACATCTCAGGCGTTAGTGTAGGTGTCGCAGAACGCCTGATAAGCGATGCCTTAGATTATGCGATGCAAAGAAAACAATTTGGTCAACCAATCGCAGAGCAGCAGTTAATCCAAGCGATGCTGGCAGACTCAAAAACAGAAACCTATGCCGCAAAGTGTATGACCCTAGAAACAGCGCGAAAGCGCGATAAAGGTGAGAATGTAAGTACTGAATCGTCAGCGTCTAAGCTATTTGCTACGGAAATGGTTGGCAGGGTCGCAGACCGATGTGTCCAAATTCATGGAGGGGCGGGTTACATGGCCGAGTATGCTGTGGAGCGATTCTATAGGGACGTCCGATTGTTCCGCCTGTATGAGGGTACAAGTCAAATTCAACAGTTAATTATCGCTAAAAATATGATTAAAGGTGTCAATTAGTTCTGACTCAATCTTGCTGCTCAGTAAGCTAATCGAGTAGAAACTTCTCAAACCACTCCAAGCGTGCTTTATTAGCACGTAATGCATCCTCTCCGCCGAAACCGTGTTTACCCCCAGGAATAACTATAAGTTCTGATTCCACACTTTCTTTGTCAAACTCTGCCTTTATCGCGAACGAGTGCGTGACATCAACTAAAGGATCCTGATCACCGTGTATTAATAACGTTGGAGGATCTCCGGCATCAACGAAAAGAATAGGTGAAACAGTTGGGACTAGCTCCGGATCATAATCCAACGCAGGGAATCGTGACAAAAGCTCCTCCTCCTCAACATTATTAACGATACCTACCGGAAGTGATTCTTGTTCCCTGAATGCAACGGGCGGGAAATAAGCTACCACTGCAGCGACTGAGTTATCCACCCGCATGACTTCATCGCTGTCATCAGTATTACCTTGATCGGAGTCTAACCCAAGCATAAGCGATAAATGTCCGCCAGCGCTTCCTCCTGTTACGCCAACTCGGTTGGCATCAATACCATAATTTGATGCATTCAGTTTTATGTGTCTAACGGCACGACTGACATCAGAATATGCATCCGGAACATGATACCTAGGAGCACTTCCATGATAAACCGGAATGAGAGTAAAGCCAGCGTCCAGCATATCTTTAAACTGGCGGGCACGGGCTTCCGGTGGAGCCCACGAAGAGTACCAGCCCCCACTCATCATAAAAACAATCGCTGCACCATTCGCTGTGCCTGGCATTAACACGTCATAAACTAGCGCCATGCCATCTTTGTGACCGTAGACGACATCAGATTTAAAAGTAACCTCTGCACTAACGGCAGCAGCTAGCATAAAATTCAATAAAAGAATTATTCTCATAACCCCTTTGCACATTTTTAGCATTTTACTAGTTTCCTCTCAGTAGATTCCCAGGCGAATATTGATCAGTAAGCTCTCTCCGGCTCATATCCCAATCCGCCCGAGTAGTTAATCGTCGCGGATAATCAGTTATATTAACCCCGTATTTATCCAAACTTGCTTCTAATTGACGAGATGCTTCCACTAATTCCTCTCGCGGTGGCAGCAAACCAAGCTGTGCAATGATAATTCGATTACCTGAGGTTGGTAATTTAAAATTATAAAATTCACCAAAAGCTCTTTGATAGGTTACAGATTCGTGATCATATAACCTGCTTGTTGAGAATGTGTTGGCAACGAGAACACTATCTCTTGTCATTATCGCTTTTACTTCCTCAAGAAATTCGCGAGTTAACATGTGCTCGGGAATATAATCTCCGCTGAAAGCATCAAGGACAATATAATCATATTTATTACCACGAAGAGCTGCCCGTTTTATAAATGGGCGTCCATCACCCACATACACTTTCATGTTTTGAGTTTCATTAAACTGGAAATACTCTTTTGCAACTTTCACGACGGCGTCGTCTATTTCAATCACATCTATTTCCGCAGTAGGAAATAAATCTGCGAAAGTTATAGGAATTGATCCTCCACCCAAACCAATAACTAAGATGCTCTGAGGTGCCTGTTGTAACATCAGGCCAGCAAAACTCATCCGCGTATAATCGAAAACTAATCGATTCGGATTATCCAGCATCATACAAGTCTGATTTCTGTCTCCACGATGAACATTGAAAAGCAGGCAGCGCCTTTCTCCAGTTTGGGTAACAGTAATATCTCGATATTTTGAGCGCTCTTCATGAATAGTTTCGGCGTAAGAGCTTACTGAGAGAAGCGCTAATGCGAGTAGTTGTATTAATGACCCGAAAATTAGTTTTTTTCTATTTATTAACATAACCACGGTTTCTCAAAATTTTGTTAGTTCTCATTATATTTTCGAAAAAGAGAATCACTAAGCCCGCAAGTACTAAGCTTGCCACGGCACCCCATAGAATTTGATTTACCTCATACCAAAGTACAAAATAGAAACTCGTTCCAAGGGTGCCCAAGGCACTCCCAAGAGTCGAGATAAAGTATAGCAATCCTGCCATGTGCCCACTATGCTCCTCTCTATCGACCATCAACCTGACAGAGTATGGAGAGATCATTCCCAGAATACTTGTCGGTATGAAAAAGAGAAAGATAGATGCGAGAAGAGAACCATATCTTGGGTCCTCTATGTTGACCATAATCGGCCTCATAACACTATCAGCAAATAAAATGATTGGTAGGGAAAATAAGGCTGCGCCTATAAAGAACAACGAATAGGTTAGACCACTTGGAGTTCTAGTTGACAGTCTGCCCCCTAGCAAGTAACCGAGAGCCAAAGCAAGCATAAAAATTGTGATAATACTTCCCCAAACGGAGAGACTTCCTCCGAAATAAGGCGACAGGATGCGAGCGCCTAGCATCTCAATCGTCATGATGCAGAAACCGCTGACAAATGCCATACCTGCAATCAACGCCCGAGGTAGTATTAAGGTTTTAGTCATCACCTGTAAAATTCGAGTTCACTTAAGTAATTTGGGAGCGATAAAGTAACACCGAAACCGGGTTTTTGAAATCAATTTTAAAGGGTAATTAAGCTCGAATATCGGAAAGAGCTTGGGCAGACACTGAACCTAAACTGCGACCCCCATCCAACGCAATGATCTGACCCGTTATGTATTTTGAAGCATCTGAAGCGAGAAATATTGCCAAACCAGCCATATCTGTCGGAGCACCAATGCGACCTAAAGGGTTTTCTGCTTCGATTTTCCCTCTAAATTTTTTCAACATGTAATCCATCATCTGACTTTCAAAGGGTCCAGGAGCTATCGCGTTAACATTAAGCCCTTTAGGTCCCATCCTAACTGCAAGGTTTTTAGTCAAGAAATGGACTGCTGCTTTGCTGGCGCCATAAGCGAAATTATCGGTTGAAGATACTCGAAGTCCATCTATAGAACCTATATTGATGACGCGACTCGGATTCGCCTTCGATGCTGCTTGGAGCAGCAAGGGCAGGAGATCTCTCGTCAGGGAAAATATTGCTTTTACGTTTATATTCATGACCTTGTCATACCCTTCATCTGGATAATCCTCAAAGGGCGCACCCCACGCAGCTCCGGCATTATTAACAAGAATATCTATTTTTTTTTCTCTCTCTGTTATCTGCTTTATTAAAATTTCTCTTCCATCCTTTGTCGATAAATCCGCAGGAATTGCAATACACTCCCCTTGCTCCGAAAGGCGTTTGGCGGTCTCAATACATGCCTCCGACTTTCGAGCAGTAATGTATGTTTTGACACCATTTTGAACATAGCCTTCAGCAATCATCCTGCCGATGCCTCGAGATCCACCAGTCACAATCGCAACCTTTCCTTGCACTGAAAATAGCTCGCTAAGTATGAACGACATGAATACCTCTTATTGTGTAATTTTTCCTGCGATTATCATGAGACACATTTGCTGGAGCACATGCGCTTTTTTTAAAAATGCTGCAAATCGGTCATCTGTCGTATGGCCATGATAGAAACGATAGTAAATCTGCTGACCAATTACACATAAGCGAAATAGGCCAAAACAAAAATAAAACGGAAAGTGATCGACCGACAAACCGGTTCTCTCTTTAAATCTCTCGATTATCTGTGACCGAGTGGGAGCTCCTTCTATATCTGAAGGCATTGTTCGAGCGTTCCTAAAAAATTCTGGATCATCTAGTTGCACCCAATAACCAAGCGTGCATCCTAAATCCATTAATGGATCTCCAACTGTTGACATTTCCCAGTCCAGAACGCCAATAAGCTTTAACGGATTTTGCACATCAAAGATCACATTATCTAACTTATAATCATTATGAATTACACTCGCCTTACCGCTTTCCTCTGGCATATTATCTTGCAACCATCTAATTATCTCATCACAATTAACCGTATCAGGTGTAACAGCATTAACCCACCTATTACTCCAACCCTCAACCTGTCTTTTTACATACCCCTTAGGCTTTCCAAAATTACTTAGGCCCACCTCTCCCAAATTTAAAGAGTGTAAATCTCCCAACGCGTCAAAAAAATTAAGGAGCTGAATTCTTACTTGCTCCGGGGAAAGCCTCAAATGGTTCGGATACTCTCTACGAATCACTATACCCTTTATGTAATTCATTAAGTAGAAATCACAACCTAGGATTTCATGGTTATCACAAAAATGAATGGGTCCCGGACCAAAAGGGTATGTCCCTTTCAAAGCATCCAGTATTTTGAATTCACGGGACATATCGTGAGCTGATTTTACTTTGCTACCGAACGGTGGCCTGCGCAAAACCCACTGCTCAGTATCAATTTTTAGCATGTAAGTTAAATTGGAGTGCCCGCCAGGGAACTGAGTAATTCGCATGGACCCCAGATCTCTCCCAACAATCGGCTCGAGGTACTCCTTTAAACGCTCAAAATCGAGCTCTTCGCCCTTGCGAATTTTCCCAGGTTGGTCGACTAAGTCACTAGAATCCAATTGCCCATCCTATTTAACGGTAAGTGATCAGGTCGGTCATTCCCTTTTGCTCTAGGTGGGGAAGACTATTAAACTGCGTCACTGACATCTTACCATTACCGTAGCGAATACGAGTAATAGAACTGTTGTGTACCATCCAATTAGTTTGTATTACTTGCTTATCGGGGAATTTAAGGACTCTCTGTAATGCCGTCGCGATGACCCCTCCAGATGTTGATACAAGCGTTCGACTTCCATGGATATGTTTCGACATTATTTCATCCACACCACGATAGACCCGTCGCTTAAAGGTCTCCCAACTCTCGAAATCAGAATCGGCTTTGTTGGGCACTAATTGGTCACTCAGCCATTTAGAGGTGGCTTTCTCGAAGACACTTTGAAATAACCGTTCATCCGTAATGGGCATCTCAATGTTGGTTTTTAAACCCGGCTCATCTGAAAAATCCCTCAGATATATTCGGATTAACGGATCTCCATTATACTCATTAAACGAACCGTCCACATAGAGAAGGGGCGGGTTACTTCTTACCAGGGTCATTAATTCCTTAGCCGTCTCCTTTTGACGTCGCAACGAGCCAACATAGATTTGATCAAAGGTTTCTCCTAGATCACTCCAATAACGCGCTAGATGTTGGACTTGCTCCAGACCCAATTCGCTTAACTTGTCGTAGGATGCTTTGCCAAAAGAGGCTTGACCATGACGAACGAAAATAATCTCACTCACATGTTAAACCGTTTTAGTTATAGTGATGCAAAACGTTCAATATGATAATCAGTATTACCGAACATGATTTCTAAGGCTGTTGCTCTTTTAAAATAATGTCCAACATCCAATTCGTTAGTCACTCCGATTCCACCATGGATTTGAACAGCTTCTTGACTTACCTTACGAATAGCTTTACCAACTCTGCTTTTTGCTGCTGAGACAGCCTTTGTCTTTTCCGTTTGGCCTGCAGACCCGTCTAGCTTCATGGCAGCCATAACCACAATGGATCTAGCAAGTTGGCATTCAATAAACATATCCGCCATACGATGTTGTAGTGCCTGGAATGTACCTATTACGGTACCAAACTGCTTCCTTGTTTTGCTGTATTCGACAGTTTTCTGAAGAAGAGTCTCAAGGACTCCAACCGCTTCTGCGGATACCGCAATGATTGCCTTATCAATAACTTTTTCTATCGCCATTAACGCTTTTCCTTGCTCGCCTAGTCGTGCCGAAGCAGCAACAGTCACATCGGTAAAATCAATTTCCGACGATTTTTGCCCATCAATGTTTGTAAAGGATCGAACCGTTACACCCGGAGTATCTGGATTAACCAAAAAGACAGAAATACCATCAGCGTCTACCTCCCCCCCACTCTCTCTAGCCACTACCAATAACTCGTTGGCATTCGAACCATTCAGTACAGCAATTTTTCGCCCATTAATTACAATACTATTTCCATTTGACTTTGCCGTCGTGGCAACTTTAGATGAATTGAACCGGCTACCTGTTTCAGACGCCGCAAGAGCAAGTTGTAAATCTCCTCCAACAAGCTTTCCAAGCATTTGCTCCTTCACTTCTCCGGTTGCAAGTTCCGATATCAAACATCCACATAACACAACAGAGGGAAGATAGGGCTCAACCAAGTTCGCCTTTCCAAACTCTTCCATCATTACCATCAGATCAACAGCAGACCCACCAAGACCGCCATCTTCCTCAGAGAAAGGAACTGTAAGCCAGCCTAATTCGGCAAACAATTTCCAATTTTCTTCACTATATCCGCTATCACTCTCAATAATTTTGCTACGAGTGTCAAAGTCGTAATTCTTACTGACGAATTTCTTAACTGAATCCTGCAACATTTGTTGAACTTCTGAGTATGAAAAATCCACTTGTTTTCCTCTTAATTTCCTTCTTTAAATGATCTGTTTAGACTACAGACCCAACACAGCCTTACAAATTATGTTTCGTTGTATTTCATTAGAACCACCGTAAATTGTAGCTTTTCGATTATTGAAGTAGGTCAAAGCTGCTGAAGCAGAGGTGCCTGGGCTAATATAGTCGCCCTGGAACCCGTCCTCAAATTGATCAGGTACAAAAGGTAAGCAGTGGTAGGCCGCTAGTTCAACAAAAGCCTCATCTATTCGTTGAGCAAGCTCAGTCCCAACAATTTTTAAAATTGACGATTCTGGACCCGGAGCCTTCCCAGCCGAGACTGAAGCTAAAGTGCGCAACTCAGCATACTCTATTGCCTCTAAATCAATTTCAAGTGCAGCAATCTTGTTTTTGAAAGCATCATTTTCCATCATACTTGAACCAAACCCGTCATCCGTTTCCCTGGCAATGCGCTTCAGAGAACTAAGACGTTTTTTTCCTCTGGGGACCCCGGAAATTCCAGTACGTTCATGAGTCAATAATACTTTCGCATAAGTCCAACCTTTATTTTCCTCACCGATCAAATTTTCGGCCGGTACTCGAACATCATCAAAAAATATTTCATTAACTTCAGGGTGGCCATCTATAAGGACAATTGGTTTCAGGGAAATTCCCGGGGAGTGCATATCAATTAGCAGAAAACTGATACCTTCCTGTTTTTTGGCTGTGGTCTCGGTTCGAACTAAGCAAAAAATCCAGTCAGCATATTGACCATACGTGTTCCAAGTCTTAGCTCCATTTACAATATAGTGATCGCCATCTCTAACGGCTGAAGTTTTTAGGGAAGCTAAATCAGAACCGGAATTGGGCTCAGAGTAACCCTGACACCACCATACATTACTCTCGAGGATATCGGGCAAGAAACGAGCTTTTTGTTCATCGTTACCATAAGCCATGATAATTGGAGCAACCATCTTCATACCAAAAGGAATCGGCTCTGGAGCTCCTATTAAACCCATTTCTGTTGCAAAAATATATTTTTGCACCTGACTCCACCCTGTACCCCCATACTCCTTTGGCCAAGACGGAGCGGCCCAACCTTTTTTGAAAAGAATCTTTTGCCAATTGACTAATTCATCTTTGTTAAGCCTTACATTTGCATCCACCTTTTCTCGATACTCCGCGGGAAACTCGTCGTTCAGAAAAGTCTTAACTTCGCTTTGAAAATCCAATTCTTCCGCCGTAAATTCTGCTTTCACACATTATCTCCTATCAACTTCAATCCATCTGGTTTAATGATAATTAACAATCCTTCGGGTTGGGTTACCAGCACAGTTTAGTATATATAAACTGTTTTTTGAGAATTTTAACATCTATGAAGTAGCCGAATAAACCGAAATCGAACGTTTGCTCGACTTTTTTACTTTCTTTGCTCATAAAAATGCCCAGATCAGTTAAATAGTTAGCCAAATTCAATCCTTTAAGCGTATTACCAAATAGAAGTTCCACTACAAATCAGATACTCTCCGATAGTACATATTTTAACTCTCGTTACAGGACGCCCTAAGAACATGAACCTCTATAAATTCGTGAAACTTGTTTTCTTTTTTTCTGTAGTCATATCCACTATTTCCTGCAACTCAACTAGTGAAGAAGTAAGCAACGAAGTCTCTGATGCCGGGGAATCTGGAATCGAAGCGACCACAAGGCGCGCTCAGGAATTAGAGTCCGAACGCCAAGCAAGGGCCGCTGCCGCTGCAGAGCGGATGCGCCGCTCTGCCCTAGCGACTCGTGTCTTCTATTTTGATTTCGATACCGCAGAATTCAGACCAGCGGATCGAGGCGTGCTCGATTATCACGCCCAGGATTTAGCATCTAATTCAAATAAGCGTATTCGAATAGAAGGACATGCAGACGAAAGAGGAACTCGCGAGTACAATCTTGCATTAGGTGAAAGACGCGCGAACAATGTCATCGACTATCTAATAGTCAACGGCGCATCACGGAATCAAATTGAAGCGGTAAGTTATGGTGAGGAAAGACCAGCAGACCGAAGCGAATCAGAGGCTTCATACCAGCGTAACAGGCGGGTTGAGATTGTATTAGATTAACTGAGTTTGTCGTCCTGTATTTCTCAATCACGCGCTTTAAACTGAATTTGTCTGTTCTCCTGCTACAAATAGCGATTCGGTTCTCGGTGTTTGGCGGCTCTGTCTACGAAAGTACGTTTCTCGGTTTGGAGGGCTCGAACCCAACAATCCAAATTAATATCGTGAACGAAAGAAACCCTAACAGCACAGAATAAACGATGCCATCTACTTGCTGCTCAGATAGCCCAAACAAACCAATCACCGCGTAGATAAGCATGGTGACTATATGCGCGAACAAATAATAATTTATGAAAGGTTCTGTATTATGATTTGTGGGCCAAGCTCTACAAGAGAAAAACCAACCTCCAGCAACAATTAGTCCAAAAATATCGGTTGGCCAGAAAACTAGAAGATTGACGTTATGATGAGTGTCGGTATGACCAGAGATAAACCAACTACCAAGCATCAAAAGGCCGTAGATACCGCTAAATATCGAGGTTACCCCACCCAAAATCGCAAGTAACCTATAGTTCAGCTTGGGGAATCGCAGTCCGACGTGAGACCTCGTTGCATAATAGATTTGCGGTATTTTACGAATCATCAAAAACAAGAATGCAACTGGTAGAGTCAAGATATAGAAAGTAAACCTGTATGGGTCCGTAACAACTGTTGGCGGAGCAAACTCAGCGATCAACTGCGAGTCGGACAAGAGCATTTTTCGTTCGCCATTTTCTGCAACATCGGATTCAATTTGAAGTAAGCGCTCACGAAATTTAAGCGGCAAAAACATTTCTTCCCACTCAGAGATCTGACGATCGATATCACTATTCATTAGGATATCCAATGAGATTCCAACCAAACCAATCGACTCATAATGAGCTCGCACATGATCTCTAAAACTAAGCTCAGTCATCTCATAAAATTGAGAACTCAAACCACTATCAAGGGATTCGTCTAAATAGTCTCTAATCCTTGTCGTGCAATTGTTAAAAAAATATTGATAGTCATACGTAGTATTTGATGGCTCTAGGTTCCAAAGTAATCGCTGATAAAGTCGCCTCTTCTGCGGATTTGTAAGATTTATTTTATCTTGCCATACAGTTCTTCGTTGTGCCGAGTACAATGAAAATTCTTGACTCGGTGTGCTTGTGGTCAAGCGGTAGTCCGTTATCCCCTTAAAAAAATTCCATGAAAAATCTAAAACACCGCCGGACGCGTCAAAAGTGCCCCAATTAAAAACCACATCGGTGTTTGAATCTTCATCATATATACGGAGCGCTGTATGACCAAAGTTATCCCAAACCTGATCACCGACATCGACCGTGATTAAATAAAAATGTAGCGAGCTCAAATTTGGCGGAATCTGGTAATCATTGAGCGAAGTCTGAAAGCCCTGGGCACTGCTCTTATGCGAATCCAATAGAACGTAGAAAAAAATCAAGCTAAATGCAAGATTCAAATTTAAAAAGTGAGATGTCCTTATTGGTATCTGAACAAACATGCTATTCGGTTTTTGTCAGAAAAAGGTTTAAAAGTGATAAGAGCTCTTAATTAATTTTGATCTTAACAAAGATTTTACCTCGATTCACAATTAATCAGCTAACTAGTGCCTAAGTGTCAAAATAAGACATTTATTTTCAAATTAGCCCTCACCAAACCAACAAAAGAGTTTTGGCTTAGACAAAAAAAAGACCAGTGTAACTAGTCTTTTTTTGAAGTTTAATTTAAGGAGAGGCCTCTGATTCTCGAAGCTCGTTCATCCGTTCACCTCTCAAAATATTGATCATGCCGTAGTTACCCTCATGACAGGCATATTCATACAATTGTCCATCTACTTTTGACATAGGCACCATGACCACGATCTTATCTTTAAAGGTTGAAGGATCATCTACCGTGAATTCATACTCTACCGTAAAGGGTCCAACCCTCGTGAATCTCTCAATCAGCAGTTTATCCTTCGAAGTGCCATATACGCCGAAACTCTGCGTTAATCCATTAAAATTTCTCGTTTCCACTACCAATGTATCATCTTCCCAATAACCTCTTGAATCACCAGTCCAGAGGCGGATATCTTCTGTCAAATTTGATTCTACCTCCAAAGGAACGATCCGTGCATCATGAATCATTTCAGTCATAATCACGGCAGCGCTTTCATTCTGAATTATCTGGATATTATTGTTGTATAAGTTCGGAGTGAAGGGTGGCCCTGAGTTAAATCCAACGATACAACGTTCCGATAACCCTCTGTCTTCAGGTCCATCTTTCGCAATTCCACCCACCACCATTCTAACCGGTCTCTCACCCGGTTCATCTGGACCTAAACCACCAACCTGCACAGGAACCCCTTCTACTGTCTCAGGCAGACGACCATTCTCAGGGTAAATAATTAAAGATGTCCGGTTATCTCCATTTTCTCCCATTTCAATCCAAAACGTGTTGTAACCTCCCACTCCAATATTATTGATAGCCTCAAAACCAGCTTCTTGTTGACTGGTGAGAGCTGTTATTTCCTCTTTTGTTAGAGTTTTCTTGTCTCCAAAAAAAGCGGGGCGCTCTAATGGGATGATAGAACTGAAATTCCAAACACCACTCAAATCTGGCGAACCCCACTCTGTTCGAGGTACCACAAAATTATTCTGTCCGTACGATAGACTAGTGGATAAACCAACGAGAGTTGCCGTTAAGATGCTAATCAGACTATTTTTCATTACCCCCCCCGGGTGTGTTTAATTTTCATGCAATTTAAGGATTATACGTTATTAAAAAGAATATAGCCTCTCCTCATTGGTGAAAGTTGCCTCCGGCAATCTTGAGTTATCTGTTTTTGAAGACTTCATTTGGCTTGGCGTTTAACAGCTGCCCTTATGGCTACTTCAAAGGCGCAATTACACCATTTCTTCATCATAGTTATGTCATCTAAAACTTCCTTGATAGTAGTTTAAATATAATCTCTTCCCCTGCCGCTCATAACTGAAAGGTTCAAGATCTCGGCTGACATAATAGTCTCGCGAAGTGGCATCAACTTTGAAATAAAGCGTGTTT
>CACAEJ010000020.1 GCA_902531515.1 uncultured Pseudohongiella sp.
CATATTTTTAGGTTTGGATGGGAATATTGACGGTTTGGTGCACTTGTCCGATATTTCTTGGGAAGAAAGCGGAGAAGATGCTGTAAGAAAATATACGAAAGGCGATGAGCTGGAGACTATCATTCTATCAATTGACTCGGAGAGAGAAAGAATTTCCTTGGGGATTAAGCAATTGGAAGACGACCCCTTTATGGATTATGTCTCCGCGAATGATAAAGGTACTGTAGTCAAGGGAAGGGTAACTAATATTGATAGCAAATCAGCAACTATCGAGCTTCAAGATAGGGTGGAGGGTATTCTCCGAGCTACTGAGGTAAGCCGTGATAAGATTGAAGATATTCGGACTGTTTTAAAACAAGATGAAGAAATAGAAGTAAAAATTTCAAATATAGATCATAAGAGTCGAACTATCAGTCTCTCTATAAAGGCCATAGAAATCGACGATGAAAAGGCTGCTATTAGAGATCATAAGAAGCAAGAGAGTAGTGAGGTTTCTCCCGGAACCCTTGGAGATCTTATCAAGGCGGAATTAGACAAAGGTTAAATACACTTTCTGTAAAATCTTAAGTTGTCTTTTAAGTAAAAGTATTGGGTCTAAAATTAGCAGATGCTGATAAAGTAGATCTACGGAAGAGGATATTTTATGACTAAGTCAGAACTGATTGACCGCATAACACTGAAGCAAACACAGTTATCTTCTAAGGATGTTGAATTGGCAATTAAATCCATTTTGGAATATATGTCGCAAATATTATCCGAAGGTGGTCGGATAGAGATTAGGGGCTTTGGGAGTTTTTCTCTTCACTACAGAGTTCCGCGAATAGGGCGGAACCCCAAGACAGGGACCCCCGTGGCGCTGAGCGGTAAGCATGTGCCCCATTTTAAGCCAGGTAAAGAGTTGCGAGATCGAGTAAACAGTGGAATTATTGAGGAGCAAAATTTTTAAGCGTAATCCAGCGGATCGCATATAGATCGCTATTATTTATCGGACATACTGCCTTCAATTTTCGCCTATAGATGTGACTTTAGTTTGTCTATGAAAGCTTAAGTATAGGGTTTAAGTAATGAAAGCGTTGAAGGGCCTCGCTACTATATTAGTTCTAGTAACTGTTTTTACAGTCAGTGTCGTTTTCGTTCGCTTCAACTCTGAATCAACGTCGATCTTTTTGGGTGGTTTTAAGGTTTTTGAGTTGCCTTTGTCCGTCTTAGTCCTTGGTGCTTTTGTTATAGGTAGTATTTTAGGCCTATTATTCGGATTAAGAATTGTGAAATACTTCAAAATGAAAGCTGAAATAAAACATTTAAAAAAATTAAAACTTCCGTAATTATTGACTGACCTCAATTAGAGTACTAGTTGATGTTTGGTTTGGGGTTAAGATTGCTAGTTCTGTTAAAGAATACAGCGATCTATGGGGCCAAATTTGTGAAAAAAAGAATAATAGTAGCATTAGATTTTGATACTCCCTCTAAAGCCTTAAATTTTCTTGATCATCTAGATCCAGATCTTTGCAGGGTAAAAATTGGGAAGGAGTTATTTACGGCAGGTGGGCCTGACTTAGTAAGTTCAGTAGTAAACAAAAATTTTGATGTCTTTCTTGACCTAAAATTTCATGATATTCCAAACACGGTCGCAGGTGCTGTCCAGGTTGCCTCTGAGCTAGGGGTTTGGATGCTTAACGTACATATTGCTGGTGGCTCTGCGATGATGAAAGCGGCAAAAGAAGCATTATCTAACAGCCATGGTCGGCCACCGATATTAATCGGAGTAACAGTGCTAACAAGTCTGTCAAAAGAGGATCTTTTTGAGGTTGGTGTCAATAAAGACTTAGCAGAGCATGTTATGAACCTTGCCAGTCTAGCGTACAACTCTGGACTGGATGGTGTTGTTTGTTCGGCAGATGAAGCTAAATTATTGAGAGCATCCTTCTTTAGAGATTTTAAATTGATCACTCCTGGCATCAGAAGAGCCCAAGACTCAGCAGGTGATCAAAAGCGAGTGATAAGTCCTTCAGAGGCGATTCGAAACGGAAGTGATTTTCTGGTCGTGGGTCGTCCAATCACTAGAGCAGATTCACCTCGTGACGCACTAGTTGAGTTTAATTCCGAAATTGAAACCCTATAGTTCCGGAGTGTCTCCTCGGATATTTAAAACTAATGTTATTCTTTTTCCTTAGTATTTTCGGTTCATCTTTAGCGCTTATTATGATGCTTGAAAAATTTGCGTCTCGACTTAATTTGATTGATTACCCAATTGCTCGAAGCGCACACAAATCTCCAACGCCCAGTGGAGGTGGTCTAGTAATAGCAGTCTTGTTTGTTTTTTTTGCTTACCTGTTGAATCTAAACGAGTATATTACTAACGACGTTTTTTATGCTCTTCTCGGTGCTGCACCTGTTGCGGCTGTAGGGTTATTTGATGACTTATCGGATGTGGGTCTTCGTTTCCGTTTACCCACTCAGTTCTTTGCTGCTTGTTGGACGATATACTATTTGGGAGGTGTTCCTCCGATAGACTTTCCCCTTTTACAGTTGTCTAACTCATTGATTCTTAGCTTTCTTGGAATTTTTTCGCTAGTTTGGTTGTTAAACCTTTACAATTTTATGGATGGAATTGACGCAATAGCAGCAACAGAAGTTCTATTTGTAAACTTAATGGTATCATTTTTTGCTATTCATGATGGTGACGAGGCACTTGCGCTACTGTCAGCCACCCTCTTTGCTGCAAATGCTGGATTCTTGGTTTGGAATTGGCCGCCAGCAAAGCTATTTATGGGCGATGTAGGTAGTAGCTTTATTGGCTTCATGTTAGGGATTTTCGCGCTGTTCTCAATGCATAATGGGACCCTGACAGTGTGGACATGGTTTATACTGCTAGGAGTCTTTGTGGTTGATTCAACAGTTACTTTATTAGTAAGGTTTATGTCTGGGGAAAAATGGTATGAAGGCCACTCATGTCATGCGTATCAAAATGCCACAAGAAAATGGCGTAGTCATGAGAGGGTGGTGCTTTCGATACTTCTTATAAATTTGATATGGTTAGCGCCATTAAGTTGGCTGTCTTTCCTGTACCCAGAGATTGGGTTTTATATTTGCTTGGTTGCTTTGGCTCCTTTAGTGTATCTTTGTAACAAATTTAAGGCCGGGACGCCCGAATAGTCAGAAAATTCAAGATTTAATTGTAGGTATTGATTTGAGTATTCCAATACGCCATCACTCTGCTCAAAAACATTTTTAATGTTATGAGAATTGAAACCATAAAATTATTAGGCCAAATATAGTATGCGCTCATTTACCATACCTGTGTCTCGATCTATAAAAAGTTTACTGATGATGTTTTGTGATAGCATTATGATTGTTGTTGCTCTGGGATTATCGTTTACCCTTTTGGGAAAAGAATTTCCAGAACAAAGCCAAATTTTCTATTTTTCCATCGCGACAGCACTTAGTGTATTCGTACTTGCCAGGATAGATCTTTATAGGGCGATTATCCTATACATGGGTCTACAATCAGGATTTTTAGTTCTCAAAGGGGTGACAATTACTACATTTTTTATTGCGGTAGCGTACTTTTTTGCAGAAACTCCTTCACCATTAGACTATTCGATACTGCCTATTTTTTGGATGATGGCCCTGCTTTTTATTGGTGGTAGTAGATTTGTAGCTAAGGTTTTATTACAAAGCCTGATAAGAAATTTTCGCCCAAGAGAGCCGGTCATTATCTACGGGGCTGGCAGTTCTGGAATGCAGTTATTAGTGGCCCTTCAGAACGGAGATCAATATTTACCGGTTGCATTTGTAGACGATAGCCACGGTATGCTTGGAAGCACGGTGCATGGTATAAGGGTTCATAGCCCCAATTCTTTATATGAGCTAATAGAGAGCTATTCGGTTCGCAAGATCCTACTTGCGATCCCGTCAGCAACCATTTTAGAAAGAAAGGAAATTTTAAATCGATTGGAGCATCTTCCAGTGCATGTTAAGACGGTACCGGATTTATTTGACATGGTATCCGGAAAATCTGACGTTGGTGAGGTGCGGGATATCGATATTGAGGATCTATTAGGTAGAGAGATTGTACCTCCTAACCCTGAGCTCTTGGGAGCCTGTATTACTGGTCAATCCGTAATGGTTACTGGAGCGGGAGGATCGATTGGTTCTGAATTATGTCGTCAGATTGTAAGCATAAACCCTGCTCGAGTTGTGTTATTGGATAGCTTTGAGTACGGATTGTATGAAGTAGAGAGAGAGCTTAAGGAGAAACTACTGCTAATTGGGGGCGGTGAAGAAATAAAAGTTGTGGCGCTGTTGGGCTCCGTTTGTAATAAATCTCAAATGGAAAACGCAATATCAAGTTTTAACGTGGATACAGTTTACCACGTCGCGGCTTATAAACAGGTCCCAATGGTCGAAAAAAATATAGTTGAAGGAGCTCAAAATAATATACTTGGCACTCTAGTCGCAGCTAACGCGGCGATGAAGTACGAAGTGAAAAATTTCGTGCTAATATCAACTGATAAGGCAGTGCGACCAACCAATTTTATGGGGGCAACTAAGCGTTTTGCAGAACAAGTGCTTCAGGCCTTGGCGCAAACTGAACAATCCACAAAATTTAGTATGGTTCGATTTGGAAATGTCTTAGGCTCATCAGGCTCAGTCGTTCCTCTATTCAGACGTCAGATTAAAAGTGGAGGTCCCGTAACAGTGACGCACCCAGAGGTCACCCGCTATTTCATGACGGTACAAGAAGCCGCACAATTAGTGCTTCAGGCTGGGTCGATGTCTACAGGTGGTGATGTTTTCGTGCTAGATATGAATGAACCAATTAGGATAGATGATTTAGCAAAGAAAATGGTTCATTTGATGGGATATGATGTGAAAGATGGAAATTCATATCGAGGGGATATAGCGATTGAGTATTCGGGATTGCGGCCTGGAGAGAAACTCTATGAAGAACTACTGATCGGTGAATCTGTTACGGGTACTGAACATCCGAAAATATTGCGTGCCGAAGAAGAAACACTATCCTGGGAAGTTTTGCATAAGCTATTAAATCGGTTGAAAATGGCCTGCGATTCTATTGACTTACCTGGTGTTCGCGCGGTTCTATTAGAGGCGGTTGATGGTTTTGAGCCCAAGGAGGAGGCGGCCGCCCCCCTTTGGGAAGTAGATATTGAGAGCCCTCAAAAAGATCTGAGCCAAGTATCAGATGTGGATAAAAAAAATGAGAATGTGACGTCTCTATTCAAAGATTAGAAAGTTAAATTCACTCTTTCGATGCTGAATTAATGAGGATTGGCTCTAACGGAACATTTTGATACCCGCGTTGAGAACCCGTAACGGCCCTTGCTATTCGGTCTACAATATCCATGCCTTCAATAACTCTGCCAAATGCCGTATACCCATATCCAGAAGGAGAAGAATTCTGAAAATCTAGTCGTTCGTTGTTGACAAGATTTATGAAGAATTGAGAGGTTGCGCTATCCACAACTCCGGTTCTGGCCATTGCGATGGTGCCTCTGGCGTTTGATACTCCAGTATCCGCTTCATTCTTTATAGGATCATAAGTGGATTTTTGAACCATGTTTGAATCAAACCCGCCACCTTGAATCATGAATCCATTTATTACTCTATGGAAAATCAAGCCGTCGTAGTAGTCATTTTCAACGTATCTCAAGAAGTTTTCTACTGTGATAGGTGTCAAATCGGGACGAAGCTCGATCTTGATCGTGCCCATCGACGTGTCCATGACGACTATTGGATTAGATTGTCCGAAGGTACTCATACTAAAAGCGAGGATAGAAGCTAAAACAAGGGATCGCATAAGTTTTCTCTTTTGTTCAGTTTACGGTGGATATTTATTACTAGAAATGGCTGCCCAACCTGGACTCGAACCAGGAACCAAGTGATTAACAGTCACCTACTCTACCATTGAGCTATTGGGCAATTTTCTTCTTCTTTATAATCAGTTAGTTACAAACTGTAAATTGCAAAGGGGCATCAAAGGGCAACAGCAATTTACGGTCGGGCATTATAAGCTAATTAATGCCTAATTTACTACTATTCGCATTAGCTATGGCAGTACGCACAATATCCCTTTGCGTCCTAACTATTAGCTCTTGCTTACGCGGTAAAAGGTCAGCGCTCTCTTAATTAAGCCTCTGTGCAACGTCCGCTATATGCAGTCACGGTGGGGGCAATTGTTACTACCCCAAAATGCTGACAGTATGTAAAAAGACAACCTTGAGTAATTAACAAAGTTTCTTGCTCGTGGAACTCACCTACCGCGCTAAAAACCCAAGCAATTCCAAAAGGAGGATCATTGATAATCTCACAAGAGCCACTATAGTTATCATCCCTTTCTTGCCTAAAACCTTTTTCGGTGTCGATAATGAATACCTCGTTTCCAGAAGTTTCACGCTTCAAATATTGTACATCGGTAATGTCATCTGGAGCTAAGTTAGATAAGTCTTGAGGTGTACAAAAAAGTATCCGCATTAGCCGCAACAGAAAAGCAGAGTAGAGTTATTGTTGTTAGTAGTTTGTTCAACAAATTCTCCGGCGCCGCGGGCTTTAGACAACTTTTTTAACGATCCCTACATTTCCAGTTTTTGACTTGCAAAAAGAACTAGCCCGTACCCATGACTAGATCAGGCATTTCTTGATACTCCATTTCAGAGAGCTGGTATTCGATCTCTTCTTTTGCCTTAGCGGACCCCTCTGCTTGTGTATATGTATAGTGTGCAAAGTCCTTACACCACTTTTCATTAGTATTTAAACATTCGATCGGATAAATATTCCCTCCCCACTCTATAGCATCACTTACTAACTCGTGGCCCAACTCGTCAGTAGTTTCGAGACAATCAGCCACGAAACTTGGAGAGTATATAGCAATGTGTTTATTCCCTTTTTTAATTAGATCTTGAACGACATCGTCGGTGTAAGGAGTTATCCACTCCTCATGACCAAAGCGGCTCTGAAAGCTCATAAAAACGTGTTTTGGATCAATCTCTTTCAAATTATTGACTATTAATTTAAATGTTTCATAGCAATGCCGATAATAGTCGTCCCCTTTCTTAACTATTCGACGTTTTTGCATTCCATGAAATGAAATAACCAAGCTATCAATAAGGACACCATCACATCGCAGTTTTTCTATTTTAGAGTCCACTTGTGCAGCGGAATTGTTTATGAACGCGTGCGTTCTGTGAAAATTTGTGATCACCTCGAACGTGGGTATTTTCACTCTTTTAGATAGTTCTTTGGCTAATGCGTCGATACCAGAAGCAATTGTGCTCTCAGAATACTGCGGAAACATAGGTATCACCATTAATTTAGTAGCTCCCACACCGTTTTCTATATCTTCTTCCCAACTGTCATAAACTTCGTTAACGAAGGGCGGTGAAAGTAAGAAGGCATGATTAACTTCGACATGACCATTTGGGTCAAGTGGTTTCAACTCTTCCCTCACTTTATCAGTAAACCGCTCCGTGTTTGTTATAAGAGGAAAACTTTCACCATCCCATATCCTTTCATAGAGTTTTGCAGACTTCTTTGGTCGCAGCGGCAGAATAAATAAATTCAACACGATTTTCCAAAGCCAAGGATTTAAATCGATTACCCGAGGATCTCCAAGAAATTCGCGCAAATATTTCCTCAATGCTTTTGGCGTTGGCGCTTCCGGAGAGCCTAGTTGTACAAAAACGACTTTCGTTTTCCTTTTAGGGTGAGAGAATATTTTTTTCATAAAAATCAGGTTCCTGACGAATTTTACTTAAAGCCTTTAGATAAGTAGCATATACGCTTTTCAGTTGAGTTTAAGTTCACAATCTGAAAGCGTTCCAATCAAGTTTTAGTGGTCCAGGTTTTATAAATTTGATCGATGACATCTCTGTTTTTGTAGAGCGAATTTACAAAAGACCATTTAGAGCCCCAATTACTTCCTCAGGGGAAATTTCGAATAGTGAGGTATCGTAACCGTCTTTCCTATCTCCAACCCTCTTACTACTAAAGCCAGTGCTTTTCCTTATTAATGTTGATGAAGTACTTAACGGTGGAGTAAGAGCTGGACTTGTTGGGCCATATAAAGCAACAAGGGAGGCTCCAACTGCTGCGGCTAAGTGCATTAGGCCTGAATCATTAGTCAGTACTAATCTTGAAATAGATAACAAGTCTAAAGCATCTTCGATAGAGGTTTTTCCAGTTAAATCATAGAGACAAGAATTATTGGTTGAAGTCAAATTTGTGATTTCCGCTGCGATGGGATTGTCCTTATCTGAACCAAGGATTATCGTATTCCAGCCTAGCTTAAGATAATAGTCCACCACAACCGCAAAATGATAGGTAGGCCAACGCTTTGCGATGCCAAACTCTGCTCCTGGGCAGAAAGTTATGGTTTCTCTTTCTAAACTAATTTGATTATCGTTTATCAATGAATTTACATTATTCTTGTTCACGGCTAACCGAGGGTAAGGGATAAGATCTTTTGAGGGTGGTCTGCTCACTGGCGTTAAAGCCGCAAATCGCTCGATCATGAGACATTTATGCCTTAAAGAATCATCTCGAATATCATTGATAAGGCCGTACCTAAATTCACCAAGCCAGCTAGTACGGATCGGTATTTGGGCAAGATAGGGTATTAGAGCGGACTTAAAGGAATTAGTTAGAATAACGGCTTGGTCAAAACTGCTTTCTCTAATTCTTCGAGCTAGACTAAACCGCTCTTTTAATCTTAGTTCCCCATGATTGAAAGGAGAAAGAACACTCGCGTTAACCTCACTCATTCGCCTTAGGATTGGCAAAGTCCAACTAGGTGCGAGAACTGATAATTGACATTCTGGTTGATCTCTCTTAATAATTTTATAAAGGCTTTGGGCCATCACAGCGTCACCTATCCAGGCAGGACTGACAACAAGTATTTTCATCAGGCAAGTGAACTCTCTTTCAGATTAAAATTCTTTAAATGAAAATTATTTCAAATCAATGAAGAATAATCACTGCATATTCATGCGGATACCCAGAAGATACTATAGATATTGGCTAACAAGGAAGCGGGGAGGTAGTAAAAGGCGACCTAAAAACTGCTGTCTATGTGTAATGGTATCGGTATTAATTTAGTAGGTCTAAAACTACCCCTAACCTACACCAAAACTACACATAACTCGATTTTGCTGTCTGTAAGTCATTGATTATTAGAAAATTTAACTAGCCCATTGAGCTATTGGGCAATCTTTTCTTCTTTATAATCAGTTATTTACAAGTCGTAAAATTGAATCCGACGAAGCAATTTTACGGTCGGGCATCATAAGTTAATTTTACTACTATTCGCATTAGCTATTGCAGTACGCACAATATCGCTTTGCGTCCTGGTTATTAGCTCTTGCTTACGCGGTAAAAAGTGACGATCCTGTTATGGATTATAGCTTAAACAGCGACAACTTTATTTGCACACGGCCCTTTCTGGCCTTGCCCAACTTCAAATTCTACTTGCTGACCATCATTGAGTGTTGCATATCCACCGCCACTTTGAATTTCCGAATGATGAACAAATAGATCCTTGCCACCATCCTCTGGAGTAATGAAACCGAAACCTTTATCTGCATTGAACCACTTTACTGTACCTTTACTCATACTACGTTTTCCTTAGTGTATTTAATATTCATTGACTTCAACTAATTTGCTATTAATCGCTGTTTGGAGCCCAACTGTCATCGTTTCCTGATATAGGTTGAGCGACCTTCGGTGAATTATCGACTATCCTCACCTTTTGCAAGCGCTTTTCGGAATTATAACAGGTATTAGCCACCCGTATTCTCCTTTAATTTCTTCATACCCAGAAGATACTATAGATATCGGTGAACAAGAAAGCGGAGAGGTAGTAAAAGGCGACATATCTGCGAATGTTGGTACTAACTAATACTGGTTTTATCATGGGTTTTGCCGATATCTACATCGAGGGACTTGGACTCTGAGGGTCCTTTTGGCGTGTGGCCAATTGGTCTGCAGCCCTCAGAGTTCAAATCTCTCGTCTTTTCAGGCACTAACAGCAGTCTCTAAGTTTGTTCTTGAGTTAAATTCCTAAGAAAAAAAGACACATTGCTTTAACCATATGTGCATAGAAAACTGTGAGAAGCATAGTTCCGGTAGCTTTAGGAAGCCATTCTAAATTCGACGAATCCACACTATTGAGTAGCATATTGCACCTATTAACGCACCGACCCACCCACCTAACACTGCAACGTCGGAGAAATTACGGACGCGGGTTTTTATGCTTTTTGTATCTGCTATCGAGAATAGTAAAGCGAATACAAAGACTATAACTAACGCTGGTATATCAATGAATGCTAGCATGTTACCTCCGCTCGACAATGCAAAAAATGTAACACCCAACATCACTGATTGCGATAAATACATCTTATCCACAGGCTGCACTCCTAAGTGTTTAACTTAACTTCTTTGAATTATCTTTATTTGCGGTCTTTGACGCTGCTGCTCGAGGGATAACGCAGACATCGACTAGTAGCAAATAACTTTTAAGCCTTAGGCTTTTTCAAAAAGCCATTAGAGTACTATCGAGAATCACGGAATCTGTCAGGAGGACGACTACGGCCATCAAAAGCCTCTTCGTTTGTTTGCTCTTTATGGGTTTGTTGAAGCAATAAAACCTCGTCTTGATTCAAGTGGTAGGATAGTTCTTCGTACATCAACTCTCTATCCATGACCGCTCGCATAAGATTTCTTATCTCTCGTCTGTCTATTTGATCTGATCTAGCTTGCTGTAAAATCATCTGGCGGGCTTGGCTCTGTCCGGCAACATAATTAGTCAAGACTCCGACTATTTCTTCCATACGCTCGTCATCGACCTTCAAAGCTTGAATGAAAAGACCAAACTGACGCTGCAATGACGTAATCTCATTCATCGAACTTGGTTCGAGAGAACTAATCTCTTTAATGAGGTCTAATCTACCGTCTGAATTCTTATTTGTTCTATCCAATTCGTATTCGTAAATAATTCTTTGACGCATTTCTTCTTCTTTTCCCTGGTAATCAGACGAAGGACTGTCTTCAGTAGCGATAGATGGTTGAGAATTAGTAGCGAGCTCGAAGTTTAGCCTGCTAATCTCCTCTCTGAGCATTACTAACTCTTTCTCTTGAACAATCTTTTCCTCACCAATACTCTTTACTTGGGAAAGTAATCGTTGGACATTAGTTTTATATTCGAGTAACAAATTGTTTTTAGTAGCGTTCTCCAGATATAGATAAGTGGCAAGAGTGCTTAGAATAATGGCTGGCACTATCATGATTGTTAAGTTAACTTTTTTCATAGTTAATCCAAGTTCGCGGTAATAGAAGCGCTGAGCAGGAAAACTGCTTCTGTTAGTTTGATTCTGCCTTCATCCCTCTGCTATCTCTGTTATTCCTTCATTAAAGAGTAGAAACCAGAGATAGTAAGAATAATATTTATTTGTTCAGTGCTTTCATTGGAAAAGTACCAGCCGTGAATACCATTGAAAGGGGCTACTAAATACCCTTCCGAAGATTCATCTCTCCCTTCCTTGTAAAACATTACCTCACCAGGCATATCGTCTTTTCTGATTGTGTGGCCATGGAATTCCGTTAAAAGAAGTTCTGGGTCAGCTAGGTTCTCAGCCTGCCAATCGTAGCTAATAGAGCCTCCTTGCTTCATATTAACCATGTACTCTAAGTCCTGTTGAGCATTAAGTGGAATTTCTATTACATTAGAATTGAAGTCGAAACGTTGCTGATAAAACACCCCATTTTGCAGTGGGACATCGACCCAATCTGAAGATTGTCCCGCACAATTAGTAATAGCTAGGAAAGCTAAAGTCAGACCCAAATTCCTAAGCACTCTGTCGTGTTTAAGTATTTTCATAACCATAAGATACTATAGATATTGGCCAATAAGAAAGTAGGGGAGAGGTAAAAAATAGCCAAAGAATCATGCCCTATATGCTTGCTGTTAATCTGATAGTTTTATTAGAAAACCATTTTCGAAAAAGGATAAAAGGCAACAAAAAGAAGGCCCATCATAAGCAGAAGGAATATGATCAAGGTAAATTTTTTCTTCATAGTTTGATTGTAAGTTTAATAACGCATTGCGAGGCTATTGGTTATTCATGTAAAGGATTAATTATTAGTAATCTCTTCATTTTCATACCTAGAAGATACTATAGTTATCGGCTAAAAAGGAAGTGACACTTGATTCCGGCAAAAGTTATTTTCGCTAATTCTTGGCCCCATTTAAGTCGAAATTCTTAAGAAAATTCCAGATGATCTGAGAGGTATCAAAAGTGTTAGATCCATTCCAAACATGTCCTTGGTTAAAGATTACCCAATAGTTAATGTCTGACCCGTTTAAACACTCAGTCCATTTATTTAGTGTACCTAGTTTTATTCCGTTATTACGATAATAAAGCTCTTGGGAAAATTTTTCACACTGGTTGAAGATTTGCCATAAAGTCATGACGCCTGCTGAATCTTGACTCTCTTCAAGCGCTCTATAATAAGAACTGCCGTCAAGAGAAATAGTCTGATCATTGCTGCCGTGAATGTGAATTAGTGGAATTGGGTGAAGAGGACTGCATGTGTCATACGTATAGGCACCCATTAATCCGGCAACTGGTGCTATGGCCGCAATTTTTGAACTTAAATTGCAAGCCAGATGATAAGACATAAATCCACCGTTAGAAAAGCCTGCTGCATACACTTCGTTTAGCTGAGCATTATAGTTTCTACCCACCCAATCTATAATGCTCCCAATAAAAGCGACATCGTTTATGCCTTCACTTTCTGTATTCCAGCCTGTAGTGCCTTTATCGCCATAAAAATATCCCTGTGGATATATAACAATAAAAGTATCCCTATCAGCATACTCTTTAAAACCAGAGTAGCGCATATTGTACTCTGCGTAATCACTGCCCCCATGTAAACTAAATAAGATAGGGCTAGGAGAGCTATATTCCGAGTAGCTGCTGGGAACGTATATGTAAAATTCACGGGTCAGTCCATCGCTAGTAATTGAGCAGTACTGTGTATTTTCAATTGAAACATAAGTGGAGCATAAAGGTTCTGATAAATTTGATGTTACGCCTGGATCTCGGGCATCCTGTTTTGTGGCTCTTGAATTTCTGTAGGACATACCTGCGGAGAGCTGCGTGAAGAACAAGTTATTCGGATCGGTCAGTTTTAAGATGACATTGCTACGAGCAGCCTGATCGTTTACAAAGATTTCAGGAAGGATAAGATTGTTACTTGTAGTATTGAAAGTGGCCATGCCCTCAACAGCATTTGCTAGCGTCGATAACGTGTCAGGTTGTGCCTGTAGAGTTAAAGGATCATCTGATTTAAGCATCATGGATAATTTAAGGAGCCCATAAGAACCTGCATTTACCTTAATATTGAGTTCGCCAGTGTCTGGGTCAAAAACAATGGGTGCTGCGCTTTTCAGGGATGGTGTCAGTACACTTACTGCTAGCCATAGCAGACAGCTGTGGAGTGAGGATTTTTTCATGAACCCTTTATGCAAGTACCATAATAAGAAGTGATTCGTACTCGATAGTTTTGCTCTACATAGGTAAAGGTATAGTTGGTAGTGTCTATTGCGAAGCTATTCATACCAATCCCTTCAAACAAGGACATGCAGATCAAGAATTCATCAGATATTCGGCAAGGCTCGACTGTGTGCCTATTGCCATTTGACTCTCTTACGCCTGAATCGGTGTCGACGATAAAATATGTGGTGCCCTCATCTTTGGTATAGCTTCCTTGTAACACTACGGGAGCTAAAATATCTCCACTAATTTCTGATTCACAAACATAAATATCCGCGTTAACAACGTTAAAGAAGCAGAGTATAGTTATTGTTGCCAACTGTTTTTTCATTGTAGGGTTTTCGTGCAAGAGCCGTCGCTATTCATGATTTGGTCTGAAGATAAGTCTGTGTAAGTAAAGAAGACTCCGTTTGCTAATTCCTCAACTATAATCTGAAAGAGAGTATTATCGTTTTCCCATGTGCAGAAGTATCCGCCATAGGAACTGTATCTGCACGCCCCAACATAACCCTCAGAGGTTAATCCTTCAAGGCGAAGACCTAGAGATGTATCTATAATTACATCTATAGAATTGTTTTCTGAAGTGCTTGTCCAAGAATCAGACAAATCTTTACTTAAATAAAATTGCTGTTCGCTTTTGCAAACATAAATTTCAGCGAATGAGGACGCTGGCAAGCAGAGTAGGGTAAGAGTCGTTAGTATCTTGCTCACTCTGCGATTCAAGCCATATCCGTTAGCTTTTCAGTGTTTGCACATAATGTGATCCAAGGCTGAGCTCTGTTGGTATAAAATTCTAACGCGGGTTCTAACCACGAGTTATCGTCAAGCGTTGTATAACTCACGCTGACACCAAATCCACCCTCTAACTCGACCAATACTCTTGTTCCACAAATCGGGCAGAAATTTCGGGTTATACTATTTCCACTGTCTGCCTCTACTTTATAGCTTTTAAGCTCACCGCTTATTTTCACTGAGCCCTCGGGGACAAGAACGCCAGTTATGAATGGAGAGCCTGCGATCTTTTGGCAATCTCCACAATGGCAATTAAGAACTGTTGTTGGCTCTTTCGAACAACTATAGCGCACAGCTCCACAGTGGCATCCTCCTTCAAAAGGGACTGGCATATAAATCTCCTTCTAAATCCGATTAATCATGCTAATCTAGTTTATAACATCAAGAAAGATATTATACATGTTAACTAACAGTGAAGCGGCATCCGCGATTGTGACGAAAATAAGCGGTTTGAAAACAGCGATACTTGTGTAATTATGTATGCCGTCTTGAATATATTTTAACTATATGAAGGGGGATTAAATGACTGTTAGCGTGTTGCTCGAAGGTGTGCTTAAGGAAGGTTTGGTAGATGAATTTGTTGATATCTGCAAAGGCGCATACCCTGTTACCCGGGCTTATGATGGATGCAAAGGGATAAATTTGACCTTGAATGTTGATAATTCAAGAAATTTTGTTATGACTGAAACTTGGGACTCAAAGGAACATTATGAAAAGTATCTCGCCTTTAGGACAGAGGATGGAACTGTTGGTGCTATAACTTCAATGTGTGAGACAGGTCCAGATATAAGAATATTCGACATAACAGATGCTTGACGACATCGTGCCTGTCCTTGTTAGGTATGTTCTACTAGTTAGCTGATTCTTTCTCCAAGTTAACTTTGTCAAAGTCGTTTCTGATCCAATGGCTAAATATAGCCGTTTCAATTGTCATGGCGATCGTTCGAGCGAACTTTTCAAATTCAGCAAGGCTTATTCGCGGCATAATTTTTCTGTTCTTAATGTGTTCTCCGCTGAGTGCTTCGGAATCTAAAGTGGATACCCTCTTAATTACTAGTTTTAATTCAGATAGTCCTGACTTGGGCTGGTATGTACAAAATGATAACGTTATGGGTGGAAGAAGCGAGGGCGGGTTTAATATCTCCTTAGGACAGCTAATTTTTTCGGGCAATACAAACACGAACGGAGGTGGTTTCAGTTCAATTCGGACAGAACCTCTCAGATTAAATTTATCTGAGTATGCTGGAATAAGATTAAGGGTAAAAGCCGACGGTCGACGTTACACTTGGCAATTGCAAACAGATGCTCGATGGCGTGGGCGGCAAGTAAATTATTGGGCCGATTTTGATACGTTGGTCGACGAGGTTAGCGTAATCGATATCCCATTCACGGAATTTTTCCCTCAGTTTAGAGGAGTTAGGCTTGATGGACCCGATCTTGATATCCGTCAGATTATGCAATTAGGGTTGTACATTTACGACAAAAAGGACGGTCCGTTCGAGCTACGTCTGATGACTGTCGAGGCTTATTAAAGTAGCAACATTTTTCGCATTACTGTTCAGTTTAAAGCCTACCAAGTGGCTACACTGATTTTAAGCTCTGAGTCACGGGTTCAGAATGCTGTAAAAGCCTTACAGTTCAATATCCCTACCTAATATATTTCTTATAGTAGACTTTTCTTTTTCATCAAACGTAAGCCCGTAAATATTTTTAATCTGGACCCATTTTTTTACGTAGTCAAAATGGTATTCCGTATTTGGAGGCAGCCACTCAGATGGATCTTTGTCGCCTTTTGATGCATTGGTGTCATCTTCCATCACTTCTAAGACCGCTGAATTAAGTAAGTCGTTAGCGAAAATATTTTTCTCTTCATTAGTCCATGAAGACCCACCGCTTCTGTGTGCTTCCGAAAGAGCAACTGTGTGATCTATATCAATATCTTCTGGGTTTGTGAAAACCTTATTCGTTGCATGGTCTAGCCATTCTCCACTTACAACTAAGCAGCCATTTTCACTCATCGTCACAGGTACTCTTGACTCAACTATTAGTACCTCATGTCTGGTGTTTATGCAGTCTCCATCCGCGTCGGCCCAATATGGTAAGTAGTCATCTCTTTTATAAATTGACCGATCACTCCGGGTAGTTGACGTTTCAGAATTCAACTGTATTAAAAAAGCCTCTTGCGAGGCGAAAGCAGTGCCTGAATAGTCACCGTTATGGCAATGATAGGAGTTGCTGCGAGACTGACTATGGCAGCCATATGCGTCTAGGCCACCCCCATGAGAATACAGATTTGTTGACACAAACAGAATCAGGCTTACAAGAAATGCAGTTGAAATAGCGAGAAAGTTTGTTACGGTTAATAGTTTTCTCATTTGCAATTCTTTACACGGATTTAGGTTTGTGTTGTTTGATGCGGTTTGAGAGTTTTTCGCTTAGATTATCGTAGACGCATCAAAAAGGTATAGAGAGCCTTGTCGCGAGCTCGCAGCAAGTGTTGTTGAATTCTTAACTGAAGACCATAACAGATGTTCAACGCGGCCGTCTAGTTCAGCCCAGCCTTTGGGTTCAGGACTATTGGTGGCACTCCAAATAGCGCGGCAAACCTAGACTCGATGTTTCTTTATGAAAACAACGTTGCTTTTAAGTATTAGGGATTTTTACTTGATAAGTAGCCTAACTAATTTTCTGTACGCAATAACAACACCCGTGATACTAAACATAAAACCAGCGATCATAAAAAGAACCATCAATACATCCCACAGTGGCCTTTTATCGGTAAGACCCGGTAAGTCAAGACTGTGGATACCGTTAAATAGCCAGCGGTACATCCGCCTACTCCTGTCCATCACCGAAATTATGCGCCCCTCGCTTAGGTTGACGTGGACCCAAGTTTCATCAACATCATCGAGGACAACTCGTAATGTTGACTCAGGCAAGGAGCCTTCTCGCAGATGCCCATAGACATCATCTGCGGCGACCATATAGCTATCCTTAATTGTGCTCGACGGCCAAGCCTGTGACACCGCAGACTGCACCACAGGAATTAAATATTGTTGGTCTGGAATAAGGTCCATTCCTATCAAAGACAGTTCGGAAGCTTGATCATTTTTTGTTATCAAAAGTGCTTGGCCAGCAAGAGCCGAGATCTCAAATTCTCTGGTATCAAGGAATTTGGTTAGATCTTCATGACTCGCCTGGCTTAATGCTGTGGTTAAGCTAATGCCCCGAACGTCTGCCTTCTGTTTGTCTGAAGGAGCTGGGGTAGAAAAAAGCCGCCCATGATCCATCGACAACCAACCACTAAATATCCAGAGCAATGCAAAGACACCGAATACAAATCCAATTTTGTGGTGCCATGCCAGCCAACCACTGAAAGGACTAGCTAACCCTTTGGAGCCACGCTTCCGGCCTGCAACTGAGTGTTTTATGCCAAGAATCATCCCAGCGATCACTCCCAGAATACCAAAGAGCGAGACCCACCATACTAATTGATCCCATAATGCCCAGTCCTTCCTAACGACTGTTGGATAGATCCAGTGTATGACGGCGCCAAAGTAATTCCACACGCGTTGGTGACGATTGGTCTTTTGTAATACCTCTGTAGTCTTTGCTGATATATAAATGTGCGTTCGATCTTTGTCTCCAAGCTCTACTCGGAAGAAAGGACGATATGGATCAAATCGATCATGAACAACCCACTGGTCATACATAATTGGATCACTAACTGAAACGATAGGGGCGTCAGAAAAAATCTTACTTATATTTTGCGAGTCTGCGGCAGTAAGCGTTGGAACAAGCTCTGCCGAATCAGCAAAGACCGCCACCGAATTATTAGAGTAGTCCTCTGCAACTAATATCGGGCGCTTTTGATACTGTAAAAGTCTTATGCGAGCAGCAGTATCTATTCCGGTCGCTATAAACGGCTCCGAGAGCGAAGTAACACCAGATATATCTATTACTTCGGCTCTCTCAATGCGCTCCGCATCTGATAATGCAGGAAAAGGCACGTAAATCATGACGATGCCAGATGCAAACCAAGCGGCAAACATTAGACAGAGTAAAATGCTGACCCATCGATGAAAGCTAACCAGCAGTTTAGTCATCTACCATCCAGCAATACGATCCCCTCTCAAAAAGCGAATTCGACGCTAAGCTCAAACATTCTAGGTGCTGATAGCATGATTTGGTTAGCATATATAAATCCCGGGTCATTCTGCTGCAGGTAAAACACATCAGACCATGGTACATATATTTCATCAGTTACGTTGTGAATCCTAGCCGTCAGATTATAATTCGCTCCACTCCAGGTGGCGAATAAATCTACTAATGTGTATGAGCTCAAGTCTACCTGATTAGCATTGTCACCATGTCTGTCGTCCACATATTGAACGGAGCCTCCTATCTCCAGGGGCAAGCCACCTATTTCGCTGTAAGAGGTCCAAAGATTCCCAGTGACCTTTGCGACATTAGGCGGAGTGTTCCCAGCAAAAGTTACGAAATTTGTAGATCTCCTAAATTCAGCATCGGTAAAGGCTGCATTAGCACCCACGCGCCACTGCGACACAGGATTAAACGTTGATGAAATTTCGAAACCACTTGAATCGCGACCGCCGATACTTGCCGCAGAGTCAACCCCAATTCTTTCGAGCACATCGTCCCTCTGAATATCAAAGTAGGCGATTGTCGCCTGCGTGCGTCCTTCATGCCAAGAGCCTTTTAGGCCAACCTCCCATTGTTCAACATCCGTTAGATCAAGGTTTTCCCCAGAATTGACAAGGAATATATTGGCATTCACGGGATCTTTTCCATCACTGTACTGTGCATAGGCAGAAACGTCATCTGACAATCTAGCGACAGCACCCAAACGTACGCTCACCCAGTCAAAATCTCTAGAAAAGCTAGAACCTTCTAATACACCTGAATCATTAAAATTGTTACGCACAAGATCAAGCTCCTCGTACCGCAACGCACCAACTAATTTGATTCTGTCGGTTAAATCTAAAGCATCCTCTAAAAATATTGCGCGAGTATCGATATCGGTAGGACTTATGCCACGTAACTCTCTCGCACCGTAATTACCCGCAACGGGCCTAATGGGATCTACTGCGTCACCAGCCGCTAAAGGAATTTTTCTGCGAAAACCGCGAGCTCTTTCGAAATCTAAATCTGTAAGCTCAACACCCGCTACCAGTCGATTTTCGCGGCCTGCTATTTGGGAATTGATATTCGCCGTAAACCGATTACCCAATAAGTCCTGATCATGAGTTACAAAGAAGTAACCGTAATAGCGTTGAATGACACCTGTCTCGGTGCAGACATCGACCACTGCTGTGCAGTACACATAACCTTCTGCGTTACCCCAATCACGATCAGCATTAAAACTATAGGTTGTATTCTTGAGTTCAATGTTGTCGGTTAGCCGCCAACTTAAATCCATGCGAAATAACAACTGATCAGATTCAGCGCGACCATCGCGAACATTAAAATTTCGGAATCGTGCCTTCTCATCTGCAGTTTCTCCTGAGCTAGTCAGAATAACATCATCGAGTGGTTTAATGCCTGAATTTTGTGGAACCAGAGGCGTACCCCAGTAGTCGGCCAAACTATCATCAAGATAGTCCACCTGGAACTCGACATCAAAGTTTTCTGTAGCTTGCCAGAGGATGCTTGCCGTTACATTGGTCGATTCAGGATCCATGCGATCAACATAGCCGTCCGAACCATATTGATTAACGTCCACTCTCAGCCAGGTTGAATCACCAAGCTGGGTGTTACCACCGACACCGAATTGGTAGGTGCCAAAGCGGCCGTATGATGCAAGCATCTCGATTGGTTGTTCGCTATCGGTGGCGCGTTTAATGACTGAGTTGACGGTGCCACCAACAACACCTTGTCCATGCAGGGCAGACCCCGGTCCTCGGAGCACCTCTATTCGGTCGAGGTTAAAGGTGTTCTGGGGGCGCATAACCATATTGGCTGGACCTAGCCAAATGCCATCTCGTAGCACGGTTATTGAACTTCGACTAAATCCACGCATCGAAAACGTGGATGGTGCCGCCGGGCTCTCGCCAGAAGTGACGCCCGGTAAACTTTTCACTGCATCAGCTACACTCTTGTAACCGCGTGCACGCATCACGCTCGAATCAATCAGTTCGACTGACGCTGGGGTTTCCATGACGGTTAGACCTAACCGGCTTCCTGTGCTAGAGGTAGCATTCAGGTCGAGGGTGTCGATAGCGCGACCCGGAACAACAATCTCCTCAACGACTCTATCCCCCTGGGCTACTGCGTTGCTCGCCAGTGCTCCGATAGTTAAAAACAGGGGCAAGGATAGTTTTGATTTCTGAATTATCTGTATAAATGATTGCATAATATAAATTTCCTGCATCCAGGTGTCAGCTTATTAAAGTATGTGATGAGATCTCTAATTAAGGAGATGCAAATTTGAAAACCTACGAATACTAGCCTGAAGGTGCCCGCAATTCAGGTAAATAACTGTTATTAACTTGAAGATACGGGCTACGCTATAGCTTATTCCCTTGGGTTAGCTGGTTTTTGGGTTGTTGTTTGGAGTTCTTAATAGAGGTTACAAGGTTTACGCAAAGACACTCTTCACTAAATTAATTTGGCTCCGGTATTGCCCAAATTTGATTGGTATCAAGTAGCTCTGCGTAAACTAGGTTAGCATCGAAATTCATTCGATCTATCCCAAGAACCTCGAATAGCGCTTCGAAGCTAGCCAGTGCCTCGTCAGTATCATTATCAATAGCGACTATGAGGTCATCGAGAGCCTTTGAGTCCGAAAGTGCTTGCGCAGTATGCATTAGTCCCGCATCCCTCATGCCCGAGATTAAGACGACTTGCGTATCAGTGCTTACGGGAAAGGTAGAAAACATCCCATAATCTTTAAACGGCTGACCTTCCTCCGGTAATCCCGCGTCGCTGGTGTAGTACTCCTTTGTTTCTGCATTTACAAGCTCGTCGTAGCTTCGGCCTACCTGTAGCCCAGAACCCGAGAAAGTCATATCAGTGAGTTTTTCTAATCCGGAAATGTATCCAATGTAAACGATATGATTTTCACGAATATCTGCCGTAGTTAAATCCGACATCATAGTAATGTTTATGTTCTTCCCGCCTTCCTGAAGTATCGGTACGATACGAGCTAACGCAAAAGCACTGCCCTCTGGCATATAACTTAAATCCAGATCCAAATAGTTTTCCGCACGCCCAAAATCTGTGAATTGCATTTCTTCCAGATCAGAACTTGAATTTACGTTAAATTCGCGCACCATGCGCGCCACATTACCGTTGGCATTTAGCTCACCAAAAATATAGTAATCGCCCATAACAATGAGTATTGGCGAATCATCTTGTAGAACACTATTCCATACCGGGTGTTCGGCGGCAGCCTGAGAAATCTCCCCGCGATTATCCCTCGTGATAATCGCCATATACATAAGATTAATGGCTAATAAAATAATTACAGACACTAAAAGACCATTATTAAGGCTTAGATTAAATTTACGGTCCTTGTGTGATGTCCCGATATCCGTATTTGACGCTCGGTGTTGAGCCATGATTGTGTATTGACCTTTTGGAATAACAATTCGAAAAGGTGTGTGATGCTCATAACTTTGATAGAAACTATCCAACTTCTTCCGAAGCTGATAAATGTACACTCGAACTCGTGAATCAGACGACACATCAAAGTCATCGCCTCGATTCAGTGCATCAACGGCGAGCTCAATTTCTTTTGGTGATTTGCCCGACAGTGAGCATTGGACTAGATATTCAAGTAATGCGGCATAGTGCTTTGAGCGGCCAAGAATTCCCGAAGCGATAATTCTATCGCAAAGAGCGAGAAGCTCCTTTGAGCTAAAAGCCTCGTTTATATCGAGAAGCGGTTGATTTATGCTGCTATCAGTTTGGGTTTGCACTTATATACTTTATAGGTTGAATAATCGAAAGTTAGGGCAACAGTAGTCTAATTTAAACGCCAATGGCCTCGTTAAAATCTCCATGAAAAGGCTCAAAATAGATCTGGAATTAATATTAAAATTATAAGTTCACTTTTACGATTAGATATAGTCCGTCTGAGAACTTACCCATCATTATCGTATAAAAGGCCTAAGTTACCAAGTATACTCAAGGAATGAGACTCTTATTTATAGCTTTTTCTTGTTCTTTGCTAGCATCGTGTCATGTGCTCGACAATAGAGAAGTTTCCGAAATAAGAGGGGTGACGATTATCGATGCGGTGAATGGTATTCGCGAGAATCATACGGTTGTTTTCGCTGATGACGAAATCTTGCGAATTTTTCCGACAGAAGAGTCGTCTGATAACCCAAATGTTATAGATGGATCAGGCAAATACCTCATTCCCGGACTCTGGGACTTTCATGTTCATTTAACTTACGACGTGCGTCTGACTCAAGCGATGCCAGAGCTCTTTTTATCATGGGGTATAACTAGCGTTAGAGATACTGGCGGTCTTATGAGAAATGTTTTACCCGTCGCAGATTCAATGAACAAAGAGGGTGCAGTATCACCGAGGGTATATTTTGCTGGACCACTGCTCGACGGAAATTTAGTGGTATATAACGGGGTGGGGCGACCTGAAATTGGTGTCTCAGTTCAGACGCCGGACGAAGCGAGAGAGGCCGTCAAAAAACTTTTTAATGAAGGGGTAAGCTTCATTAAGATATACGAGTTAACAAGTCCTGAAGTTTTTAACGCGCTGGTCGGAGTGGCTGATGAGTTGGGTTTGCCCATTGATTCGCATGTACCTCTTTCTATGCGAGCGAGCGTTGCAGGGCCGCAGGTTGATTCGATAGAGCACTTGAGAAACATTGAACTAGATTGTGCTGCAAACGCAGATGAACTGCTAATAGATAGAATTCGTCAGCTTGAGAACCCGAAAGGGCTTTCTGGCGCTGAACTAAGAGCCTCGCTTCACAGCTCACAGCGTTTGCCCGCAATTAGAAATTATGATGAGTTTCAGTGTAGTCAAACTATCAAGTCCTTGTCGAAGACGTTGATGGTACCTACCTTGCGTTTAAACTCGATTGCACTAAACCCACCCTATGAGAAAGATGATTGGAATGATGCTTTGTCGAAGCTCCCCACATCCGTTCAAGCACAATGGTTTCTTGAAGGGGAGCGTCGAAAAGCCGCGCCGACGGGCGACCTAACTTTTGCGGAATGGAGTCTGAGTTTGACGAAACAAATGTACGAATCAGGAGTTCCATTTGGTGCAGGAACCGACGTGCCGATTAATCTCTCTATACCAGGCTATAGCCTTCATTCGGAATTAGAAATGCTTGTTAGGGCCGGACTTACGCCAATCGAGGCGATAGCTGCCGCAACGCTTAAACCGGCACAATACTTTTCTTTAGAAGAGACGATGGGGACAATCGATGTTGGTAAGCGAGCGGACATGGTTTTACTAGACGCCGATCCACTGAACGATATTCAAAATACGAAGCGCATCAGTCTTGTGATAAGTAAGGGGCAAGTTTTAGAGTTCTAAAATTAACTCGTATTTTTTGTTAGATAATTCTTCTTAATTACTCTGTTTCATTGGATCGACTCCAAGAATGGAACTTATGCTCTATAGTTGTGGTGAATTCTGATAAGTACTCTGCAGATTTTATCGAACAGCCTCCGGCAAGATTTTTATTCGCCACACCTGAATCTATCTCCCTAAAAGTTTCACTAGTAAAGTCTACGGAGAATTCCCTAGAAAAATTGTTGGTTGTTAATAAGTTGAATTTTGACTCGTTAATATGGACCCAGCTTTCTGAATAATAACGATTATTGGAAAAATTGTTCGATAAAGTTTGGTAGGAGTAATTTGTGTTGCCATAGGTTTCTAGTCTAGCTACGCTAGTATTTATAGCGTCATACAACCAGCCATCTTCCGTAATCATGAAAATTAAATATTCGTAATCTGTGTCACTCGACTCAGGACAGAGTAAGAAAATTGGTTCTTCTGAAGCTGAATGGGCATTGCTGATAGAAGTAAAGCAGAGTAAGGCTATTGTTGTAATTAGCTTCATTACGTGCTTTCTATTGACCTACAACAGTGCTATCTGAAATTCGCCCACGGCTGTTGAATATTGTTCGAACGTGAATTCTCGATGATCCTTCTGCATCCTTTTCTGACCACTCTTGAATGGTCTTACAGACTCGCTTCCTGACTATCTTTGAAGACTTAGCCTCCTTTCGGCACTCTATTTGATTAGGGATAGGCTGACTGTTGTTGTAGGCAAGAATTTCTTCTTCAGTCATTGATTCGTTGAACCCATCCCCGTAGTTGCTGCTCGGGATAGTGAAAAGCGCTTTTTTATCAGTAACCTCATGCGATGCGCACGAAATTAACAGCAACAATATAGATAGATTTAAATATTTCATGAAGCTCATCATAAGCGCATACTATCATATCACATATTGTGTAAATCGATTATTCACACTCGCCTATGTTGGGTTCTCCTAATAACACCGTTAACTCGGCACTGGAGTAGGTTAAAGCTGTTGTATTCACTGACTGAAATTCGCAACGATTAAATAAGTATCGCATAGCAGCTAGTTTAGAAAGCCAAATTTCTTCATCCATTAATCCTAGCTCATATTGGAGATGATCATTCTCATATACCATCCAAAGTTGGTAAGCAGCATTTTCCCCTAATGCTTTGTTGTTTTGATCAGATACATCGAAATTTTCACTGACGAAATTCAACCAACTAACTGGTGTGTCTGCCTCAGAGAAAGATCCGATAATGTCTAACAACGCTGATGCTCTTTGTTGCTGCTGAGCCGCTAGGGCGACTTGCTGGGTCTGTCGCATCTCTATTCCGACAAAGATTAAACCTGCTACCACGCTTAACATTCCAATTAATTGAATCCATGTATCTAAGTTAATTTTCTTCACAATTAGTCCGCATGAGCTAAAAATGTAAATAGTTTTGGCTTGACCTGCTACCTTGGGGTCCATAAAAAGATTTCAGGAAGAAGTTGAGGTCCAGAATTTCTACTATCGCTGCTTGTTGGCGGAGGCGTGCCTGCAGCTTGCGCGATTGCTCGAGCACTTCTTGCTGCACGAGGTCTCCAGAGCTCGAGCATTGGCAGCCGCGCGTCTCCGTGAATTTCAGTAGCCTTCATCTCAAAAGTTTCATCACCAATTCGCAGCCATCCCTCGTTACGACCATCTCTAACTCGTTGCGGCCAGTATCCTCCGTCCGGGCGAGTTCCTGTTATTACACCTTCGGGTGTTCCTACGTATGCAAGATAAACCACAAATGGAGGGAAGCCATCCAACTTCATTATCAGATTAGTACCGGCTTCGTTGAAAACGCTGAAATCGTCGGGTGGCTCTACTATGTTGCCGCCGATGCGAACTCCCGGCATACGCGAAAGACCAGCGTTACCAGCGTAAGGAGCTGTATATATATAGCTCATCACACCGCCTGTCAGTAACACTCCTATGGCGGTTATTTTGAGTAATTTATTCATGTACAAATGGCCTAGATTAAGCGAAAAAGATTTTGTATGCCTTATATGTCAGAGTTAATAACGTAATAAACTTCATTGTTGTCGTGAATCATTCGTCCACCATTATCTCTGATTGCTTGTTCGGCGATGGCGACAATGCGAGCGGCAATCTCAGTTATTGGCGTACGAAGCGCGATCTCATCGCGAGAAATATTGACGTACGTATCGTTGAACGGCTTGTCCCATTCCCAGGAGGCATCCAAGGTTTTCATTCTTGTCACCACATCGGCATTCAAACCGGTCATGCCTCTCATGGTACCGATAAGGCCTCCAAGTGTTGCTGCTTGGTTGTCGCTATCATAGCCCGCTGATGTAGCAATACCGACAGTCTTCGTATAGTCACCTCCGCCATAGAGTAGGGCCATGATGCCGGTAAGACCATTATTTAAGGAGGAAACTATACTCACAGGAGCTTCCAGTTCCGTGCTTTTATAAGCCCAATATTTGTCATGTATCAACTGACGTGTGACCCGCCAGTCATCATGTTGGTCATGCCAACGAATCACGTCCCTTATACCTTCTGCAAAGGGGCCGGTGTTCGGAACAGCATCTACAGCAAGTTTAACTAGTTCTTCGACATCGTCTTCAAAGAATGCGGCGCTTATCATTGCAGCATAGGCCATGGTCGGGTGTGTTCCCCAATCATCATTAGTAATTCGTGCACCCCAGAGAGCCCTCTCCGTTGCCTGTTCAACCATGCCAGGGTAGAACGCACTCCAGATTTCATTAACCAATTGCGGGTCGATCTGAAACCAATGCTTGTTATTTTCCTTACGACCGGTGTCGGGTGCAACAAAGCCTTGGTCCATTAAATTCCGTGCCTCACGGTTGGCAACCCAAATAAAGTCATTGATATGGGTCTTCCATGCTTCAGTGATTTCAGGATAAGTGATTCCAAGGCCATATTTTTCGACTGCGTGAAGCGTAACGAACTCAATGTCGGTGTCATCATCGCTGAATGCGCCGCCTAGGCTACGAGCTAGAATTGGGATATGGCCGCGACGGTCATTATCGTTAATTCTTAGTGGGACCTCGCCTGCATAATCGGCAGTATATATACGCTCAACTAATACTGGTATGGCGTCTTCACTATAAAGATTCTCAAAAGGGAAGCCAATATAGTTGCCCAGTAACTGACCATTCCAAAATCCCAGAACGCGGTCTGTTAGTTCAGCTTTGCTAATCATTCGTTCTTCAGCATTAACATTAACGGCTGAGAATGTCGAAAGCAGGCAGGTTAGCGTTATGATATTTAATCGAATCATACTAGGACTCCTTATCCACTAGTGTTCTATGAGTACTCAATTCTTGCATTAGTCATTTACCGATTTTCGAAGATACAGCGGCTTTTAACGTCTTCTCTGCTGCGTAAGGCAGAATATAGCCATCGGCAAGATTTTTTTCTACGACTTCTCGCACCGCTGACA
>CACAEJ010000021.1 GCA_902531515.1 uncultured Pseudohongiella sp.
TTTCAGGGTGTCTGCTCGCGGCCATAGGTTACTGGGATAAATAAAAGGGAAATAACTATGATTAAAAAATCCGATTTCTTCATTCTCTTAGCTGTAATGATCTCCTTCGCGGTTTCTGCATTCCTCTGGTTCTCAGGACAGCGAGAGGAAGGGTTATTCACGGCAGTCTGGGTCCCATCAATTTTAAGCTTCGGTATCTATTTCAAATTAATCGTTTTAGGAGCGAAGAATTCATGAGCGTATCAGCACTCCTCTTCATTGCTGTAATAGTTTTCTCCTTGACGGTTGCGGGGTTATTCACGACCATGCGCGAGTTTCAAAAGGCAAAGGATCCATCTATTAAAAAAGATACCTCAATTAATGCGGGCTAATTAGGCCGCAAAGGCGGAACGACTTCGATAAAACGTGTAGGACAGCATCACAAATACCGTTCCGATCAACAGATTCAACCAGGGAGGAGTGGAAGTCTCACTTAAGTACGCCCAAACGACCATGCTAAAAGCGATCTGCAAAAGATAAATAGAGATCCACAGGCGCACCCACGGCCTCATATTCCAAAGTCCATAAGTGATAGCAGCGTAGACTAACCAATGAATAACACCCCCTACTTTTGCCATCCAGCCATAGAATAGGAGGCCAAACCATACTTCCTCGTCCTCGGCTATTGGTTTTACAAACAAATCCCAAGGTAGGTAGATAAAGGTCATATAAGCGCAAAACGCAAACACTCCATTCATCCAAAGAGGTCGATCCACAAAAATTCTGCTATTTAGATTGGTCATCGATTCCCTATATCGACTCAAGAAACTCAATAATGGCCGTATTAACTTCATGCGGTCTCTCTTGTTGCAACCAATGCCCTGCATCTAAAAACTTACGTACTCCTCGAAGATCGGATAAGATTGCAGGCAGGGCTTCAATTGCATCAGGCGTATTGCCAGCAATCATATCGTGCTCGCCATAGAGATACAGAGAGGGTTGCTCTATCCGTTTTCCTACGAAAGGCGCCAGGTTAGACGGTATTCTCTTAATATTCCTGTACCAATTCAGCCCTCCCCTAAACCCGGTTTCACTAAATTGATTTACGTAAAATTGTAGATCTTCTTCGGACAACCAAACAGGCAATTTTTCTGGGACAATCAACTGATCTGATGGAGTTTCACCCATCGGGAAGTACCCATCCCATCCCGTAGCATGAACCCCGTCCTTCACAATATCTCCTGAGATCGTATAGAGAAACCCTAGCATTGTTTTTCTGATGTCTGCCTCGAGGTCGGCCTCAGCAATTCCAGGCTCCTGGAAGTAAAGTCGATAATAATCCCTTTCCCCGGCGTTCATTTTCATGACTTGGTTGAGATCAACACCCTCCGGCAGCACTGCAGGCGGAGAATAGGGAACACTCAGCGCAACTACAGCCCTAAAAACATCAGGTCTCAATAAACCCGCATACCAAGCTACCGGAGCGCCCCAGTCGTGCCCAACAATAACCGCCGAACTCTCACCAAGAGCTGCTACTGCTTGCACCACATCGCCCACAAGATTTGAAATATTATAAGCTTCTATTTCCTCTGGCTTACTGGTGCCGCCATAACCTCGCATATCCAACGCAACTGCTCTGTATCCTGCCGCGGCTAGCGCCGGTATCTGATGTCTCCAAGAAAACCATGACTCCGGAAATCCATGACAAAATAGAATTAGTGGCCCAGTTCCTTTTTCGACGTAACTAATTTCTATTCCGTTAGCCTGTACCTTACCTGATGCAAATTCGTCCATTCGTAACCCCCCGCTACATTTTATTTAAGCAGCCTGCTGCTCGTTGTACATTCCTTTGAGGTCTTCAAAGGTCATCGTATCCAAAATACTGCGATCTTCATCGAGTATCTCGTAAATGGGATCATTATTGTAGGGGCGGAGACTGAATAGAATTATTACGTCCTCGTCGCCACCACCCTCTCTATGAGGTTCTACATCGGGTAGTCCAGCCTTATAGGTTCCAGCGGGTCGTATCTCTTTCAAATCTCCCTCAGGGCTGTATATTCGATGTTCACCCTGGATCACAAAAGTGTTGAAATTAGCGGTATGTCGATGAAGAACAATTTTTTCATTAGCTGAAAACTTAAATAGAACATCAACAATCTTGGCCGTATCATCGACATTTAAAATCGACAACCAGGCGTGATCTACGTCAGGCAGCGGCTGCAATTCAACCTTGCTCTGCTCAAACCTTCTTAAATTGGTCATTTTAGTCCCAAAAACTGATCGCCTGATCAGCTATCACTAATAGTGCTAAATTATTGACACAACGTAAATAATAATCGTTGAAAATATTCACTCCTCAACACGCTTGTACTGCGGATGATCGCGCATCAGACTGTCATCAACTCCCTCTGGATAGATTGCCTGTTCAAAGTACCGCGCGAAATCAGGATCGACAAGCTTTCTATAAGATGCCCACACCGATTTTGAAGTTGGATTTTGCATAATACCCAACTTTAAAACATCCAACCGGGCATTTAGTAAGTGTTCGGACACAAAGCCTAACTTGTCTTGCAAAAAGACTTCACGCGCATCAATAATCAACATAGTCACATATTGCGCGATTTTAGTCTTTTCAGTACGAGTCAGCTCATCTGCACTCCAATCTCGAGATAAAAAGTTACAGAACTCGTCATCTCTCGAAATCGTAAAGCGTCGATCATAGACCCTGGTATTTAAATTATGCTCTATCGATGAAATCGCCAGCTTATTGTTTAAACGAATCTGAAGTGCCAAATACCCAAGAGTCGCAACCGTAGCAAGCGCCGCCACGACCTCACCCAAGGCTCCCAATTCAATAAAGTTCATATCTCTCTCCTATTGTTAAAAACACTGATCAAAATTCATGTCTACATAAGATGCTAGCCAAACGATCTTTAACCCAACTATTATGCTATTTATACTTTTAGATCTGCGCTAGCAATTCAATCCTTTTCCAATTAGATTTTGTAACGAAGAGTTTTATAAAATACAATCTCCTTTATGCAAATCTATAGAAGTTTAGTAAGCAATGTCCCATAAAAGTTCTGTGAACTGTTTGTTGGCAATAGTACTGATTTACTGCTCCAGCCAGACACATGCAAGTAACGAGAAAGATGCCCAAAGGTTTTTAGACTGGGCTCAAGCGAAATTTATTGATCTGTTAAATCCTCCCTCGGCAGAGCTCAATCGAGCTCAGGGATACGCTTACAGACATTTTAAGACTTCAGGCGTCTATCTCGCACTTTATGGGGATCAGGTATATGGTATCGGAGGACCACTAGGAGACAAATTAGTTAGTGGGGGTGATGTAGCTAACTTTATTGTCAAATCAGTAAATGATCAGACTGACAAGCCCCTCTTATTGCGACAGGCAGAGTGCAGTAATTACGTTTCAAAGAACGTCGCAGCGGTTACCGATCTTTACTCAAAGGAGGTTCTAGCAAGCAAACTAAATATTAGTCTTTCTGGAGAGGAATGCATTTTCATAAGTAATTCTTTGCCGAACCACGATTTCGGAAACTCCACTCGAAGTTTTGCTCACCGCGCACTGGCTGTTCCAACAGAATATCGCATAAGTACAAGGCCAAAGTTTGCATCACAGGCCACTCCAATATCACTAACTACAGATAACGCTATATTTCTAAATGGCGTTAAATTGGATCTATTGGCAGCCGGTTGCTTTGGTATCGGAGATGGCAAGATTGGTTGCAACGATATGAATCAGAAATGGCGTTACGATCCCATGAGCCCGAGCGCAAATTTTGGAACGGACGCACACAGCGCGCACACACAGCCTGATGGCACATACCATTACCATGCTGGTCCCAGCGCACTATTCCCTGAGTACCCTACAAAAGATTCTCCTGTCATAGGTTTTGCCGCTGACGGATTCCCAATTTTCGGCAGCTATTTCACGGATGATTCCGGCTCGCTTCGGACTGCTAAGAGCAGTTACCGGTTAAAGACTGGAATACGACCTTCTGGATCTGGCAATCCGGTGGGACAGTATGACGGGACGTTCACCGACGATTATGAGTTTATTCTAGGCTCGGGCGACTTAGACGAGTGTAATGGCATGATGAGGGCGGGTGTATATGGCTACTATGTCACCGATTCCTACCCATGGGTTATAGGTTGCTTTAAGGGAACTCCAAACCTTTCTTTCAATAAAAGAGGTCGTAAAGAAGTATCTCTCCCAAAGATTGAAATCGTAAACTATACGGAGTTTGACACAGAACGATTCCTCAAACTGGGTATGGCCGTCATTCAGAAAGCGAGAAGACGTATCAGAGATTTATCGATCTGGATCTGGCCCGTTGGTAAACAAGTAGAAGAGGGTTTCGGTCAGGGAACAGATTTCAACTTGCCCTTTAATACTCATGAATTAGTACTCACATCCTCACAGATAGCCAACCTCAATGAGCAGATGGCTTCTTGGATAAGCCGCTCATGCGGAACCGATAACCCTGACCAGTATCAAGCTGAGTTAGCGAGAGTCAAATACATAGTCGAGGAAGGGGGCGACGCCTCTACTATGGTTGTCCCTTGCTATCTATCTGGAATGGGATTGATTGCAGATATCCTAGTAAATCAAGACCGAAGAGAGCAGGTTGATCATATTCTCGCTCACGAGGTTTATCATGGGATACAGCAAGACTTGGAGCTCGCCAGCTGTAGAGACAGACGGCAGCAACTAGAGGAAAACAACCAGCCCAATAATCATTTCTGGATTATGGAAGGAACAGCAGATTACGCTGCCAAGATCGCCATCGGCGAACTTTTCGGAAGTGAGCATCTGTACGGTGGCAAATACGAAAACCGGAAAAGTATCCTAGGAGAAGCATACGAGAATTATATGTTGGGTGATACCGAAATGAGTACCGTTCAGGGAGCGGCGGCACTTGCGTTGATGGTCGAAAGAGGCGACTTAGATGAAAGAATTATACTCGACGCTAGTATGTGGTGGAACTGCACAGTGCTCGACAACTATTCAGACGACAATGCAGCAGTTGTCTGGGCAAAAAATAATTGGTACAAAATCCAAAAGACAGAGGGACCTATCCCTACGTATCAGTTTACACCTGAAGCTTTAGCTAAATAATCAAGTCAAGACAGAGTGCTTTTAAACCAAACATAAAACCTGTTTGACTCTGCTAGTTGGAAGAGCTCCTTAGAGACGCATCAGTCTGCTCCATGACTAGAGCATCAAAATTTATGGCACTGTTGTATTCACCATTAAAATTTTCTAAATAACTTTGGAACAGTTCTTGCGAAAGCTCTGCATCAATGTCAATAAATTCACAATTCCTAAAATCCCACATCGTCTCGGGAAGACCAAAAATTTCAGACTTTATCCCACAATTTTTGTCTCTGAGTATAGGCTTGCAAAGATTGCCAGCATCGTACTTAGGGTTGGTAGCAGTCGGCGCAGTAACTATGCTGACGGTCTTACAAGTATTAAGCTGTCTCTCAAGACTGGGTACGGAATATTGGAACCATTGTCCGTCATAGAGCTCTTGGTATTTAAATCGTCCCACTTTCAAAAGATATTTCTGCCCCAAAACAATCGGATCTGCCGCGTCTCTTATCAAGCTCGCGTCAGTGGTGATAGCAGATTCGGGCATCCAACCCATTAAGTATACTCTATTATAAATCGGGTAAGTGGGCGGATCTCTGCGGAACTGAAGATCAGCATCTCCTCCTGCTTGAGACATCGTGGAATATCCGACCATGAGAGGATCTGTGTCGTGTCCCGCATGCCCCCAGGTATGGATCACCTCATGAACATCCACTCGAGTGTTGATATTAAGAAGCAACTCGGCGGCTGTATCTCCGAAGGGATCGCTATGATCACTATAGAAAAAATCCTGGTCATGCGTAACCTTTAAACCATCGGCTGTTTTGATACTCCACTGAGAACCACCCAATGCATTAAAGTTGCTCGCTAAGGCGCTAAAGTTAGTTTTGCCCGGATCAGAGAAGATAAAAGAAATCACCCTGTGCTCTTGGAGCACAAATTCAGCGGGCAATTTCAGATTATCAAGGAGAAAGTATACTGGCCTTGAGAAATTTAGAACTTTATCATTCACCCAGTCAGAATAGTGTTGGATTCCTAAAGCAGACTCGGCCCACTCCTCTGCGCCTTTTTGGTTATCTAACAGCCACTGTCTTAGTTCTTGAAGTACTTCTCTTTGTTGAACCGTCGGATTTTGCAATGCATCGGGATGCCCAATCTTGTCCCTAAAATAATTTGTTAACTCATCTACACCCCATCCGTCGAGCGCAGAATTTACCGCCTCAAGATGGCCAAGAGACTTTGCATATGCATCACTGATACTGATGTTAGTAAGTCGATAGGTCTTGTAAGAGCTAATCTGTCCGGCACTGAGTGAACTTAAAAATGACATACTCTTTTTAGCGCTAGGCTCAAAACTCTCAACTGTCTCATACAGCGTCGTATTATTGTAACCCACAAGAAGGAACGCGATGTCAATTTGCGTTTTAAAGTTATAATTATCAAGCCCGGTGAAGCCGTTCCCTTCACTATCTTTTAACGCACCAACTGGAATTCTTACTCTATAATTCTTATCAGATATCAATGCCTTTTCCGGGTTCAGCACTAACTTGGTTCCGTCTACCGAAACTTTTTTAGAATCTTTTATGTCGAATTCTTCAGCTGCGCCCGAATCCACATTGATTAATTCAATTTTGCCGTCTGCTCGAAATATCGATCTATTGAATACAACTGTGATCCCATTCTTCACATCCATAGTCTTTGAATTTTTCTTTGGGTTAAATTCGACAGGACTTAGAGCGGGCGACTTATCTAGTGTCTTTGCCGAAAGGAGATTAAACGCAAGCATTGTTGGATCAATCAGTTGGAAGCTTGTTTCAATTAAACTTGAATTAACGAGGATTGTGTCTTTATAAATTCCCGTGGTCGTCTCGTAACTGCCACTGCAAGATAACCTTGCCCCGTCAGAGCCTAAGTTTCCCGCAGAATTGAAGGTTCCTGATTCGGATACTCCAATTTTACCGTCAGCACCCGAGATAATATTAAAGGCAATTGAAAATTCACTCACACCATCAATGGGGGACAGGACGCCATTGGTATAAGGTATGAGACAGGTAAATATCTTTCCCTGACTAGCATTGAAACTACCAACATTATTGAGACTAGAGGAGTACTCTGCAGGTGGTTTGGTGACATAATAATTGATTTCTACTTTTTTTAAGTCACCGTGCGGATGGCCCAGAGCTGCTTCATGAAAGCAAACCTGTCCGACCACTAGAATTAATAGGAACTTTATCTTTAAACTTTTCATATTATCGAACAAGCGCTTTTGGCAATTTCTCTTACGATCATAACCTAGTATCGAGATTTCCCCTACCCCTAAACATATGAAGCGACTCTAAACCCACAATTGTTCACTTCCATCACCTCATGATACATTACGCGCCTGAATTTTTTTGAGTCATATTTGAAAGGAACTTTGTATGAGTACATATAAAATAGCTGTGTTGGAGGGAGACGGTATTGGCCCCGAGATAATGCGAGAGGCAATAAAAATCCTGAGATTCATCGGCGAGAGGAATGAAATTGAGTTTGACTTGAAATCTGCCACCTTCGGAGCTGCGGCGTACTTTTCTGATGGTCACCCGTTCCCCACTGAAACAAAAAGAGTTTGTGATGAAGCCGACGCAATCTTGAAGGGCCCGATCGGTTTGAACCATGAAGATTCAAAAAAAATTCCTGTTGATATGCAGCCGGAGCGAGGAGCCCTCCTTCCCCTTAGAAAGCGCTACAACACCTTTGCAAACTTTCGGCCGGTATTTCTTCCTCAAGGCTTAGCACATTTTTCTCCCTTGAAGCCGGAGATAATTGGAAAGGGTATCGATTTAATCATGATAAGAGAGTTAGTCGGAGGACTTTATTTCGGCGCAAAAGAAACTGGCATTAATGAAGATGGGAAACGCTTTGTTAATGAGAGCCTAGAGTATAACGAAGATCAAATTAAACGAATTGCAAAAGTTGCGTTTGATACCGCACGAAAAAGAAAAAAGATACTCCACAATATTCATAAGAGTAATGTACTTAAATCCAGCGTATTATGGAATGAGGTTTTAGAGGAGGTCGGCAGCGACTATCCTGATGTTGAAGTAGTTCACATCCTCGTTGATGCCGCTGCAACCTATTTGTGCCTAAACCCTACTCAATTTGATGTCATGGTCATGGAGAATATGTTTGGAGACATACTATCTGATCAGGGCGGAGGTATCCTTGGCTCCCTCGGACTTATGCCATCAGCCTGCGTAGGGCCAAATAAAGCGTACTACGAACCTTCGCATGGCTCAGCACCAGATATAGCAGGCAAAGGCATAGCGAATCCTTACTCGATGATTGGATCAGTAGCAATGATGCTCGAGATGAGTTTTAACATGGATGAAGAAAGCAAGAATGTTTGGCAAGCAATGCAAAGCGTGTTTTCTTTGGGTTTCTCTACACCAGATCTCTCCAAACCAGAATCTAATCTTGAGCTGATTAGTACAGAAAAGTTTGGCGATCTTGTTTTAGCCGAACTTAAGAAAACATAATCAAATTTAACCGGCACTCTATCCTAAGAGTTTGCATGCATTTTCATGTTAATCATGCGAGTGGTGGCTTTCACTGCTGCCATCACTTGATTCGAGTCCACACCTCGGGTTTTAAACTCTCGATCCTCTGACTGCCAAGTGATAATACATTCCGTAAGCGCGTCTGTTTTTCCTCCCGGGGGTATATGGACTTCATAATCATTCAATACAGGCATTAAAAACCCATTTTTAGCCAAGATTTTTGTGATTCCATCCATAAAAGCATCAAACCCACCATTACCAATTCCATTCCCACTAAACTCCTCTCCATTGATAGTTAATATCAAAGATACGGAGCTACCTCTATCAAGCCCTGTGCTAATGTCGCATTGCTGAAGCTCTATATACTTATATTCTTTGCTCTCCATAACATCTGCAATGATAAATGGAAGATCTTCCGCTGTGATCAAATGCTTTGAATCTCCAAGGGCCACTACCCGCTGCAAGACCTTCACTTGATCCTCCTTTGACAATGAAATGCCAAGCTCCTCGAGATTATTTGCAATCGATGCCTTCCCGCTCATTTTGCCGAGTGCGTACTTGCGCTTGCGGTCGAATCTTTCGGGAGTAAGCTTAGATACATAAAGGTCGCCCTTCTGATCTCCATCTGCATGTATGCCTGCTGTCTGAGTAAAAACATCGGCACCAACAATCGGACTGTTCGCGGATATCCATTTACCCGAGAAATTTTCCACCATGCGACTAAGAAGTGTAATTTGTGTTTCGTCGATAGATAAATCTATACCCAGTTTATCTCTCACAACAACAGCAACCTCAGCTAATGAAGAGTTGCCTGCTCGTTCACCCAGACAATTCACGGTGCAGTGAATGTTATTTATGCCCGCCTCAATCGCAGCCACCGCATTCGCAGTCGCCAGTCCGTAGTCATTGTGGGGATGAAAATCAAATTCTTCTTCTGGAAAGTGCTTCTTCATCTCGGTCAGAGAATCAAATACTTCACTTGGAGAGAGGAGTCCCAAAGTATCTGGCAAAAGATAATGACTAATACCCAAATGTTGAGTGCCGGAAATTAAACCAAAGACATAGTCCTTGCTGTCACAGTATCCGCTAGACCAATCCTCGAGGTACATATTTACGCGCAGCCCTTTTTCTTTGCCATACTCTACAGTTCGTTCTATGTCATTAATGTGACTCGTAAGATTCTTACCCAGTTGTTCGCGGCAGTGCTTTTCACTACCTTTAGCTAACAAATTGATCACAGTACCACCGGCTTTTATAATCCAATCAACACTGCGTCTGTAATCAACAAAACCCAGAATCTCAATCTTATCAACCAAACCTTCTCCTTTGGCCCATTGACAAATTTTCGCAACCGCTTGTTGCTCCCCATCAGAAACACATGCCGAAGCAACCTCAATACGATCAACTTTTAACGATTGGAGAAGCGCCTGAGCGATACTTACCTTTTCATTTACCGAAAAAGAAACTCCCTGCGTTTGCTCGCCATCACGCAGAGTAGTGTCCAGCAGTCTGATATGACGGTTGGCCTTGTTATCAGTCATCGAATTTTCCTAGCTTGACGCATCCGAGCGACAATTGAATTAAAGCGGTGTCAGATATTATCAAAAACCCTCGTGGCCGAGTAACAAAAATTTCCTTATTTATACACTTTGACCTGAAACCATACTTCTATCGTTATATACTGGGCGCTCCACGAAAGAATTGAAATACTGAGGGAAAGTATGGCAATACAGATTTGTGTACCAAAAGAAGTTCGCAAAGATGAGCAACGGGTGGCACTCGTTCCAGACATTGTCAACAGATTAGCCAAAGCTGGTTTGAGCATAAACGTCCAAGCTGGGGCCGGCGAGCTAGTAGGCTATACCGATCAAGATTATGAAAACGCAAATATAATCCCAGACTCCGCTCGATTACTCGGATCCGCAGATATAACCTTAATGGTTAATCCTCCGACAGAGGAGCAGGTTTCTCAAATTAGAGAAGGGTCAATCTTAATTGGCTATCTAGACCCTCACTCAAATATGGAAAGATTTAGTCAGCTAAACGCGCGGAAAATCAGCGCCTTTTCCGTCGAGATGATCCCAAGGATTTCTCGAGCTCAGGCAATGGATGCTCTTTCTTCACAGGCATCCATTGCTGGCTACAAAGCGGTGCTGATAGGAAGCAACATACTCGGTAAATTCCTTCCGATGCTAACAACTGCCGCCGGCACAATTCGCCCGTCTAAATGCCTTGTCATAGGCGCAGGGGTTGCGGGACTCCAAGCAATAGCGACTGCTCGAAGACTTGGAGCAATTGTTGAAGGATATGATGTCCGTGCTGACACTAAAGAACAAGTCGAGTCACTAGGCGCGAAATTTGTTGAAATAGAAATTAAGGCAGAGGGAAGCGGAGGTTATGCTCGCGAGCTAACGGAAGACGAGAAACAGCAACAGCAAGGCATCCTCGCACGCCATGTCGCCGCAGCGGATTTAATAGTGAGCACGGCGGCGATCCCAGGGCGACCCTCTCCAAGAATCATCAGCACCCAAATGGTTGAAGGTATGCGAGGTGGTTCGGTAATAATCGATCTCGCGGCTGAAGGCGGTGGGAATTGTGAATTAACTGAGATAGGAAAGACCATCACCTACAAGGGTATAAAAATATATGGACCCGAAAATGTTCCGAGTATGGTGGGGAATCATGCGAGTGAACTTTATTCCAAAAATCTTCAAAATTTCCTCGAACTTTTAATTAACGAGGGAGGAATCAACATAGACCTCGAAGATGAGATTATAAACGAAAGCTTGATCACCCATGGTGGAGAAATTTACCACCCAAAAATCAAAGAACAAATCACAGGAGCTTCATCATGATTGAAGGTCTAGCCGCTCTCTACATATTCATGCTAGCCGGTTTTACTGGCTATGAAATCATCAGCAAAGTGCCAGTAATTTTGCATACCCCTTTGATGTCCGGCTCTAACTTCGTTCATGGTATTGTGCTAGTAGGCGCAATGATCGCCTTGGGCATAGCTGAGAACACAACACAGCAAGTCATCGGTTTTTTAGCGGTTTTACTCGGCGCTGGAAATGCCGTCGGTGGGTATGTAGTGACAGAGCGAATGTTAGAAATGTTCAAGTCCAGCAATAAAGAAAGTAGCGAGGGGTAAACAATGGAAGCACTTATCCAAGCGTCTTATTTTATTGTTGCAGTCATCTTCATTGTCGGTCTGAAACAAATGAGTTCTCCGGTAACAGCAAGACGGGGCATTGTATGGGCTGGAGCCGCTATGGTTTTAGCCACGCTTGTAACGTTTTTAGCTCCACAAATAATTGGCACGGACCAGGCAGTTACGAATGTATTCCTAATTATCTTAGCTATCGCATTAGGAGGTGGTTACGCTTGGTGGAGTGGGAAGCGAGTTGCAATTACCGATATGCCCCAAATGATTGCTATGTACAACGGGATGGGCGGTGGAGCTGCCGCCACAATAGCGGCAGTGGAGTTGCTCAAAGCAACATCTGACGCATCAGCAAAGTCTACAAGTGTTGCAAATGAGCTGGGGGCTGATGTGGCCATTCTTGGAATTCTTGGGGCTATCATTGGCACAATTTCGTTTAGCGGAAGTATCATAGCCTGGGCTAAGCTTGACGGCCGCCTCAATCGCAGTAAGTTACTTCCGGCTCAGCACCTTGTGAATGCATTAATAACCGTTGCAACTATCGGTTTCGCCATTAGTATTTACTTTAGCTCAGACTTGATGCCAATCGTAGTCTTCTTCGCGCTAGCACTTGTACTAGGTATATTTATTACCATACCGGTCGGCGGGGCAGACATGCCAGTGATAATTTCTTTGTTTAACGCTTTAACAGGGCTAGCTGTAGGCTTTGAAGGATACGTTTTAGGAAACGCTGCGATGATTATCGCAGGGATAGTTGTAGGCTCGGCTGGCTCACTATTAACGCACTTGATGGCTGTTGCGATGAACAGGTCCGTCAGTAATGTATTTTTTGCTGGAGTAGGCACTGACACAGGCACGTCAAGCGAGACTGCACAAGGCGAAATGAAGGAGATTCAAGCGCAGGATGCCGGAATTTTAATGGCATTCGCGAGCCAAGTAGTCATTATCCCTGGTTATGGAATGGCGGTAGCGCAAGCACAACATAAAATCTATGAACTAACTCAGCTGCTGAGCGATAAAGGCGTATCCGTCAAGTTTGCAATACATCCTGTTGCAGGACGAATGCCTGGACATATGAATGTTTTGCTCGCCGAAGCAGGAGTTCCTTACGATATGATATACGACATGGAAGACATCAATGCGGACTTTAAGACGACCACAGTTGCTCTGGTAATTGGCGCAAATGATGTGGTTAATCCTTCGGCGAAGACAGATAGCAGCAGCCCTCTTTATGGAATGCCAATTTTGGATGCCATTGATTCTGACAACGTTATCGTAATCAAGCGAGGCAGAGGAGCCGGGTTCTCCGGTGTTGAAAACCCCCTATTTTTTGCTGACAACACCAAAATGTTATTCGGTGATGGCCAAAAAGCCGCCAGTGATTTAATTCAAGCGGTTAAAGAGCTATCGTAACTCTTGAGTAAGATTACCGGTGAGTTCGACAAACTAGCTCTGCCACGCGCAGGTCTGGTGAGGCGTATGGCTGCGTTACTATATGATAGTTTTCTTGTTTTTGCCATTTGGATGCTTCTAGGATTTATATTCCAGTTATTTACCGGTATTGGACACACGCAAATCACCGATGACCAATTGGAAACAAATCCATACTTATCTAATTTACTATTCTCATTAATGATTTTTAGCTGCGTTTCTTTTTACTGCTGGTTTTGGCTCAAAAGCGGGCAAACCCTTGGCATGTTAGCGTGGAGACTTCGACTCGAAACAACAAGCGGTAACAGCCTCAAAACCAAGCAAGTCTTGGTAAGGTGGCTTGTATCATGGCCTTCATTCCTTTTATTGGGATTCGGTTACCTCTGGCTATACATAGATAGAAATGGCGATACGCTTCACGATAAATTATCAGGAACAAAAGTAATATTGATTCCAAAATCCGAGCGACCTTTCTAGAGCTTGAATCAATCCGATATATTCTATTATCGGACACGCCTCAACAAATAAATTCCAAAGACACCACACAGAAATATCGGAGATATAACTGCTAGTAGTGGATTAAAACCGTAAAGTAAGCTTGCAGGCTCTAGCATGCGCTGCGATATCGTGAAAATCAAAGCAATCCCAAGTGAGCAGACTATGCGCGACCCTACCGTAACTTGCCTCAACGGGCCAAACACAGCCGAACTGGCAAGAATAACCAAGGCCAGGGTTGCAAGAGGCTGCAACAGTTTTTTCCAGAATGCCATGAGATAGACGTCGCCATCTAATCCTTGATCTTCGAAATATTCTGCAAAACTATAGAGTCCCGAAATGGAATGCTCGTCTGGATCAACCAGAAGTACGCTAAGTAATTCAGGAGATAATGATATATTCCAATCTTGCCGCGAATATTGCCTAGCCGTTATTTCCGCCCCTCTAAAAATACTTTCTCTAACGCTTTCCAGCTCCCAGTAAGAATTTCTATCTTTTTCTATATACTTAGCAGATTCTGCGAAACTTGTCAGAGAGACCTGGCCTTCGTCATTAATAACGTAACGACTAACTCCGTATAGCTGGATACCTTCAGGAGCGATTGCATTGATATGAATGAATTCATTATCAACTCTTTGCCAAACACCTCGCTCAGGGCTGATCGACGAGGCTCCACTCTGTTGAATTGCTTTATTGCTTTGAGCATATTGTTCAAGAGGCGGCGAAAGAAATTCTCCAATCATTAAACTCAACAGCATGACCAACAAAGTAGGTTTTAAAACCGAAAGAACTATTCGAAAGACACTTACCCCGGCAGACTGCATTACCACGAGCTCATTATTCGATGAAATTACCCCCAACCCAATTAACGCTCCACCAAGCGCACCAAAAGGTATCATTTCATAAACTGCAGTTGGCGTTGTTAGAAACACAAAGGTAACAGCGTTGAGAGCGCTGAAGTATTCATCAGTGTCGGCCATTTGATCAAGTAAACTAAAGATAATATCCAGTGTCGTTAGCATGCTTATTACGACCAACATCGAGACTAATATCGTATTGCGGATATAATTATCTAGAAGAACCAATGCTAATCCTTTGCAGTCGAGAGGGATCAAAATTTCGAAAAGAATAAAGAGCGACACCGATCATTCCAAATAGCAGATGAACCGACCAAAGACCAATTGTAGAACTAAGCGAACCGTCAGCCACACCATCGCGAGTAAACTGCAACAAGAAAAAATAGCTCGCGTATAACATCACAGCCGGAATTAATCTGCTATAACGCCCTTGTCTAGGTTGCACCCTACTCAAGGGAACGGCAATTAATGTAAGAATAGGTACTATAAGCATAACCGAGACACGCCACTGGAGTTCTGCTTGATATACCGTTGAATTCGCTCCTATTAACATGAAAGTCTTGACAGATCCTTCCTCTAGACTGGGCTCAATTGCTGTTGGTTCCGGAAGAAGCACAGAGTAAACATCAAATTGGGCCATTGAAAAATCTGCCATCCCCGGCTCCCCGTCATACTGAAGTACGTTCTCCATACGCATCAAACGCGCACCCGTTTGATCATCAATGAAAGGTCTAGCGACTTGCGCTAGAATTACACGCGGTGCAGCTCTGACAACACCGCCTTGATCCGAATCATCTTGAACGGTGCTCTGGCTCAGCGCAACAAACACATTTTCAAGTCTTCTACCAATACCTTCCTCAAGCGTAATATCTTCCGTGTAGGTCGCCCGAGTTCCTTCGCCGAATGCCTGAAACTGCCCTGCAACCATTAAATCAAGCTCAGTGAGCTGCTCTTGATTCAAACGTATCTCTTCGACATTCCTGACTCCCCATGGGGCAAGGCTTAAGCTAACTATTCCCATGAATACAACAACTATTAAAGAAATTAAAAATGTAAAGCTCAGCAATCGGGCCTCACCTACACCAGAATTCACTAACACAACAATCTCGTTGTCCTCATTCATTCTGCCGTAGACTAGCAAAATACTTAAAAGAAAAGCCAAAGGCACGATTACTACTAAAAAATCGGGTAACCGATAAAACATCAAAAGTAGAAGAACATCTGATGCCAGCTCCCCTGAAACTGCCTGACCCAGGTACTGTATGAATCGACTAATTAAACCAACTGCGAGAAGGATTAGTGAGACAATGACGGTCACTTGCAGTATTTGCTGGCTGAGATACCGAAAAATTATCAAAAGAACCAACCTTAAATTTTTGGTTCAGAGAAGTTTACTAGAATATTGAGATAAAAGTGAGTGAAGTTCTATTTTTCTATCCAGTCATGCAACTCTCGCTTTAAATTTTTGCTGCAAGTTAGAGCTGCCCAGCATCTCCTCGAATCCGGCAGGTACCTTGGCTAAATGATGCTTATCAAAATCGAAAAAGACTAATCCAAAATTTCCATTACAAACAACGGTATCTAGGGCTTCGTTTGATACCTTAATCCCTATGTCAAATCCATGACGAGTGAATTTTGAAACACCAACGTCAATAGTTAGTCGATCGTTTGCGAAAGATTCAGAGATATAATCAACCGAAAGATCTGTTACGACCAGACCTAAGCCATAAACATTCGCTTCGGTAAATCCTAAACTTGCTAAAAACTGTAAGCGAGCTTCGTGAAGAATTTTCACCATCGATACACTATCTAAGTGTTTTGCATAGTTAATATCACTAAGACCAACCGTCCGCTCCATGCGAAACAAGAATTCCTCTGGAACGGCAACATGTAGGCGAGTCATAGTCTCCTCCACGGGGGTCGATAATTGTTATTAGCATGACTTTGTGACAACCAGTATTTAGAATGGTTCAATTAATTAATCAAACAGATTAAATCAGTCTAGAAATTCGTACCTTCTTCCCACTGGCTAACTAAAAGTAGTCGATAATTAATCGTTGTTGCTTAACTGATCGAATAAATTTAGGATTATCCCTTTCAAATAGAAATCGGCGAAAAGTGCCGAAAATGAGAGTAGATTAAGGTAGTTTATGAGATATTCGGTAAAGGGAGGCTCTCCCGAAAAAATCGTTACAGAATGCATAGTGGTCTCAATCTGGCGCAATGGCAGCTTATCTGATGAAGCGAAAATTTTAGACATCAAGACAAAAAAGTTAATTAGTGGCTTGGTCAATTCCGGCGATGCTATCGGAAATCTTGGAGATACACTGCTCGTATATCGTCCCCCTAACGTGTCCGCAAAACGAATTCTTCTAGCAGGCGCAGGCGATAGAAAAAAATTTAACGCCTCTTCTGCAAAAAAACTCATCGAATCAATATTTAAAAGCTGCCGTAAAATAGGAGCTTCGTCAATACACCTTTGCTTGAGCAGCTGCGAACCTTATGACAGGGATAAACATTGGTTTGCCGCTAGGATATCTCAGGAAGCAGAGGTTACTGGATATAGCTATGACAAGACAAAAAGCAAAAAGGTAAAACCTTGGGCTATCAAGGGGATTTCTATTTCGCAGGAGCCTCGGCGTCAAAAGAAAGGATTGGAGGCTTCATTAAAACGAGGTCAAGCAATTGGAAGAGCTATAAACCAAGCAAGAGAACTCGGAAATTTACCTGGAAATATTTGTACTCCCACGTATTTAGCGCAACAAGCCAATGATCTTGCTTTTAAGCATCGAAAAATCTCTTCTAAAGTATTAAGTGAGAAGCAGATGACCAGATTAGGGATGGGTTCTTTGCTATCAGTTTCTGCCGGCTCAGCTGAAGAAGCGAAACTAATTGTGATTCAATACCAAGGCACAAAATCTGATAGCAAACCTTACGCTATTGTCGGAAAAGGCATCACTTTTGACACGGGAGGAATTAGTCTGAAATCCAGTGGTGGTATGGACGAAATGAAATTCGATATGTGCGGAGCCGCCAGCGTTATCGCAACAATGGGTTGTATTGCTGAACTAAAATTACCAATCAACGTAGTGGGATTAGTTGCTGCCGCAGAAAATATGCCCGGTAGCAAGGCCACCAAACCTGGAGATGTAGTAACTACTATGTCCGGTAAGACTGTGGAAATTCTCAATACGGATGCGGAAGGAAGGCTAGTTTTGTGCGATGCACTGACTTATGTAGAAAGATTCAAACCGAGAACCATAATAGATATCGCGACTCTGACTGGCGCGGCTGTTGCGACTTTTGGCTCACATGCAAATGCATTGTTAAGTAACGACCAACCTTTAGCAAACGCGATTCTGAACTGCGGCGAACAATGTCTAGACAGGGCATGGCAACTGCCTCTTTGGGATGAATATCAGCCCCTTTTAAAGAGCAACTTTGCAGATATTGCAAATATCGGGGGACCACGAGCCGGAACAATTACCGCTGCTTGTTTCTTGTCAAGGTTTACTGAGAAACAAAAGTGGGCTCATCTAGATATCGCAGGGTCAGCGTGGCTATCAGGGGCACAAAAAGGTGCGACTGGAAGGCCTGTTTCTCTATTAGTTGAATACCTAAGCCAACAAAAATCATAACCCAGATTAAAATTATCCTAGTGTTAAGCAAACTTAAAATTGCAAAACACGAAATATACTTGTGATTCAAGAATTAGTTAAACCCTTAATGTATAATCGCGACTTTATTTTTACCCTGCTTGGTTCGATCGATTGATGGACAAAACCTATAAACCACAAGAATTAGAAGATCGCTGGTATAAAACTTGGGAAGATAACGGATATTTTAAGCCCCAAGGCAGCGGCGACACATATTGCATTGCCATACCCCCTCCCAATGTGACGGGCAGACTCCATATGGGACACGGTTTCCAGCATGCCATCATGGATGCCTTAATTCGTCACCAGAGAATGCTGGGGAAAAAAACACTTTGGCAAGTAGGCACGGATCATGCCGGCATCGCGACTCAAATGGTAGTCGAGCGTCAATTGAATGCAAAGGGAAGTAATCGCCAAGCGATAGGACGAACCGCGTTTGTTGAAAAAGTTTGGGAGTGGAAAGAAGAGTCTGGCAGCATAATTACCCAACAACTGCGACGCATGGGTTCGTCACTAGACTGGTCCAGAGAACGCTTCACAATGGATCAGGAACTATCTGAGGTGGTTCAAAAAGTATTCATTGATCTATTTGATGAAGGTCTCATTTATAGGGGTAACCGCTTGGTTAACTGGGACCCAAAACTCCAAACTGCAATATCAGATTTAGAGGTCATCTCCGAAGAAGAAGATGGTTCCTTATGGCATTTCCGATATCCTCTCGCAGATAACGAGAAGACCCTTGACGGCAATAGCTCCATTGTAATAGCAACCACCCGTCCTGAGACTATGCTTGGCGATACTGCCGTCGCTGTCCACCCAAGTGATGAACGATACCTCCATTTAGTTGGGAAATTTGTTGAATTACCTCTATGTGATAGAAAAATTCCCATAATCGCTGACGAGTATGTCGACCCAAAATTTGGAACTGGATGCGTAAAGATCACACCAGCTCATGACTTTAATGATTACGAAGTCGGGAAACGGCATAATCTAAAAATGATCAATATCTTCACGGATGAAGCCACAATAAGTGAAAATGCTCCTGAGACATATCAGGGAATGGATCGATTCAAAGCCAGAACGACCATCGTAGACGAGTTGCAGTCATTGGGATTGTTAGAAAAAATCGAAGCCCACAAGTTGAAAATTCCGCGGGGAGATAGAAGCGGTGTAATCATCGAACCCTACTTAACGCATCAGTGGTACCTTGCTATCCGATCCCTTGCGGAGCCCGCAATCAAAGCTGTAGAGGATGGGGATATTGAATTCGTGCCGAAAAATTGGGAAAACACCTATTTCGCATGGATGCGAGACATTCAAGACTGGTGTATCTCACGTCAACTATGGTGGGGGCACCGAATTCCAGCTTGGTATGATGAGCAAGGAAATATTTACTCATCGACTAACGAAGCATCAGTGCGCAGCAAGTACAATCTAGATGAAAAGATAAAGCTGCACCAAGACGAAGATGTTTTAGATACTTGGTTTTCTTCGGCCTTATGGACTTTCTCAACATTGGGTTGGCCAACTAACCCCGACTATTTTGAGAGGTTTCATCCCACCAACGTTCTGGTAACTGGTTTTGACATAATATTTTTCTGGGTCGCAAGAATGATAATGATGACCTTGAAATTTACAAGTCAGGTGCCTTTCAGCAAGGTATATATAACTGGTTTAGTCAGGGACGAGCATGGTCAGAAAATGTCTAAGTCGAAAGGAAATATTTTAGATCCAATAGATTTAATTGACGGTATCAGTCTCGAGGCGCTCGTCTCCAAGAGAACCGCCGATTTAATGCAACCTCAACTTAAACAAAAAATTGAAAAACATACTCGCGAATCTTTCCCCGACGGCATTACTGGCTATGGCACTGACGCCTTGCGATTTACCTTTTATTCACTAGCTTCGACCGGTCGCGATATTAAATTTGACCTCGGCAGAACGGAAGGATTCAGAAACTTCTGCAATAAGATTTGGAACGCAGCACGATATGTGCTGATGAATTCTGAAAATAAACAACTAGTAAAATCTTTAGACTCCGAGAAGCTGTCGATTTCCGACCGTTGGATAATAAGCCGTTTTGAAAGAGCGGTTGAGCAGTTAGAGTTAGCAATGGAAAATTATCGTCTTGACCTAGCCTCACAGCAGTTGTATGAATTCATATGGAACGAGTATTGCGATTGGTATGTCGAGTTGTCTAAACCAACCCTTTGGGAAGAGGAAAATAATCCTGAGGAGGCTCAAGCAACGCGGTATGTGCTTGTTTCAGTCCTTGAAAAATCATTACGCTTGCTTCACCCCTTTATGCCCTTTCTAACTGAGGAAGTTTGGCAGAAAATTGCACCTCTAATTGGTATAAATAAAGACAGTATTATGTTGGAATCTTATCCAACCTATGATCAAACAAATACTGATGAAGAAGCCGAAAAACATATCGAGTGGTTGAAAGGCATAATTATTTCAATTAGAAATATAAGAGGTGAAATGGATATTTCTCCAGCTAAAAGTATAAATATACTACTACGTAACGGAACCATAACTGACAAAAATAGAATGGAGACCCACAAACCCTACCTAAAGAAACTTGCCAAGCTTAAAGATATCAGTTGGCTTGAAGACAGCGACAAAGGGCCAGCTTCGGCAACTCAGCGATTCAATGATCTAGAAATACTAGTCCCGCTGGCAGGTTTAATTGATATTGATGCGGAGCGCTCTCGTCTTGTGAAAGAAATAAATAAGCTAGAGTCTAGGCTAAAAGTAGTGGAAACAAAGCTCAACAATAAGAAATTTGTAAGCAATGCACCAGCGTCTATCGTATCCAAAGAACAGGAAAAGAAAAATCAGATCGATTCAACACTTAAATCGTTCGAAGCCCAACTCCAAAATTTGGAAGACTTAAAATAGCTAGAATCTAAGTAAGCCTCTTAAGCTATACGTAATTCTTTTGGCATTGAGAAAACAATGTTTTCCTCGACCCCACCTAACTCCTCGGGTTTTATGTGAGACATCTCCCGCAAGTGCGTGACTACTTGTTGCACGAGTATTTCGGGCGCAGAAGCGCCTGCTGTGACCCCAAATTGGGATTTCCCATCAAACCATTTAGGCTCGATGTCACCGACACTATTAATCAAGTATGACGAACAACCCAATCTCTCAGCCAACTCTTTCAACCGATTTGAGTTTGAACTATTAGGGGAGCCAACAACAAGCAGCAAATCGCACTCCAACGCTAATTGCTTAACTGCATCTTGACGATTTTGGGTTGCATAACAGATATCTTTCTTTCGTGGCCCCGTTATTGAAGGAAAGCGTTCTTTTAGTGCCTCAATAATTCTACCCGTGTCATCCATCGATAGGGTGGTTTGGGTGACATAGGACAGCAGTTGAGGATCCCTAACCTCTAATTTTGCGACGTCTTGTACTGACTCTACCAAATAAATATTACCACCTTTACTATCGTCATACTGGCCCATCGTCCCTTCGACTTCAGGATGGAACTGATGCCCAATTAAAATGCACTCTTGACCAGAATGACTATATTTTGCCACTTCAAGATGGACTTTAGTTACCAAGGGACATGTTGCATCGAAGACTTTAAACCCCCGAGTGATAGCTTCATTTTTCACATCTCTTGAGACACCATGGGCGCTAAATATAACTACAGAAGGTTTCCCCTTCGGGTCCTGTGATGGAATGTTAGATAGTTCATCAACAAATATGGCGCCCCGGTCTCGCAGCTTGTCTACCACGAATTTATTATGCACGACTTCGTGTCTTACAAAAATTGGTGCCCCAAAGATATCAAGCGCGCGATCTACTATGTCTATTGCACGGTCAACCCCAGCGCAAAATCCTCTCGGATTCGCCAGCTTAATTGACATAGTAGCACTATTCGATTTTTGCGTAGTCATATCATTCTTATAATTTTATTTCTATTTGTGAGACACCTGGTTCATCAATTTTGATAATACGTGCCTTAAAGACAATGTCCTTGCCAGATAACGGGTGATTAAAATCCACAAACACGAAGTCTTGAGATATTCGTGACACTACTCCCGGCAGATCAAATCCAGCCTGATCTTTGAACACCACCACGCTTCCTGCCTCGGTTGGCATAACTTCATCTTCAATCAAATGGGTAAATTTGTCAGCAGCAAAACGCTGAATATTTCCCGGATTCCTCTCTCCAAAAGCTTTCTGGGCTGGCAATGTACTTTCAATAATAGCGCCCTCATGTTCACCTAACAGCAGGTTTTCAAACTCTGGCAGCATACTACCATCGCCAATTTTAAAGTTTGCAGGCTCCTTTTCAAAATTAGAGTCTATCATCTGGTCATCCAGAAGCGACAATGAAAAATACAGGGTTACCCGAGAATCGTTACAAACTTTTTTATTAAGATCGACCATTAAATCACCAATCTAATTTAAGCAAATCTACGTGATTCGCCTTTACCATCAACATTGGTTATACAACGCTCACAAAGCAAAGGGTGATCACTGTTCTTGCCAACACTGACATGATGATGCCAACATCGATCACACTTTTTGAATTTCGATGCTTCAACGCGAATCTTTAACCCAGAGATGTCAGTTGGTATGGCTGCAGAATCTGCTTGATCAATATCGTAAACAGACGCCTTCGACACAATCAAAACAAATCGCAATTCCTCTTCCAGTCGCCTCAATTCGGTCATCAACTTTGCATCACAGAATAATTCTACTTCAGCGCCTAAACCCGATCCAATTGCCTTTTCAGAACGTTTATTCTCCAACTCCTTGTTAACAGCAGACTTCACCTCCATCAGAACCGACCAGTATTGATCATCTAGTTGGCTTAACTCGGGAAATTCCTCGACCGCATCCGAAAAGTTTGTGAGGAACACCGAATCTGCCCTATCACCTGGGATATTTTCCCAAATTTCATCTGCAGTAAAACTGATAATTGGCGCAATTAACCTACTAATCATCTCAAGAATATGAAACATCGCAGTTTGAGTTGATCTCCGTGCAAGACTGTCTATCTTAGACGTGTATTGACGATCTTTTATCACATCCAAATAAAAACCACCTAGTTCAACGACACAGAAATTATGA
>CACAEJ010000022.1 GCA_902531515.1 uncultured Pseudohongiella sp.
TAGATTGCCTATTTCTTTTGGAATGGTCCCACTTAGCTCGTTCTGTCCAAGGTGCATGTAGACAAGATTTGATAGGTCGCCGAGCTCCTTTGGAATAGTTCCCACTAATCCATTTTTCCAATAATCAAGCCTTCCCACCGACCCGCTTGCACAAGCCACTCCATGCCAATCACACTCAGTACCAGCAGCTCCCAACCAACCGGTATTGTCCGTCCAGTTAGCCCCATCAGTTGAGTTATACAGCGCAATCAAGGCTTCACGCTCAATCTGCGGAACCTGACCATAGGTTGCTCCTGCTAGTGAGATTAGCAGAGCGAATAAGGCTGAATGGATGAGTGGCTTAATAGTAGCTCTCAATATTAACTAACCGTTCGTCCAGAATAATATGTAATACGCTCAGATGGAACCTACTTGGGAAAGTGGGGAGTACCCCGGGGGTGGGGTCTGTTAGGTAGCCTTTATATAGTGGTCGTACTCTGTTGAATGTCACTAGTGGCTGGAGAGATAGCCCATTTTTTTAAATTCACCAATAAATATAGGCCATAAAGAGACGTACTTGTTCGCTATTGGGAAGCGTAACCTCCCACCCAGACCGGACTCGACCAGGCAACTGCATCATTGTCCTGTTCAACCTTGAAATAATAGTAGTCACCCTGATCCGGATTATCGGTATCAGTGAATGTAAAGTTCACATCGCGTGTGCCTCCATTGATGACCCGGCGGATGGTGATATTGTCGTCGGGATAGTCTGCCTGTGGAATATTTCGTGTTAACCGACCATCGACTATATCACTAAGTGAAATTTCAACTTGGGTGGCTGAGATGGTGGCATGGGCGCGATAGAAAGGTGGTGCCGATCCAGTCTCAGTTGTTTCTTCAAGGTTTAGTGTAATGGTAGCGTTTGCTTGCACATCTGACAGACTAAGCCGAATAGAACTGGTATCGCCGCGGGTGTGCGTGCTGAAGCGAACCGTGTTGCCAACGCTAGCTATTGCTTGAGTGGCAGGGTTTACAAAATCCATAGCAGTTGCAGTCTTCAGTTCAGCTCCAGTCACTGTCATTTCTCCGCGCCAATGTCGCCATCCACGAGGTGCATCACCGTTAAAATGAGGTGTAGGATCGGAGGTAAAACTTAATAACAATTCCTGTTCACTGCCTAGAGAATCTTCTAAAAGATATTCCTGCTGCCATATTTGTTCATCATTTTTGTACAGTTGCACCGACTTGATAGGGCCAGTGCCAATAGCGCGACCACTAATGATTCGAGTCTCACTGTAGCTGCCTCGCTGACCCATGGTAGTACCATTCACATCCATCTTCAGAATGATACGGTCACCCGTTGTGGCGTAAGTGCGCTTGGCTTTCATGCCGTCAAAGATCGCATCTCTTGAACGCTCTGGCGCCAGCACTGCACCCAAGCCTCCACGTTGTGCCAGAGAGTCCCTGTTGGGCGCCGAGTAACCCGGACGAGAGAGGTGGTCGTCAGAAGCCGCAACCACACCAACTTCATGACCATGTGACAGATAACTCTGCATGAACCACTGAAATGAACCGTGCATCGACATTATCTCGATGATGGGTTCGAGTTGCGGATCAGACTGTCGGAAATCGCCGGGATTATGCGCATGGGGAATCACCACGACGTTGTCTGCGTCATAGCGTTCATGCAATTCTGCATAGAGCGCTGACAGTCTGGGATAACTCAGCCCCGAGACTGGCATCTGATCCTTGATCTCGCGAAACAGAACATTATGATGCCCACCAAAGCGAGTGTGTCGGGTCCATTCCCAACCCAGGTAGGGTATGAACTTACCCGGTTCATCGTATTCGGCGCTGGTCTTGCGAATCAGCTCCCATTCTCCGGCATCAAGCCAGACATCATGTTCTGAGTGAGTGACAAAATCCAGGCGAGCATCATCGCGAGCGAATCGCATAAAGTAGTCCACGGTACCGATGCCTTCTGAATAACCCGAGTGACCATGGGTATCACCCCAATAAATTCGATACTCAGGATCATCTTCAACCAAAATTGGATTGCCGATACCAGTGATTCGGCCGTCGATACTGCGTAATGAAATCCAATGGGGGCCAGGTTCAGTCACACTCAAATCCAATACGGTTATGGCATCGCTTCCGGCTGTGGTGGCTACCACTTCTTCATCAACTAAAACTTCAAATGCTGGGATTGCATCGGTAGCACGATTGAAAAATTGGTCTTGCGCGCGTATCGATAACTCGAAAATCTCGCCGGGTTCTACGATGCTAGGTCCGAAGCCATGCACACCATCCGCTTCGCCACCAATGACCACGAAAGGAGTGATGGGCAGTGAGCGCCATTCGCTGGAGCCGTCCAGGTCAACATAGAGTGGCAGTGGCATACGTTCACTCTCGAATGTGGGTAGACGAATACCCGGACCGCCCTGGCGTTGGTCTCCATAGGTAATAGTGACACTTGATCCTTTGTCAAGATCCCCTTCAACAAGACGAAAAGCGATAGCCGGCTGCGGGGAACGAAAGCCACCATGGGGACCGGATGCCATAATCGTTTCCGGTTCGAAAACCGCATCATCATCGGTTGTTTCGATTGAGATATAACCGGCCGCAGATGGATCCTCATACTGGAACATACCGAAATTTGCTGAGAAATGCCGTGCTACCCAAAAGCCTCCGCCAATCGCCATGGGTCGGGTGCCGACCCGCCAGGTCTGACTCAGAGTGTCCATAGTGCCAGCAACAAACGGCCCGAAATTGTCCGATCTGAGCAAGCCTAGAGCACCATCCTCATCCCGCAGAATAAACTCCCGCACGAATCGATCCACGTTACGGCTCTGGGTCTCGGCTTGTCTGCCGCGAGGAGGCAAAGTAGACTGCAAACGAATTCGCGTTGCATCTACGCCGACCTCTCCACCCGCCAGGGCATAAGCATCTACCCAGTCGGCTAACAAACCGGCTCGTTCAGCGATGGTGTTTTCAGTAGTTGCATCGGTTGCCACGGCGCTTTTTAGTGCCTCCACTCTGGCGCGCAGCTCGCTCGACATGTAGTCATCGCGGTTGAGCTCTTGACTGACTTCCGTGACTTGTTCTTCAGGCGAGCAGCCCAGCAGAGTTCCAGTAACGAGCAGTGCGATTAAAAGTGATCGGATTGAGTAGTTGGCATGCATTTTTTTCTCGCTATTTTGTAGGGACGGTCGGATTAAGCGATCAGGAGCTAACTTAGAAGATCAATTGTATTGTTTTATCTTCAACATCAGTCAGGGTTTAACGAATCGCCTTTTGTAAACCTAGGTTGGTATTATAACAATTAATGAAAGTATCACATCCTTCAGACAGATTAGTATGTATATTGATGTTGGGATTCCTTCCTGTGTATCGGGGGGGGGTACCCCGGGGTGGGGTCTGTTAGGTAGCCTTTATGTATAGAAGGGGTGGGTAGGTTTCTTGGACCAAATTTTGGCAAATGGTCATCCGCTAATTAGCAGTCAGCTCCTTAGAGCTTACCAGCTTAAGAATTAATTTAGTGGAATCAATTAGACTCCATACTGTTTCGAGAACGCTACTATTAACTTGAATTATATCGGTATAAAAACTTGTCGTTGTTTCAAACTGACCACTGCAATCAGGTGGCTGAGCATTTTCGTTAAGTGCACCAGTCGCATTAAACTCTCTTGATTTAGTTATCTGCACAGTCGTATCAGCAAGAGATACTACCTGTAAGCCTATATCAAACTGACTGATGCCGTTAGATGAGCTTAAAAGTCCATCAGTGAATAGCCTTAAGCACGAATAGATTGTTGCATCACTCGAACTAAAGACGCCTATATTATTAAACGACAGTTCAAATTTTTTGTCAGGTGTCACACCATTATAGGGCGATGGCCATTCCAAATTTTTTCCTAAATCATCAACTCCAGCGGCGGAATCGTTCGAAGCATCGTTTACCTTCGTCCCGGCAGTTTCTTTTTTAAGAAACTTCTCTGCGCTATCGTAAGTCATTGTAGCCTTGCCTTGAGTCGCCTCCCAGAAATTATAATCTGGATACCCATTATCTCCTTGGAGTTGGAAATTATAAATTTCCTTGTCAATATAACCCCACTCATTAAGCTCCAAGGGTCTGTCAGATACAATGACATACATAGTTCGAAAAGCTTTTTGCGAATCCTCATGAGAAGGAATCCTAGGCCCCTCTTTAGCAATAATATGCTCGATTGTTAGCGTGTTAATAGCAGTAGCATTAAAAATTCCTTTCTGTTTGTCTTTCCAACTGAAATCTTGCGCTATTTTGACATCGTGCCCAATCTCATCAGCACCAATTAGACCCATCATGTAAAGCTCCAAATTTCCATAAGGAGCCTCATTATCACCTTGAGCATAATCGCCGAAATGATTCTCGGCGTAGTTATTCCAAAATACTTCCGGTAGATTCTTATTTTTTCGCAGTAGGAGATCTCGCTCTACCATAGCTGTATTTGTACCTTTCGCTTGGTAGCTCCCATCACTAAGCATCTTGAGAGAGTGCGGCCTCCAGCCGCCTAATTGGCCTCCAGCATTACTCCAGCCCCAGTGCCCGCGACAGAAAAAATTATCTGATCCTTTTATCGGTGTGCCCCGCAATGGATCAAGCATCGTTAACCTATTTGCCCAAGTGTGCATGAATTCATGGAGTGACGGAGCTTGATTTACTCCGTTCATATGGGGGAAATAACTGACAGACTTTAATTTACCGCCCGAACCATATTCTTCACTGAGATCTAACAGGTCACCCCCTGTTCCTTTAACATCATTTTTTACTGAAAAATTTATTCCATAGGCATTGCCTTTATCAGTAATGCACTTGCCCGGATCAACACAGCTAGGAACGATCTGAATGAAATCAAATTCATCTTCAAAATTTTCATAAAGGATTTTTGTGATTCTTTTAATATCAGAGGAAGTAGGTTTTGGACCAGAAACAAAATCCTTGAAGTCATTTGCATAAGTAGAATTAGAAACTAAATTAACCACTCTGCCACTTCCTAAAATTGATATCGAATAGTCTGGCGTGGTAATTACCTTAATTGGCGCTGAAGATGCTAAATCCTTATCGATACTGTCATCGATGCCATCTTGATCGATATCCTCTATGTAGTGTTGATTATGTAGTAAGCCCAACCACGGCCTGAAGCCTTGTTGAACCGCATTGAGATCACCCTTCTCGTAAACAGCTTTTGGAACAAACCCTGAAAGACCACTACGCCTTAACTTTAACGAAGTAAGTTTCGTCATGCTTTTCAACAGCTCGGTCATATCTCCTTCTAATGAGTTTTCGGTAAGAAAAAGCGATGTAAGGTTTATCAGGCCGCTAAATTCAGTTGGAATCGGGCCAGAAAGCATGTTCCATTCCAACCATAACTGATTAAGGTTAGTCAAATTGCCCAGCTCTTTTGGAATGGATCCGCTAAGACGATTAGCGGTGAGAATGAGGGTTTTTAAACTTGTAAGTTTCCCCAACTCTTTCGGAATACTCCCTGTAAGTGAGTTACACGCTTCAGGGTAGTACTGGGGGAACCATAACTCCGAGCATGGATTGGGCGCGGCCAGATTTAGGGAAATCAACTTAGTCAAATTGCCTAGCTCTTTGGGAATAGTCCCCGTAAACGAATTGCTTGCGAGACTCAGATAGCTCAAATTTTTGAGATTTCCTAGCTCAGGAGGAATACTGCCGGTTAAGGAATTGTCAAAGAAAGAAAGCCTAGATACTGACCCAGACAGGCAAATTACTCCAAACCAACTACATTCAGTTCCAACCTCGCCCAACCAGCCTGTATTATCTGTCCAGTTAGCCCCATCAGTTGAGTTATACAGCGCAATCAAGGCTTCACGCTCAATCTGCGGAACCTGACCATAGGTTGCTCCTGCTAGTGAGATTATCAGAGCGAATAAGGCTGAATGGACGAGTTTTTTAATCACTTCTTGTTCTCAGGATTACCTAGCCGTTCGCCCAGAATAATATGTAATACGCTCAGATGGAACCTACTTGGACAAGTGGGGGGTACCCCGGGGGTGGGGTCTGCTAGGCAGCCTTTATATAAAGAAGGGGGTGGGTCTCTTCCATGGGACACTCATGGGACAATTCACCACAAAGATAAACGACAAGTTACAACACCATGCAACATAAAAATGCTATAATTCAGTCTCTTAGCTTTTGCAGGTTATTGTGGAAAGTTGGGGAAAACAGTAAGAGAAGGACTCATAATCCGTCGGTCCGGGGTTCGAGTCCTCGTGGGCCCACCAATTAAAACAATAACTTACGAGTTCCCCGCAAGATATCACCATTCTATTAAGACCAAATTTGGACTAATAACCACCCACTAAATTAGAAGTGAGCTCTTTAGAGCTTTCTAATTTTAAAATCAGATAAGATAAAATTGATGAGGATGATTAGTGTTTAAACTAAACGATAAAAACTTACTCAGATCTGAAAATTATATTAACGGATTATGGTCGGAAGACGGAGACGGAAAACTAGATATCAGCAACCCAGCGACCGGTAAGATTGTAGCTAAGGTAACTAACGGAACAGTGATAGAGGCCAATAATGCGGTTAGCTCAGCGGCAAAAGCATTTTTAAGTTGGAGTCGCTTGTCAGCAAAAGAAAGGGCTGTCTTTTTAATGAGATGGTACAGCCTTATCTTAGAAAACGTTGAGGACCTTGCCGCACTTATGACTTTGGAGCAAGGCAAACCCTTAGCCGAAGCGATAGGTGAAGTTAAGTACGGCGCCGAGTTCATTGCTTTTTATGCAGAGGAGTCCAAAAGATTCTCCGGCGACATTATTCCAAGCATTTCGAGTGACCGAAGGCTAATGACCTATAAGCAGCCGATTGGCGTGGTCGGTTGTATAACACCCTGGAATTTTCCGAATGCGATGATAACAAGAAAAGCTGCACCAGCTTTAGCGGCAGGCTGTACTGTCGTTATAAAACCCGATCCTGGGACCCCATTGTCTGCCCTAGCGCTATGTGAATTAGCTACTAGGGCAAAAATCCCTCCTGGAGTTATAAACGTAGTGGCCGGCATTGATTCTCAAGGTATTGGTGAGGTCCTAACTCAACACAAAGATGTTGCCAAATTCACCTTCACCGGCTCTACAGCGGTCGGTAAGTTATTAATGTCCCAGTGTGCGACAACAGTGAAAAAGATAGCACTCGAACTGGGCGGAAATGCGCCATTCATAGTTTTTAAAGATGCTGATGTCAATGAAGCAGTAACTCATTGCATTGCGACAAAATTTCGTAACTGCGGGCAGACTTGCGTTTGTACTAATAGGATCTATTTGCAGGAAGAAATAGCCGAGGAGTTCATTTTAAAGCTTAGAACGGAAATACAGGATCTGAAAGTTGCTGATGGATTTGAAAAACAGTCAGAAATTGGCCCTATGATTAACTTAAACGCAGTGAAAAAAATAGAGTCATTGCTCGCTGATGCTGAATCTGATGGAGCGAATTTGGTTATGGGTGGCAAGCGCCATGAATTAGGTGGTTGCTTCTTTCAACCGACCCTTATCACTGACATAACTGAAGATATGCGCATATCGCGTGAAGAAATATTCGGCCCTATCGCGGCTGTACAAGTGTTCCAAACCGAAGAGGAAGTAACCAGCAAAGCAAACGATACAGAATTTGGTTTAGCAGCTTATTTTTTTACTCGCGATGTGGGACGAGTAATGAGACTCTCTGAGAATTTAGATTATGGAATTGTTTGTTCTAACTCTGGCGTGTTTTCTACTGAAGTCGCACCTTTTGGAGGCTGGAAGCAGTCGGGCATAGGATCTGAGGGCGGTAAAGAGGGAATAGTCGATTTCTACGAAACTAAATTCCACTCAATGGGTGGTATTGATACTTAGATAAGTATTAAATCAATTATGAATGGTAAATATTAGCTATATCGAGTCAAATTATTTAGTATTGCTGATCTTTCTTCAGAGTGTTTTTTTAATAAAATTTTGGCTGCGGAGCTTTAAATGTCGGATAATAAATTAAATTTTAAGGATCAATATGAAAATTTTATTGGTGGATCTTGGATTCCTCCCAAGGACGGAGAATATTTTGAGAATCCTTCTCCTATAGATGGGAACTTGATTTGCAAAATACCGAGATCAAATCAAAATGATATAGAATTAGCTGTGCAGAGCGCATGGAAAGCCGCAGCGACTTGGAATCGAACTTCTGCCGCAGAACGAAGCATCATACTCTCAAAAATAGCCGATCGAATTGAGGAAAATCTCGAGTATTTGGCTCTGCACGAAACCTGGGAGAACGGGAAAGCGATACGCGAGACTATGTCAGCTGATATCCCGTTGACCGTTGACCATTTCCGTTACTTCGGATCTGCTATCCGCACTGAGTCAGGCGAAACATCTGACCTTGATGCTAGTAGAGTTACTCAAGAAATCTTCGAACCTCTGGGAGTAGTGGGACAGATTATACCCTGGAATTTCCCTATCTTAATGGCTGCCTGGAAACTTGCCCCAGCCCTGGCCGCTGGCAATTGTGTGGTTATAAAGCCCGCTGAGCAAACTCCGGCAAGTATATTGGTTTTAATGGAGCTCATCAGCGATCTCATTCCAGAAGGAGTCGTCAATGTTGTCAATGGTTTTGGTCCAGAGGCTGGCAAAGCCTTAGCTACGCATCCGGATATTAAGAAGGTAGCTTTCACCGGGGAGACTACAACGGGGAGGCTGATAATGCAGTATGCATCTGAGAACCTAATCCCAGTTACGTTGGAACTTGGCGGTAAGTCACCAAACATATTTTTTAACAGTGTAGCCTCAGACGATGACGAATTTCTGGATAAAGCGATTGAGGGTTTCGTAATGTTCGCGCTTAACCAGGGAGAAGTCTGTACCTGCCCATCTCGAGCACTCATCCAAGAAAATATCTATGATGAGTTCATATCGCGTTGCCTAGAGCGTGTGAAAGCAATCAGTATGGGAGACCCCTTAGATGCATCGACAATGATGGGAGCTCAGGCATCTAATGACCAGTATGAAAAAATAATGAACTATATTGACGTAGGGAAACAAGAGGGAGCCGAAATACTGATCGGTGGCGAGAGTTATAACAACCCAACTTATCCCAATGGGTATTACGTTAAGCCTACGGTATTTAAAGGGCATAATAAAATGCGTATTTTCCAGGAGGAGATATTCGGACCTGTAGTTAGCGTGACCACTTTTAAAGATGAGTCAGAGGCGTTGGAAATCGCAAACGATACTTTATACGGTCTAGGAGCGGGTGTTTGGACTCGGGATATCCACCAAATGCAATTTATGGCTCGAGGTATAGAGGCTGGTCGCATATGGTGTAATTGTTACCACGATTATCCATCACATGCATCATTTGGCGGATACAAGAAATCTGGAATCGGACGAGAAACTCATAAAATGATGTTGAATCATTACAGGCATACTAAAAACATTATTACCTCTTTCGATAAAAACAAGTTAGGGTTTTTCTAGGACATTGAGAGTTATAGCGAACATGTCGATGACTCCCATAGGAGTCTAGAGGTTATTTTGGCTAGCAAACGGCTATCAGCAACAGTTGCAGCAAAAAGGGTTATAGAGCAACTCCAGCGATCACATGGTGAACTTATTTTCCATCAAAGCGGGGGTTGCTGTGATGGCTCTATGCCCATGTGTTTCGAAAAGGGCGATTTTATGGTCGGCTCCCGTGATGTTTGCTTGGGCGATATTCATGGATGCAAATTTTATATGGCCCCAGACCAATATACTTATTATGAGAATATGCAAATTTGCCTAGATATAGTTGAAGGGCGTGGTTCTAGTTTTTCTCTTGAAATACCCTTGGGGGTTCGTTTTATGGCGATTTCAACGGTTATTAATCGGTAAGGGCGATAAAATTTCTCGCCATCCTGCAGATATACTAGATCACAATACTAGCCAAAATTTATTATGGAACTCAAACCGCGACTCTCAAAAAGCCATCAACAATTGGTTTCATATCTAAAACTACGAGGGCCGCAGTCGATAAAAGTGCTAGCTAAGCATCTAAATATGACAACGATGGGCGTTCGTCAGCATCTTCACACTCTCAATGATGAAGGTATAGCTACTGCAACTGGACCTATCGATCAAAAAAGGGGAAGACCAGCATTTTTCTGGACTCTCACGAAAAATGGCCACAGCTTATTTGACGATCATCACTCTTCGTTCATAACAGAGTTCCTGGAAGATTTAAGAAACACAGAGTACGGAGCGATAGCGTTAACTAAAGCGCTGGAGGTAAGGCAGCAGAGGATTCAGCAAGAGTACAAAGAAGACCTGTCGAATGTCGGCGAAACGTTAAATGAAAAAATGCTAGCTATCGCTTCGCTCAGAAACTCAAAAGGTTATCTCTCTGAAGCCCGATTATTACCGAATGGTTGGCTACTTATCGAAAATCATAACCCAATATTTACAGCAGACAAATACCTTCAAGCTTATATTGATAGTGATTTAATTTTACTTAATTTTTTACTGTCTGGGTTGGCAACCGTAACTCGGACCGAAAGCTTGCTTGATGGTGAGCGCCGCTCTGCGTTTAAAATAACGCCAGTTTGACTCTGAGAAAAGCAGCATAGAATGGTGCCGTAGAAACTGCTTTTCTAGGAATCCTAAAAATGTATCAATCATAAACATCAGGTTCGCTCTCATAAAACTTCAAGCGCCTCTTCCCATTTGCCAAGAGAAGCAAGTTTATTCAGCTTTGCTCTAAGTGAAAAATTTTCTTGAGCCGCTAATATATTCTCTGTCTTCCCCCCCCAAGCTTTAAGTGCCGGAGCCTGCAAAGCTCTCCCGTAAGAAAAACTTAATCTCCATGAAAAACCACCTATCTTATTCATAGCATCTAGGTGCGCAGTTGCCAGCAAATCTGACTGACCTCCTGACAGGAAAGTTACGCCAGGAAGCTCGGCAGGAACATTGGTTGTAAGGCAGTCTAAAGTTTTCTTTGCAACTTCATCCACTCCAGCCTGCTCACTGCACCCTTTTCCAGAAGTAACCATATTTGGTTTTAGGATTGTCCCTTTTATATTTACGCCATTCTTTTCAAGATGAAGGAATAGAGACTTTAATGAGCGCGCACTAGCCTCATAGCATTGCTCGATAGAATGATCTCCATCCATCAATACTTCAGGTTCAACAATAGGAACCATTCCATTGTCTTGAGCACATTTTGCATAGTCAGCTAAAGCCTGCATATTTAGATCAATACAATTATCAGTTGGTATTCCCTCACCAATATTAATCACAGCTCTCCATTTTGTGAATTTTGCGTCCATTGATGCATACTCTTTTAACCGCCCATCTAAACCATCTAACCCAACAGTCAGTGTCTCACCTGGACAACCTTCAATAGGTTGAAGCCCTTTATCTACTTTGATACCTGCGAGGGCGCTCTGATTCGATATTATTTCTCTCAGCAAGGTCCCATCTGCTGCTGATTGTCTTATGGTTTCATCAAATAATATAACTCCGCCGATGTTTCCTTCCATCCCTTTTGACCTAAAAAGCATCTCTCGATAGTCTCTTCTCGTTTTCTCTGTTGACTCAACACCAATGGAGTCAAATCTCTTCCCACAAGTCGGGTTGCTCTCATCCGCGGCCAAAATGCCTTTCCCGTCTGCGACGATGAAAGCTGCTATCTCTTCTATAGTATTCAATGACATATTCTAATTCCCAGTCTCCTATGATTAATTTCAAAACTTTTGAGATACTTTAGTTAAGTTCTAATATTTTTTAGTCTGCCTTCGATAATTCTACCAAGCACTTCATCAATGCCTTACCCTCAAAACATCTCATCCATCACATAGAATAATATGTAATACGCTCAGATGGAACCGACTTGGACAAGTGGGGGTACCCCGGGGGTGAGGTCTGCTAAGTAGCCTTTATATAAAGTCGGGGGTGGGTCTATTTCTTGGGCCAAGTTTTGCCTGTTAACAATTTTAGCCCTGCTGGACCTTGATAATCGCAGCCTCGAATTATTAGTTACTTAGCCTGTGGTTGATAATCATAGTAGCCACTGACAGGGATCATTAGATGAGCATCTGGGGTGCCTTGAAACATGACGTAGGGCCCTCCTTCGTTAAAGTCGCTGCCAAACGCACTTAAGGACGATGAGTCTTTAGGCATGAGCATTAAGTGCGGTCCGGATTCTATCCAATTTTGTGGATCGGATTCGGCCTGATGCAAAACCATTGGAGTGGTATTGTCTTCTCCTACATCACCGTGAAGCATCCAAATATAAACATCCCTTTCAATCACAGGTGGTTGGCCTGACATATACTGCGTCAACCAACTAAGGCCGACGCTATCCATGCATAACGGCATCGACTCGTGGGCACTTGCCCACCCCGACTCTGGCTCGCTGCGAGGATTACCTGAACGGCAATACCACTCATTACTGCCTTGTCGCAGAACGTCACCATTTGCATCAAGTATCGTCGCCGCGTCGCCAATGAAACTCGGGGCAGCAGTTGAGTAAGCAGAAATTTTCCATTCCGCTGAGGAGTGTGAAAGAGTAGTTCTCTGTTGCAAAGCATCGCTGCATCCAGCGAACCCTAGAAGCAATCCAATTAGCGTATACGTCCGCATACAATTATTCATTCGCTGTTCCTTACTTTATGTCCAAGTAATAGCTCTTTAAATAATAATCAGAAGGTACCCGTTGTGCCAGAAAACACCTCAAAATCAACCAACCGTTCGTCCAGAATTTTAATTTCCATTCTCCCGCTCATCATAGGGTGCGCCGATACCTGACGAGCCCATGAAGAATTTTCTGCCGTCTTCGAAAGTAATATCGCGGCCATTAGCCCGGGCACTGCGGTCTTTGCTTTGATAACCGTCAACCACAATAAAAGTCCCCGGCAGAATGGTATCTCGCGCCAAACCTCGTCTCAGCAAGGTGTTGGGAGTGCCGCCTTCCACCATCCACACCGTCGTGCTGTCATCATCATTGGTTACTTCCAAATGAATCCAGGTATGGGGGTTAACCCATTCAACACGCACAATTGGTCCGCGGAGAAGTACCGGCCTGTTGGGATCAAACTCTGCACTGAAGGCATGGTGAGCAACAGATTGTGTGCCCAGAGTCATCCACAGCCCAAAAGCCCCCAATCCTGCAGCGCCAAGCTTTAAGAGCAGTTTGACTGATTTCATAGTAGGTCTCCTAAAAATTCGTAACGGGTTTAGTTAGTTGGGTTGGCTACGCCGCCAGGATCTTCACCGCGGTATTCCATTTCTAAAACGCGAGCACCTTTCATAATGCCTTCCAATGCATAATTTGCTTCATGACATGCGTACTCAAAAACCTTGTTGTCAGTTTTTGGCCAGGAGTATTCGCCGCTAAACGGAGCCGACCACACGCTTGTATCTTCCACAGTGAAGCTGTAGATAACTCGCTCTGGACTTTCGTAGCGAAAACGCTCGGTTACTTTCATATTGGCTGAACCACGCGAGAAGTTAGGCGTGTCACGAAAATTTATCGTTTCAACAACCAGCGTATCGCCTTCCCACCAGCCAATTGAGTCTCCTAGCCATTTTTGAATCTCAGCCGGATCATGCTCAGCATTCATACGCACGATGCGGCTTTCATGCACCATCTCAATTTGGATAACGATGGTGTCGGCTGTTTGTACGATCCTCTTATGGTTATTGTAAAGCGCTGGAAGCATGGGTGGTCCAGCAGTCGAGCTGAAAGACATCAGACAGCGTTCTGCGAAGGGTCTCTGTTCCGGATTGTCATAGGGACCGGGTGCGTCCAGACCAGCGTCTAACCAATACGCAGTGCCATCATTGGCGCCACCTTCCCGACGTGGTGCTTCTCCGGAACCCAATGCGGCGCGTATTGCGTTGCGCGCTTCATCTGTCACCGGGGGATATCTGCCATCAAGAGGGTCTACAATAATTGAAGAGCGAAACTCGCCGTTAATACGCACAACATCAGTGCCGTTATCAATCCAGAAAGTGTTGTAACCACCGACGTTGCCAGCGGCACCTGTTGAACCATCGCCACCTTGCGGTGGAGCGGTTCGATTAGGATCACTTCCTTGTTGATTCGCCTCCTTGCGCTCGAAGTCAGAATTAGCGATGGCGAATGCTTCATCGTTAGTGATAATCAATCTATTACCAAATCGAGTGGGTCGCTGCAGTGGTGTTAACGTGGAGACATCGTAAGTACCAGAAAAATCAGGTTTGCCATCTCGAGCACGGGGGATATCGCCGCTTTGCGCCATGGCGAGTTGCGTTAACAATACACTTATTAGGCCCAGCATGCTTAGTTTTAAAACTTTATTTTGTGTGGACATACTCATCTTCATATACTCCTGGGTTAATTTCGCGGGAGTGGGTATCTTCGTGCTTCACCGTACATTAACTCTTCTACAAACTCGACACAGCGGAAATCCATGATTCGTGCATTGGGTTCCATACGCCTGTAGATTGGCATTTTAATGGTGAACGGTTCGGTTAGTACGAGAGGATCCTCTATTGTCGCTTCATAGTCGATATGGTTAGCGCCCATCATTGTGTAACGCTCTGTTACTTTCATTTGATAGCTATGATGACTGCCGGCACGGTCAAGCCAGGTGGCATCATGTAAGCCGGTTACTTCTACTACTAATGTGTCGCCATCCCAACTGCCAGCAGACCAACCCATCCATGAATCCAGAGGAGCGGGTCCTGGGTCTTCCATGTAGATGTCACGCAGAGCGCCAGCAAACTGATAGGCGATATAAAAATCCTTTTCGCTTTGCACAATCTGAAAAGGGTGGGGCATGTAGGTAGCGCGCGGCACACCTGGCATATAACACTTAACTTCAGGGTCACGTGTAACCCAGTTAGCGGCATTGGATTCTTTTACGCGGCGAGCTTGCTCGTTGTAGGGAATCTTGCCGCCACCCACAATTACACCCATGCTGCCCGGAACAGACAAAACCGCACCAACTTCCAAAGTCTCTGCCGCAGGTACTCGATTAATAGGTCCTTCCCGCATCATCACCGAGTGACGAGCAATGTGAGGTTCCAAATCCCAATTAGCTTCATTCATCACTTGCCAGACACCATTGAAGTCGGGGCGGCCATCCGGCAGACGCGGAATATCCTGGGCCAATGCCGAAACCGGCGCCACAAGACAAGCGTAGGTAAAAGCTAGGACTTTAGTTAATGCGGCAAGAGGGGAACTGCTAAATAACTCGACCGATGCCTTCATTGAGTACTCCCGTTTTTTTATCAGCCACTTTAGTGACCGTGTTTATTCATAGTCGTTCAACGAATCAAGGGTCTAGTATAGCCCAAAAAAATCGAGCTGGTGGACAGAATTTCGTCTCCCCATCGCCTTTTCGGGTCAATCCATCGGGACGTCCTAGAATGACAGTGGAGGGTACCCCGGGGATGGATCTGCTGGGTAGCCTTAATATAAAGAAGGGGTGGGTCTCTTCCATGGGACACCCATGGGACAATTCTCCAGCCACCTAGTCGACAAGTTACAACATTTAAGCCTAAAATAAATGGATACTATTTCCCCGAGAATAACTATCGAGTATCTATGAGTCAGCACACCAAAAAAATAGGTGTTTTCGTAGATGTCCAGAATATCTACTACACAACAAGGGATGTGTTTGGGAGATCGTTTAATTACCGTACTTTATGGCAATTTCTCTCAAGTAAAGGAGACATTGTTTTAGCGAATGCATACGCCATAGATAACAACGATGAAAGCCAAAAAAAATTTCAAAATGCACTACGCCATATCGGATTTAATATCCGACTGAAACCTTATATTCAGCGGACTGATGGTTCTTCTAAGGGTGATTGGGATGTTGGTATCGCAATAGATATGCTACAACAATCTTCATCATTAGATAGGATCTTTCTTTTATCTGGCGACGGTGACTTCGATCTTTTAGTAGAGGCAATGCAAAATAAGCATAGAGTCCCCGTGGAAGTATATGGTGTTTCTGCATTAACAGCTGACTCACTCAAGCAAGCGGCATCTTGTTTTCATCCTATTACTGAATCGTTGTTAATATAGCTAACCCGAATTCAAGAAGCTCTTTTCATCCAAAAAGGAAATAAAAATGGTGGATCAAGTTTGCTTGGATTGTGGTATGAGCGTCGCAGAGATGGTGCAGCACTGCCCAAAGTGTGACAACGATTTAAGTGCTCAGCACGATGGCTCGACGATCACCGTTGACATTGCTCACAAGGGAGAGAGCATTAGCGAGGCACTAAGGCTAATGCAGAGCGAGGTCGATCTGGCTCGAAAAGGAGTAGCGATGTGTATACGCCTTGTTGTTGGTTCGGGACTGATTCGAGAAGAGGTAATGCTCGCTCTGCGCAATCTAAAATATCGTGGTGAAATAAAAGGCTTTAACTTAGAACCGAAAAATGCTGGCGCCATCCTAATCAACCTTAAATAAAATGAAAATAAGGCTCGAATATGAATGGCTGGCTAGTCTCATTTTTAAAAAATCACAACTCACTCTTAATTGTGCAATGAATCGTATCTAAGTTGACCTAAGCGAGCTAAGGTAGGAAAAATAAGAAGGAAACCTGTACATTAGAAATTCATGTTAGCTAAACAAAACAAACTATGCACGATTCCTGCAGTTCTCAGAAGTACCGTAGGCCTATATGGTGACTCAGCTGCGCTCATCTATGATTCCAATGCAATTAGTTATGCTACTCTGCACAAGCTAGTCCTCAATACGAGTTGCGGATTATCGAAACTGGGCATAAAAAGCGGCGACCGAGTAGCGTTTTGGATACCCAATACACCGGCCTACCTTGTACTTTACCTCGCCTGTATGCAACTCAATGCTATCGCTGTCGCGGTAAATACCCGTTTCCGCAGCACCGAAGTTGCTGACATCATTAGCCGATCAGGAGCGAGCAGCCTGATATTATGGCCTTTGTTTACAAAGGTAAATTTTCTAGAGATTCTAAGTTCGATTGAAGATGCGGCGTTCCGTCGGCTGGAATCAATCATCGTTTACAGTGAGGAAGAAGGTGGCGTGCCCTTACAAAATCAACTACCCACATCATTGCGATCTAAAAAAATTGTCAGCTATCAGGAATTAATTGACCAATCTGGCGCGGAAATTGACAATAGTAGCGCGGACGCTGGCTGCAATATTTTTACTACCTCTGGCACAACCAGAGCCCCTAAATTTGTACTCCATAGCCAACGAAGTATTTCCGGCCATGCCGCAGAAGTCTGGCTAAATTTGGAACCTTTAATCAAAAAGGAAGCATTTTTCCATACGTTACCTTTTTGTGGTGTATTTGGCTTTAATCATTTTTCAGCTGCTCTAATTGGTGCAAGAGCAAACGTAATTCAAAGCGCTTTTGATGCCAATGAGGCGGTAAATCTAATCGATCTTCACAAAGTCCATTATATTAGTGCGACAGATGATATGTTACTGGCACTGTTAGACGCGGATGATCGCAATCCCGCCATGCCTTCCCTTATTTGCTGTGGATACGGTGCTTTCAATTTACCACCTGAAGAAATCACTCTCCGTGCAAGGGCCAAAGGACTAAAACTGGTAGGCTTGTATGGAATGAGCGAGGTTCAGGCTCTATTCGCTCGACAGGAACATACCCAAGCCGACGAGCAACGATATTTACCAGGTGGGAAACTGATATCACCTCGCGCAAGTGTTCGAGCAAGAAATCCCGTAAGCCGAGAAATTTTACCCCATAATGAAAGTGGTGAACTTGAATTTAAGGGCCCTAGCCTCTTAATTAAGTATTTCGGAAACGACAGCGCAACGGATGAACTGATTACTGAGGATGGATATCTGAAATCAGGCGATTTAGGCTACACCTGCTCTGCATCTGAGTTCATATTTCAAGCACGGATGGGAGACACACTAAGGCTTGGAGGCTACCTGGTAGCACCAGCGGAAATTGAGAACCATCTTATTGAACACGATTCAGTCGATGCCGCCCAGGTAGTAGCCGTTCGCGTCAATGATAAAATGCGAGCATACGCATTTGTAATTCCGGCTAAAAACAAAGTAATTAAGCAAGAAGAATTAAGAGATTTTTGCTCAAAAGGTCTTGCGAAATTTAAAGTGCCAGTTATCTTTCATATGCTGGATAAATTTCCAACAACGAAAAGTCCTAACGGCACTAAAATCCAAAGAGCTAAACTGAGAGAAATAGCAGAAGAACGCATAACTAGACAGCAGTATTAGTGTCAACTAGCATAAAGAATATCAGAGCAGTTAAATTGTTAAGCAGCGACGAGCGAAGGAAACCATGAAGCGTATTTCGATCGAATTGGATAGCGGAATAAAGCTGTCCGCATTAGAGGGAGGGAGCGGACAGCCATTGATCATGATTCCTGGTTGGTCACAAACCGCGGCAGAGTGGCAACAAAATGCTGAAAAATTTACAGAACATCGCAGAGTCATCGCGCTGGATATGCGCGGACATGGCGAAAGCGACAAGCCTAAAAACGGGTATCGAGTCTACCGTTTGGCTAAAGATCTAAGGGAGGTCATGGACAAGTTAGGTATTAAATCAGCAGATCTAATGGGACATTCGATGGGGTGCGCCGTAATATGGGCCTATCTCGACCTTTTTGGTTCGAGTCGTGTTGAACGGTTGATACTTGTCGATCAGGCCCCTTGCATGTTTCCTCATGCTGAATGGGGTGATGAAGAGAGGTCCCGCTACGGATGCTTTTACAAAACAGCAAACGATGTTGACGAATTTGCCGGCAACGTATTAGCTGCCGATGATGAAGAAAGTACCGCAGAACTCCTTACAGAGCTTTTCAGCCCAGGCTTCTCAATCCAATTGTTACGAAAAATTGCTAAGGAAAATCTCAAACTACCCAGGGCCCAGGCAGCTCAACTACTTCGTGACACTGCCTTTGGTGACTGGCGCGATGTGATTGAGCGAATTCAGCTCCCAACCTTAGTCGTGGGTGGAGAAAACTCGATATTTAGTAGTGCTTCACAGAAATGGATTGCATCTGTAATCCCAAGAGCTGAGTTAGAAGTCGTCCCAACATCTGAGGGCGGCAGTCACTTCATGTTTATAGAAAACCCCTCTCGATTTAATTCTCGTGTTTCTTCGTTTTTGAGGTCCTCCATAGCTCAGCCAAAATAAGCATGACAAGAGTAGTTCTAACAGCCTTTGGGAGTCACTCTTGTCTAACAAAATGCTAGGAAATTTTCTTCGTCCAAACAGGATATAAAATTGCTACTATAACTCCTAACCACCATACTATCATTACCGGATTCCAAGGGATTAGACTTACCTCCGGCAAAGTATCTACGGGCAAGTAATCAACAAAAGACTGGGCCGTCGGGCTAAGTGATTCGAGTTGACTCAATGAGAAACTCGTCCCCTCCCAGTTGGCATAGAAAAATCCCGATATCATTAGGCCGTTAAAGACAGTACCAAGACCAAATATCGAGCAGAGAATTTTCTCTATTAATTCAGCACCATTACTGTATATGGCTCGAACCCATCTGAGTGTTATCCACAATAAGATAAAAACACCGAGTTGATACATTGCGTTGCTTATCATGAACATATTAAAACTGTTGATAATTTGATATTCGTCCATTGCTTACCCCCCCAATTAATTTTAATTTTTTTACCAAAACATCACTCTATATATCGTACAAATTACGAGTCTCTATACTCAAGAAAGTTAGCTCCAAACGCTATGGAAGGCCGACATAGATTTATCACGGATTAGCGCCTGACCAAAAGCAAAAGCTCCAGGGGTCGTCAGCATGAGCTGGGGACAAACCAACATATAAGACTCTTCAGAAGGATAGAAAAAACCCTGGGTTAATGCATAACCTCCCCAGTTACTCATATCACTATGATCGCTCGTTGTATAGCTTTTCACCGAGTCGTCTCCGTGAGCAGTTGCCCAACCGAAGTTGAAAGATTTAGGAAAAGGACTATGCATACCAGCTACTCCGAATGCTTTTGCTAAAGTTGTGTTAAGCCTTAGGTCGTTGAATCGACCCTTACACAAAGTTTGCACCCCTTGAGGACTTAGAAGGCGATCCCCTTTAGTAGATATCCCCCCATTAAGAAGCATGTCATAAAATTTAGAATAATCGCTTGCTGTCATTATTGAGCCCGTGTCTCCACTCTCATAACTGCGTGGACCAGCATAGTGTGCGGTTTGATTAGTTAGATACTCAACACCGTCAGGATAACATTCTTGCTCCTCAGCAATCCGAGTCGTTAATCCGTCAGCTTCTAAAACTGCACCATATAAAGTTGGTACTCGGTCTATCCTTGGGTCACTATCCAACAGAAAAAACGCCGCGTCGTTCATTCCCAGAGGAAGAAACAAGAGTTCGGACATAATTTCCGAAAATTTCTTGAATGTGCCTCGACTTTTTTCATATAAAATTTCTATCACTCGCCCCAGCACCGTAGCTCCATGACCATAAGAGAACTCACCAGGCTCGCAAGTTAAAACGCCAGCCTCTCCGATAGTGTCCACAAATTCTTCTAAAGTTAAATTTACACCTACAATGGACGTGCTTCTGTAGACCTCTGGGTGCAACTGCTGTCTGATGGCATTCGCAACAAGGCCAGCATTTCTATCACAAATACCGCCTCCAAGAAACGAGTCATACTCTGAAAACAACTCATATTCGATACCTGAAGACTCACTCATTAAATGCTTGATCTGCATCG
>CACAEJ010000023.1 GCA_902531515.1 uncultured Pseudohongiella sp.
GCTAAATTAGTCTTGGAAGGGGGCACCGTTGGGAATTGAAATTTTTGAACCCCATCAAAGGTAATTTCAACAGGACGGCTTGCAGGTGAGTCTTCCCCAATAATATTTTCATATAACCACAGAATAATAAAAACAACGATAAACAGGATCACTGATAGTGTAACGAAATATCTGTTTCTAATTTTTAATTTTTTTGCCGGCATTTTAGTCTTGGTACTTTCATCGCTTTGAGAAATTGCTTTCTCATACAAGCCGATAATCTCAATCGGATTGAGGTCAAGAAGCTCAGCATAGTTTTTAAGATAACCTTTTATAAAAATAGCGCCAGGTAACTTATCGAAATTATTGGATTCAAGAGCCTTTACGTAGTGGTTAGTGATATGAAGCCTCTCAGCGATTTCTGTTCTTTTGATTCCTCTGCTTAACCTCTCTTCCCTGAGACGAGAACCTACAGTGGCAGTTTTTATTTCTACCTTTGGTCTTTCCTGCTCGTCGGAGAGGGCATCTTCTCGCATTTTAATGATCCCTATAACTAATTAGCTATTTTCAACACTCTTATATTCTTTCGGCTGTAGTAGCAAGTTTTCCAACTAGTTTGACGCTGCTTTCATTGCTTTTATCTATTGTTCGTTTATACCTAACACTGCGCTGCGTCCGATCGGAAACGCCCCCAACGAGTTGTCCACATGCGGCACCAATGTCGTTTGCACGGGTTGTCCGGACGGTAACGGTATAGCCCGCTTTTTTTAATATTTCTCTAAAATTCGTGATAGACGAGCCACTAGGGCGCTCGAAGTTGCTTTTCTCAAAGGCGTTGAAAGGAATCAAGTTAATCTTGCACGGAAAAGAGGCCAACAATTTCGCAAGGTCTCTAGCGTGTTGCCGATGGTCGTTAATCCCCTTGATCAATGTATATTCAATCAGAGGCACCCTACTATCTGACAAGCTTTCCATGTATGACTTGGCCGAACTAAGTAATTCAGCGATCGAATATTTTTTGTTAATGGGCATAATCTGGCTGCGAAGCCTGTCATTGGGTGCATGTAAGGACAAAGCTAGAGAAGCTTCTGTTAAACCACTCATTTTTTTGATAGCGGGAACTACACCCGACGTACTTATCGTAACCTTGCGCTTAGACAATCCGTACGCTGAGTCCTGCATCATTATGTTGACGCTATTTATTACGTTGTTAAAATTTAGCAACGGTTCACCCATTCCCATCATAACCACATTACTGATTACATTAGGGCTGGATTGATCAAAATTACCAAGTAGCTTATTTGCCCACCATAACTGTCCTACTATCTCTGCTACGCTTAAATTACTATCAAACCCTTGTTTGCCTGTGGCACAAAACGCACAGTCCAAAGAGCATCCAGCTTGTGATGAAATGCATAAAGTCCCTCGACCTGCTTCGGGTATATAAACCATTTCAACTTGACTGCCGCTAGCAACCTCTACAATCCACTTGCGGCTTCCATCACTGGAGACAAATTCGCTCAAAATATGAGGTAGTCGGATTTCTCCAACCTCGCAAAGTCGCTCTCGCAAACGCTTACTGATATCGCTCATTAAACCAATATCGGTTATGCCCCGCTGATGAATCCATTTCATAACTTGACCTGCTCTGAAGGGTCTTTCGTTCAGGTCAGTAAATAGATTCGTTAGCCCTTCGAGTGTTAGACCAGCTAGATTAATTTTTTGTTTATTGCTCATTGTGCAATTCTCAAGAACTATCGTTTTTAGGAGCAAATCTCATTATCGTGGAAAAAATACTCTATCTCTCGCCTAGCTGATTTTTGAGAGTCTGATCCATGAACCGCGTTGGCATCTATTGAGGACGCAAAGTCTGCTCTGATTGTGCCTGATTCAGCTTCTGCTGGGTTTGTTGCTCCCATTAACTCTCGATTTAGCTTAATGGCGTCAGTACCTTCAAGAACCTGCAACATTACTGGTCCTGAGGTCATAAACTGGATTAAGTCTTCGAAGAAGCCCTTACCTTTGTGTTCTGCATAAAAACCACCAGCAGAGTTTTCATTGAGTTGAATCATTTTCGCAGCAACAATTTTTAGACCAGCCTTCTCAAAACGACTGTAAATTTCACCAATAACATTTTTGGAAACTGCGTCCGGTTTAATTATAGAAAGAGTACGTTCTGTCAATTTTAAGCTCCCGCTCGTCAGTATAAGAAAAAACGGCGCGCATTATAGTGAGAATATTAGGTTTTAGCACGGTTTTTAAACCGATTAACTCCCCAACGGATATCGTGGTCTTGGGATTTAATCAGCCATTTCCTCTATCCACGCCGCTTGGATAGCTTCAAGAACCTTCTCCCCACCTCTGTCATGTTCGTCATCGAATCCGTCAAGCTCACAGACCCAGCCATGTAAGTCCACAAAATTAACATATCGCGGATCTGCATCTGGATATCGCTCAGCCAACTCGATAGCGATATCGTAAACATCGGTCCACTTCATAACACATCGCCTTGTTAATGATCTTCAGAGACCATATTTATAGTGTATTTGGGGATTTCGATCACTAAATCGTCTTTCGAGATTATTGCTTGACAACTCAGTCGAGATTCCGGCTCCAACCCCCAAGCCTTATCAAGATAATCCTCTTCGTTCTCCTCAGCCTCCGTCAGCGAAAAAAAGCCATCTCTAACAACCACATGACAAGTCGTGCACGCACAAGATTTTTCGCAGGCGTGCTCTATAGATACCCCCCCGGAAAGCGCAGCGTTAAGAATTGTTTCACCCTCATTTGCCTCAATTTCCGCTCCATCTGGGCAAATCACATCATGGGGTAAGAAAGTTAGTTTTGGCATAAAAATCCACGGGTTTACAATTACTGTTAGCTATTGTCTATGTTATCAATTATTTCGCCTTTTAGCGCCTGTCCAATATGAAGGTCCATCCTGCGAGCAGCGAATTCACTGCTTATGCGATTCAATTCCTCAGTAGCTTCACGAATTTTTGCGCTTGTACCGCTGTCTATTAGCTCAATCAGACGATCCTTGGCGTGATCAAGAGTCAATTTCTCCTCCTCATTCAACAACTCTCGGTCGGACTTCAACGCAAAGTCAATCGAATCGATCAACTGCTTAGCCTCCACCTGAGACTCTCTTAATGATCGGGTTTCCATATCGGATTCCGCATTTTCATGGGAGGACTCGAGGATGTCTTCGATAAAATTCGCACTTAACCCGAAACTTGGCTTCACCTGGATTTCGGCTTTTTGCTGAGTACTCAATTCTTCAGCAGATACGCTGAGCAAGCCGTCGGCGTCAATTTGAAAGGAAACCCTAATCTTAGCTGCCCCTGCTACCATTTGAGGTATACCTTTGAGATTAAACTTAGCCAATGAGCGACAATCGCTGACCAGTTCTCGCTCACCCTGCAAGACATGTATGCTCATCACAGTCTGTCCGTCTTTGAAGGTTGTAAAATCTTGAGCTCTAGAAACAGGGATGGTGGTATTTCTTGGGATAATTTTCTCTACTAATTCCCCCATAGTTTCAATACCCAGAGACAAAGGATTTACATCTAGTAATAAAAAATTCTCAGTTGTATTGTTTCCAACCAATACCTCCGCTTGGATCCCTGCGCCCACTGCTACGACTGTATCTGGATCAATACTAGTCAGTGGCGGTCTGCCAAAATATTTTTCAACCGCCTCTCGGATAACTGGAGAGCGGGTTGATCCGCCTACCATAACGACACTATGTATATCCTGGAGCGCTATCTTAGAATCGCGCAGCACGCGACGACAGGCATTGATGGTTTTTCTGATGAAAGGCTCGCAGATTTTTGCAAATTCTCCTCGGTCTAATGTCCCACTCCAATTTTTGAAAACTAAATCGATGCAATCTTCTTCGCTTAGCTGGTGCTTAATTGAATTTGCGTAAAGAATTAATTCTGAATAGTTAGCATTAAGCGTTTCTTCAGTTAGACCGTTTTCTGTTATCCATTCACAAATGGCGTGATCAATATCATCACCACCTAAAGCTGTATCGCCTCCGGTCGCAAGGACCTCAAAAACTCCTTTCCGCAAGCTAAGCACAGAAACATCGAACGTTCCCCCACCTAAATCATAGACAACGACATTCCCTTCTTCATTGCTATCAAGTCCGTATGCTAAAGCAGCGGCTGTTGGCTCATTGATCAATCTAAGTACATTAAGGTTAGCTAATTCTGCTGCTTTCTTGGTTTGCTGGCGCTGCGCATCATTAAAATATGCCGGCACAGTAATTACGGCACCGTCAATTTCTGAACCAAATCGTTGACGAACTCGCGAAGCTAGCGTAGTTAAAATATCTGCCGAGATTTGGATAGGGTCTTTTGTGCCGGCTCCGGTAATGATTGCCGGCAGAGTGTCTTCACCGTATTCTGAGTCAAATTTGTGCTGCTTAAACCGGTTAATTTCTAGTCCTTCCAATTTGCTGCGCCCGAGAAGTCTCTTTACAGAGCTTATCGTATTTTTAGGGTCTCTCTTAGCCTCCTTCTGAGCATCTACGCCAACGGTCGATCCTCCCTCCGCGTTGTAGTGGACTACCGAGGGCAATAAGCCCTCTCCCACCTCATCCAATATGACTTCGACTTCACCATCGCCACCCGAAGTAATTAATGAGTTAGTGGTGCCTAAATCAATCCCCACGGCAAGCTTGCGAGTCTTTGCTTTTCTTGATTCACCCGGTTCTGAAATTTTGAGAAAGGCCATAATAAGATCTGTTAATAACCAAGACGAAGCTCTTCACCCTCTTCGATCTCGGCTAAAAGTTTAAAAAGAAACTGCAGCTCATGGAATGTTTGTTTTGCGACAGACAAATCACCGCTCTCAATCTCTTTTTCAAATTTTAATTGCTTTTTTTGTATTTTTCCTTGAGCAATACTTTTAAGCTCTTCCAACGCCTGCAGCGCGGTATCATCCTTAGGTAAGTCACTGAGTGACTCTCGCAGCTCCATTTGCTCGACCAAGACTTCCATACTCAAGTCACTTTGATCAACTCTTTCTGCATCCTTTCCCTTAATTGTCAGAACGTAGGCCGCACGCCTAAGTGGAGATTTCAAAGTTTCATAAGCATCATTTATATAACTCGCAGCCACTTGGGCCGACATCTTTTCTTTTTCTGATGCGCTCGAGTGTTTGTCTGGATGATAGTCCAACTGTAATTTGTGATATTGTGCCGTAAGCCGGTCTGTATCTAAATCGTATGATTCAGGCAAATCGAAAAGCTGGAAATAGTTCTTATTAGCTATCTGCACAATTAAAACTTTGGGGAAACGAAACTTTTAAGTAGTCAACCAACATCACTGTTGACTCGGAAAGGATACCTTAGACGCTGAAGCTCTCACCGCAACCGCACTCGCCCTTGGCGTTTGGATTTTTAAACTCAAATCCTTCATTGACTCCTTGCTTTACATAATCCATCTGAGTCCCTTTTAAATACACAAGGCTTTTAGGATCAACCACAATCTTGATGCCTTGGTTTTCAAAAACCTCATCTCCTTTTTCGAGTTTATCTACAAATTCCAAGACATAGGCCATTCCAGAACACCCCGTCGTTTTCACACCTACACGAATTCCGAGTCCTTGGCCTCTTGTTTTAAGCTGCTCGGTTATGTGTTCCAGAGCTGAATTTGTGACAGATATAGTCATAACTTCGCAATTTACCCAGAATTTTTACCTTCTCTTTTAGACTTTACATCCGCTATGGCTGCTTGGATTGCATCTTCTGCTAGTACTGAGCAGTGTATCTTAACGGGCGGTAATTCTAGTTCTTCAGCAATATCCTTATTCTTTATTTCTGTGGCTTGGTCTAAAGATCGCCCTTTAACCCACTCAGTGAGCAGAGAGCTCGACGCTATGGCAGACCCACAACCGTATGTTTTAAACTTTGCGTCCTTGATTACGCCCTCGTCATCCACCTCAATTTGAAGCCGCATCACGTCGCCGCAAGCTGGCGCACCGACCATGCCAGTGCCAACATTTACGTCATCATCATCCAATTTGCCGACGTTTCTCGGGTTTTCATAGTGATCTAACACTTTATCTGAGTAAGCCATGAATTCCTCACAAGCCCAAAAAGGGTAATAGGTGTATTTTACATTTTATTCGCATTAGTGTGCAGCCCATTTTACCTGGTCTAGATCTATACCATCTTTATACATATCCCACAGAGGCGAAAGCTCACGAAGCTTTATTACTGCTTCACGGATCTTCTCAACCGCGTAATCAATTTCTTCCTCTTTGCTAAATCGCCCAACGGTAATTCGCAGGGAACTGTGGGCTAGTTCATCGTTCAAGCCCAAGGCACGAAGCACATAAGAAGGTTCTAAACTCGCAGAGGTGCATGCAGAGCCCGAAGACACCGCTATATCACCTAGGGCCATCATCAAAGATTCGCCTTCCACAAAATTAAAGGAAATATTTAAATTTCCTGCCACTCTATGGTCAATATCGCCATTTACGTAAACTTCTTCTATATCTTTCAGGCCCTCCAAAAGGCGGTTTCTGAGGGCGAGAACTCTCTTGTGCTCTTCATGCATCTCCTCTTTAGCAAGCCGATAGGCTTCGCCCATCCCAACAAGCTGATGAGTGGGGAGGGTTCCGGACCGCATTCCTCTTTCATGTCCACCTCCATGCATTTGTGGTTCCAACCGAATCCGAGGTTTACGTCTAACATATAATGCACCTACTCCTTTAGGCCCGTAAATCTTATGGGCGGTAAGCGACATCAAATCAACTTGCATGGTTTCTAAATTTATTTCGAGCTTGCCCGGACTTTGCGCGGCATCAACATGAAAAATTACACCTTTCTCTCGAGTAATTTTACCAATCGATTCAATGTCATTGACAACACCGATTTCATTATTAACATGCATCAGTGTTACGAGTATGGTGTCAGGTCTGATAGCACTTTCGACAAGCTCGGGAGATATAATTCCCTTACTATCAGGGTCCAAGTAAGTTATTTCATAACCCTCTCTCTCTAGTTGTCTACAACTGTCTAAAACAGCTTTGTGCTCGATTTTTGAGGTAACTATATGTTTACCTTTCTTAGCATAAAAATGTGCAACACCTTTTATAGCCAAGTTATCAGCCTCAGTAGCGCCAGAGGTCCATACTATTTCTCGCGGGTCACAACTTAATAAATCTGCCACCTGCCTCCGAGCTGTTTCCACGGCCTCCTCAGCCTTCCAGCCAAGCGAATGCGAACGACTCGCGGGATTTCCATAATTTCCCTCTAGCGTTAGGCACTCCATCATTTTCTTTGCAACACGAGGGTCAACAGGAGTCGTCGATGAGTAATCCAAGTAAATAGGAAATTGCATGTTTTTCTCCACCTATGTTTTGTTACAGACTAGCGGCAGGCAATCTCAATTCCCCACCACAGTCATTCATACGTATCTGTCTCTGATCCTGGTTTTCTGAAATTTTTTTTACTTCATTTTTTGTTACCAAGTCAGCCAAGCTTATACTTTGTAGAAAAGAATGAATTTGACCGCTTAAATCTTCCCATAGGTGGTGTGTCAGACAAATCTCACCACCCTGGCAGTCTCCAGCGCCCCGGCATTTGGTTGTATCAACAGACTCGTTTACTGCATCAATAATTTCTGCAACATAAATCGCTTCAGAATGCCTCTCAAGTTCATATCCGCCGCCTGGTCCACGGACACTATTTACCAATGAACTTTTTCGCAACTTGGCGAACAACTGCTCTAAATACGACAATGAAATTGCTTGACGCTGAGAGATGTCGGCCAAGCTAACAGGGCCTTGGTTGTCATGAAGAGCTATGTCTAGCATCGCTGTAACCGCATACCGACCTTTTGTCGTTAACCTCATAACATTCCTGCAAATTATTGATTTCGTGAGCGTATTATCAAATACCTAAGTAATTTAGTCAAGTATTGCATCTTAGCGCCTGTATCGGTGCAACTTAGCGCCGTTGCTGCTGAATTGTCTCTTATTTGCTGCAAAAAGCTATCGACATGAATTCTCTTAACTCATCATTGCTGAAGCTCATGTTTTCTCTATTCGATACATTTGAGATGTATGATAAGTTGCATACTGAAAATGTATTTATTATCCAAGAATTGTGCTGGAGCTAATTCAGATAATGAAAAATCCGGAGAATTTAGCTTCAACATCTTTAAGTGCTGAGTCATGAAAGCCTATTTGGACCCTCATCTTTTATGAAAGCTGATTTGCATTGTCACAGCTACTTTTCTGATGGGAAACATTCTCCTGATTTTCTTTTAAATCGCGCGGAAACCAACAACATTTCCCACCTCGCAATCACTGATCATGATTTTGTAATGAACCCTAAAGACTTTATGTTGCGAAAATCCAAAGTTCATCTGATCAGCGGGGTTGAAATTTCTTGTGAATGGCAAAACCGAGAAATTCATATTGTAGGTATCGGAATAGACCCTGAAAACTCTCTACTAGAAACTATGCTTCTGAAGCAACGAGCTAACAGAGAAACTCGCGTTGAAAAAATTCACCGGCTCTTACTTAAGGCCGACATTGATGGTTTGATGAAATATTTTGAGTCTCAACATTGCATATCAAAAACGAGAAGCCATGTAGCAGATTTCTTAGTGTTATCGGGAGCTACAAAAAATCGAAAGCTAGCTTTCAGTCGCTTTCTTGGCAAAGGAGGGCGCGCATATGTTCCAGCTATCTGGGTGTCTATGGAAGAGGCCATCTATGCAATCTCAAGCAGTGGGGGTATCTCTGTCTTAGCCCACCCAGGTCGATATAAGTTGTCTAAATATCAGTTAAATGGCCTCGTTGACGCATTCAAAAAAACAGGAGGAGCCGCCCTTGAGGTTAGTTACGGCAATATCCATCCGAACGTAAAAAAAGCACTAGAGGAAACTGCTTTAAAGAACAAATTGTTTATATCGGCAGGCTCTGACTTTCACGATGCCGGAGCCCACTGGACTGATATCGGTAAGTTTCCCCAAATCAGCGTACCAGCCGAAAAGTATGCAGTATGGCAACACCCGAAATGGTATTTTTAGGGAACTCTTGCATCTAAATTGTAAATCAAACTACCAACACTAATGCAGATCGAAAGAAGAAAGTATGATGAACACGTGTCTCGAGAAATTACATGCTGTACTGGCGAGCAAGCTCAAGCAATTCACTTGCGGCGATGATTCCAATTTGACATTTATCAAGATCAGATTTGCTCAAAACATGCAGTTTATCAGCGTTTGCTCCGACGACGCCCGTCGATTCATCCCCTATACCCTTTAGCACGAAAGTTAAGTATTCGCCCTTCGGCAGTAAATGAGAAAGTAACTTAGAATTACAAACCTGCTCAAAAAGACTTAACTCAAATTCTAAAACTTCTTCTTGCCATGCACTAAGGTAACTCTCCTCAGCTAACTCAGCGCGTCTTCCAAGCTGTTCAGCCTTTCCAACTGCTAGGTACTCAAGCGGCTGTATATTTTCTATCACCGCATCCAACCTCTCATTAAAATATGATTCTGATGCAGCTGAACCCTCTATCCTAAGATCAGGGTCATTTCCTCCGCTCACGAACCACACCTGCACGTCTTCTTCTAATTTCTTCAGGATCAAAATACTCTCATCCATACGAGCTTGGAGACCTTGTATTTCTGTTCTCAACCCTTCGTACTCAATTTCTTTGATACTTTCCAACTCTCTAAGCAAGCGCAATGAATCCGTAGCTTGTTGGATGGCCACACTGAAAGTTAGAGTAGAGTCTATTGTGTCTATTCTACTCAACAGTCTTCGATAAAAAGAATTGGTTTCTTCGCTATTTAACCGAGCTAAGCCGTTCGGAGAATTTTGCAGCAAAAACTGTTCAAAAGGATTCTCAACTTGTAACGCCCTCATTGCCGACTGCAATGAAGTCAGTTGCAAACGATTTCTTTTATTCGCCAAGGGTGTTCTTACCTCTAACAAGATTCCTTGGCCATATAAATAAGTTGAATTAACCATCCCGCGATTCATTCCAAAAAGAGCAGCACCATCTCGAAATCCTAAACTCTCTTCTAACACCACTGAAAATGATTTAAGTTCTTCTTTAACCTTCAACAGGTCGACTTCTTGAGCAAGCGAATTCGCCGCGCATAAAACGATAGAAAAACGCGATAGCTCCGCGAGGAATCTTTTAATAAACACTAATTAAAACCCTTACTCTTGGTAACTGACATATTGCGCAAGTTGTCTTAAAGACCTAAGAGTCTCATAGTCGCTATCCATCAGTTGCTGATAACCAATACGCATATCTTCAAGATCGCGGAGTCTTTGGTCTTCAAACAAGGCGTAGATCCCCTCCAAGCCAGAAAGCATGTCTTGCTGGTTTTTGTACATGACAGACCGAATTAGCTCCATATTTTGCGAATCCTGCCTCACCTCGAGTTGACGAATGGCATTTTCTAGCTCGGATCGCTGTATTTCATCAAAAATCTGGAGTTCGTGCTTAAGATAAGAGGAACTCACCGCGGGAGATCCGAACGAAATCGTAAAACCAGTCTGATCCGAGCTAAGTTGAAGATTGAATAAAACTAGTAACAACATAAGAAACGAAGCGCTTGTTGGTATCAATTGCCAACGCATTCTGTCCCAAAACGTAAGATGCTGATCGACCGTTTGATGCTCTCTTCGAAACAACTCACTCCCCCTATCCCAATGAGGTGCTTTTTGTTGTTGCCAGCCCTCGAGAATTTCCTTTGCTTCAAGAACATCGGTTAATTCCGCACGACAATACTCACATGCGGAAACATGGGCCTCTATCTTTTCTCTGGCTACTGTTGACAGCTCATCAGAAAAATACTCTTTCAATAGGTGCGGCGTTCTAAGACAAGACATTTTTCTCCTCCGAAATAGTTTTTAGCTTTTTCAGTGACGAATAAAATCGTGTTTTTACCGTGTTCACTGAAACCTCTTGAATGCTTGCAATCTCCTCAAAAGTTTGAGATTGAAAAATTTTAAGCTCAACGATTAATCTTTGATTCATCGGCAACTCTGAAAGCAGAGACAAAATCGCTTTATTATTTTGGCGCTCACTAAACACCTCCTCCGCCTCTAAGCTTGAGTGACCTGGAAAACTATCAAGCATGTCCCCATCTTGATCGGTCGAATTAGAAACAAATGGCATCAATCTTTTGCGTCTTTTCATATCTATTGCTTTGTTGTGGGCAATTCTAAAAATCCAACTACTAAACTTCGCGTCTCCACGAAACCGATGAAGGTTTCTATAAACACCAAGAAACACTTCTTGCATCAAATCCATAGCATCGGATCTGCTTCCTGTTAACCGAAGTCCCTGGTTGTAAATCCTATCCTCATAGCGACGAACCAATTTTTCCCAAGCGTGAGCGGACCCCTTCAAAGCGGCATCAACTAATGCAGTATCTTCATCGATCAGATGCATGATTTCCCATAGCCTAAGCAACAGGTTTTCGCATCAAAAGGATGCGCACATTTTTTTATTAGTCGTGTGAAGTAAGAGAAAAGTTTGCACCGAATCATGTTTATACTAACCAAGTCTATACCGACTTGAATAATCGACATTTGCTTAAAGAACTTCACTAGGCGGCCAACTGTTGCTTATTCAGTAATTGGCTCGCCGCACCCATAAATGCGTCAATTGAAGACGCTACAATATCCTTACTGATTGCGACGCCACTGTATCTCTGATCTTCATATCTGATCTGGATATATGTGACAGCCTCTGCATCAGCACCCTGTCCAAGAGCATGTTCTCCATACTCCATGATTTCTATATCGATATTAATTGAATTCTTTAGAGCCTCAACCAGTGCATCTAAGATCCCGTCTCCTTGCCCACTAATGGAGATTTCTTCTCCAAAGTAGTCAATCTGTGCAGTAAAAAACTCCCTTCCCTTTTGTTTCTCAAACTTAAAATTTTCCAGACTTATAACCTTTTTGCTTTCTAGATAATGCTTGTTAAATAGTTCCCAAATTTGGTCTGGGTTTATTTCGCCACCAGAGTCTTCGGTCTTTTGCTGCACAACTCGACTGAATTCTATTTGAAGCCAGCGCGGCAATTGAAAACCAAATTTATTAGCAAGAACATAAGCCACCCCCCCTTTACCTGACTGGCTATTGACTCGGATAACATCTTGATATGTGCGCCCTATATCTCTGGGATCTATTGGAAGGTAGGCGATTTCCCATGGCGACCCTTCTTCATAAGTATCCAAACACTTCTTTATCGCATCCTGATGTGAGCCTGAAAAAGCAGTGAACACTAAATCGCCTGAATAAGCTTGGCGTGGATGAACGTCTATTTGAGTACATTCCCTAACTACCGAGACTATACGATCCATATCATTCAGGTCCAATTCTGGGTCGATACCCTGGCTATAGAGATTCATCGCCATTACCACAATATCCATGTTGCCCGTCCTCTCACCATTACCTAGAAGGGTGCCCTCCACTCTTTGCGCGCCCCCCATAACAGCGAGTTCTGCGGCTCCCACAGCGCAACTCCTATCATTGTGGGTATGCAAACTAACAATGCTGGAATCTCTGTTCTTAATATTCCGGCAAAATAATTCGACTTGATCTGCATAAATGTTTGGTGTCGCCATCTCTACCGTTGATGGTAAATTAATAATCGAAGGGTTTTTCGGCGTAGGTTTCCATACATCATTAACCGAATCGCATACTTCAACCGCGAAATCTATTTCAGTTCCAGTAAAGCTTTCCGGCGAGTACTGGAATACCCATTCTGTTTCTGACTGCAAATCAGCACAACGTTGTACCTCTTTTGCACCTTCGACTGCTATTTCGATAATTCCATTCTTATCAGTTTTAAATACCTTTTCACGTTGTACTATCGAAGTCGAATTATAGAGGTGGAGAATGGCTCTTCGCGCTCCTTTCAAAGACTTAAATGTTCGTCTTATTAATTCTGGCCGAGCCTGGGTAAGCACCTGAATTGTAACATCTTCAGGGACTTTATTTTCTTCGATTAGGCTTCTTACAAAATCAAAATCAGGCTGTGATGCGGCTGGGAAGCCAACCTCTATCTCCTTGAATCCGACCTCAACTAAAAGGTCAAACATTCTCTTTTTTTGTTTAACAGACATCGGCTCTATAAGAGCTTGATTTCCATCACGTAAATCAACACTGCACCAAATAGGCGCCTTAGTTATAACTTTATCTGGCCAGGTTCTATTATTTATATCTATCTGCGGAAAAGGTTTATACTTTCTGTAATCAAATCTGTTAGCACTCATAGAAAAACTCTTTTATCTTCAAAAGTTCATAAAATTGCTGGGTCTGCTAGACGCTCAGCGCACGACTCATTTTTCGAGAATAAGACCCTGTTTGTAGCAGACCACTATAACCAATGATTAGCAAAAAAACTACTCATATATACCATAAAATACGCAAATGTGTGGTATTATTATCCAACATATCGTATATTATTAGAATAAAAATCTAAGTTGTTAAACATTTAGCGAAGAAAGTGATAAACAATCATGGAATTAGACCGACAAGACAAACGAATCCTATCCGCGCTTCAACACGACGGATCCACGACTAATTTAGAACTGTCAGAAAGAATTGGGTTATCTCCCTCACCTTGCGCTCGCAGGGTAAAGCAACTTGAAGAGGCAGGGTTTATTGATCGGAAAGTAACCTTACTCAACGCAAGCGAGCTTGGCTTAAAACTTACGGCTTTAATTCAAATCAGTATGGACAAGCATACACCAGATCGTTTCGAACTTTTTGAAAAAGAAGTATCGCAATATCCTCAGGTTATGGAATGCTTGTTAATTACAGGACAATCCGCGGACTATCAGCTGAAAGTAATAGTCACGGATATGGAAACTTACCAAGAGTTTTTATTAAATAAAATAACCCGTATTAAAGGGGTAAGTGATGTCCACTCGAGCTTCATACTTCGCCAGGTAATCAATTCAACCGAGCTTCCCTTGGATCATTTGAAATTTAAAACCTAGTTAATCGCAAAAATTCTTCCTAGAAAAAATGTTTCACTTTATCCTTATAGGATCGGCTCATTTTAAGAGAGGACCCACAGCTTAAGGTCAAATAATACTCTCCGTTAATATGTGAAGATACCTTCATAACCCTTTCTAAATTAACAATTGTAGATCTATGCACTCTCTGAAACATTGAGGGGTTCAAACTAGTCTCCAACTCCCTCATTGTAGTTCGCATAATGTGAGTCTCATTCTTTACATGAACACACATATAGTCTCCAGCGGCGTCAATCCAATCTATGTCACGAACCGGCACAAAAGTCGTGCTGGACCCGTCTTTTATCGCAAGCCTATCCGAATAGCTCGCAAACTCTGAATCATTAATTAATTCACCAACTGCGGAATATGACTTTCCAGTCAAGCTTACAGCAAGATCTAAGAGCTTTTGTTTCTCTCGAGATAAAGACTTTCCCTGTTTAAGACTCATTGACCTTTCAATCGCGTCGGCTAAGCGCTCGACCTCGATTGGCTTAAGCAAATAATCAATTGCATGCACCCTAAATGCGTCAACTGCAAAAGTATCGAAGGCGGTAACAAAAATTATCATTGGCATTACATCAGCCTGGATTTCGCCGAGTAGCTCTAGTCCAGTCATTCCGGGCATCTGAATATCAAGAAATACAAGGTCAGGCTCATGCGTAGTAATTGCATCAAGCGCCTCATTAGCATTACATGCCTCTTGTATCACTTCTATGTTGCTGAAAGATTCGAGACGCATAGCAAGGCCCTTACGTGCTAGACCCTCATCATCAACAATAACTGTTTTTAACCTATCTTGGTCATCTCCCTTCATTCGGAATTCTCACTTTCACAGATAAACCTCGCGGGACGACATTTGCAAAGCTTAATTCGTAATTGTCACCATAAAGTTCACGCAATCTATTCCTGATGTTGCTGATCCCAACACCAGAGGGAATAAAATCGCCAGAGGATTGTTCCTCTAAGCCTGATATACCGGGACCGTCATCAATAACCTCGAGAATGAGGGTATTTTGATCTCTAAAAGCGCGAATTTTCAACGTACCCCCCTCTTCGTTTTTTGAAATCCCGTGCTTTATTGAGTTCTCTATGATCGGTTGTAATAACATCGTCGGGACCAGCCAGTCACGAACAGAATCTTCAACATCAAAGGTTAGTTTCAATCTCTCTGAAAATCTTACTTTTTCGATATCTAAATAGAGTTGAGAAGTCTCTATCTCATGAGCAAGACTTACTCGATCAAAGGGCGAGTGGTCGAGCGAATAACGTAAGAACTTGCTTAACTTAATGAGCATCTCGTTCGCGGGATCGACCGCTTTTGTGAGAACTAGAGTAGAAATAGCATTAAGCGTGTTAAATAGAAAATGCGGATTTAACTGATATCGAAGCATTAAGAGTTGCGCTTCATGAGCCAGCGCCTCTGACCTGAGACCTTTCTCTTTTTCAATTTGGAATAATTGATTGTACTTAAAAATAAAGTAGGACCCACTCCACAATAAAATTAAAGGCAAGCAGAAAATTAAAAATTCTCCGAATAGAACTCGTTCATCAATGGTCTCTACATCCAAAAAAATAGACGCCAGAAAGGTTTGAGCGAACCACCAAAGATAAGCGATAAGGAGAGAGCCAAGCCAAGTCAATAGCGCTCGGACTATAAACCCCCTCTCCCACACAAGCCTATAAATATGCCTTAGGCCCCAAGTTAAGAACCCTCCCATCGCTGAACTCATCGCGTAAACTAAGGCGAGCGCTAACCAAAACCCATCGGTAGGAGGATTAAACAAGAGACTAAGCAAAATCAGGATAACAACCAAGGCCGACCAGCCAAGCAGCTGGAGCAACCAGAATCGGTTATGCCTTATTTTAGTTAGCCGAGCGAGGCTCATATTATGCTAGCCTATCAGAACCAAATAACAGGTTTTTGCTACTTTACTCCCAAACATTGGTTATTGAGAGAGAGCTCCAAGTTTTTGAAACACTCACGGAAGGAGACTAGCTATCGCGTCTCTTTCATCTCTCAATTCTTGCTCAGTGCTTAACATCAACTCTCTACTAAATTCATTTATTTCTAAACCCTGAACAATTTCATAGTGTCCACCATCGCATGTGACTGGATAAGAGTATATTAGGCCTTCTTCAACACCATAACTACCATCACTGTGTATTCCCATGCTCACTATTCCACCATTCGTGCCAAGTGCCCAATCTCGCATATGCTCGATAGCGGCATTAGCCGCCGAGGCTGCGCTTGATAGCCCTCGAGCCTTAATAATCGCAGCACCACGTTGTTGGACGGTGGGTATAAAATCTTTAGATAACCAGTCAATATCGACTAAATCCAGGGCTCCTACTCCCGAGACTAAACAATGGTGAATATCAGGATACTGGGTCGCCGAGTGATTTCCCCAGATAATCATGCCCTTGATATCCATACTATGTTTTTTGGTTTTGCTCGCCAATTGGGCAATTGCACGATTGTGGTCTAATCTAGTCATCGCAGTGAACTGCCCTGGCTTAAGTCTTGGTGCATTCCGGTAAGCAATGAGGGCATTGGTATTAGCTGGGTTTCCAACCACTAGAACTCTCACATTATCATTGGCAACCTCGCCAATCGCGGTCCCTTGAGCAGAGAATATTTGCGCATTAGCCTCTAGTAAATCTTTCCTTTCCATCCCTGGCCCGCGGGGTCGAGCTCCAACTAGAAGGCAATAGTTAGCATCTTTGAACGCTACTTTGGGATCATCGGACTGCGTAATACTTTGCACCAGAGGAAAAGCGCAATCCTCTATCTCCATTACAGTGCCTTTCAAAGCCTCTAGAGCAGGAGTAATTTCTAACAACTGCAGTATTACTGGTTGATCTAGGCCTAACATCTCACCAGCGGCGATACGAAACAGCAGTGAATAGCTAATTTGCCCCGCAGCTCCAGTAACGGCTACTCTTACAGGTGATTTCATAGTCTAAAAGTCCTAAAATTAAAACTAAAAAGTAAATTCTGTCGATAGATCATAGCAGATTCCAGCGACTAATGAGACAGTCATAATCCGTTTATCGAAATTAAGCGGTTATGTTCAATAGATAAACATTGCATCTCCATAACTGAAAAATCGGTATTTCTTCTCCACCGCTTCATTATACGCGTCAAGTATCATACTTTTACTGCAAAGAGCACTCACCAACATTAAAAGACTAGATTCAGGCAAGTGGAAATTGGTTATTAAAGCATCAACAATTTGGAATCTGAATCCTGGATAGATAAAGATATCAGTTTCTGAATCTACCGACGATAAATCCCCTCCTCGCGCTGCGGACTCCAAAGCTCTTACAGTTGTAGTTCCTACCGCAACAATTCTTCCACCTGCCGCTTTGCTTTCATTCACCTTTTTGCAGAGGCGATCACTAATAATCATACGCTCCGCATGCATCGAATGTTCTTCTACGTAGTCAGCACGAATTGGCTGAAACGTCCCTGCGCCTACATGCAGAGTCAGAAACTCGGTATCAATACCCTTTAAATTCAAATCAGCTAAAAGTTTTTCGTCAAAGTGCAAGCCTGCAGTTGGAGCAGCTACTGCCCCGTCGTTCTCTGCATAAATCGTTTGATAACGATCCATATCTTTGCTGTCGTTCGATCGTTTGATATATGGCGGAAGAGGGACGTAACCATGGATAAAAAGCTGTTCTTGTAACTTCAGATTTTCATCAAACTGTATTATGTAAAATACACCTACACGTGCAACGACGAACGCATCGAGTAAGTCTTCTATGATTTCTGTGTTTTTTCGGTAGATTCTCAGTCGTGTCTCCGAACGAAGGGGCTTACTGGACTTAACCTGCACTAATAATCTGTTATTTGAAAGAAGCCTCTCTATAAGGAGCTCAATCTTGCCGCCCGTTTCTTTCTCTCCTAAAAACCTGGCTGGGATCACTTTGGTATCGTTGAAAACCAGCAAGTCACCAGAATGTAAGAAGTTTAGGATATCAGTAAACTTGCGGTGCTGAATTTCGGCAGAGGAGGTATTCAAACACAGCAATCGAGAATCTGATCGCTTTTTAGTTGGATATTGAGCAATTAGATTTTCGGGTAACTCGTAAGAAAATTCACTTATTCGCATTAATTCTATTTCGTTGGAAGGAAGCAGAGCTGAAGACTAAAGAATTAAGTATATTTGTGGAAGTAAAACTTAAATAATTAAGCTGCGTTGCGCGCCTTTGTCCAATGAGTATAATGAGTAATCAGACTAAGACCTAAAGCAAGAATACTTCATGCCAGCGTGGTGAAATTGGTAGACACGATGGATTCAAAATCCATTGCCTTCACGGGCGTGGCGGTTCGAGTCCGCCCGCTGGTACCATTCTAGAGTAATATACTGTCCCTTCCCAGTTAAACAATACTAGTATAACACCACGTATTCTCTACATTCTATTGTAATACTCTGTCCGATATCGTACGCTCCCATACAAACTTAAATGGTAGGTATGCCGGTAGGTATGGCTCAGACAAAATCAATTGAGATGTCAGAAGTATCCATCCGTAGACTCAGGCATGGAACGAATAAACGTGGTGAACCTGTCACACTTAAACATCCTATTACTGGCGTAAGATGCCTATATTTACAGTGTAATCCTCCACATAACGGAGAGAAGATAGGGACAAGACAGTGGCTCTATCGTCCTACAATCGGCTCTGAGCGTCCATGGTTGGACTGGGTGTTATAAAACGGCTAGGGAAGAAGCTAGGAAGCTCGGGGAGCTAATTAGAGAAGGTATTGACCCACGCATCCAGAGAGGGCAGCAACTATTCAAGCTTTAAAAATCCAATAAATATAAACCACCCGTAATAAATTGAGTTTTATCTTTGCGAAGCGGTTGAGTTTCAAAATGGCGTAGTTCATAGCCAAAATTTTTGCATAAACTCTCGATGTACGTTTTTGAATGTGAATACCGCCCAGATTGCTCAAGAAAAAACCCATCTCCATCATAATCTTCTGTCGAAAAGGCTAATTTACCGCCTGTCTTGTTCCGAGACTTTATTAATCGAAATACATCACGTAAATCTCCAATGTAAACGAAGACGTCAGTTGCGATAAAGTAATCAAAATTTAAATTTTCATTAGATAGGTAGGTAATAATATCTTGCTTGATTAATTTATTATAAACACATTTCCCCTTTGCCTCATCAAGCATTTTTTCTGATAAATCGATGCCCTCAAGATGCCCGCAAAATTGTTTAATTTCCATTCCAAACAAACCAGTGCCGCATCCTAAATCGATTATTGAGCCCAACAAATCGAATTTACTATCTCTCGTAATCATTTCTGCGATGAGTCTTGGAATCTTGTATTCAAGATTGTCAACCAAGGAACTTTCGAACTTAGCGGCATAACTATCAAATAGCTCTTCGACGTAATCTCGAGGTGCAGTTGCAGTTACGTCTCCAGTACAAGCGGCAAGCATATGTTTAGCTTGGCTAAAGTCAGGCCTCAAAACTACTACCTGCTTAAAGTTTGCTTCAGCCTCGTCTAATCTTCCTAGTTCTTTGAGTGTGATACCTAAGCTGTAATAAGCTTCTGCATAGTCAGGCTTCAATGCGATCGCTTGTGTAAGGCTTGCTTCAGCTTCGTCTAATCTTCCTAGTTCTTTAAGCGTGTTACCCAAGTTGGTATAGGCTAGGAAGAATTCTGGCTTTAGTGCTATCGCTTGCGTGTAACTGACCTCAGCCTCATCTAATCTTCCCAGTTTTTGTAAAGTGTTACCCAAGTTGTAATGCGCATTAGTATAGTCAGGCTTCAACGCTATCGCTTGGTTGTAGCTT
>CACAEJ010000024.1 GCA_902531515.1 uncultured Pseudohongiella sp.
CCTCTCCTCCTGCGAGCCAAGCTCCAGTAAACTCAAAAATCATCGCGATAAGTATGGCCTGTTTGATGGTTATCGCCCGTGCTCCGACAGAAGTACCCATCGCGTTCGCAACGTCGTTAGCACCAACGCCCCATGCCATGAAAAAGCCAAACACACAGGCCATAACTAATAGCAAGAAACCGTATTGAGAAATTACATCTGACATTATCTAGAAGAATTTAGTCGACAAATTTATAATAATTTTAACCATGCTAGGCAAACGACTGTTAAGGACGATGGGAAGTTTACTAACATCCAGCAGCGAATTCTATTGTAAAATTGTAATATGCCTGGGTTTTATTGAGTTTGATTTCAACTAATCAGTTCTGGCTCATAGATTTCCCAATCATCAATTTGATGGGGAGGTTATTATTGGCAGTAAAAGCTATTGAAAGGGTTTATTAATGATAAGTATTACCTATATTGAACATGATGGGACCGAGAGAGTCATCGAGGCCAGACCTGGATCATCCGTTATGTTGGCCGCTGTTACAAACGGAGTACCAGGAATTGATGCAGATTGCGGGGGATCTTGTTCGTGCGCAACCTGCCATATCTTCGTTAGAGAAGAGTGGTTGACTAAGCTAGAGGAAATCAGTCCGATAGAGGAAGCGATGCTTAGTTTGAGTCCGGATCGGAAAGAAAATTCGAGACTTGCTTGTCAGATTTCTGTTTCAGAAGAGCTCGACGGACTGGTAGTCACTACTCCGGAATTTCAGTTCTAATTATTAGTATCAACCAATTCAGTATATGTTGTATGAAAGAGAGGGTACAACGCATATGAATGAGTCGTCTAAACAGAGATCTCAATTAAGTAAGTGGAGTATGGTCGGTAAAGATCCTTACTCAATTCCTATAGAGCAGATTGATCTATCCCATCCGGGTATTTGGCAAGCCAATGAATATCTGCCTTTCCTGAAACGTTTGAGGGAAGAAGACCCTGTACATTTTTGTTCAAAATCCGCGGTTGGTGCTTACTGGTCGGTAATGAAATATAAGGATATTATGGAGGTTGATACTTCACCAGATATTTACTCCTCTGAGCCGACAATAGGAATAGTGGATGCGTTTGAAGAATTTACTCTCCCATCATTTATCGCTATGGACCCTCCGAAACACGATGAACAGCGCCGTATAGCGCAACCAGTCGTGGCTCCAGCAAATCTTAAAAACCTTGAGGTCATTATCAGGGAAAGAGCGTGTAAGATATTGGACGAGCTCCCAGTGGGTGAAGAATTTGATTGGGTTGAAAATGTTTCGATTGAATTGACGACGCAAATGTTGGCGGTTCTATTCGACTTTCCTTTTGAAGATAGAAATAAGTTAACCTACTGGTCTGATATGACCACAGCGATACCCAGTAAGGGTGGGGTGGCGAATACTCAAGAAGAGCGGTGGGCTGCTATTCAAGAATGTTTGGAATATTTTCAACGACTTTGGGATGAGAGAATAAAGCAAAGCCCAGGCTTCGATCTTGTGTCGATGCTTGCTCATGGTGAGGCAACAAAAAATATGCCAGCCAAGGAATTTTTGGGTAATCTGCTCTTATTGATTGTGGGAGGTAACGATACAACTCGAAATTCAATATCTGGGGGTGTGGTTGCGTTAAATGAGAATCCCGCGGAATATGAAAAGCTTAGAAGAAATAATGATCTTATCGGTAATATGGTTTCTGAAATTATACGTTGGCAAACTCCTCTTGCTTATATGCGCAGAACAGCCACGCGGGATACAGAGTTGAGGAATAAGAAGATAGGTGCTGGAGATAAGGTGGTAATGTGGTACGCGTCGGGGAATCGCGATGAAGAGGTGCTCGAACGCCCAGATGATTTTTGGATCGATAGACCTAACGCTCGTCAACACTTATCTTTTGGCTTTGGCATACATCGGTGTATGGGGAATCGGTTGGCTGAAATGCAGCTGCGAATTCTTTGGGAAGAAATCATGAATAGATTCGAACATATTGAAACGACGGCTGAGCCGGCGCGCGTTTATTCAAGCTTTGTTAAAGGTTACACCAAACTACCAGTCGTGTTGCATGGGCTTTAAATTTTTTCATTTAGCGAATATGTTTTCTTTTTCAGTTCTTAAAAATCTGGTGTTACCATCTCTTCTGGTAAATCCTGCACGATCGAAGTATTCAAGGATTTCAATGCAAAGGTTCCTACCGATACCCGATTGGTCTCTAAACTGAATTACGGTGAACCCATCCTGCCCGGAAGTGTTTTCCATTAGTTTCTCAGTAAATTCGGCTAATCGCATGATTGTTTCTGGAAGGAAATAACGATTTTCAGCGACTCTTACCAGGCTCCCAGACCGTGTTATTTGCTTTAAAATAACTTCAAGTTTTCTAAGCGGGATTCCTGTTAGATCTACTAGCTCTCGTGTTCTAGGAGGAATATTTCCTGAACGCTCAAGCAAGGGCCTTACCTTAGTAAGAAATTCTCTCTCTTCGATACTTAAAGATGCCTTATGACTCGGCAAATGGAGTAAGGTGCCAGTAAGGTTTAAGAGTTTCTGCTCTAATAGAACTTGGAGAACGCAGTTAAAAAACAGATGAGAAGCAGGAAGTTGAGCTTCACGACTTAGAGATAGCTCACTTATGCCCTGAACATTCACATTAGCACTGTGAAAGTTTTCCACTAGGGTTATCATCCTTCTTGCGTAAATTTTGAAATAATCATTAGATAAAATAATCGCATCTTTACTCGTTTTTTCTTCAAGCCTGACATATTCGAGTTCTTTATCTCGAAGTTCTTTTAGAAACATCTCGATTTTTTGCGATTTTAAATTTCTTTTGATCGAAAACTCTCTGAGATTGAGGCCCGCCGGAGATGTTTCGATAAGAGACTTGAGGGCAAGCCCATCCTCTTGATTGGATGCAGTAAGTACCCGTATTCGCTCCTCGCTAGAACGTTTTTTTCTTGGGACGAACACGTCGATTACTTTGCCGCCGCCTATTGTATGTTGCGACGCTGGATCTCGGAGAATAAACCTGTCACCGTAATGAGAAATAATAGCCGACTGTGCGTTAATTTGAAAAAAGGGACCATTCTTAGTTAGCTGTCTGATGCTCACTATGTGGTGAGAGGTACCAATAAAAAGATGGTATTCCGCTCCAGCTTTTAAAGATAAACTTGGGTCAAGTAAGTTGATGGTGACATCTAATCTAGTAGTCGGATGAAGTATCGACGGATCAATTAACCAGTCTCCTCTAGAGATATTTTCGAGGCTTGTATCTAGATTCAAAGCAGCTCGCTGATTTATGGCGATAGTCTCAGCATCTTCCTTGTCTATTCGAATAGCTTTAACTTTTGTTGGATCAGCAGATCTCGAAATTGCAATATGTTCATCTTTATTTATGGAACCGGATTTAACGCAGCCAGTAACCACAGTGCCTATACCTTTCACACTAAAAGCGCGATCAATCAAATATCGAAAGTTTCTATCCCCCCTGTTTTCTTGTTGCGATCCTATTCGAATGGTTTCAGACTTTAGGTCGTTTAATAGGTTTACGACTCCTTCTTCAGTCGTATTGGAGACTTCAAAAATTTTTGCGGATGCAAATATTGAGTCTGTAACGAGTTCCTTAATCTCTTGTGTTAATTGTCTAAGTCGACCTTTAGTCGCCTTATCTATTTTTGTAATCGCAATAATTCCATTTTCTATTCCAAGAAGCTTGATTATGGAGAGATGTTCTCTTGTCTGGGGCATGATGCCGTCATCTGCAGCAACGACCAAAAGCGCATGATTAACAGCACCGAAACCCGCCAGCATGTTGTTTATGAAGTCAATATGACCTGGAACATCTATAAATCCGAGCGTGCAAGAAACATTTTGATTTTTTTGTTGGCTCGTAAAGTGGTGATACGCGTATCCTAGATTGATTGTTAACCCACGCTTTTTTTCTTCTTCGAGGGTATCTGTGTCTACACCAGTTAAGTGCTTGACCAAAGAAGTCTTTCCATGATCGACGTGACCTGCAGTGGCCACAATAAGGGATCTAGATTGCATATTTCTAGGATACTTCTCGCATAGGTATCTGCGACGTGTCAGATACCCTTCAAAATACTCTTAATTACTCTGAAATCAAGAGGCTGAAACTCTATTATACTTGTAGATAAAGTAAGCCATCGTCGCAACTATAGCTGCTACGACAATGAAGCCTGCGTTAAACAAGCCATTGCCTAAATTCACGATGCCGTATCCAAGTGCTCCAGTCATGAGCGCGTAATACAGGAAGGGGAGTAGTGTTTTTCTGATGACCGACCCTTCTTTACCTATTAATCCTGCTACCGCTGAGGCAGCGACTACATTGTGAACGCATATGATGTTCCCTGAAGCTCCACCAACAGCTTGCAGCGCCACGATCCAAGTAGGATCGGCTAGTATTCGTTCACCGACTCCAAACTGGAATAGTGAAAACATCATATTGCTGACCGTATTCGAGCCTGCAACGAATGCTCCAAGTCCTCCAATAAAGGTCGAGAAGAATGGCCACGCTGATCCCGCTAAGTTCGCAACACCCTCTGCAAGTGCTATTGGCATTTGCTCGTATCCGGCGCCACCACCACTAGAGTTAATAAATACTTGAACCATTGGAACGGTAAATACGAGTGCTGTAGATGCCGGCACCAAAGTTTTTAATGAGTTATTGAATGCTATTTTATATTCAGAGGTTTTCAAACCATGAACCAGTATTGTGATCAACGAGACAATTATGAAAATTGTTCCTGGTGACCAGAGTGGTTGAAAAGAAGCGCTAATATCGCTTCCAAAGATCTCAGCCCATGACCAAGTGATTAAAGGATGATCACTTCTTAAGAATGCTTCCATATTTACCGCACGGAGCCTCGTAAGGACAAGTAAACCTGCGACGAAAAGATAGGGAGACCATGCGCGGACTAGACTCATGGATTTGTTCTCAGACGATGCTGAATTATTGGTCTGCATGGAACCACTCCATTCCTCTTCCCAATTCTCTTTCACGTCAAAATCCCAAGTTTCTGTCTCCTCTGGCATTAAAAAGCCATTTTTTGCGGCAGTTACAACAATAGCAAGTCCAATCATACCGCCGAACATAGAAGGAAATTCTGGGCCGAGAAAAGTTGCCACGATTAAGTAAGGGATGGTCATAGAAAGCGCCGCAAAAATTGCGAACTTCCACACCTTAAAGCCATCTGCAAACGAACGGTTGGCTCCAAAAAATCGAGTCATTACCGATGTCACTAAGAGCGGGATAAACGTACCTGCACTTGCGTGAATTATTGCTATTTTTGTTCCAATGAATCCCAGAAAGTCTTCCCATTCAGAGAAGCCTAATTCCATCGCGTAGGCAATCATTCCGGGATCAGCGGATAGCCCTGTGTTGACACCCACCAATATTGGTGTGCCCATTGCGCCAAATGATACTGGTGTACTTTGAATAATCATTCCGGCAACTACTGCTGCCATCGCTGGAAAGCCTAGGCCTACCATTAGGGGGACGGCTACAGCGGCGGGAGTCCCGAATCCAGCGGACCCTTCGATAAAGGTTCCAAAAAGCCAAGCGATAATTATTACTTGGATTCTCCTGTCGGGAGTGATGTCTGAAAAACCCTGTCTAATAGTGTTCATTGCACCGCTTTGTTGGAGCGTATTAAGCAGTAAAATAGCTCCAAAAATTATATAAATTAGGGTGCCTGCTATTATCAGCCCGTTGACTGAAGCAGCTAATATCTTGGTTATGGGCAGTTGCCAAACAAACAACGCTAAGGCTGCGGCGACAACGTAGGCGATAGGCATCGCCTTGCTTGCGGGCCAACGCAACATTACTAAAAAAATTGCAACTGATATTATGGGTAGTAGAGAGAGAATCGCTAAGATGCCGGTGCTCATAGTATTTTTCTTTTAGTTTGTTAGTAAATTAAGAGCTTAATATTTGAGCTTATCAGATAATTGCTATTGAGAGAAACTCAATTCCTTGCTTAAAAAACGATCAGCTTGGGTGGGGGGGGGGTACATACGCTTGCTACTAATGAACTTTTTTGCAGCTATAGAATCTCGCGAAGTTTTGCCTGAGCGGCCGCTAGCCTAGCTACTGGAACCCTTGGAGGAGAGCAACTTACATAATTCAGCCCTGCTTTGTGACAAAAATCTATCGAGGAAGGGTCTCCCGCGTGCTCACCACAGATACCAAGCTTTAAACCTGGCTTAGCATCGCGACCTTTGTGTGATGCGTAACTAACTAATTTACCGACGCCAGTTTTATCAAGACTTGCGAATGGGTTTTTATGATAGATCTCTTTGCGTTGATATTCATCATAGAAAAGACCCATATCGTCCCGGCTCAAGCCTAGAGTCGTTTGAGTCAAATCATTTGTGCCAAAACTGAAAAAATCTGCCTCTTTCGCTATTTCATCGGCTGTTATAGCGGCGCGGGGTACTTCTATCATTGTGCCAACAATGTAATTGACACGCACTTTTCTTGCTTTCATGACTTCTTTCGCAACACGGTGCACAATGGTCAGCTGGTCCGCTAATTCTTCTCGGAATCCTACCAATGGAATCATTATTTCTGGATTCACTTTTATACGTCTTGTACTTTTTTGAACTTGTGCCGCTGCTTCAAATATTGCACGAGTTTGCATTTCAGTGATTTCTGGATAGAGAATTCCAAGTCTACAACCTCTGCATCCTAACATTGGGTTTTCTTCATGCAATGCCTTGATTCTATCGATAACAAAGTCAAAGGGTACACCCAGTTTCTCTGCAAGCTGACGCCTTACAACATCATCTTGTGGCAAGAATTCATGGAGGGGAGGATCAAGTAAACGGATGGTTACAGGCCTTCCGTTCATTGCTTTGAATAAGCCAACAAAATCTTTCTTCTGAAAAGGTAAAAGTTTTTTTAGTGCTGACCGTCTCTGAACTTCATCAACGGCCAAGATCATCTGTCGCATAAAATTTATGCGATCACCGTCAAAGAACATGTGTTCAGTTCGGCAAAGCCCGATCCCTTCGGCTCCAAAGGAGACCGCCTGACGAGCCATAGCTGGAGTATCCGCATTAGTTCTTATCTTGAGACTTCGTTGTCTGTCAGCCCACCTCATGACAGTTTCAAATAGGCTATAAGTATAGCTGTTGGTTGGCCTTAGTTTTCCCTCCAAAACCCTCTTAACATCACTATCAGCGCTCTCAATCATCCCTTTGTAGATGGCCCCTGTAGAGCCATCTATCGAAATATAATCGCCTTCCTTTAAATGGACCTTTCCTGAGGTTAAAGTGCGCTTTTCATAGTTAATAACTACATCGCCTGCGCCACACACGCACACCTTACCCAATTGTCTGGCTACTAATGCTGCATGGGAGGACACACCACCACGCGAGGTTAATATCCCTTGGCTTAGCAGCATGCCTTTTAGATCATCTGGAGAAGTCTCAGTGCGACAAAGCACAACTTTGTTCCCTTTACGTGTTTCAATTTCAGCATTTGCAGCCGTGAACGCTATTCTCCCGGTCGCTGCTCCAGGGCCAGCAGGAAGTCCGTGGCCAATGACGGTCGCAGCCTTTAATGCTTTGGGATCAAATATAGGAACTAATAGCGAATCAATCGACTCTGCCGGTATTTTGAGCAACGCATCTTGCTGGCTCATCAAACGTTCTTTTTGCATTTCGACAGCGATGCGAACAGCTGCTAGCCCAGTACGCTTTCCATTTCGAGTTTGTAAGATAAATAATCTGCCGTTTTCTATGGTAAATTCAAAATCTTGCATATCACGAAAATGTCGCTCTAACTTACCCCTGACTTTCTCTAAATCCTTAAAGCTTTTTGGTAACGTTTTAGCCATCTGTTGTATCGGCTGTGGAGTTCTGACTCCAGCCACAACATCTTCTCCCTGGGCATTGATCAGATACTCACCGTAAAACACTTTTTCACCATTCGCTGGGTCTCTTGTAAACGCTACACCTGTGCCGCTTTCATTGCCTGTGTTGCCAAAGACCATTGATTGGATATTGACAGCAGTTCCCCACTCGGTGGGGATTCCATATTCTTGTCTATACAAAATTGCTCTTTCGTTTTTCCACGAACCAAACACAGCACCAATCGCTCCCCAAAGTTGTTGCATGACATCTTGCGGAAAAGCGCTTCGGGTCCGTTTTTTTATCAGCGCTTTGTAGCGTTTAACTAGTGTTTTCAAGTTTTCCGTTGACAAATCGGTATCTGCTAAAACTCCGAGATGGTTCTTTAACTTTTCCAACTCTTTATGGAATGGTTCTTCTTCTTCCTCGTTTCGGGCTTGGACGCCCATAACGACATCGCCATACATTTGAATAAAGCGGCGATAGCAATCCCAAGCAAATCGAGAATTTCCGGAAGATTTCGAAAGACCTTCAACTGTCTGGTCATTAAGTCCAAGATTAAGAATGGTGTCCATCATGCCAGGCATTGAGTCTCTTGCGCCAGAGCGCACTGAAACTAGAAGGGGGTTTTTTGAAGCACCGAATTTTTTGCCTAATTGCGTTTCAATTTTTCTGACTCCGGTTTCGACGTCTTTTACTAAGTGTTTCGGATAACGTTTTTCATTGCCGTAGTAGTAGTTACATACCTCAGTTGAAATTGTAAAACCAGGGGGTACTGGCAAACCAATCGACGCCATTTCAGCTAGGTTTGCACCTTTACCACCAAGCAGTTCTCGCATTTGCGCATTACCATCAGCCTTTTTACCAAAGGCGAAGACGAACTGCTTCGCTGATGTTTTTTTTGGCGGAGTTTTTTTCTTAAGTGAAGCTTTTTTCATAGAGAGAATGCGTTTTTGCTAAAATTCATTAAATGTTTGGTGCTCTTCTTATGTTTGGAGATAATACCGGAATATTCAAAACAAATCATAATTGCCAGCCGCCTGGAGCGAAGAAGCCAAAATAACTTGTCAAGTCAATTGCCGTATTCTTCAACCGCGGGCGAGAGAATAATGCACATGAAATTTAAAATCCAGTTTCAGTATTGATACTCGGGAATGTTTGTACTTTGACTGAATATTTAGTTTAAGAAATCCTAAAACTTCAACAATTACGAGTTCTCATCAGAAAGAATTACGTTATGGTTACCATCCTCAGTGATTGAGGTTGCGACTTGAATGGGACGACAGCAGACGTAGCAATCCTCGATATACTCTTGAACACCTATGGAACAGTCTATTAATAGCTCTATTAACTCTCCACAATAGGGGCAGTAGTCTTTTACAATTTCCTGTTCGAAATGATTCATTTAACTTCTGAGACTAGTCTTTTTTTCGAGAAAAATGCTTCCAGGTTTTTGAGTACTAAATCACCCATTGCTTTGCGGGTTTCCACCGTAGCGCTGCCGATATGCGGCAAGAGAACAACATTTTCTAGCTCCCGCAAAGCTCTAGGTATTGACGGTTCTGTGGCGTAAACGTCCAGACCGGCAGCCGCTATCTGCTTGCTAGATAAGAGTTCTATCAGACAATCTTCATCTACACTGGTTCCGCGACCGATATTTATGAAAATACCCTTCGGTCCGAGAGCTTTAAGGACTTCTGAATTGATAGATTTCTCTGTTTCATGACCACCAGGGAGGACGCAAAGGAGAATGTCCGAGTGCTTCGCAAGTTCTATCAAGGATGTAAAATATTTATGAGGAGCATCTTTTTTGTTTCGATTGTGATAAGCGATTTTAAGTTTTAGAGGTAATGCTCTCTCAACGACCGCTTGTCCAATTCTGCCTAACCCCACAATACCAAGAGTTTTGCCTGCCAAACCAGAACCATAGTGCATCGAACTCTGCTCCCAGAGCCCAGATCTCGCGTATCTATCAGCGTTAATAATGTTTCTACTTGTGGCCAAAATTAAAGCCAAAGCGATATCAGCCACATCGTCGTTTAGCACATCGGGTGTGTTCGTTACCCTGATGTGCTGCTCTTTTGTCCGGTTTATATCAATTCCGTCGATTCCAACTCCAAATGCGGAGATAAGTGATAAAGACTCTAATTTGTAAGCCGCTTCGTTGAAGGCCCAGGATCCCGTAACCGCTGCTTTACACTGCCCCTCCAGTTGAGTAATGAGCGCTATTTGGCTCTCAGAACTTAATTTCCATAAGTGATGAGTTCGATAGATTTTATCAATTCGTGAGACTGTCGGAGGATGAAAATTATTGACAACTAATACGTCGGGTCTTGATTCCATAATGTTTATAGCTCGTTAATTTAACAATAAATTAGAGAATGGAATTATGAGTACGTTATTTATCCTTTGAAGTTGAACATTGCATAAAAATTGCGTAGATTGCAAAGGCTTTTCTGACAATAGACCCAATTTGAGTAGCCGTGAGCTATACTGAAGTCGTGAAATCTTCAACGAACGCATTCCAAGCCTTGCCCAATACCGATCTCTTGCTTCAATCAGCGGAATTGGCTGAGGTTGTTGCCACTTTTGGAAACAACGCGGTAAAAATTGCGATTAGGGAAGAGCTTGAGTCTTTTCGGTCAGAAATAGCCGATAATAATCGGTTAGTTATCGACCAAGTTTTGAAGGAGGACTTTTTCGGGGTAATCTGTGAGAATTTAGTAAAGCGGCTGACAAGCGCTGATAAAAACACATTGGTGCCAGTGATTAATCTATCCGGTACAGTCATTCACACAAACTTAGGTCGCGCTAGACTGCCGGAGAGCGCGGTAGCGGCAATGAGCCTTGTTGCAAGTGCTCCGTCGAATCTCGAATATGATCTCGAAACTGGTAAAAGAGGTGATCGAGACTCGCATCTAGAGAAACTTTTATGTGAAATTACTGGCGCCGAAGCTGCAACGATCGTAAATAACAATGCTGCTGCGGTTCTACTAGTTTTAAATACTTTGGCCCCAAAAAGAGAAGTCATAATTTCGCGCGGAGAATTGGTTGAAATTGGTGGAGCTTTTCGCATTCCCGACGTCATGATAGGCGCCAATTGTATTCTCAAGGAAGTAGGTACAACAAACCGTACACACCTTAGAGATTATGAATCAGCAATAAATTCTAATACGAGTGTTCTAATGAAGGTTCATACAAGTAATTATGAAATTAAAGGGTACACAAGTTCGACAACCGAATCGGAACTTAGTGATTTAGCACATCAAAGCAACTTACATTTTGTCTCTGACCTCGGAAGTGGAACATTAATTGACATAGCTAAATACGGTCTTCCGAAAGAGCTGACGGTGTTCGAAACTCTGAAGGAGGGCGCTGATATCGTAACTTTTAGTGGGGACAAATTGTTGGGCGGACCCCAGGCTGGCTTGATCGTCGGGAAAAAGAGCCTTATAAAAGAGATAAAGAGAAACCCTCTGAAGCGTGCACTTCGAGTGGATAAGATTACTATTGCCGCTCTAGCGGAAGTTTTAAAGCTATATACCGACCCCGACCGGCTTGTGGATAGACTTCCTTTGCTCCGAAACCTTGTGAGGCCTTTAAACGAGATCCAAATGATAGCTGAAAAACTCTTTCCTATATTTGTTGAAGCGCTCACCGATATCGCAGAAGTCTCAATAGAGCCTTGCAAAAGTCAGATTGGGAGTGGAGCGCTACCTTTAGATTTGTTAGAAAGTTGCGCTTTGGTACTAAAACCCTTTGCTGAAAAAGGTGAAACTGATGCTAAGCTTCAAAACCTGGCTAGAAAATTTCGAGGCCTGTCGACTCCTGTTATTGGTCGCTTGCATGATGGTAAGTTAATTTTTGATCTTAGATGTTTGGAGAATGAATCCGAATTAGTTGACTTACTCAATTCAAACACTTGGAGTTAGCGTTAGATTCATACTGTGGCTTTTCGGAAATTAAGTACACCCCATCTAAAAGTTATAAGGGATATAATCGAAGCAACTAACATCATGCAAAGTAGAGGGTACACGGTTTCGTTGAAGATTAGTGCAACTACCTGCGCTGCGACCGAGGAAACTCCCATTTGAAGAAAGCCTGTCAGTCCTGAAGCTGTCCCTGCATATTCAGGAAATTCGTTGATAGCAGCCGCTTGAGCGTTAGGTAAAGTAATGCCATTGCCAAATACGGCTAAAGCAATAGGCAGAAACAAGGCCATGGGTGTGCTCAAGCCTAAAATTTGAAGGATTATTGCCAAGACAATGCCAAATACACCAATGCTAGCCCCTATACCAATCATGCTGTCAATGGAAATTTTTTTCCCAAAATGTCTTGCTACATAATTTCCTGACATAAATCCAACGGGAATCACTATGAAATAGTAACCATATTCGGTTGGTGGACGATTCAATACCGATACCATTATCTCCGGTGCAGCAGAGATAAAACTGAAAAACACTACAGAAACAAAGGTCACGCAAAATGCGTATCCGCAAAATGCTCTTGATGCGAATAATTTTGAAAAAGTTATAACCATCGATTTCATGCCCTCAAACGGCACTGGAGTTTTGAGCGTTTCTGGAAGCCAGAGAAGAAGAAAAATAAAAGCTATTGCACTAGCTAGAGCGATGACAATGAACACTGACTCAAAACCGAATTGTTGCATGAGTTCACCTCCAAGGGCTGGAGACATCATTGGAAGTACTACCATGACCATAACTAGTGTTGCGATGACTCGCGCAGCTTCCTCAGGGCCATAAACATCACGTACTATTGCCCTAGCAAGAACTAGTCCTACTGCTCCGCCAAATGCTTGGATAAACCGTCCTGAAATTAATAGAACTATTGAATCAGCGATGAAACAGACGGCAGAACCAATTAATGTTACTACTATCCCAACGAGCATTATGGGCTTTCGACCGTATTTGTCTGATAGTGGGCCGTAGACAAGAGTGCCGATGGCGATTGCGAGCATGGAAAGACTTAATGTAAGTTGGGCTACGTCATTGGATACAGAGAAAGTTTCTTTAATTACAGGTAAGGCAGGTAAAAGGATCTGCATACCAACTGGGCCAAGAGCTGATACTGCAGCCAGCAGAATAATCATGCGCTTTGAAAGTGTATTCAGTTTTAACAATTTTGAATCCAAGCAATCTTTTACTACTATATTCGTCTACAGCCTTAACGTGCCAGAAAGGATTCCTGAGAATCAGGTCTTGCCCTGTTATTTTGAGAGCTAAGGATGACGCTTGAACCCAGCAGAATCGAACGTTGAGCTTTAGTAATTTGATATCCCAATCCAAAAGTGTCTCGATGAAATAAATTACTCAGTTCTCGGGCGTTCCATTCGCTGCTTTGATTTTCGGCGGCAGCAAGAGTATAACACGACAATACCTCTCGTGTTCGTAATCTTAAGCAGATAGAAAGATCAGGATTAGTTTTTACCTCCAATAAAAACCCATTATCTTCGTTCATAAATCGAGGAGATTTTTTCAAGTATCCTTCAGCAGTTCGAGAAAAGTCAGTGCCGTCATTTGAGAAAGTGACGGGAATCGCAGTTTCGAGTCTCCGAATGATCGTAGGGTCTTTCCTGAAGGCATCTTCATAACTACTCAGAGCTTCTTCATGATTTTCTAGGGCCCAATTTGCTTGGGCTAACCTGGCGGACACTCTTGCTTTAAGCAGAACTTCCTGCCGTGGTAGGAGCGCTAATGCTTGATTTGCCGCTCTAATGGTCAAATTAACATCTCCTTCCAAGGCAGCTATTTCCGTAGAGTAGGCGTGATAATAACCTTCGTTGAGTTGAAAAGCTCCGTTTGCCTTAGATTCTTCTAGAACTGCCGATATTACTCCCGTGCCAATTATATTTACAATCTCAGGCTCTACCCATTCAGGGATGTGAACGTCGAGTGGGGCATAAGGCCTGAGTCTATTTTGCAAGACTTCTGTGCTAGCAAATAGAGAAGCAGCTTGTCTCTCCGCTTGCCATGCGTTGAATCTCAATATTCCCATTTTTAATCGGCTGCCAAATGAGTCAAAAAAATTAACGCTTGCTAGCTGCTCAAGCTGTATCTGATACTCTATTCGATTAGCAATCATATTTACCAGCGACGCGAAAGCGTCCTTTTGCGCATCGTCAGCGCTATAGGAACCATTTCTATCGGGTTCGTATAGAGCAGCTTGACTCAGATTGATTGCGTCTTCGGGATAGCCGGCTAGCATTAGAAAGTTGGCACTGACAAGAAAGTGTTCGGCGCGATTCATCACACTAACTAGCGGATTTTGCTGTTGTCGCCAAATCAACATTCTATCGAGAGCAACTCTTGCGTCATCGAATCTGCCTTGGTTTAACGTGAGGAATAATTTATATATCCAAGGGTCGGCAACACTGTCGGGATTTAGTACTCGAGCCGCACGATCTAAATAACTTTCCGCTTTTTGCAATTGGAGCAAACTTAAAGCAACTTCAGAGGCATTTGTGAGATAAACAGTGTCATAGTCATTCGTTTCATCTGAGATATCGCTTTTTTCGTCGATTGCTTGATCACAAGCAAACGTTGACTCGATAGGGGCTAAACTTGCTAATTCTACTACGCAAAGGGTATTCCAAGCTCGGGCTCTTTCAATTGGATTATTACTAGTGTCTAGCACCCGCTGAGCTGATTCTCTAGCGGCTTCATACTGCTTCAGTTTTATGAGCGGCCAACCTCGAGAAGATTCTATATCTAGCTCATAAACGTCAGAGATTTTGTCTAAATATTCAAGTGACTTCAATTGATCTCCCATTAATTGATAGACATAAGAGAGCTGGCTTAATGCAAGATAATGCCACTGCATTTGACCGGAGTTAAAAGCTGCATCTATTGATTTGAAGTCTGTGAGGTTCTCGGCTCGGATTAGATGGAAAAGCGCTCTTGGCAAATTGCCCTCTACCGTTACAAGAATTTCGGCTAGTGAAAACTGAGCTGCTGGTGAGTCCGGTTCGTTTCTAATCCAATTTTCTGCAAGTTCTCTTGCTTTTACGTTCTCTTGCAATTGCAGCGCATCACAGATTTCTACTGCCCTTGAATCGCCAATATCACTGAAACCAAAGCATAATTGATTTGATATTTCTTCGATTGTGATGTCCTCAATTGAGAGTTCATCGTCATTCTGAGAGAAGCTTAATATTGGGAAAAAAAACCAGGCTACGATTAAACCTAGCCTGGTTCTACTCTTAAGTTCAAATTTTGGATTCATTTCGTTAAAGTACTTTTAGCGAGTTCGTCCAATGGTCTTTCCATACTATCCTGAAGAACCTTCTCGAAATCATTTACACCAGGTACGAGTTCAATTCGGTGATTCAGAACTTCGGGGATTAGGTTTTCAATGTCTTCTGATGACACATAATTGCGACCCCTTAATGCTGCGCGAGCTTGTAACGCAGGTAATAATAAGACCATGCTTCTTGTGGAGTTTCCTTGCAGAACTCGGTCATCTTCTCGAAGGCTTCTGGAAATATCGACTAATGCTGTTTTTATGGTTCGACTGATATAAATTTGACCTCCAATTGTTTCTCTTGCTTTTAAAACATCGTCACGATTGACTTTGTCGTAGTTGCTCAATAAACGCTTTCTCTCATCGATTGAATCAAGTACTTCTAGCTCTGCGGCGCGATCAATATGGTCCATCGTGATTTTAAATAGGAATCGGTCAAGCTGTGGTGTTGGCAAAGGATAGGTACCAACTAGGTCGAGTGGGTTTTGAGTTGCTATGACGAAAAATAATTCGTCAAGAACATATGTTGTGTTGTCGACAGTAACTTGTTTTTCACCCATAGCTTCGAGCATTGCCGATTGTACTTTGGGTGAGGTGCGATTTATCTCGTCTGCTAGAACTATATGAGCAAATAAAGGTCCATGGCGAAAATGAAACTTGTCAGTCTTTGTATCAAATATCGAAACTCCAGTGACGTCGGAAGGCAACAAATCTGGCGTGAATTGTATCCGTCTGAATGGGATAGTGGACTCAGTGGTAATATCTTCACTCTCTATTGCCTCGCCAAGAGCTTTTGCGAGCGTTGTTTTTCCTGAGCCAGGAAAATCCTCCAGCAGAATATGACCATCGGCGACAAGCGAGATAATTGCTAACTCGATTATATTATCTCGACCTAGAACTTGTTGCTTTACTATAGTCTGAAGTTTTAATAGTACTTCCTGTGCCTTGATGAATTCTCTTTCGCTTGATTCAGTCCCATTAGTAGTCATATTTTTAGAATCACTTTTTTATCAAATTTTCCGAAGTCTGTTGTTACGCTCAAAGTATAATTTATCTGAAACTATTATTTAGTTAGGAGCCATGAAAAGGGATTGAGTAATGCTAATATTTTACTACGCCAGTTCGTATTCAGTTTTATTTCTTCTTTTACCGCGCTTTCAAAGTTCTGCCATTCTTCTTTTAATCCTATTTTTTTGTCTTTCCCCAAGGCGAGTGCCAGATGCATTTCGGTAACTCTTGTTATTGAAGGTGCGATTGAACAGGCCCTCAAGGCAAAACGTTCGCGGCTTTCGCCGAGCCTTCTATGTATTCCTATCGAGGCCAAGCGATCTAAAATCGCTCTAAAACGCAAGCGACCGTTTTTGTCATTAGCAAGAAGTCTAGGAGCGGATAGACGATACGCCTTTATCAAGTAGGCCATGGTTAATATAGCAATAATAATCAGATAGGCAGTGTTTATTATTGTGGTGGCATCAAAGTAAGGCTTCCTCTGAGAGTTCAAAAACTCCTGAAAGGACCCTTCATTCCGCAACATATCTCCTAACATCTGTTGTAGAGTATCTTGTGGATCAGTTGTCATATCCACTAAGGTTTGTTGAGGCGCAGGGTCAATAATTACCCAGCCAATACCTTTAAAGTATACTTCTGGCCATGCATGACCATGAATAGCTTGAACAAGGAGTGCTGAACCACCCGAGCGGTTAGCTGCTGGTACTGAATATCCGATTCCCACTCGTGCCGGAATACCTACGCTGCGAAATAGATATGTTGCAGCAAATGAGAAGTGCATGCAGTAACCAGTTAGGTCACCGAATAGAAAGGAAGCCGCAGGATCGGATTCGTAGGCGTGTTGATTTTTCAGACTATAAATTCCATTCTCGTCCAAATAGGCCTTAATAGTCCATGCTTTAGCGAATGGATCTTCTTTAAATTCAGGTTTTAATTCAGCTAGTAATTCCATAGCAAGCGTTTTATAGCGGTCGTCATCGGGTATTTTTAAATACTCGGCTAATATTTCTTCCGACCAACCATCGTCACCGGTTTCTCGGTTCAACAAATATTCGAGTTCATACTGAGGGGCGAGTGAATACGTATCATACGTTCTTTTAAACCTGAGATTGTTAGGATTTGTCCTGTTCTGATAGATAACGGGGCTCTCGAGGCCGAAAGGATTCTTGTGGGGAACCAGCATACCAACCGTTGTCCTAGTTAACTGATGCTGCTCTCTACCTGGTGGTGGATTAGAAGTCTCGGTCCTATCTTGGGGGAATAGCCTAATAAGATCTGGATCCATGCCATCTATGTTAGAGTAATCTAACATAATGCCATTGAATTGGGAGTAGGCTGATTCTCTGAAGTAGTAAGCTCCATTAAGAGGTTCATAATCATCCCGAAATACAACTACGGCAACCGGCGCTTCCCTATCGCTATTTTCGTTTTCTCCGTCTCGGAATGGATTCTCATTTTGTGAGTTGGTGCCAGCTTCTCGGCCAGTAAGTCCCATCGAATCGGTTGTTTGAGGTGTAGGTAGTCCAAAAAGATTTACATAGAAGAAAAGAGATAGGCATAGCATAATCAAGGTCGAGAAATGGTAAAGGAGCCGTTTACCACTCTGCTCTAGAACAAGGAGGGCCGATAATGTCAAGACTGCTCCGCAACCGAAAGTCAGCAATATTACCGAGGGATCGATACCTCTAATTTGTGCAAAATCTCCAATAAAAAAAGGACGATGAATCATACCATTTCTGTGAGCGGCAAGAGTGAAGACAAAAGCGGTTGCAACGAATAAGATTTCTAAAATTGGGCCATATATCTGCCTTACCGCAAAAGTTCTCAGAAATAAACCACATGCGAAGCTCATGGTAAACCATCGAGTAATTTCGCCAAACTGATAAGTTACTATCGGCGAAAGTGATTGTGCTAGGGGCTTGGTGTCAACTAAAAATTCAGAAAACGCTAAACCAAGTAGAAAAATACCGGCATAGATTCCTAAAAGAATACTGGTGCGAAACAAGCGGATAGCTTTCTTAGTATGTGCAGAGTTAATGAGATAGTAGGCAAGTGCGCAACCAGAAAAAGCAGCTACTGACCCTCCAAGTGTTGTCATCGATATGCTTAGTATCCAAAAACTCCCTGCTAAAATTATGGAGTGCCAAAATTTTTTAAGAGAATAATTGCTTGAATTTTCTTGCCAGGACATCACTTAAATCTCAGTTGCTTTCCATGAGTATACTATCAAATTCTTCTTAGCAGATGATCAAAACCTTGCCCGGACTGTCTGTCAATCACAACAATAGATTCTACTCGTTGCTTTAGTTCGGTCAATAATCGCAAGATGTCGCTTTTTGGACTACCTTTACTGCGTTTTATCTTTGAAGGCGTGTCGTGTTTGAATAGGAAATTTTCCCATATTTTACGCTCGTTTTGTTCTGTAAACCCGTCAGTTGCCAAAACTATCGAGAAGCCACTTGATAAGCGATGAACTGTTTCTAATATTTTGGGTAGCCAAGGTGCAATCTCAGCAGCTGCAAAAATAATACAATAGGTTGAAGATTTGCCGATTGCAGACTGGAGGAACTTATCTAAGCCATATTCGTGCGGGACCTCAATAGCTCTTGATTTCGCAACTGCATCAAGCGCACTATTCAAATCTTTACAGGGGTGATCGGAACCGTCCGCCCCAAAAGTCCAGTCTTCGCCTAGCCCGCCGGTTTCAAGAGCCATCCGGGCTATGGCCGCTGCGGCTTCATCTCGTTCGCTACTGAGTAAGTAGGCTATCGTTTGAGTGTCTTGTGATACGCTTTTTTCGGGCAATCGCACATTGAGTTGGCGCGTTTTCGCG
>CACAEJ010000025.1 GCA_902531515.1 uncultured Pseudohongiella sp.
TCTTTGCCAGTAAGCCCTTGCTTAATTAGACTTAACAGGAATAAATGATCATCGGTCCCATTAGAAACCACTTCAAACCCTCTCTGGATGAATCCATCTGACATAATCTGCGCATTCTTTACTGTTTGCTGCTGATAAGTCTTGAAACTCTCACCCATAGCCTCTTTGAAACATATCGCCTTAGCTGCAATCACGTGCATTAGGGGTCCCCCTTGGCTTTCTGGAAACACAGAGAAATTTAGTTTCTTTTCTAACTCCGGATTAGACCTCGCCAAGATTATCCCACCGCGAGGTCCTCGCAGGGTTTTATGAGTCGTAGAAGTAGTCACGTCGGCAATATTTACTGGGCTCGGATATACCCCAGCGGCAACCAGACCAGAAACATGAGCCATATCAACGAGAAAGTAGGCGCCAACGTTATCTGCAATATCTCTGAATTTTTGCCAATCTACCACTTTTGAATAAGCTGAAAATCCAGCAACAATTAATTTAGGCCTGTGCTTCTGAGCGAGTCTATCAACTTCATCATAGTCTATCTCACCCGTCTCATCATTTAAGCCGTATTGAACAGAGTTATATATACGACCAGAGAAACTTACTGTCGCGCCATGAGTCAAGTGTCCACCATCAGCAAGACTCATTCCAAGCAAAGTATCCCCTGGTTTCATCAGTGCCATATAAGCTGAGGCATTTGCTTGTGAACCAGAATGAGGCTGAACGTTCGCATAATCAGCATCAAATAATTCTTTAACGCGCTTGATGGCTAATTCTTCTACCACATCTACGTTCTCACATCCCCCATAATATCTCTTTGCCGGATATCCCTCTGCGTACTTATTTGTTAAAACCGAACCTTGAGCCTCCATTACAAAAGGACTCGTGTGATTTTCGGACGCAATCAACTCAATATGCTCTTCTTGACGAGTTCTCTCAGCTTCAATAGCTGCATTAATTTCTGGATCAAAATCTGCCAGGCTGGCACCACTATTGAACATCAATCGCCTCACTGCTTTAATCTAAGATTAGAGATGCATATTTTAACTGATGAGCAGAAAATGAGCACCAATATATTGAATATCTGCTGTCGTTTTTTTTAAGAAACACCATATCTCGTATATCATTGCTCTTCAAAGTTATTCATCACAATAAGCGGGAAATTTGATGCCACAGTTTGTTTACACCATGCACCAGGTCGGAAAAATAGTGCCTCCAAAAAGAGAAATACTCAAAGATATATCCCTCTCATTTTTCCCTGGCGCAAAGATTGGAGTCCTTGGGCTCAATGGTTCTGGGAAGTCAACCTTGCTAAGAATAATGGCCGGAGAAGACTCAGAAATACAAGGCGAGGCGAGAGCTCAGCCGGGGATCAAAGTAGGTTACCTTCCTCAGGAGCCCATACTTGATGAGTCGAAAGACGTTAGGGGTAATGTAGAGGACGGTATGAAAACTACCATGGATCTGCTTGCCGAATTTAACTCAATAAGCGACAAATTTTCTGAACCGCTCAGTGAAGAAGATATGAATGACCTCTTAGAGAAGCAAGGAATGCTCCAAAATGAAATTGATGCAGTTGACGGATGGCAAATCGAGCGAACTCTTGAGATAGCAGCAGATGCGCTTCGACTGCCCCCGTGGGAAGATGACGTAAAGAATCTTTCAGGCGGTGAAAAACGGCGTGTGGCGTTGTGTCGATTATTACTATCAAAACCCGACATGCTTTTGTTGGATGAACCTACAAACCATCTCGATGCCGAAAGTGTTGCATGGCTTGAAACTTATCTTCAAGATTATTCCGGGACTGTTGTCGCCATAACTCATGATCGCTATTTCCTTGATAACGCAGCCGGTTGGATATTGGAACTTGACCGAGGACATGGAATTCCATACGAAGGAAACTACAGCGCATGGCTGGAGGCCAAAGAAAAAAGACTAGCTGTAGAGGAAAAACAGCAGTCAGCCCGTGAGAAGACAATTAAGTCAGAGCTGGAGTGGATCCGGGCCAATCCAAAAGGTCGGCAATCCAAAAGTAAAGCTAGGATTGCTCGTTTTGAGGAGTTGAATTCTCAGAGCTTTCAATCTCGCAACGAGACACAAGAACTTTACATACCTCCTGGAGTCAGGCTTGGAGACAAGGTTCTTGAGGTAAAAAATCTCTGTAAAGGATACGGTGACAAATCTCTGATCGACAACCTCACCTTTTCACTACCGAAGGGCAGCATCTTAGGGATTGTCGGAGGAAATGGTGCTGGAAAGACAACTTTTCTTAGGATGTTAGTTTCCTCCGAAAACCCCGACTCCGGAATGATAGAGCTGGGAGAAACAGTTGAGCTTGCTTATGTTGATCAAAGTCGTGATGAATTAAAGGGAGATAACACTGTTTGGCAGGAGATCTCAGATGGCCAAGACAATCTAGAAATCGGTAAGTATGTGGTTTCTTCTCGCGCTTACGCGAGCCGATTTAACTTTAAAGGTGGAGACCAGCAGAAATTTGTAAAAGATCTCTCCGGCGGAGAAAGAAACCGGCTACACATGGCTAAGCTATTAAAGAAAGGTGGTAATGTTCTGCTGCTGGATGAGCCTACGAACGATTTAGATGTTGAAACACTGAGGGCTTTGGAAGAGGGTCTATTGGCATTCCCCGGAAGTGTAATTGTCGTGTCCCATGATCGATGGTTTCTTGATCGCATATGCACCAATATCCTGGCATTTGAAGGCGATAGCCAAGTAAAATTTCATGATGGCAATTATTCAGATTATGAACTTGAATTGAAAAGCCGTCGCGGGGATTCTATCCAACCGACCAGAGTTAAGCATAAAAAATTAAACTAAAAGCTCAATTCTTTTCTTAGTCTTGAAATGCGCGATTTAAGGTCCTTTTTTGATACTGGGCGCTCAAGCTTTCTAGATAACGCCGGGGGACGCTCAATATTAAGTTTCTCTCCTCGCACCACATTTCTAACCATTAAGGAATAATTGTATTCGAAAAGAGGAAAACTAACTGATTCCGACTCATTTGCCAAAAGAAACCATCCTGTAGCTTTCCCTGCAAAATACACGGCCTCATGGCTCCAATCATAGGCTGATTTCGGGGACGGAGCATGACAAGCTTCTCTAAAAGCCAACTGCGCTGTAGGTAAGCCAAAAAGATCATAACCGTCTTGACATGCTCGAAGAAAAGTCGCGATGGACGGAAGATATTCCTGAGACTTAATTATCTTTTTTGCGGCAGCACTAATTTGAGATGGTGAGTACTCTTCCAAACTACTAAGCCAATATTTTTTTGCAATTGTCAAAGATTCATGATCACTGAAAGCTTTATGAAACTGGTTGTGATAAGCAAACTCAAACTCCGCAAAGACATTATTTATCGCGTCTACGCGATCTAGAGGAAAATCGACCGATTCAGAATCAGAGTCTGTTGCATCCTCAAGGCTACTTGTAGGCCGCTTACTCGGCCCAACTTCTGTCGGCGAACTGCTGAAATCTTTCTTTAACTTTCTGTTCGCTTGATCTATTAATGAATTTATTTTCTGCATAATGATTTTCAGTTGTTTGCGATTGTTTTAACTGTCTTGCCCAACTTCGTTTTATATATTGGAGAAATACTGTATTCCAGGAGGACTTTACTTGTTGACTATCTTTCCAATACATCACGAATTCTGGAATTTGACTGCGAGCAAATTGTTCATCTATTTCAGCCAACTCTAATATCTCGTAACAGTCTAAACTTGGCTCCCAATTATCAGCTATCACTCTTGGAGTGTCGTCCAAGTTAAAGGAAGCAGAATACTTAGCCCACTGCCTTCTAACGTGCTCGACAAATTTTGTGTTCCATGCTCCATGACTGACTCCTCTTTCTCGCCAATACAGGACAAACTCGGGTATTGCATCCTCAATAAAGCTATGACCGATACCAGAATTTTCTAGAATTTCTGTAGCGTCAAGACTTGGCTCCCATTCAGCGGACATAGTAGTTGATAACTCTTTTGCTCCAATACGAGTTTGCTCCTCCCTCCATTCTCTTATGACATGCTTATAGAATGCGTTTCCCCAAGAGAATCTAGATTGACCTCTGTCTCTCCAGTAATTGACGAACTCTGGAACCAGGCTTCGAACAAATTTCTCTGGGATTGAGTGCTGCCTACAAAGACGAATCCAATTTTCTTCTGGGTGCCAGTCCGATGAAATAATCGACGCGGCACGAGAATTCTTGCTACTGTGTCTTCGAACTGATGATACGGCGTTCTTGGGAGCGCTCGGTCCGTTAATTTCAATAGTCAACTTAGACTCGACTTGGCCCTTCTGAATAGTTATAACTCCCATAGCTACGAGGTTTTCTTTGATTCGATTAATCTCATTTTCTTTCCAGAATGGGAAGCACCTTTTAATTTGATCCTTAGTAACAGTAAATGCATTAGGATTATCACTGCCCAATGTATCCTTTTCTAAGTTAAAGGCTGAAATTTCAGAAAGAGCCTGCAACATAATAGCTTCTTCTAAGCCTATAGTAGCGGCAAGGGTTGGAAAAACTAGTAGTGGTCTTTCTGTAATCAGCGAGGATTTCATTGGCACGTATTAGAGTATTTATTTATGTTTACATAATTCTGTAGAATACCTAGACATCCTAACACACTGATAATTTTGAACACACGTAGTATTTGAGTGAATATGAAAGCTTGCATAGCACTGAGAATAATACATAGTTTATCCATCAATAATTCACAATGTACTCACAAATAATTAAACATTTTATAGAACAAGAGCTTCTTCCCCAAAGTTATTTGGCGGACGCAGAAAAGTATTTCATTCCTCTAGTGCATTCGATAATCAATAAAACGAACGATTCAGAAAGCCCTCCAATTATCGGAGTAAGTGGCGCTCAAGGGACTGGCAAAACTTCATTAAGTGAATTACTAGAAAATATTTTAAAGATTGAGGGTTTCAACGTAGTCAGATTTTCGATCGACGATTTTTACCTAACCAAGATGGATAGAAAGAACTTGGCAAAAACATACCATCCGCTTTTAAAAACTCGGGGCGTCCCCGGCACCCACGATACCCATTTACTCTCTATTATGCTCAACAAGTTAATCAATCAGACTAGTAAATCTTCAATCGAAGTTCCTCAATTCAACAAAGCGTTAGACGACCGTTTCCCTGAAAACCAATGGAAGGTTATAAATCTCCCTGTGGATTTAATTATACTTGAAGGATGGTTTGTCGGCGCAACGCCCATTCCTGTTAAGTCCCTAAAAGACCCAATAAACGAGCTCGAAGCAACCGAGGATAAAGACGGTAGATGGCGCAGATTCATGGCAAAGCAACTAGAGGAAGAGTACCAAAATATTTTTGGTCAGTTTAATTTGCTGATACTATTAAAGGCACCATCTTTTGAACAAGTTTTTGACTGGAGAAATCTTCAAGAGAAAAAATTAAGGAAAAGAGCACAAAACTCTTCAGACGTCATGAGTGAGAAACAGTTAATGAGTTTCATTCAACATTATGAACGCTTAACCCGTCATTGCCTTGAGGTTCTTCCTAGAAAAGCTGATGTAGTTTATGTGTTAAACAACAAGCATCGAATCATTTCTTGTTTTGGTCTAGACTAAACTTGCTCAATAGAATTTGAAAAAAACTTCTTTTCTTTCAGTAACGGTTGCACCCAAACTCGTACTAGCAAGCAAATTAATAGAATCCCTAGAAACTGTCTCCAGAGTGGAAACCCCTCTTGATCCAATAGGGATAATTGTAGAGGCCAACTGAAAAACTCGTATAACTCATTTAGCAATAGCCCACTAAGCACCGCGGTCGCAATCACGCCAATCAAGTAGGCGACTAATGACCTTAATCCTAGTTGTTCTTTTATTACACCCATGGTGGCAATGTTAGTTGCTGGCCCAGTGAGCATGAATACTAGAGCAGCCCCAGGGGAAAGACCGGCAAATAGCAAACTGGCCGCTACTGGGGTCGAAGCGGTAGCACAAATGTACATGGGTAAACCCACGACGACCATGACAAGCATGACAAGAACGCCGTCACCCCATTGTAAGAAAAACGATTGGGGAACTAATGCTGTAATCACTGCTGCAGCAATAAGACCAATCACTAACCACTTTGCTGTGTCAGAAATCATCTTACCATATCCGTATTTCACCGCATTAAGGAAACGTTGAGCCATATTAGGTGGAGTTTCTTTTGAAGTGCTCCCGCAACAGCCGCCTACCGCAGAGCAGTTTTGATCGGATTTATCAACTTCCCTATCTAAACTATTCACGAGAATCCCGGCTATGATGGCACTCACAAGCGCACCAATCGGTCTTGCTATTGCGAAGATGGGGCCAAGAACGGCGTAGGAAAAAGAAATCGAGTCCACACCGGTTTCTGGAGTGGCAACTAAGAAAGAAGAAGTAGCGCCCTTTGAGGCACCTGCCTTACGTATGGCCAACGCGGTCGGTATCACTCCGCACGAACACAGTGGTAACGGTGCTCCAATGAATGCACCTTTAGCAATTGATAAAAATCCCTTCGGGGCTAGCTGCCTTTCAACCCAACTACTGGGTATCACCTGACGTATTATGCCCGCAAGCAAATATCCTGCAAGAAGCCAGGGAGCGCTTTCAACGACTAGGTCCCAAAAAATTGTGGGTAACTTAAGCATGTAAAACCCTTCTCTATAATCAAAAACTTAACAAGTGTTTCTGCTCTACTTAACATAGTATACGCCTCATAAAGGCGAGTAGGCCAACCATTTTACCTTCATTTAAGCACTCTCGAAATCCAATTACTTATATCTTCAATCTCTTTGGGGCAAACCGCATGCTCCATGGGATAGCTATGATATTCCGGCTCAAAACCAAATCCCTCTAGGATTGTTAGACTTTTTCTGCCGAGTGACTCCGGTACCACTGGATCTTGAGAGCCGTGACAAATCAAGATTGGTATCGAGCTTTGAACGGGATTTATCTTGACAGCATTTGCTGTTGCGAAATATGTTGAAAGCGCCATAATGCCAGCTAAAGGCTGGTTATAGGATAAGGCTGCTTCAAGAGATACAGCGCCTCCCTGAGAAAAGCCTGCAACAACTATCTTGCTGCTATCAACACCCCGCGCTATTTCTCTATCAATCAATTCATGAATTCGTGATGCAGAACCTTTGAGTTGTTCAGCATCAACATGTCGATCTATATCAAGCTGCTTAATGTCGTACCAGGCTGGCATAACGAATCCAGAATTAATAGTAACCGGTATAGATGGTGCATGAGGAAAAACGAAATGAACCCCAAAATCTAATGACAAATTAAGCTGGGGCACTATTGGTGCAAAATCGTTTCCGTCAGCTCCAAGCCCGTGAAGCCAAATGACTGAGGCTTGGGCTTTTTGGTCAGGCTTATAATCTTTCTCAAGCGTTGGAAGTATTTCCATCAATTTCCTCTCAAAAAAACAAGTCGAAACCAATAATTCCGCAGAAGCGCATAATTCTTCAAATCCACTTTTAAACTATAGAATTCGCTGCCTTTAAAATTCAATGTTGCGTCTAACAGCTATGGTGATTTAAGATCTCATCATGAACAACAGCATACATAGATTACTTTTTTACCTTTTCATTATACCAAATCTAGCTATCTCTCAGGAAATAGTTGAATACCCTTCTCTCATTGGTTCGTGGGAAGGTCCTTTGGTAATTGGGAGAGACAGCACAAATCTGGCGTTCACTTTCAGCATCCAGAGCGGTGAATATGCGGCAGCGCTTATCAGTGGCGGCATGGGTATCTACGGTATGCCAGCCGATATGGTAAGAGTTGATGGTCGCAACATTACAATAAGGATCCCACGACTTGATTTAGAATTCACAGGAACGATTCGATTAGATGATTCTGGTGAGCAAATAGTCCGAATTGATGGCGACTGGTTTCAATACAGTGAGATGGTCCCTGTGATTTTATTACCCGTTGACCAGCCGACCTTTTGAAAAACCCTTGAGAAAAATACGAATGGTTGTATCAAAATTTGGCTCCTTAAAACAAAAATTAAATTACCAATATTTGATACAAGTTTTTGCGATATTAAGTTTCGTTTTTATCTTAGTTTGGCCTTCCATCGGGTCTGCAACCACCCTACAAAAACTTGACATTGACCAAGTAGCAAAAGGCGCAATTTTTATTTTTGAGGGTGAAGTTTTAACTCACGAAGTTCGGAATGAGTCTAATACCGGCCTAATAAGCACGTATGTGACTTTTTTAGTCTTAGATGTCATTAAAGGAGACAGCGAGACAAAAACAATAGAGTTGAAATTTGCCGGAGGAACGTTCAATGGTGAAACAACAAAGATACATGGCTTAACCGTTCCTGAACCAGGAGAGCAGGGCGTTTATTTTGTTGAATCTACAAGTGAAAATCTAGTAAATCCGCTTGTAGGTTGGTCTCAAGGGCACTTCATTATTAAAGAAATTGACGGCAAGCGTGTCATTTACACGAACGAACATAACCCCGTTGTCGATGTTCAATCCGTATCTTCAATCCCGCCTTTAATAAAAAGACCTAATGCTATTCTTGAGGAAATTAGTAGCACAGCAGCCGGAGTTTTAATTGATGACGGGGGAGAAATGCGAAGACAAGGTCTTCAAATAAATAAACTCAAATCTGAAATTTTAGAAATGATCCGTTGAGTCTCTTCTAGTTGGTCGCTAAAGAATGTGACAAGCCAACCCTTTAAATTAAAGTTACTCGAAAAAAATCGCCTCCCCATTTACCGGCAAAGAATCGCCAAAAATTCGCACGTATAATTCCCTTTGTTGAAATGCTGTTCGAAACTCTGAGGTCATAAACCAATCACCACGCGCTTCGCTTGTCTCTGGCCCAATCAGATTTACTAAGGCTCCGCCCAAACCCTCTTGAGCATCCATGATGTTTAAAGTCATCGCAGATAAATCTTTACTGCTACTAGGATCTACTAAGATTTCATAGCTCAGCAAGTTAGTAACAAAATTTACCGAAAAATTCGCAGCAAGCCTAACACCTAGTTGATTGAAAACGAGCTCCACTGTCCCCCGTTCCGGTAGTTCGCCATTGACTAATAAAGGGGTCACTGAAGGCGGTCGCCTGACATTATTTGATTCGGCAAAATCTTGTGCCATTGCCAACAATTGAAAGTCCTGAAAATGTTTGCCTAAAAATTCTAAGCCAACAGGTATGCCAGCTTTAGTGAAACCGGCTGGCATTGACAAGGCAGGCAACCCTGAATTGGCTGCCATAGAACAATTACTGCCCGTCTGCGGCTCACCAATAAAAACAGGAATTTTCCCCATCGTAGGATAAACCAGAGCGTCCAAATCATTAATTTCAAAAATTAAACTCAATGCGCCTCTCAAGTTTGTTCTTGCCTCCAAGGCTGCGTTGTAATTTTCAATATTCGGCACCTTGTCCAAGGTTTGAGATAAACGTCCTCTAATAGCTTCATGAAAAAGACCCAGCTCAAATACCTTTGCAAGGCTATTAACACCTTTCGAACCAAAAACTTCAAAATACTTATTTAAATCAGACTCAAATTCATGCTCTATTACACGCGACGCAGATAGCAAATCCGGTAGATTGGGAATCGCAATCTCTATTATTTTCGCTCCCTGCTCCGCATACCAATTCAATGCGTCATTAGTGACTTCTCGGGTAGCCGCGTCCGCGCTCTCAAAATACGATGTTATCTTCCCTAATCTCAAATCACTTACTCTTACTGAGTCCAAATTTTCAACAAACCCTGGTTGCGGTTTGAGTTCCATAACTTTGGTAGCTTGATCTGCAGGATCGTAGCCGACAGTCAAATCCAAGATAATAGCTAGGTCCTCCAAAGATCTTGCCAGAGGTCCACCCGTATCTTGCGTATGCGAAAGCGGCATGATGCCAAAAATACTGGATAGCCCTTTGCTCGGGCGTAAACCATACAAATTGTTATACGCCGATGGGATTCGAATTGAACCACAAGTATCAGATCCCATCCCTGCGGCGCCAAAGCTCGCCGCTACCGCTGCGCCAGTTCCGCCGCTAGAGCCTCCGGGCACTCGTCTATGATCATAGGGATTTCTTGTTTGTCCAACTAAAGACGAAATACTAGTGATGCCATACGCAAATTCATGTAAATTAGTTTTGGCGAGAACAATTGCACCCGCATCAAGCAGTTTATCCACCTGAGTAGAGGTTTTATTCGGAACAAAATTCGCCAATGCAACCGATGCCCCCGTTGTCGGCATATCCGTAGTGTTGTAATTGTCTTTGATAAGCAGGGGAACCCCATGTAATGCAGACCGAGTGCCCAATCTCAACCTTTCATCATCAAGCTCTGCTGCTCTCACCCTCGCATTTTCATTGACCCGAACTATGCTATTCAGTCTAGGGCCTTTTTTATCATAAGCAGCAATTCGCGCTAGATACTGGTCTACAAGCTCAACAGAGGTGATTTTGCCCTCGGTTAGAGCATTTTGAATATCACTAATGCTTTTTTCAAAAACACTGAAGTCAGATTGAGCATAGGCGTTGTTAGCAAGCGACAACCCAACTAAACAAATTTTGAGCAGTTGCCCCGCCAAAAACTTAAGGGGGCCAAAACTATAGTTACTAAAACTCAAAATACTGCTCCGGACTATCCACCGCCCTGCCCGCCAAAAACCTTGGAGCAAAACGAAATTGTTTAATTGTTTTAATAAGCTCAACACTCAGCTCACTATTTTTTAACTCCTCTGCTATTACAGGATCCACTGCGTACCCTTCACGGTCTACTGTAAAGTATACTTTTACGCCAATCAGAGAATTTCCTTCTCCTACTCCTTGAACGGGGACCCTAAAAACTGGCTTCAAATTCTCACCCTTTGCCAAACGTCTGGTCGCGCCAATGGCCAAACAATGGAAAGTAGCATTTACAGATTCATTCAGATTTTCGTACGCTTTGATCAAGCCCACGTGATTGCGAACTGTAATATTCGCGCTAGGGAAGGAGTCAAAATCTTTCAACGATATTAGTAATGGCTCAATTGCAGCCCTGTAGTCTTGCCTAGCGAGATAGTATTCACCAATAAGCAAATATGTTCGAGTTAAACCACTCTTCGATCCAGAATCTGTGTATTGAGACAGAATATGCTTTGCGCTTTGTAAATGCCTCCACGAGTCGTTCAATCTTCCAGCCTTTAGTAGTATCGCCCCGAGCTCCAATTCTATATACCCTGTTTTACTTGAGTTAAGACCCAAGTGCCTCTCAGAAAGCCGAAGCGCTCGAGAGTAGTATTCCTCTCCCAAATCCGATTTCTCCTGCTCGCTTAGTCTAAGTCCAAGACCAATTAGCGGGTTAATCATTCCCTCAGAGTCAAATCCAAATACCAACTGATAAATTTCTACCGCCTCGTCCAAGTAGCTACGAGCGTCTGATTCATTTTCAATTAAAGTTGCGTAATTCACAGCAAGCATGGCGCTTCTCTCACTTTCCGCACCAAATAGATCCTTGCCCATCTCATAAGCGCGTCGCGCAGCCTCTCTGGCGATATCAGGGTTTGTGTCTTTCATCTCTCCATATTGAAAATATGCCGCATTGAAATCGTCCATCTCAATTGTAGTTTGGGCAAGTAAAGGTAATGAAACTAAAAGACCGGATATAAACCTAAGAGCAAAATTTTGCATTAGTTCTTCTGAATGAAAAAGTTTCATCAAACTGTGACCTTACTCAATGTCTACGGCATCCTCGCAGCCCTGATTTCAATTTCTACCAACCAACCCTCAACAACTAAGTCTTTTATTTCTACGAACGATCTCACCGGTTTGTTAGGATTGTCGATAGTGCCAAAGAACTCGGAATATCCAGCATTAAACCCCGCAAAATCCAGTCCTTCATCCCCCGCGACCGCGAAAGCTCTTACTTGAACGATATCGCTCATTGACCAACCCTGTCCCTCAAGGGTTTCTTTAAACCTAGAAAAAGTGTCAATCGTTTGTTGCCGCATATCGCCCCAAGAGCCATCATCAAGCGATCGAGCGCCGGAACCGCTTAAATACATGGTTTCGGCTCCTGGAGGAATCGTAATACTTGTATAAAAATAAGTTCCTTCATTATTCCTGACAATCTCTTGCGCACTGAAACTGGTCGAAAAATTGATACACGAAAGTATTAAAACAAAAATGCTTGCTTTAGTGTGGCTCATAAAACTTACCCTCTTCATTCTTTATAAGTTTTTGTCATATCTAAACGATTAAATTAACCTTCCTCTAGCCTTTGTTCAATAACTAAGGAGTCCGGAAGCTCTTCCTTCTGTTCTGAAAACCGGGACGTAATCATCCCGGTTGCTATCGCCCCGTTCACGTTTAATGCTGTTCGCGCCATATCGATCATCGGTTCTACTGTAATCAATAAAGCTGCCACGGTCACCGGCAGGCCCATAAGAGGCAAAACAACTAACGCAGCATTAGTAGCTCCTCCTCCTACACCAGCAATACCAAAAGAACCAATAGCAATAACCAAAACTAGGTACGTTATAAACGACAAATCCACTTCGACGCCAACACTTGGGGCGACCATAACCGCGAGCATAGCAGGATAAACACCCGCGCAACCATTCTGCCCTATCGTTGCGCCAAAGGACGCAGCAATGTTCGCAATCGGTGCTGGTATTTTTAATTCCTCAATTTGGGCTCTGATGGTTAATGGGATCGTTGCAGCCGAACTCCTGGTAACAAATGCAAAAGTAAGTACCGGCCACACCTTTTTAAAGTAAGAGCGAATGTTTACGCCTAGCAATAAGATCATTATGGAATGAATAGCAAACATAATTGCGATCGCAACATATGAAGCCACAACAAAATTTATCAACGTAAGTATTGCATTGAAGTCCGACGTGCTCATGACCCTTGTCATTAGAGCCAACACACCGTAAGGAGTTAGATTCATTACTATCTTAACTAGCCTCATCACAACTGCCTGACTGGTTTCTATGAAACCAAGTATGCGCTCCCTATGATCTGAATCTTCCTGACTGACTAACAAGGAGGCTATGCCGAACAATAGCCCAAAAATAACAACCGCTATGATTGAAATACTTCGCGACTGGCTCAAGTCTTGGAAGATATTGGTGGATACCATGCTAGTGAGTAATTCTGGAATACTCAAATCCGCTACACCTTCTTGTCTTAGCTCTAGAATCTCTGCCCGCGCCGCTTCTCTTTCACCTAAATTAAAATCAGTCGCATCAAGCCCGGTAACTGAAGCCATAAAGATTCCTACAAGGGCCGCTATCATTGTCGTAAATACCAGAATACCTACAACTGACCCCCCAATCCTGCCTAACGATTTAATCTCATCGACCTTTAAAACTGCAGCTATCATTGTCACCAAAATCAAAGGAATGATTATCATGCGGAGTAGATTAACAAAAGAATTTGCAACTATATTCGTCCACTCAACCGTCTCTTGCGAGACCCGGTGTTCAGTCCCAAAGAATATTTGAAGATAGGCTCCAAAAACGGTTCCGATCAAAAGGCCCAACAAAACTAGCTTTGAAAGACCAACTTTTTTCTTGCTAAGCGAAAAAATAAAGCTTAACAAGCCGGCAAATACCACTAAGTTTACTACTGTGAGGACAGACATTTGATTGCCTCCTTGGTGGGTGCGTAGTTAAATTTAGCTCTCATTTGTTTTATTACTTGTTTGAAGCTAAATTGCGAAAATAATCTTGACCTTGAGTATAGCTTTAGTCTCTTGAATGACCAAGAACTCTCTGTTTTGGACCTTAAATTCAGTTTATGCGAATAGACAATCATCTCTCCAATTTCAGATTGTTATATCCGGGTTGAAATTCAATATGGCGATCAAGCAACTTATGAAGCTATCCGCTATAGATTTAGTTTCTGCCACCAAACCTGTATGCTCTAGTCAATGAAAAAGGAGTCCAGCCATATGATAAGTTCAAAAATAAATCTTCATTCTCTAGCCTTCGTAGCCTCGATCTCTGTTTGTTGCCTTAATAACTCTACAGAGGTCTCTGCGCGAGAAACTAACATTTCATTAGACCGAGCGGCTATTTACGATGTGTTAACTCAGTACTCTTATCGATGGGACAGCAAAGATTCTGTTGGCTTCGCGGAACTTTTTACCGAAGATGGAAGCCTAGAGCGACAGGTCAATGGCGAAAAAATTGATAGCGCAACGGTCAAAGGAAAAGATGCAATTTTAAATTATGCTAAAAATTCTCATCAAGGCAGACTAGCTGATAGGCTATCTCGTCATCATTTCTCGGGCATAGTGTTCATTGAATTAAATGAAACAACTGCGATAACAGAAAATATGGCTTTAATTACTCATCAAACTGAAAATTCCGCTCCCTTTATTGTAAGCTCTGGCTATTATCTCAATTCTTGGACTAAAACCGAGAATGGGTGGCGGATTAGTAAGCGTGTTCTGAAAACAGATACTTTCGAAAACTAACGAGATCTGACCCTTCTCCAAATAGAGACAAAATAATGGAAAAGTTAGACTCTGCAGAATATGCCGAAAAAAGAGTTGAAATAATTGAGAGCTACAAAAACCCCTATTATCGATACCTTGTTCTGGGTATTTTGACTACCGTTTACATCTCTAATTTTGTAGATCGTCAGGTTATTAATGTATTGGCGCAATATATAATCGAAGATCTGAGTATCTCCGACGGTCAATTTGGTATGTTGTCTGGACTCGCGTTCGCTTTTATCTACACAACACTCAGTATTCCTATAGCCAGATGGGCTGACCTAAATAACCGACGAAACGTCGTTGCAATTTCCGCAGCTCTATGGAGCATGATGACCGCTCTTTGTGGTTTAGCTCAGAATTTTACTCAATTATTCTTAGCACGTTTTGGTGTCGGTATTGGTGAGGCCGGCGGGTCTCCTCCCTCCCACTCAATTGTTTCCGATATTTTCCCAGCCGAACAAAGAGCGACCGCACTTTCCATATATTCACTCGGCGTCTATGGAGGAATTTTAGTAGGCACCGTCGGCGGAGCCTACTTGGTGGAATATTTTGATTGGCGCACGGCATTTGTAGTTGTGGGTTTGCCAGGAGTCCTTCTCGCCTTGCTAGTACGCCTCGTAATTAAAGAACCTCCCAGAGGAATGGCGGAATCTCGCCCAGATACAGAGCCTCCTAAGTTTACTTACGTACTTAAATTTCTGTGGGAGCGTAAATCGTTCAGGCATCTGGCGTTAGCATGTGCATTGCATGCATTCGTCACCTATGGCATCGGAAATTTCATGCCTCTATTTTTGGGTCGAGTCCATGGAATGCCTATTCTAGATATAGGTTGGTACTACGGTCTAGTAGCGGGAATCGCCGGTCTGTCGGGCACATTATTTGGCGGCTGGTCGGCAGACTTTATGGTGAAAAAAACCAAAAATAAAAATTGGTATATATGGATTCCATTCGTCTCTACCATCATTGCGATGCCATTTGCGTTGAGCACTTTCCTGCTAATGCCAAATGGATATATTACAGTGTATTCTTACTTTATACCTACATTTTTTGGAGGGTGGTACCTGGCTCCTTGTCTAGCAGCAAATCACTTTCTTGTTGGTATTCGAATGCGCGCGATGGCATCAGCGATTTTACTTTTCGTATTAAACCTTATCGGACTCGGTTTTGGGCCTATGCTCACCGGGTTCGTCAGTGACTTTTTAACTCCTGAATTTGGAGATAATGGGCTAAGATATGCTCTATCTTTAACGATGCTTGTTAATATCTGGTGCGCTTTTCACTACTACCGCTGCCTCAAGACTATAAAGCAGGATATTGATCGTGCGCCCCCATAGCCAAAGATTTTTTAACCGCTCAAGATTTTTTTATATAGTTAAATCGAGTCTATAGCCTGAGATAGCTTGCTCACGCCAATAACCTCGAGTCCATCAATTCTATTTTTTGGAACATTTGTCTTGGGGACAATTGCCTTTTTGAATCCATGTTTTGCGGCTTCAAATAACCGCTCTTGCCCGCCTGGAACAGGTCTTATCTCACCTGCAAGTCCTATCTCACCAAAAACAACTAAATCTTGGGGAAGTGCAAAGTCCCTAAAACTCGAAACGATTGCTAACACTAATGCTAGGTCAGCACTGGTTTCCATGACTTTCACTCCGCCAACTACATTAACAAACACGTCCTGATCAGCCATATATAAGCCTCCATGCCTATGAAGTACTGCTAACAGCATAGCGAGTCGGTTTTGCTCTAAGCCAACGGTCACTCTTCTAGGGTTTCCTAACGGACTCGTGTCAACTAACGCTTGAATTTCAACCAATAACGGTCGGGTTCCCTCCCAAAGAACCATCACCAAGGAACCTGGAGTTTCTTGCTCCTCCCTCGCCAAAAAAATTGCTGAAGGATTTTTTACTTCCAGCAACCCCTGCTCAGTCATTGCAAAAACACCAATCTCGTTTATGGCGCCAAATCGGTTTTTTTGCCCTCTCAAAATTCGATATTTCGTATCGCCACCGCCCTCAAGCATGACGAAACAATCAATCATATGCTCGAGCACTTTGGGACCCGCTAGATTTCCTTCCTTAGTGACATGGCCTACCAGGATTAAAACTGTATTCGTTTGCTTTGCATACTGAATAAGATATGCGGCACTCTCTCTCACCTGAGACAAACTTCCCGGAGCGGAAGGAACCTCTGAACTGTGCATAACTTGAATTGAGTCAACAACAAAAATCTCTGGTTTGTGCTCCTGAGCTGCATGGCAGATCTTTTCAACATTAGTCTCCGCAAAGATTTTTAAGTGTTTCTGAGGAAGGTTTAGTCGATTTGCCCTCATACCTACTTGCTGAAGAGATTCCTCACCAGTGACATATAAAGCGCTCTTCCCTGTTGAAGATAAGTTACACAGTATTTGCAGCAGAACAGTGCTCTTTCCGGCACCAGGGTTACCTCCGACTAAAATGACGGAACCAGGAACCAGACCTCCGCCTAATACTCTATCTAGCTCGACGATAGAGCTCGAGTATCTTGGCAGAGCATGCAGGTCTATGTCCGCAAGGTTTTGCACATCTGAAGTTTCTCCCGCATAACCCTCTCTCCGGAAGTCTGCATTAGCTGCTGGCGAAGAAGAATTTCCCTGCTGAACTCGTGATAAAGTATTCCACGCCTTACAAACAGCACACTGACCCTGCCACTGACTGTGCTCAGCACCACAATCATTACAGACATAGATTGTTTTAACTTTTACCATAGCTCAAAAGTGGTGGGAGCACTGAAACCGAGTTCATCCTGATGTCATACATATATGCGCGGCACTCGTTTTGTAACTTTGCAAAACAACTCGTACGCTATAGTGTCAGCGTGAGCGGCAACCTCGTCAGCGGAGAGACCCTCACCCCACAACAATACCTCGTCGTTTATTTGAACATTATCTATTCCTGTAAGGTCCACAGTAATCATATCCATGGAAACACGGCCTATGATCTTTGTTCGGAAGACCTTTGATGAAGTCTTTACAAGAACTGGTGTACCGTTTCTAGCGGAACGTGGATATCCATCTCCGTAACCTACAGAAACAGTTCCTACCTTGGTATCTTTCTCGCAAACGTAGGTCGCATTATAACCAATACCCTCTCCTGCCTTGACTTTGTTGATCGATATCAATCGTGAGGACAGATTCATAACAGGATGAAGCCCAAGGTCTTCGCCATTCCTCTTGGCGAGAGGTGAACTACCATACAACATCACTCCCGGCCTTACATAATCGCGATGCGTTTCCGGGAGCGTAAGTATACCGGCAGACGCCGCAATACTGGTTTCCAATATTTCATCAAACTCTTGCTGAAAAATTTCTTCAAACTTCGTAAACCGCCCGAGCTGCTTGTCAGTAAAAGAACGGGATTCTGGGCTATCCATATTATCTGCGTAGGCAAGGTGTGTCATAAAAACTATTTCTATATTAGGAACCGATTTCAAAATGGCCAAGGTTTTCTGACAATCATCAGCAAGCATGCCCAGGCGATTCATTCCGGAATTCATCTTCACCCAAAACCGAATTTTACTGTCAATAGGTTCTTTTCGAATTAACTCCATTACCAATTCCACCTGGTAATATGCATGTAAGACAATTTCGAATTTTAACTTTATGCACAGACTAAGTTCTTCTTTGTTGACAAATCCGTTCATCAGCAAGATAGGTTGGCCTAATTTAAGATTGCGAAGTTCAATTGCCTCTTGAATAGTTGCAACTGCCAACCCAACCACATTGGAGGAGGAGTCTAATGCTGCCTTTGCCGTCTTTTCCACGCCATGCCCATAAGCATTAGACTTTACCACCGGAAAAATTCTTGAATTCGGACAAAGCCTACTGACAGTAGCAAGATTTTTTCTAAAAGCACTTGAGTCGATTGTTGCCCACACTCGCTTCGTAGATTCAACCATTTTTCATAACGCCTTGATACATTTAACCATGGGTAAAGCTATCGTCATACCTAGGCGGAGCATGATTTTCGAACCTAGTAAACTGCCCAAGAAAACTTAACCTTACAGTACCTATAGGACCATTACGATGTTTACCAATGATCACCTCAGCAACCCCTTTATCTGGAGTGTCTTCGTTGTAAACCTCATCTCGGTATATAAAGGTTATTAGATCGGCATCTTGCTCGATTGCACCCGACTCTCTTAAATCAGCCATGACAGGGCGTTTATTGGGTCTTTGCTCTAAACCTCGATTCAACTGTGAGAGTGCAATTACCGGACAATCAAACTCCCGAGCTAATTGTTTTAGAGACCGCGAAATCGCAGAAATTTCCGTGACCCG
>CACAEJ010000026.1 GCA_902531515.1 uncultured Pseudohongiella sp.
TCAGGTTGCACTGTCGTTCACAAGCCTGCTGAGTGGTCTCCGTGTACGGCAGCTCTGCTCGTGAGATTGATGGATCAAGCAGGATTACCTAAGGGAGTAGTCAATACCGTCCACGGTTTGGGGGAGACTGCAGGCAAAGCATTGACAGAAAACGAGTTAATTCGCGCAATTGCCTTCGTTGGAGAATCTACAACTGGAAGTAATATCATGAAGCAGGGAGCGGAAAGTTTAAAACGTGTTCATTTTGAATTGGGCGGGAAGAATCCCGTAATTGTTTTTGATGATGCGGACCTTGAACGAGCTATAGATGCAGTGGTTTTTATGATTTATAGCCTTAACGGTGAGCGTTGCACGTCCTCAAGCCGTTTGTTGATTCAAAAATCCATTGCTGACGAATTTGTTGATGAAATAAAAAAGAGAGTCGCCTTGCTTCGAGTCGGTCATCCTCTAGACCCCGATACAGAGGTCGGGCCTCTCATCCATGAAGCTCACTGCGAGAAGGTCGTTTCCTACTTTCAAATTGCTAAACAGGAAGGCGCAAACATCGCGATTGGAGGTAGAAAATTAGATCTTGACGGTAAGGGTCATTTTGTAGAACCGACGTTGTTCACCCTGGCGAATAATTCGATGCGAATAGCACAGGAGGAAATTTTTGGTCCAGTACTGACTGTCATAGAATTCGAGACTGAAGAGGAGGCAGTAACTCTTGCAAATAGTGTTAAATATGGTCTGGCGGGTTACGTGTGGACAGGCAACTCTGGTCGTGGGCTGCGTATGGCGCAAAATTTAGATGTCGGTATGGTTTGGGTAAATTCGGAAAATAATCGACATTTATCATCTCCTTTCGGAGGTATGAAAGCCAGTGGTATCGGCCGCGATGGAGGTGATTATAGTTTTGATTTTTATATGGAGACGAAAAACATCTGCGTTGCATCTGATGATCACACCATCCCCAAACTTGGTAAAGGTTAGCTAATGAGCTTGTACCAACTTGAATCGCGATGATCGGACACAAAAAGAGTTTGGAAGGAATAAAAGACAAGTATTGGCGGCCTACGATTTAACACAAGAGGAATATACAGCTATTGAATCTGGGGATATTGGCCTTCTTTACGTACTCGGAGTCAATGGACAAATACTGATGCATTATGCCGCTTATTTGAAAATTGAATGGTTTGATTATTTGCAGGCTATGCGAGATGGAGTTTCAAAATATGGGCCGGTTAGACATGGAATTTATGCAATGAAGGAACAAAATCGTAAATACGCGCGAGTGAACCAGCTTCGGGGTGGAGGAGGCGCCTAATGCCGCTGGTGTATTCTGGTATTCTCAGTCATGCGCCGGGCATTACTGGCAGGTCACATATGGTGGAACCGGATAAAGAAGCAACTCGAGATGCATTCTATGGCTGTTTGAAAAGGCAGCGAGAGGCAATTAGATCTAGCGGAGCAGAGGTTTTGGTTGTGGTGGCTGCTGAGCACTTTGCAAATTTCTTTATGGATAATATGCCAGCTTATTGCATGGGTATAGGGGCAAAGCATACCGGACCTATTGAGGATGCTCAGTGGCTAAAAATAGACAAACAAATTATTCAAGGTGCTCCGGAATTAGCGACTCGCATAGTGGATCTAATGCTAAAAAATGTTGATCTAGCCTACTCTGAAGAGTGGCAATGTGATCATGGAATCATGGTCCCTTTGAACTTTTTAACCCCAAATTATGATTTGCCAATCATTCCTTGCAACATCAATTGTCAGGGGCCACCCCTTACTCCTCTTAATCGTGTCTGGAATTTTGGAGAGGCCTTGCGAGAGGCCTGTGATGAGCAAACGGAAAACATAGCCATTGTTGGCACGGGAGGGATTTCCCATTGGCCAGCGACACCAGATTCGGGCAAGATTAATGAAGCTTGGGATAAACAGTTTTTGGAACGGCTTATGAGTCAAAACAAAGAACAACTGCTTTCTTATTCCGATGATGAAGTTTACGCCGAGGCGGGACAGGGTGGTTTTGAAATCAGAACCTTGATAGCCGCCGCCGCCGCCGCGGGTGGAAGGGGTACCTTACAGTTTTATTCCGCCGAGCTTCCTATTTTTGCTGTGGGTTGCACAGTTGCAAGTTTTGAAATTTCGAGTTAGGGATACTTAATGAGCGACCAGTCAAACCCCTTTTTATACAACTGCTGGTATGCTGCAGCGTGGAGTCATGAAGTATCTACAACCGAAAAACTAGCGCGGATGTACCTAGAGATACCTATTGTTATTTATCGCGGAGAGAGCGGTAAATGTTTTGCGCTGGACAATCGTTGTTGTCATCGAGGTGCGCCTCTCAGTTTAGGGAGAGTTGAGAGTGACTGCATTCGCTGTATGTATCATGGAATGAAATATAATACGAAAGGTAAAGTGATCGAAATCCCAGGCCAAGATTTTATTGGCCCGAATCATAAAGTTCAGAGTTTCCCAGTGGTGGAAAAAGGAAATTTACTTTGGATTTGGATGGGAGATCCCAAGCTCGCCGATCCGAATCATATCCATGACTATGCTCCTCTTTCTGACAACTCTTGGAGAGGTTTTGAGAGGGAGGCTTATTTGCACTATGAGGCTAATTGGATGTTGATAGTTGACAACTTGGCAGATTTTTCGCATCTCGCGTTTGTGCATACAAATACCTTGGGTGGTTCAGAGGACTATGCTTTTATAACTCATCCCGAAGTAGAAAAATTGAAAGATGGATTCAAGCTAGTTCGATGGAATAGAAATGATTCCCCTGCTCCCTACCATGCGAAGGTAAATCCTGACCTTCCAGATAAGTTAGATAGGTGCAATAGCGTTCAGATGATAGTTCCAGGTACATTTTTTATGTCGACAGTAATGGCTCCTATTGGCTGGGATCCAGAGAGTAATAATTATGACGGAGTTAAGCAGTATCGTAATTGCCAATTCATGACTCCAGAGACAAGGTCAACGACACACTTTTTTTGGAACTATCTTCATAATTATCGTACTGATGACCCTAATATTTCCCGATCACTTCAGGATAGTCTTTTGGAGGGATTCATGGAAGATAAGGAAATTATTGAAGCACAACAGAAGATGTTGGAGGGAAAAGATAAGTTTGACTCGCGAGGTATGCAGGGTGATGAGGCATTTATTCATTTTCGAAGGGTGTATGATGCATTATTAAGTCAAGAGCGAGAAAATTATAAGCTTCATGAGCGTCAGATAGGCAACTCAATTTTACAAAGTGGATAAATAAAAGATCATGCAACGACAATGGGTTTATACGGGAATAATTCTTTTCCTTTTCTTAATGCTGGTATTCGGCATACCGTTATTCCCCAATTTCATGGCAATTGAAATTTTGGGTCCCATGAATCTGGGCATGTCAGTTTTTCTTCTTCTACATATTCTTACTCCTGTGCTTGCATTCCGATATCTGCAAAAACTCCGAGAGGAAAAGATTTAGTGGGAATTGTTCTTTTTTTTGTGATTATCGTTGGGACAATTGGCCTTACTTTTGTTGCGTCTCAACGAACGTCCAGTGCTGATGACTTCTTTGTTGCGGGTGGGAAAATAGGCGGCGTCTCTAATGGTTTTGCTATTGCCGGAGACTTCATGTCTGCGGCTACTCTTTTAGGTATTACTGCGATTATATTTGGTGCGGGCTATGATGCTGTAATTTATCTGGGTGCGCCTCTAGGGGCTTTTTCGATCATAATTTATCTCATGACGGACAAACTTAAATCTCTTGGCAAATACAGTTTCACTGACATTATTTGTTCCCGATTGAGAGAAAAGCCGATTAGAATACTCGCCGCAGTTACTACCCTAAGCTTTTCTCTTATGTATCTGATGGTCCAAGTCGTAGGCGCCGGTGCTTTAATCGAAGTCTTATTTGGAATCTCTTATTCTTGGGCGGTTGTGATCGTAACTACCTTAATGGTGATCTATGTTGCTGTCGGCGGCATGCTTGCGACGACTTGGGTGCAAATAATCAAAGCAATACTGTTGTTAATCGGAGTGACGGTTCTGGCAGTGCTAACTTTAGCGAGTTTCAATTTCAGTTTCTCGGAAATGTATGCGGAAGCGCAACTTAGACATGATACTGAGGGGTTTTTGACGGTAGGGGGAGGTCTTGGGCTTTCAACGCTTTCATCAATCTCTCTTGGTGTCGGTCTTTGTCTGGGATTGGCGGGCTCTCCCCACTTGCTTATGCGATTTTTTACAGTCAAGGACAAAGCTGCCGCCAGGGTTTCGGCTGGTGTTGCACTGGGTGCTGTCAGTTACGTCAATTTGCTAATCTTTTTTGTGATTGGTATTGGGGCGGTTGCCTTGGTGAAAGGCAATAGCGATTATCTTGATGAAAGCGGTGACGTAATCGGGGGTAGTAACATGGTTTCGGTGCACCTTGCCGACGCTGTTGGAGGAGAGATTTTTATGGGAGTTATTGCTGCTGTTGCGTTTGCAACTATTCTTGCTGTAGTTGCTGGCCTGATGTTAGCTGCGGTCACCGCTCTGACTCATGATCTCTATTCAAATATAGTTAAGACTGATGAGTACAACCAGCACGAGCAAATTCGGTGGTCGAAAATAGTGGCTATAGTTTTAGGTATTGCTGTTACGATTTTAGGCATCGCATTTGAGCGGCAGAATATTGCTTACCTCGTTAGCCTGACGCTAGCGATCGGCGCCTCTACTAACTTCCCGTTGTTGATTCTAAGCATGTATTGGCGAGGCCTCACAACAACTGGCGCTATTGTGGGCGGTGTTGTGGGTCTTTTTACTACCGTATTACTTATGATCTTAGGCCCCGCAGTATGGGTTGACATTTTTGGTAATGAGCAACCGATTTTCCCGCAAGCTTATCCAGCCCTTTACTCTGTGACTCTCGCATTTTTAACGATGTGGGTTGTTTCTAAGGTTGATGGTTCAGATCAAGCTGTTACAGATAGAGAAAATTTCCGCGTGATGGAAGAAGCTTAATCAAAGTGCTGTAAATTGTTTTGCTATGATAGTATTTTCGTAGTACCGCACTGAGTTAGGCTTAAATTAGAACACACCATGGAGCATATCAGGATAATGAGTAAACCAGTTCATGCCGGGCGAGTTAGTAAAAAGGTCAATAGTGACCGTTATTCACTATTAGTTGTATCCGCTTTTTTTTACTTAATCAGTTCTGTTTTAACCTCCAATACCTTGGTTGCTGCGGACCTCGGTCATGAAGTCTTGTTTGCGCACCCCGACAATTGTTTGCAAGAAATAGGCTCTCAGCTTCGTATCGAGGGAGGAACATTTGTTATGGGTGATAATTACACCTATCGCGAGGAGGGGCCCGCGCACGAAGTAACTTTATCTAGCTTTTGGATAGACGCGCATGAAGTTACCAATGGACAGTTCGCTGAATTTGTAGCTGATACGGGTTACGTTACTGTAGCCGAGCGACAGCCAAACCCGGCCGACTGGCCAGGTGTTCCTGTTGAGTCGCTGGTACCAGGATCGACTTTGTTCACACCCCCCGATAGCAGCAGCTCGGGCTCGAGCTGGTGGTCATATGTCGGTGGTGTAAACTGGAGGCACCCCGAAGGACCGATGAGCTCAGTTGAAGGTAAAGACAATTATCCGGTCGTTCATGTTGCATGGGAGGATGCTCAGGCTTATGCGAATTGGGCTGGAAGGCAACTACCCACAGAAGCTCAGTTTGAGTTGGTTGCTCGCAGTAAACGAAAAAGCACTTATCCCTGGGACGGAGATGAGCTTGCTCCGAATGGTCACCATCACGCCAACACTTGGCAGGGTAATTTTCCGGTCGATAATACTGCGGATGACGATCATGTTGGCTTAGCACCGGTAGGGTGTTTCAAACCTAACGATTTCGGGGTTTACGATTTGATTGGAAACGTCTGGGAGTGGACAACTGATTGGTATGCACCAGGACATAGCCCGGTAGATAATTTAAACCCGGATGGGCCTACTGAAGATCAAAGCTATGATTATGCAAATGCAGGCTTTCCCGTAAAGGTAATCAAGGGTGGTTCCTATCTGTGCGCTCCGAATTACTGTATGCGCTATAGACCAGCGGCTCGCCAAGCTGCAGATACTGGGCTGGGAACAAGCCACATCGGTTTTCGCACTGTGACAGCGATTAGGTAACAAACTTTAATTAATGGATGAGGTCATGGCTGGAAGTTCAGACAAATTTGAAGAATTAAAGTTTAACGAACTTTCTGAAAGTGAGATGCAGGAGCGCGCGCAATCATTTCTAGCTCGCATGTCAGTGCGGAGAACCGTGAGGAGTTTTTCCGATCGACCTGTGTCAAAAGAAATTATTCAGCAAGCTTTGGCTACCGCTGGGAGTGCTCCAAGTGGCGCTAACCGCCAACCGTGGCATTTTGCTGTTGCCGGAACAGCAGAAATCAAGCAAAGAATTCGTGTTGGGGCCGAGGAGGAGGAGCACGAATTTTATCATGGGCGGGCTCCACAAGATTGGTTAGATGCTCTTGTGCCTTTTGGGACCAATGAGAAAAAGCCATTTCTTGAAATCGCGCCTTGGATCATTGCTGTTTTTGCACAAAAATTTGAAGTGGACGCTAATAGTGAAAAACAAAAGAATTACTACGTCGTAGAATCTGTTTGCTTAGCTACTGGTCTTTTGATCGCGGCGCTCCATAACGCTGGGCTTGCTACTCTGACCCATACACCTAGCCCTATGAAATTTCTTAATGAAATTTTTGATCGACCAGTTAATGAAAAACCCCTAATGTTAGTTGTGGCTGGATATCCAAGTGAAGGAGTAAAGGTACCTTCAATCAAGCGTAAAAGCCTAGAACAGATAAGTAGTTTTCATTGATTTAATTAAGCAGAGAATCTTTGCGAATTCGCCAGACTATTACCTAAAAAAGGAAAAGACTCTTGATCAGGAAACTCAAAAGAACCAGGCATGTTAGTTTCACTCTTTTTACTCTAGTTGCTGTTCTACTATCTGCTTGTAGCGAACAATCAAATCCGAGACCACTTAATATCGTCTTTTTTTTAGTAGACGATCTCGGCTGGAGAGACGTTGGCAGCTTTGGGAGTGATTTTTACGATACTCCGAATATTGATCGCTTGGCACAAGAGGGTATCAAGTTCACTCATGCCTATGCTGCGTCTCATGTCTGTTCTCCAACTCGCGCGAGCATCATGACTGGAAAGTATCCGGCGCGATTGCATTTGACAGACTGGTTGGGAGGTAGAAGAAGTTATGCGTTTGAAAGCTTAACTAGCCCGGATTTTCTGCAAGAGCTCCCGCTAGAGGAGTCTACTATCGCAGAAGCTTTTAAGGCTCATGGATACGCCACCGCGCATATTGGCAAATGGCATTTGGGGGAAGATCCGTTCGGTCCGTTAGAGCAAGGATTTGATATGCGCGTCCCTAATTGGAATAAGGGATGGCCTAACGCGGGATACTATGCGCCTTTCGAACTCGACGGAGTGGAAGATGAGCCTGGGCAGTACTTGACTGATAGGTTAACGGACTATGCGGAAGATTTTATCTCTGAGAACCAAGACCAACCTTTTTTTCTCTACATGTCCCATTTCGCTGTGCATGATCCGATTCATGGTCGTCCTGATCTGGTAGAGAAGTATCGCCAAAAGTTGGCATCGATGGATCCATTAAATTCGCCTCCATTTCTCCTAGAAGGGAACCCAGATGATCCGCAGCCACTGACTAATGAGCAACTCGCGTCTTTTATAGGTCTACCTTCGTATCAGGACTATAAGGTGCTACCGGAGCGGACTGTGAAAATCAAACAGCACCAAGACAACATTGAATTCGCAGCTATGGTCGAGTCAATGGATGAGAGTCTAGGCAGAATTGTCGACCATATCGATCAGTTAGGTTTGACCGATAATACGCTCATTGTTTTCTTTTCAGACAATGGGGGCATGTCAGGTGCAAATTTCGGGGGAGCAAGTCGTGTTGTCGATTCAAGTAGACTGGATAGCGCATATTCCACATCAAATTTACCTTTGCGAGGCGCAAAGGGGTGGCTTTATGAAGGCGGTATAAGAGTTCCCATGATTGTTAAGTGGCCTGAGAAGTTTTCAGATTCTAGTCGAATTGTGGAAGAGCCTGTAATAAGCACGGATTTTTACCCTTCACTATTAGAAATGGCGGGACTTCCAGCTCGCGATGAGCAAGCGCTGGATGGAGTGAGTTTTGTTCCGGCCTTAAATGGAGATTCTTTTAACAGAGGGCCAATCTTTTGGCATTTCCCTCAATACAGCAATCACGGAATGCAAAGTCCTGGTGGTGCGGTTCGATTCGGAGACTATAAATTACTGGAGTACTTTGAGAATAATACTGTCCAGCTATTCAATTTGCGGGAAGATATTGGTGAGAGAAATGATCTTTCCCAAACCGAGCCACAAATCAGGGAGGAACTCAGGACGTTACTTCGTTCATGGAGAGAAGATGTTGATGCGCAAATGCCTCCTCGGAACCCTGGCTACGATCCGAGCCAATATCCCCATACGACATCACCGTAATTGTATTTTCAGAACCTAAAGCCAACTGTGAGGCCAGATCAGGGTTCGCCACATATGCGCTACTGGGGAACCATCGAAGCCCAAGCCTTCTCTAGGTTGTTTAAAATTCCTTCCAACAATATCCTCGAATTGGTCGATTTCTATGTTGGTAACATTTGGATCGAAGGAATAAAGGTCGTTTAAAGTGATGAGCCGTGAACTCATATACCAGCGATGATCTTTTGCTTCATCATACTCGGCTTGCACCCAGGGCTCGACTTTATAGTCATAACCGAACCACTCGCGGTATGCAGAGGGATATTCGTAGCCTACCGATTCGTCTGCAAAGAATCGCAGGGCTTGGTGTTTTTGGATTGCCCAAGTTACTTCTTCGTCGACGTAAGGCGATACAAGTTGGGCGCCCCAGAAACCATGATCAGTCCGGATGAATCCTTCCACTGAAATATCATGTAATAGACACGCGAGGATGATTTTTTCATCCATCCCATTTTTCATGGCTAGGTTGGCACTCTGCAGTAAGTGAGAAGGATTGGGTATACGATAGCGATAGAAGTCCAGAAGTGTTGGCTTTTTTGGCATAAGGGGTAAACGCGGATCTTCCATTCCAGCTACTAATTTGCCAGAGGGTGCTCCGCCTCCACCGATTCTACTTCCAGGCGGAGCCATAGATCGCTCTCGGTCAGGTTCGCAAATGACCGGCTGGCCAACATGATATGGGAGACCTTCGATCATTACCCCTTCGAATGCCTCTGCACGTTGACTTAGAGTCATATCAGCCGTGAAGCTCGCTGCGGCAACTGCTGCTGCCTTATTCATGAATTTACGTCTATCCATTCTCCCACCCTCGTTCAATATCATTGACACAAATGCAGGTTATCTCGATGGTAAGTTGGTGGCAATAAATGATTTACCTAAGTTGAATTTATCATGACGAAAGCGAAACTAGTTCCTGAACATTATTTCTTGTGGATAGATCCTTTAATTTTATTTCGAGTGATTACAAGTAACTTAAGCAAGGAGCCGAGAATAATGCCGAATACACCGAATAAAACAGGTAGTACTATTATTGCTCCAAATCCGATAGTCGTGCCTACGTTGAGACCAATAGTAAGAAGATCAATGATCAAGCCCCTAACGGCGTAAAATAACCCCAGTAACAATCCAGGGACGGACATACACTTAGCTAAAAGTTTACTATTCAAGAATCTATCCTCAAGGTTAGTCTCTTTATCGACTGGGCTAGTAATTAGCTTGTGTTTCGTTGATCTTGCCTACCGTTGTGAATTACTCCCTCATTGTAAATACAATATCTAGTGAAAATAAGCGACGCGGCGAGTTTTTTGGCAGATTAAAGTTATTGGAATTATCTACTACTTTACGCTACTTTAGAGCTTTTTCTGACTAGAGTAAGCTAAGAAAACCAATGGGCCTAAGAAAAAAATATAACGGTATTTAAGGAGTGAGGTGTATGAGTGAGCTACTTCTTGCGCAAGCGTTAACCAAGAAATTTCAGTCACAAATCGCGTTGAACGAATTAAATCTCTCTGTTCGTCAATCAGAAATTGTCTGCCTGCTCGGAGCGAACGGAGCGGGTAAGACTACAACGATAAATTTATTTCTGGGCTTTTTAGAACCCACGTCTGGAACCGCTACTGTAGATGGTCTTGATGTAAGTAGCAATCTCGCTGAGGCTCGAGCAAAATTATCCTATGTTCCGGAGCAGGTATCGCTCTACCCATCTCTATCGGGACTTGAAAATCTGGACTATTTTATTAAGTTAAGTGGTAAAAAGCAGCAAGAAGAGTCTTACCTTAGAGAGCTGCTAGATCAGGTGGGGCTCGACCAAACTGCTGCCGATAATCAGGTTAAAAGTTACTCCAAGGGAATGCGCCAAAAAGTTGGTCTCGCAATTTCGCTTGCTAAGAAAGCTAAGGCTTTGTTATTGGATGAACCTCTATCGGGCTTAGATCCGAGTGCGGCAAATGAGTTTTCAAATCTTTTAAGAAAATTAGCTAATGATGGCACTGCGGTTCTAATGGCAACCCATGACCTTTTCAGAGCAAGAGAAATCTCAGATCGAATTGGTATAATGAAATCAGGCTGCTTAGTTCAAGAGCTGTCTTCTGAAAGTTTTGACCAAGCGTCTTTGGAGAAGATTTACTTGGAACAAATGAGACAGGCGTAATCATATAAGGGTTTGCCGAATGAATATCAGTATCATTAGGAAAGAGTTTTTAGAATTACTGCGTGATGGACGGGCGATCGGATTGTCCTTAATCGTAAGTTTGCTTCTCATGCTAGCTCTCGTCACGGGGCTTTCGACAGAAAGCGCAAGGGAGCAAAGCATCATTCAAGCTAAGACAGCCGATGCTGCAGCCTTCAATGCGCAAGGAGAGAAAAACCCGCACTCAGCAGCGCACTTTAGTCGTATGGCACACAAACCGATAGCGCCTTTTTCCGCTTTTGATCCAGGTGTCTCATCTTTTTTAGGGCAAGTAATCTGGCTAGAAGCTCATTATCGAAACCCGGCAATGTTCAGGGCTGCAGAGGACGCCCCGGAGTTGAGCAGGCTTGAAAATTTTAGCTTGGCAGGGGTGCTGGCACTGGTAATCCCACTATTGGGTATCCTTTTAGGGTACGGGAGCATCTCGAGTGAAAAAGAGCGAGGTACTTTACGACAACTTATCGGTTCAGGTACGAGCCTTCAGACACTTCTGTTTGGTAAGTTCATTGTAATCGTTGGTATATTGTTTACAGTTTTATGTGCTGCGGTTGTGTTTTCTACCGCGACCTCGATTCTATTTCTGGATGAGACAGGGCCCGCTATATCCGACCTCTTGTTAAGAGGTTTTTCCCTATTGTTAGTATATGGGCTATACATTGTATCGGTGACTGCCATTACGTTATTGATATCTTCATTAGTTTCTGAGTCCAAGACAGCCTTGTTAACTCTCCTCGCAGTATGGGCCATAGCAGTGATTGCCTTGCCACGCCTCTCAGCTAGCATTGCTGAACAAGTCTACCCGAGTCCTTACTCTCATGAATTTTGGGAAGACACAGATCTGAGGCTTGAGGCTAACCGACCAGAAAATTCGAGCTCTGATTATGAGGCAGTCGAACGTAGGGTCATTGAAAGGGCTTTAGGTAGAGAATTGGAAGAAGGTGAGATAGATGACATAGAAATTAACGCGCGTGGACTTCGATTTGAGGTTTCGGAGGTAATTGACTCAGAAGGGTACAATAATGCATTCGCTGAGCTCTTTGAGAATTATGTGAAGCAAAAGAATCTCCGTCGTCTTATGTCACTGCTATCTCCCACAATAGCTTTACAACATCTTTCTCAGGCATTCTCGGGCACCGACGTAAATGCACACCAGCATTTTTCCAATGAGGCTGAACGTCAGCGGAATTCGATCATTCGAATGCTTAACGAAGAAATGATGTTTAATGGAACTGGGGGTGCTTCGCGCTATCTGGCGCCAGCTGAGTTCTGGGAAACGGTTCCAGAGTTTCACTACGAGCAACCGCGTATTGCATCTGCCTGGCGAGCGAGTGTCCCTGACTTTATAATCATATTCTTTTGGGCATTTGCTGGTGCGGCTGCATTGCGTCTGCTCAGTAGGACGAGCACTAAGGTATAAGAACTCAGGATGAAATCTAAAGACTTAATTAAGTATGAATGGCGAGTGCAGTTTAGCAATCTAGCCGCATACTCAGTGTTTCTAATTTTTACGGGTCTACTTTTCTATGGAGGTTTTGCTGGCAAGGCTGAACGAGACGCTCGTATTTCTGTAATTGAGGCTCATGAGGCTGCCGTATCCGAAACCATGACAGCCTGGTTAGCCGATTTACGAAGACTAGAGCAGGGCAACAATGCCGATGATTTACCACCAACAACTGGCTCAGCAATGGATGTTGTGTTTGCGTCGTCACTTCCCCAGGAACCCTTGTCAGATTTTGCTGTTGGGCAATCAGACTTATTGCCTTTTGTGGGTGAAATTTCTCTTTGGGAGCCTGACATTCGACTTTTCTCAAAATATGAGTTTGCAGATCCAGTAGGATTAGCTCAGGGTAGCTTTGATATAAGCAAGGCAGTTATTTTATTTCTTCCATTGCTGCTAGTAGTATTTTGTTTCGATGTGGTCTCCGCTGAACGAGATTCAAATCGTTTAAGCCTAACTATTTTACAAGTAAAGAACTTAAGAAGGCTTTTCTGGCAGCGTATGGTTTTTCGTGCATCGATCGTACTAGCCTTTACTCTAATTTCAGCGTTCATAGTGTTGTTGGTTAATTCAGAATTGAGGCCCACAGGTGATCGCATGGCTATTTTTGGAGTATGGACTTCTATTGTTCTATTTTATGGAATATTTTGGTGCGCGTTAATCGCTCTTGTTGCAAGTTTTAATAACAGCGGTGAATTTAACGTTTTGACGCTTTTGGGAATATGGGTTGGACTAACACTGATAATCCCGGCTGCGGGTAGTTCAGTTGCTGAGATTCTTTACCCCACACCGTCACGACTTGCTTATTTGGCTGAGGCTAGAGAAGTAGAAAATGCCACCCGTCTGAGGGAAAGCGATGTTGCAAATGAGTTCATGCTTGATCATCCAGAATTATTAGTGAACCTAGAGTCGGAATTTCCGGCGCGGGTTAGCTCTGCTTTCCTTATTACATCAACAGTAGACGAAGCTACAAGGCCCATAGTAACCTCTTTCGAGGAGGCGCTTTCAGAACGGGAGAGAGTGTTAAGTTTTTTTAGTTATTTATCACCTGCTGTGGGGATTCACGGGGCTTTTAACGAGATAGCGGGTACTTCTTCAAAAAGACATCAGAGTTACCTTAGGCAAGCGCGAAACTTCAAAGCAGATTATGCCGAATTAGTGGGGCCAGATGTTGTTGCTAAACGATCTGTTAGTTCAGAACTTTTTGAATCCGTATCTCAATTTGAATTTATCGAGGATACATTGCTCGAACGTTTGGGTCGGAGTATTGGCCCTTTATTGTTCTTTTTGTTAGTTTCAATCGGGACGTTACTTTTGACTAATCGTCGGCTAAAGTCGATAAGCCCTATTTCTTACTAGAGAGATGAAATGGAAAATTCAACGATTAAGATAGATAAAGCCGCAATAGGCCTATCTGTGCTTTGTGTAGCACATTGTTTACTAACTCCGATTGCAATTGTAATGTTGCCTGCCTTAGGAGCAACCTTTCTGGATGATGAGAGGTTTCATTATGCCCTCCTTCTTCTTGTATTGCCTACCAGTATATTTAGTCTTGGACTTGGTTGCAGAAAGCATGGGCATCGAGAGATCTTATTATTTGGACTTTCCGGTTTATTTCTAATGAGCTTAATTTTAATTCTAGGAGAGGATATTTTAGGAGAGCTTGGAGAGAAAGTTTCAACTATTATTGGAGCTGCAATTATTGCTGTCGCTCATGTCCGTAATTTTAGAGCTTGCCAAAATAATCATTGCAACTCAGAAGAAAGCTCATAGAATTTCCCTACTCTATTAAATTAATGATCCTCAGCGAATGGTTAATAAAGAAACAATAAGTCGAGTGCCCACCAACATTATTACCGGGTTTCTGGGTGTTGGGAAAACCACAGCTATCAGAAAACTCCTAACCAACAAGCCTCATGGAGAGAGATGGGCCGTATTAGTTAACGAATTTGGCGAGGTAGGAATAGATAGCAACCTCTTTACAGAGAATACCGACAGTCAAGATGGCATCACCATTAGTCAAGTCCCTGGCGGGTGCATGTGTTGTACAAATGGTCTACCCATACAGATGGCATTGAGTTTACTTTTGGCCAAATCTAAGCCACATCGTCTATTAATCGAACCTACAGGTCTTGGTCATCCAAGGGAAGTTTTAACCATGTTGTCTCGAGACTACTATCGAGAAGTCTTGGATGTCCGAGCTACCTTATCACTTGTGGATGCTCGCAAACTTCAAGACACTCGATATACAAATAATGACACCTTTAATCAGCAGCTTGAAGTTGCCGAGGTAATAATCGCCAACAAGTCAGATCTATATGAGCCTCATGACTTTCTCGCACTTTTAGATTATGTAGAGAAAAAATTCTCGACCAACAGTAAATTGATTTATCGGGTTCAGCATGGTGCTTTGGATATGGATTGGCTTAAGGTGTCGGCTTCAGACAAAAACTTGGTATCTCCCAAAGAGAATTCCTTGAAAGAGCTTCCTAGCACTTTGCCTCCTAGTCTGGAGGCGCCGGCAGATGGCTTTATTAGTGCTGAAAATTCGGGCGAAGGTTTCTTCAGCAAGGGATGGATTTTCAACGCAGATATGCAGTTTAAAATCGATAAACTGCTTTCTCTTGTTCATGGTGTTGAGGCAGAGCGTTTAAAAGGAGTATTCGTTACCAATCAGGGGTTCATAGCACTAAATAAAGTGGACAGCATGGTTACTCAACTAAATCTTAATGAACTTAATGATAGCCGAATCGAAGTGATAAGTGGCCGCATCGATATCTTGGAGGGAATTGAAGAGGAACTACTGACGTGTTTGGCTTAACTATTTCTCGCCCCGAAAGAATTTGTGATTAAATTGTATTAGATGGGTAACAATTCTTACGTTTTATCTTCTAACTTAAAACGCTAAAAGGAAAGACTATGATAAATAAACTGTACTACTTTTTGATTTCTTGCATGCTTGCCTTTTCCGCCACAATCGTTGTGGCTCAGGATGAGGAAAGTTTAATGACGTATGATCTCGCCACGAGCGCTATGGAGGCGGCTGAGGCTTATGCTCGGGACAAGGGCTGGAATGTCACAATATTAGTGACTGATCAGAATAATAACCCGGTAATGCTAAGGCGTATTGATGGTGCGGGCGGGCGTACTTTTAACTTCGCTACCGCAAAGGCATTGGTGGTCAATGAAACTGGTCTAACATCAGGCGAGTATGGCCGGATGCTAGAGGCAGGAGATATCGAAGAGATAGAGGGCGGGGTCACGTTTGCAGGCGGAGTTCCGATTTATCGAAATGGCCAGAGAATAGGAGCAATTTCAACTAGCGGTGTAAGAGCAGCACAAGATGAGGAAGTATCGACCGCTGGTGCGGAAGTAATTGGTAGTATTTCAAATTAAGTAGTGCTGTCCTTGGGTCTATCTCAGACCCGAGGGCCGGTATTTTCAGCTTTTGTTTGCAAGAAATTGTGTGGAATTTATGCGTCTGACAAAAGGGCAAATATTTTTATCTCTACTACTCAGCATGGTCTGCGCCAAAATTAACGCGCAATCAAGCTTGATTCCTAATTTAGAGTCAGGTGTATCCTATGGTTTGGCAGCTCAGCGCAAGGCAATTCTAGGCGAAGTTAACTATCAATTAGAATTCACTTTACCGTCCGATCATACAGACCCGATCTCGGCGCTAGGGATCGTTAGCTTTACACTGTCGGATGCAAGTCAACCATTGGTGCTCGATTTTCTTGAAAGCCATGACAATCTATCCAGCGTGCAAGTTAATAGCAAGGATTCTGATTATGAGGCTGTTTTAGAGCACCTAATTATACCTCCAGAAGAATTGATGGTTGGGCGTAACAACGTCCAGGTAGAATTTTTCAGCGGAGATGGCTCACTTAATCGAAATCCTGATTTTCTTTATACGTTATTTGTACCAGATCGGGCTCGTTCGGCTTTTCCTCTATTCGATCAGCCAAACTTGAAGGCGACATACGACTTGACCTTGATTCTACCGAGGGACTGGGATGCAGTTTCTAGCGCTAGGCTTTTGGATACAGAGGACCTGGGGAGGAATAAAAAGCTGCGCTTTGCTACCTCTGAATTGATTAGTTCCTATCTGTTTTCTTTTGCAGCAGGGAAGTTTAAGAGAGTAACTCGAAATGTTGGTGGTCGTGAGATAAGCATGCTCCATCGCGAGAGCGATCGAGAGAAGGTCTCGCGAAATCTCGATTCAATTTTTGAACTTCATGCATCGTCCCTAGATTGGTTAGAGGAATACACTGGCATTGACTACCCTTTTCAAAAGTTTGATTTCGTCTTAATTCCGAGTTTCCAGTATGGCGGAATGGAACATGTGGGAGCAATACAATATCGGGCTGACAGTTTGTTCTTAGATGAGTCTCCAAGCCAAACGGAACTCTTGGGACGGGCTAACCTTATTGCCCATGAGACTGCACATATGTGGTTTGGAAATCTTGTTACCATGGATTGGTTTGATGATGTATGGCTCAAAGAGGTGTTTGCCAACTTTATGGCAGCTAAGAGCGTAAACCCCACTTTTCCAGAGATAAACCACGACCTTAGTTTCATTGTTCGTCATTATCCAAGTGCTTATGCAGTAGATCGGACTGATGGTGCTAATGCTATTCGTCAACAGTTACCCAATCTGAATGAGGCTGGCACACTATACGGCAATATTATCTACAACAAAGCACCTATTATGATGCGGCAATTAGAGAATCAGCTAGGTGGATTAAATTTCCAATCCGGTATGAAGGAATATCTCGGTACATATTCCTTTTCCAATGCGACTTGGGCGAACCTGATCTCAATTTTAGATAAAGAAACTACGGAAGATCTTACGGCATGGAGCGAGGTCTGGGTTAACACGGCAGGACGTCCAAATTTTTCTTTGGTTCAAAGCCCTGCAGAACTAAGAATTAGACAAGACGATCCTTCACGACAAGATCGAGTGTGGATGCAAACATTCACGATGGCTAGCAAAGCCAATGGGTCTTGGGTTGCTGAGACAGTAACCAGTGATGGTGAGAATGATATTTCCCATACCGATAATGGTCTCGTTATGCTTAATTCAGATGGTTTTGGCTATGGTTTGTTCCCTGTCCCTATTGAGTTATTCGATCATTGGGAAACTTTAGACCCGGTTCAGCGAGGCAGTCTGCTCATTTCTACTTATGAAAACATGCTCGAAGGCAAGGTAATCGACGCTGCTGACTACGTGATTGAGCTAATCAAGATTATTCGTAAAGAGGATAATCAACTTCTACTCGACGTGGCTATAAGTCAACTTGATACTATTTATTGGTCATTCGTGGCCGATACTGAGCGAAACGCTATAGCCAAAGAGCTCGAGAGCTTATTGTGGGACAAGATATTGAGTTCGAGTGAAGACAGTAGCAAAAAAATATTCTATGAAGCTTACAGGGATTTCTCTTTATCGGCCCTGGCAGTCGATCGACTGCTTGCGATCTGGCAAGGGGAACTCTTGATCGAAGGTCTCATTCTTTCGGAGAGAGACTATGTCTCGCTCGCAACAAGTTTAGCTATAAGATTACCCCAAAGGTCAGAGGAAATTGTGGCGACACAGTTAAAAAACATTGAGAACACAGACCGTCGACGTCGATTCGAGTGGATCATTCCTGCACTATCAGCTGAGCGAGAGGTGCGAAACGAATTTTTCAACTCTTTAAATCGAGTTCAAAATCGTGAGACCGAATCTTGGGTTTTGACTGCTTTGCAGGCGCTGCACCATCCATTGCGGCGAGACGTTTCAGAGGCTTATATACTCCCCAGTTTAGAGTTAGTTAAGGAAATCCAACTGACCGG
>CACAEJ010000027.1 GCA_902531515.1 uncultured Pseudohongiella sp.
GTCATTAATTGGTCATATCGCGGCCTTGGAACCGCGGCACGCATTAATATGAAAAATGCAATAAATCCAAACGCTTTTAGAGCGAACCAAACTATTGGCGGAAGCAAAGCCGGACCCAACCAGCCACCAAAAAACAAAACTGTGATTAAAGAAGAAATCAAAACTAAACCGATATACTCGGCGACAAAAAACATACCGAATTTCATACCCGAATACTCAGTATGATAACCAGCACAGATTTCTTGCTCGGCTTCCGGGATATCAAAGGGTAATCGATGGCTCTCGGCAACTCCCGCAATAAGAAAAATAACAAACCCGATAAATTGGGGTACGATGTACCATCCGTCAGATTGGGCTTCGACAATTTCTCGTAGATTAAAACTACCTGTAAGCGCAACAACACCCAGCAACGAAATACCCATAAAAACTTCATAGCTAATCATTTGTGCAGCCGCTCTAAGACTCCCTAATAATGCGTACTTGTTATCCGATGAAAGGCCACCTAACATTACGCTGTACGCTCCTAGTGATGCCATTGCCAAGACAAAAAGGATGCCTATGTTCGAGTCGATTACGCCTAGGTTCGGAGCGAACGGAATAACAGCGAAACTCAAAAGGACCACCGACATAATTATCCCTGGAGCAACTACGAAGCTAAACCTATCAGCAAAAGGTGGTATCCAATCCTCCTTCGTGAAAATCTTGATCATATCAGCCACTACTTGCAAGGACCCAAACCACCCCACACGATTTGGCCCCAAGCGTTCCTGCCAAAATCCCAGCAAACGTCGCTCTACGGTAATCAATAGCGCTGCCGTGATGATTACAACGCCAAGGATAAGCCCTATAGTTAACGGAGACCCTACAGATATATCCATAATCAGTAACCCTCCTCGTATAAGTCACTAACGATGAGATTACCAAGACCTCTGTGATGAGAACTTGCGACCTTTTGCAAATGAACGGTTTCACCTAAAGCGTGATGGTCTATATCGTTTTCACCACAATAAAGGGCAGCTGTTCCTACTTTCATTTTTGTACGAACCACAACAGCAGCTACATTACCGTTCCCATCAATGCTTACGCTATCTCCTTGTGATAAACCCAATGATTCAGCATCTGCTTTTGACAATCCAATGTAAGGGTCTACCATTCTCTTCTGCAGCGCCTTAGACTTTGCACTCAATTCACCACTACCAAATATTTGGTGCACTAGGGCCACTTCAAGCCCGCCGTCCGCTTTTGGAACATCAAGTTTGATCTCTAAGTAGGTATCTGATTTATCACGATCCAACAACAACTGACCAGTATTACCTTGCTTTAGATCACCATTAACTTCCTCCTGAAATTTACTGATAGATTGATTAGAGTTCCAAGAAGGAGACCAGGGCGCACCCAAAATCGTAGCATCTTTTCCGGGAGGTATTCCTTCCATAGAAAAAGACAATACAGATTCTTCATCCACCGGCTGTTTCGGCTCGTGAACATTTAGATTTGCTCTCATTGCTGTTCGCCCACTATATCTGTGGGATTGTCGAGGTATTTGCATGCCCGACACAGCAACATGGATCTCTGGTCTTAAGGTTTTGATTCCTTCAAAGCTGCAAGAACATTTCACCAGTCGTTCAGTTAACGAAGAGATATTCTCTTTCCGATCCTTACTAAGCCATCTCCAGGAAGGCAGCGCGCCACTATTGTTCTGATGAACCTGAAAACTAACCTGAGCCCTGCCTTCATAATTTACATAAGTTGCTTCATGTTCTGAAAACGAAGTCGCTGGTAAAAGTAGTGTTGCCTTTTCCGTAGTCTTTGTTGGTAACTGATCAAGCACTAATAACGAGTCCGCTTTTTCAAGTGCATCAGTTACGTCTGGGTGCGGTGCACGTCTATATAAGTCATTTTCCAAGACAATCACTTTACGTGCTTCACCTCGCCTAATCTTATCTAAAGCCGCACCCAGCGTATTTTCTTCGTTCGTGAGCATCGACATACCCAGAGTATTTGCCTCTGGCGCCGTCAGACAGAGATCAATCACTTCTTGCCGTTGTTCGCTCAAGGCTCTCGCTAGGTTGGCAGCCACTTTAATAAAGTCAATCCGCCCCGCTGAACAGCCTGACACAATCAAGGGTCGTTTGGCTTCAGCCAGGTATTTGGCTATCTGAGCAACCCTATCGTCTCCGCTCGAAATTGTTGGTGCATTCTCTGAAATTGCTTTGGCTACCGCCCCAGCCACTTCAATTAATTGCGAGGGAGGCCCTAGCACGATTTCAGAGGCTATATCGTCCAGTCGCGTTGTATAAGGAGTCAAAATGGCTAGAGGACTACGATCATGCTGAGCAAGCTCTCTAACTGCAGCATCCTGCCATGCTGGTATTTGCGACTGCTTTGCCAAATCCATCGCATAATTTCTCACCGACTGCCTCAAAGCTAAAGCGACTCTCGGAGAGGTGTTGGTGACATCTTCTCCGATTATGATGACAGCATCGGCGAGCTCAATCTCCTTAACAGAAGGTGATCTGAATGCTGCATCTTGACCGAGTGCTAGAGTTAATTGAACCGCTTCATGATCAGAATCCGATAATCCCGAGAAGAAGCGATCCTCACCTACCAATTCTCTCAGAGCAAAATTTGATTCATTGCTGGCACGAGGGCTACCTATACCGATTGCGTCATCGGTCTTGAACTGCTCCAATTTTTTCTCAACGTCATCGCTGATTTCCGGCGACAATCTGATGCGTTCTGGGCTGTTGACATAATCAAAGCCAAAACGACCTCGATCACAGATAAAATAACCGTTTATCTCCGAATTGTAACGGTTAACAACTCGCCTGAGCGTCCCATAGCGCTCACCCGGAGTTATGTTGCAGCCAGTACCGCAGCCTGCACAAATACTTGGCGCTGTTTGCAAATCCCATTTCCGAGAGTAATGTTCACTAAATGCTTTATCAGTAAAAACGCCTGTCGGGCAAACCTCGACAAGATTACCGCTAAACTCACTTTCCAGAACGCCTTCCTCATACCTTCCAAAATAAGTGTGATGATGCGACGCTTGCGCAGCCAAATCCGTACCTCCAGCATAGTCATCGTAGTATCGGACGCAGCGATAACAGGTAATGCATCTATTCATTTCATGATTAATAAAAGGACCAAGATACTGATTGCGGTGGGTAACTTTCTTTTTATCATAGCGACGATAGTTATGTCCGGACATCAAAGTCATATCTTGGAGATGACACTCACCTCCCTCTTCGCACACTGGGCAGTCATGTGGATGACTAATCATTAAGCTTTCAATAACACGCTCTCGCATATCCTTCGCTTGATCGTCGTTAATAGAAATTATTGCTCCATCAGCAGCCGGCGTCATACAAGCCATGACAATATTTCCGTTCGTATCCTCAGAATCGCGATACTGCTTAACAGCGCATTGTCTGCAAGCGCCAACTGAACCCATACAAGGATGCCAACAGAAATAAGGAAGATCCAACCCGTTCGACAGGCACTCTTGCAACAAATTGTTATCAGGGTTGACTTCATACTCAACCCCATCTATGACAACTTTCGCCATCAATCACTCCAAACTAAAACACTAAGTACTAACATTTAACCGGCTCTATTCTTTAATAAGTTTCTCAAAATCTTCTGCAAAATACCTCAACCCACTACCTAGGGGCGCGGTTGCTCCCGGAGCAAGAGCGCAAAATGTTCTTCCTGGCCCCATATATTCCACATGTTCATGGAGAATTTCTAAGTCTTTTCTCGTCCCTTGCCCCTTACAAAACTCATCAAAGATAGCTACCACCCAGGGTAGTCCGTCCCGACAAGGAGTACAAAATCCGCACGACTCATGAGAAAAAAACCTCATTAAATTGCCAATCATGCCCACTGGGCATGTCTCATTATCTAACAAGATCATTGTTCCGGTTGCCAATCGACTTCCAGCTTGGGCTATATCATCATAATCAAATTTCAAGTCCAGATGTTCAGGCAACATGAAGTCAGTTGAACCACCCCCAGGAAGAAAGCCTCGCAAATCGAGGCCTTCTTGCATACCGCCGCCATAGTCTTCAAGCAGCTCTCGAATGGTTATACCCAATGGAAGCTCCCAGCATCCAGGATTTTTAACCTTGCCGCTTATCCCAAACAATTTAGTGCCATGATCCTTCCCTTTGGTTAAACTCTGATACCAATCTATCCCATATGTAAATATTCCTGGTAAATTACAAATCGTCTCCACGTTATTCACAATTGTGGGCTTTCCCCAGAGCCCACTCACTTGCGGGAAAGGTGGCTTTGAGCGGGGGTTGGCACGTTTTCCCTCTAAGGCATTTAACAGAGCGGTTTCCTCTCCGCATATGTAACGACCAGCGCTAGTATGGACAATGATGTCTAAATTAAACCCTGTGTCTAAAATGTTCTTACCCAAGAAACCCCTTTCGCGCGCCTCATCGATTGCTTTTCTTAGAGCCCGCTCGGCAACCTTATACTCTCCTCGCAAAAATATATAAGCAGTGTCGGCTTGTATCGCAAAAGAACCAATGATTATCCCTTCTATCAATAGGTGTGGATCTCCCTCCATCAGCAGTCTGTCTTTAAATGTACCTGGCTCCATTTCATCAGCATTAACTACAAAATATTTTTGCTTAGGAGAATCTTCACCCTGGGGAACAAAGCTCCATTTCAATCCTGTAGGGAAGCCAGCACCCCCTCTGCCTTTTAAACCCGAATCTTTTGTCTTTTGGAGCACATCAGTAGAAGTCATGCCTTTTGCGATATTTTTGATGCTTTGATAACCATCATTGGATTCGTAACCACTGATCTCCAAGGGAGGTCTGGTCATGTCAATATTCTTAGTTAGTGGGTTTACTATCACTATTACTCTACTTGTTTACTTTTTCTATAAGTTAAAATTAATTCATCTATTTTATCATGCGTTAAATTTCTATGAAGATCGTCTCCAACCATCATTACTGGGGCCTTATCACAATCCCCCAAACAAGGCACTGGCAGAAAAGTAAACTTGCCATCTTCACTTGTTTGGCCGAAATCTATTCCTAATTTTTCGTTGATGTGGGACTTAATTGATTCACATCCCATTACCCAACAGCTAACGCTGTTACAAAATAAAATAACATTTTCACCAACAGGCTGGCGGTATACCAAATTAAAAAAAGTAGCCACACTCTCCAGATCACTGACTGGAATTTCTAGAAACTTGGAAATCGCCTGCATACTTTCATCAGAAACCCAGCCCTGATGCTTTTGCACTATTTTTAGCGCCTCGAGGCCGACCGCTTTTTTGTCCGGATAAAGCTCCATCTCGTGCTCAATTTCGTGAACTTCTTCTTCTGTCAGCTTCCTAGCTTTTCTAGCAGTGCTTGCGATTAAATTTCCACTCATCTATCAACGTCCGCCATCACAAAGTCAATACTCGCAATTATCGCTATCAGATCAGCTACCATGAAGCCCTTACTTATTTCGGGAATCATCTGTAAATGAGCGAAAGAAGGGGTTCTAATTCTAGTTCTATATGAAGTCGTACTGCCGTCGCTGACTAGATAATAACTGTTTATACCCTTTGTTCCTTCGATAGCCATGGTAACTTCGGTCGGCGGAATAACCGGTCCCCAACTAACACTCAGAAAATGGTTTATAAGAGTTTCGATGTCCTCCATCGTCTTTTCTTTTCTTGGAGGCGTTGTCAGTGGATGGTCAGCCTTATAGTGACCAGAAGGCATGTTATCTGCACATTGCTTGATTATCCTCAGGCTCTGTCTCATTTCCTCGACTCGGACAGCACATCTATCATAGCAATCGCCATTTACTGCTATAGGAATATCGAATTCAAAATTTTCGTACCCGCTGTACGGACGATTTTTCCGAAAATCCCATTCAAAGCCAGTCGCGCGAAGTCCGGCTCCAGTTACACCCCAATCAAAGGCCTGCTGAGTTGAATAGGCTCCTACACCCTGTGTTCTCCTTTTAAGAATTCCATTATTAAGTACCATCTTGTCGTACTCGTCGATACGAGGGGGCATAAAATCCAGCAGTTCCCTAACTCGACTTTCCCAGCCTTCAGGGAGATCTTGCGCAACACCACCGATACGAAACCATCCTGGATGCATCCTGGCACCACAAATAGATTCGATAATGTTAAAAATACGTTCTCTTTCAACGAACATATAAAATATGGGAGACAGTTGGCCCACGTCTTGAGCAAACGTGCCATAGAAAAGGAGGTGACTACATATTCTGAACATTTCGGCAAGCATTACACGTATTGTTTTTACACGCTCAGGCACCTCTATTCCTGCCATTTTCTCTACCGCCATTACGTAAGGTAGATTGTTCATTACGCCACCAAGATAGTCGATCCGATCCGTGTAGGGGATGAAAGTGTGCCAAGACTGCCGTTCTCCCATCTTCTCAGCACCCCGATGGTGGTAACCGATATCAGGTACCGCATCAACAAGAATTTCACCATCTAACTGCACAGCTATACGGAAAGCTCCATGAACGCTGGGATGGTTTGGACCAAGATTGAGAAACATAAATTCAGAATTTTCAGATTTGCGTGTCATGCCCCACTCTTCCGGGTTAAAAAGTAACGCTTGCTGCTCTTCTTCAGCCTTGTCATCTTCTAAGGTAAAGGGCTCCATTTCTGTCGCTCGAGCCGGATGCTCTTTTCTCAGAGCATGGCCTTCCCAGGTTGGAGGTAAAACTATCCTGTAAAGATTAGGGTGGCCTTCAAAATTGATACCAAACATGTCCCAGACTTCACGCTCATACCAATTCGCAGCCGGCCATAATCCAACGATAGTTGGAACATTCAAGTCCGCATCCATAAGCGGAACCTTAATCCGAAAATCCCGATTTCCAGAAAAAGACATTAAGTGATACACAACTGAAAATTCGGATTCGGGTTGTCCTTGTCGATTCACCCTCATACGTTCATCGATAGCCGTTATGTCAAATAACATTTCAAAACGGGGACTTGCTTTATCTCGAAAATGAGTTAAGAGCGCCAACAGATTTTGTCGTTCAATCCATACGGTAGGAATACCATCGCAAGTATTTTGCCAGGTTAATATCTGCTGACCGAACTCCTCACGAAGACCAACTATTAAATTAGGGGGAAACTCGTTATCTATCTTTGTATTAGTGGCGACTTCCATAACCTTTTCTATTCAATCGTACTTCAATTAAATTTTATTCACATAAACTATCTTTAAACTTCGTCTGGCGAACGCAGCTCTGTTGCAGCAATTCTTTCTGGTCCTCTGACTTTCCTCTGCACTGGATGTGCATCCTTTTGCATTATACCCTGCTCATTTATTACCCAACTTAGCGGTCTCCGTTCACGACCTATCGAGTCTTGCAGTAGGATCAGTCCCTGCAGTAAGGCCTCTGGCCGGGGAGGGCATCCAGACACATAAACATCAACTGGTAAAAATTTATCTACCCCCTGAACCACAGAATAAATATCGTACATACCGCCAGAGTTGGCGCACGACCCCATAGAGATTACCCATTTGGGTTCCAAAAGTTGGTCATAGAGAAGTCTAACTACTGGTGCCATCTTACGAAATACCGTACCAGCAATGACGATCATGTCAGCTTGTCGGGGCGTACCCCTGATTACCTCTGCTCCAAATCGGGCTAGATCGTGACGCGCGGTAAATGCAGTGGCCATTTCAACATAGCAGCAAGACAGACCAAAATTGAATGGCCAAACAGAGTTCTTTCGCCCCCAAGCAACCATATCTTCGAGTTTTGCCATGACTACGTTTTGCCGGATAAAATCATCAACCGTATTTCCTCCCGGTTGAGGAGAAGTTGAGTCATCAACTGGTTGTAGTTGCCAATTCATAGTTCAAATTCCTTTCTGTTCACCACCCCACCTGAACCTTTCACTTCCTGAAGTTCCCTTTTCTGAACAGGGGTACGCCAATCTAGCGCCCCAATCCGCCACAAATAAATCAGTGCAATGACCAATATAAATATGAAGACACTAATCTCAATAAAGCCAAGCCATCCAGCCTCTCTCACAGATACAGCCCAAGCAAAAAGAAATACCACTTCCAAATCAAAAATTATAAACAGTATAGCTGTTAGATAAAAATGTACGGACATCCTGAACTGAGCAGAACCCACAGAGATTATGCCGGACTCAAACGGAGTATTTTTGTATTTGCGGTTGATTCTCTCACCAAGAAAAAATGATAGACCCAACATCACAACGACGACCGTGAGCACGATAGAGGCGTAAATTAGAAACGGCCCCAAACCATCTAAAAAGTTAGTTGTTTGATCCACCTATCGCTCCGATCTTGAATTTTTAAAATACAGGGGCTAGTAGGAACAAAAATGACACCTAAAAAACGCTTCAGACGAGTGTTTGGATCCACTCCATTCTGATTCTCATAAGATTCGAGGGCAGTGTATCCCTCAAAAAGACAAATTTGACCAGAAGCGTTGGCGAACTGAGTGGGAACCTTCGTGCCAATTCTCATAATGTCGGGCAAGTATATAGTATGGGTCGTTATTTTAATTGACTCACTTCAACGGAGTCGAATTAATGAGTCGTTATAAAGCGGTTTGAAATGTACACTTATAGCGTAAAAATGGCAAGTATTTTGTCGTTCGCAAGCCCCTATTCTCAGTTCTTTCCTTCCGACTTCCGCCAATATTTTGACACATAATATTTTGATGGCTTCGAGATCAAAAAAAACTAATTTAAGAGATATGGAGAGAAGTAAGAGCTGACAAAATTTTCAAACCGATTTTCACCAACTCGTGAGATTAAAAAAACAGGAATACCAGCATGTTGGATAATTGGTTTAGATTCTTCTAGACCTAGTATCATAAAAGCTGTGGCTAAAGCATCTGCTTCAGCTGCGGATTTACTGATGACAAAAGCTGCAGCCAGATCATGCGAAACCGGATATCCCGTGCGAGGATCAATTTCATGAGAGTAGCGAACACCTTCTACCTCAAAATAATTCCTGTAATCTCCCGATCCAGCTAAGCTAAATCCTTCGCCTCGACTAGAAAGCAGCTGATAAATCTCAAATCGCCCCTCTGATGGAGTTTCGATTGCAGGCACCCATTCTTCATAACCCGGCTTAAAACCTTTTAATTTAATCTCGCCACCTACTTCTATGAAATAACTATCCAGAGCAAAACTATCCAACAGCATTGCGATTTTATCCACCGCATACCCTTTAGCAATCCCGCTCAAGTCAATTTGAATATTTTTCGTTTTTAGAATCGCGGATCTATCTTCATAGATTAGTATGCTCTCCGCTCCCATTTTTGACTTCGCATCAATTATATCCGCTAGCGAGGGAATCTTATCGATAAGCTTATCCGATTGCGAACCAAAGCCCCATAGATTAACAAGAGGACTTATTGTGATGTCAAAGGCTCCGCCCGTAGTCTGTCTTATTTCCTCTGAAAGTTTCAAAACCTCGATCAAGTCACTAGATGCATTAAATAGAACGTCCACGGGAGACTCATTAAGTGCAGTTAATTCAGAACTAGGCGAGTAGGTTGAAAAAACTTCGCGATCCAAATGCGCGAGTAGCTCCGCTGTTTGCTTCTCAATCACCAGAGCATCGACAGAAGGCGGAGCTGCGGAAAATTGGATCTCGTAGCTTGTCCCCATTGTAAAACCAGAGAAGGAATAAAGAATTTTTTTCTCGCCACTAAATCCAATAACGAAAAATAAGCCTAACGCGAGCAGCATGAGAAAACGGAGGTATTTAAGCATCACTTCAAACCCAAGAGATTACGACCTTGTCAACTTTGTTCTTGAGGGTAGACCTGGTAGTTCACACCAACCATTTTGTAGACCATTCTTGCGACCTGACAACAATAGCCGAATTCATTATCGTACCAAAGATATAACACGCAGTTATTCCCCTGAACTATTGTTGCATTGGAGTCAACTATACCTGCTTCTCTGGTGCCGACAAAATCACTAGATACCGCATCGGGTGACTGGGTATAACTAATTTGGTTCTGCAAGTTTGAATGCAATGCAATGTTTCTCAAGAACTCATTAAGCTCTTCTTTTGTAGTACTTACAGATAGACTTAGATTCATGATTGCCATTGAAACATTTGGAATTGGCACTCGTACGGCATTTCCTGTCAGTTTGCCAGCAAGCTCCGGCACAGCCTTGACTACCGCTTTTGCAGCGCCGGTCTCTGTAAGCACCATATTCAAAGCCGCCGACCTTCCTCTCCTACTGCCTTTGTGATAGTTGTCAATAAGATTTTGATCATTTGTATAGGCATGAACTGTCTCGACATGGCCGTGCCTTATACCAAACCTATCGTTTACCACCTTTAAAACGGGCGCGATTGCATTGGTTGTGCATGAAGCTGCGGTAATTATTTTATCATCCGGCGACATTTGATCATCGTTAATCCCATAAACGATATTCTTTAACGAACCCTTGCCTGGAGCCGTTAAGATAACCTTCGAAGCCCCTTTGGATTTTAGATGAAGAGACAACCCATCTTCATCTCGCCACTTACCAGTGTTATCTATGATGAGAGCATCATTGATATCATGTTCGGTATAATCAATCTCTTCGGGTGAATTTGCATAAATGACCTTTATGACATTGCCATTTGCGATTAAGCAGCCGTTCTCCTGATCAACTCTTAATGTCCCTTGAAAAGCCCCATGCACCGAATCGGAGGTGAACAAGTTTGCCCTTTTATCAAGGTCACCTTTTCCTCCCGGTCTCACAACAATTGCTCTCAATCGCATTACCTCGCCCGTGGATGTGCGCTCTACCAATAATCGAGCCATAAGTCTGCCGATACGACCAAATCCATAAAGAACTACGTCTTTTGATTTTTCAATTGGCTTTTCCTTTAGGCCATCAAGATAACTCATTTCTGCTCCAACAAAATCGTGTACAGATAACGAACTGGCACCTTCATTTTCTTGGTGTTCCATGTAGCGGACAGTGAGCTTTCCTAGATCAATTTGAGCGTGCCACAAATCAAGTTTAGCCATGGCCATCAGCATAGAATGAGTTTCAAATTCAGACATTTCATTTCTTTCAACTTGCCGAACAAAACGATGAGATTTCATAATGAACGTCACCGATCGATTATGTAGGGGTCTTCCATAGATGAATATACCTACGTTGCGCTTACTGAATAGTTGACCAATAACCGGAATCATCTCTTGCACTAGCGCTTCTCGTTGCTTCCAGTCACCAAAATAATCGTCTACGCTTGGACGCTCCACAATAAATCCTTTTCATGATTATAAATTCTAAAAGACGCGTTATTATGTTGCGAAAGGAAAACCTATGCAACCAACGACTCACTTAATCTTAGAAACTTCATATCGAGCCCAACTAGAAAGTGAATGGTTTCGAAATGCCCAAATGCGCTACAATTAGACAAATTGCAACCCAGAGTAGAATAAATTTTTAGCAGAATTTCTAGATTTGAATACGAAGCAAAACTACTAGCATGAACTCAATCTTCCACCCTTCGCTCCCTCAAAATTTATCTTCCATAACTTACTGGAAGAACATTTCAGGGTGCGCAAAAAGCATTGCGATTTGTCATGCAGCGAATATAGCCGACGCCCCATTGATATTAATCTGCGAAAACAATGAAACTGTTGAACAGTTCGTGAGAGAACTATCATATTTCTCGCGCACTTTTGAAAATTTGCCGATTTTTGGTCTACCCGATTGGGAAACTTTACCCTACGATAACTTTTCGCCTCATCAAGATATTACGTCTGAACGCCTGCGCACTCTTTATCACTTGCCCAAGCTGAAGAAAGGGGTCCTGGTAATTTCGATGCCGAGTCTAATGCACAGGCTACCACCACGAAATTATATTATCTCAAACAGTCTTGATTTAGTCGTAGGGCAGCAATTGGACATTGGGCAAGTCAAGGAAGACCTAGTCGAAGCTGGATATCAGTCAGTCAACTCAGTTTTGGAACATGGTGAATTCGCTATACGAGGTTCGATCTTAGATATTTACCCTATGGGCACGCCATTACCATACCGTATAGATTTATTTGACAATGAAATAGAGACACTTAGGACTTTTGATCCAGAAACACAGAGATCGATATCAAAGGTTAAAGAAATAAAGCTTCTGCCAGCAAAGGAATTCCCTTTGGACGAGGTTGGCATCAAAACATTTAGAACAAATTTCCATGAACTTTTTGATATTGATCCACGCCAATGTCCAATCTACCAAGATGTCAGTGAAGGCCTTTCATTTCCGGGGCTAGAGTACTATCTCAGTCTATTTTATAAATCTCTCGATACTGTCTTTGAATTCCTTCCCTCCACTTCGATCATAATCAAATTTGGAGACCTACAAAGGGCTGGCAATCACTTTTGGCTAGATATTAAAAATAGATATTCAGACAAAATTATCGATAGGTTTAATCCGATCTTAAAGCCGAATGAGGTCTTTATAGAGCATGATGTTATTTTGTCTAAAGTTAAAAATTACCGCCAAATTGAATTTAAAGAACATCAAGATGCTAGTGATTATGATAGTGCGGAATTGCCCGAGTTTTTGAATCAAAAAACAAGCAACAATTTTTGCCCGGATCTTGTGAATTTCACCCAAACGTTTGCAGGACAAATCGTGTTTTGTGCTGAAACCGAAGGAAGACAAGAATCACTCACTGAATTGTTAGCAAGCTCAGGAGTCCATCCGAATAAAACTTCTAGTATCCATTCTTTCCTGCAGAGTGAATCAAAGTTCGGTATTACAATTGCGCCACTTGATCAAGGGATGCTCTCCGTCAACGAAAAATTAGCAGTTATTACTGAGAGTCAACTTTTCGGCAATCAAATAGCCCAGCGGCGCAGAAGAAGGCGACGACCTAGCGAAAATACAGATTTGATCTTAAAAAGTTTAGCAGAGTTAAAGGTTGACGATGCAGTTGTGCACATAGATCACGGCCTCGGCAGATATAGAGGATTGGAAACAATCACTACCGATGGGCAAGCAACGGAATTTTTAGTTGTAGAGTACGCAAAGGAAACCAAACTTTATATACCAGTGACCTCATTCCATCTGGTTAACAGATATAGCGGTGGTGATCAGGAATCAGTAGCACTCGATAGCTTAGGGAGTGAAACTTGGAAGAAAGCGAGAAAAAAAGCTGCTGAAAAGATACATGATGTGGCAACCGAACTATTAGAGGTATACGCTAAAAGAGAGGCTCGCAAAGGATTTGAGTATAAGATAAACCAGTCGGACTACGGTGAATTCTCATCTGCGTTCGCTTTCGAAGAAACGCCCGATCAAGAAAATGCAATTGAAAGTGTTATCGAAGATATGCAGAGCGAACGACCAATGGATCGTCTTGTTTGCGGAGATGTCGGATTTGGAAAAACTGAGGTAGCCATGAGAGCTGCTTTCATCGCAGTTCGGAATAACAAACAAGTAGCAATATTGGTGCCTACAACTCTGCTCGCACAGCAACACTTTGAGAGCTTTAAAGATAGATTTTCTGGGTGGCCTGTCGTCATTGATATAATCTCTAGATTCAAATCAAGCTCAGAGCAAAAAGTTACCTTAAAGCGAGTTGAAAGCGGCAGTGTAGATATCCTCATTGGTACTCATAAGCTCCTTCATATGGATGTAAAATATAAGAACCTAGGACTCCTGATTATTGATGAGGAACATAGGTTTGGAGTACGGCAAAAAGAAAAGTTAAAAGCTGTACGGACAGACTCAGACATCCTCACCCTCACCGCGACCCCAATACCAAGAACGTTAAATATGGCTCTTTCAGAGATCCGCGATCTTTCCCTTATCGTCACTCCCCCGGCGC
>CACAEJ010000028.1 GCA_902531515.1 uncultured Pseudohongiella sp.
TAGCAGGAGGTGATTTGGACTGGGTAAACGAAGGAGGTATGCCTCCAGAATTTGAGGCGGTAATTCAAGTGCTTGAAGAAAATGCGTTAAGCGAACCTTTTGAATCTGCTACAGGCTGGCACATTGCCGAGGTGCTTGGCCGAAGGGAGTCCGATTTAAGCCAACAGTACACCAGATCACAAGCCGCAAATTCGCTCCGCAATCGTAAGTTCGATCTGGAATTGCAAAATTGGATGATAGAAATTCGAGAAAAAGCCTTTGTGGAATTTATAGATTAAAATTTCACTGGAAATTCGTTTGTGATACACAGAATTGCAATTACACCGGGGGAGCCAGCTGGGATTGGCCCAGATATTTGTGTACTAATTTCTCAACAACCACCTAAGGACATTGAATTAGTTTTCGTCGCAGATTCCGAGGTTTTGGAAGAGAGAGCTGAAAAACTTGGAATAGCTATTTCGACCAAACCATTCGAGCAAGATAAAGATCCTGTTGGATCGACTCCCGGCAATCTTTCCATAATTCATGTCAACAAAAAATCTAAGGTAGTGGCCGGACAGCTAAACTCGAAAAATTCATCTTATGTTCTGGAAACGCTGGACCTGGCAACACAGAAAGTTCTGAGCGGCCACTTAGATGCAATCGTCACAGGGCCGGTGCACAAAGGCATAATAAATGACGCTGGGTTTGATTTCAGTGGACATACAGAATATTTAGCCAATCTTTGCCAAACTAAACGCTCCGTGATGATGCTGGCAACTGATGACCTCAGGGTTGCCTTAGCTACGACCCATATGCCGTTATCAGAGGTATCTAGTGCGATCAGTAAAGACCTCATTAGAGAGACAATCTTGATACTCTTTAACGATCTAAAAGGAAAGTTCGGGATCAAAAACCCAAGGATATTAGTTAGTGGACTAAATCCTCATGCTGGTGAAGATGGGCACCTTGGCAAAGAAGAAATAGATGTAATTAAACCAACAATAGATCAACTCAATGCCGAGGGAATAGATCTAATCGGCCCGCTCCCGGCGGATACCTTGTTCACCTCAGATTTATTAGAGTCATCCGATGCCGTACTTACAATGTATCACGATCAGGGCCTTCCGGTGTTAAAATTTAAAGGTTTTGGTAATGCTGTTAACATTACGCTCGGCCTTCCTATTATCCGAACCTCTGTCGATCATGGAACTGCCCTAGATAAAGCAGGCACAAGTGATGTAAACCTTGGGAGCATGCTTCAAGCTATTACTATTACTAAGACCATGTTAGAGAAATAAAATTCCATGAGAAAAAATACCGAGTTACCAAGATTAGCCAGCGGACTTTCTCATCAAATCCGTAAAAGATTCGGCCAGAATTTTCTCCATGACAAGCACGTAATTTCAAAAATTCTAGGCGCTGTTTCACCTACCAAAAATAATCATATATTGGAAATAGGCCCCGGATTCGGGGCAATAACAAAACAATTAGCGGAATCTGGCGCGAGACTTCACTGCATTGAGCTTGATGCTGATTTAGCAGCGTCCTTAAAAACCGAATATCAAGAGTATAAATCGGTTAACATAATACAAGCAGATGCCTTAAAGTTTGATCTAAGCTCAATTGAAACAGAGAAAAACTCCTTAAGATTGGTCGGTAACTTACCTTACAATATTTCAACTCCTTTAATATTCCATCTTTTGAAGAGCTCTTACCTCATTAAGGACATGACCTTTATGCTTCAACTAGAAGTAATTCAGCGTATGGTGTCTAAAGTGGGGAGTAAGAGCTATGGCCGTCTCGGTCTTATGGTTCAGTACTACTGTGAGGTAGAACACCTGTTTAATATTGCCTCAGATGCTTTTTTTCCCAGACCAAAAGTTGTTTCAGCTCTTGTAAGATTAAAGCCCCATAAGACCCCTGAAATCACAGCCAAAGATCCGGAATGCTTAAAGACAGTTATCCAAACTGCTTTTAACCAAAGAAGAAAAACAGTCCGAAATAGCCTCAGCACTTTGGTCTCTGAGTCATTACTGGAGGAAATCCCGGTTAACAAAAAGCTTCGCCCAGAAAACTTGACGCTACAGGACTATGTTAAAATAAGCGATGCGATATCTGTTAAAAGCACAGACTCGTGATGGAAGAGTTAAGTAAATTTATTAAAATTACAGTGGCGACTTCATACTTGGAAGGCCAATCAGATCCCGAGACGCATCATTACGTATTTGCTTATTCAATCGAAATTCAAAATACTGGGACAGAGACAGTTAGATTACTTAGCCGCTACTGGCACATCAAAGACGAAAACGAGAAAGTGCAGGAAGTCACTGGTGATGGAGTAGTTGGTCAAAAACCCGTGATTTTTCCTGGAAAAGCGTTTAAATATACCAGTGCCGCTATAATAAACACTGAGATGGGTACAATGCGCGGTAGTTATATAATGGAGTCACCAACAGGGGTGCAATTTAGCGCCGCCATAGCTCCTTTTCTTCTCTCGACACCTCACACGAACCATTAGCTCCTAAGAACTTCGGAGTCTAGATGCTACAATACTATTTTTAATTGCGAGCAGCACACATGAGCACTTATGTGATTGGCGATATCCAGGGCTGCTACAAGGCTTTGAGGAAGTTGTTGAAAAAATTCAACTTTTCAGCGAGCAGGGACCAGCTCTGGTGTGTGGGAGATCTAGTTAACAGAGGGCCGGAATCTCTTGATACACTGAGATTTTTACAAGACATCGACGACTCGGTGAGAATTGTTCTGGGCAACCACGACCTTCATTTTTTGGCAATCTACGAGGGATGCGCACCTGCTCGGACAAAGGATACTCTAAGCGAATTATTAAAAGCAAAGGACTGTGATCAGCTCAGTCATTGGTTAAGGAAAAAACCTCTGGCGTACTTTGATTGTCTTGATACTCAAAACGGCACGGAAAACTTTTTAATGGTCCACGCTGGGATTGCACCAGGATGGTCTGTGCAGAAGACATTAAACCTTGCTGCAGAAGTTGAGCTATCCTTGATAAGTAAGAACTATAAAATATTTTTGGAAAATATGTACGGAGACCATCCGATCAGATGGCATGATGAACTGCAAGGCTATGAAAGACTTCGTACTATCACGAATTATTTGACAAGAGTAAGGTTTTGCGACGATATAGGTAGTCTTAGATTAGATGTAAAGGAAGGCTTGTGCGCCGCGCCTAAAGGTTTTAGGCCTTGGTATGAATTTGAAACTGTATCTGAAGATACAACCTTACTTTTTGGCCATTGGGCTGCCCTTGAAGGAAGGACTGGAAAACCCAAAGTCCATGCCCTCGACACTGGTTATGTATGGGGAAGAAAGCTAACAATGATGTGCTTAGAGGATTATCAACGTTACTCAATTTCTGACTGATTACTGAATTTTTTACTAGCTACAATTTGTTTTATGAAAACTTATCTCGTTGGCGGTGCTGTGCGCGACAAACTCCTCGGAGTCCAAACAAAAGATCGTGATTGGGTCGTAATCGGGGCTAGTCCATCCAGTATGACAGAACTAGGCTATCGCCAAGTGGGTAAAGACTTCCCGGTTTTTCTGCACCCTGACACAAAAGAGGAGTACGCGCTTGCAAGGACCGAGAGAAAAACAGGAATAGGCCATACAGCTTTTGATTTCAATATCTCATCGAAAGTAACCCTGGAAGAAGACCTCGAACGCAGAGACTTAACCATTAATGCAATGGCTGAGGACCATAATGGAAACCTAATTGATCCTTTTGGAGGTCTATCGGATATAAAGAATAAATTGCTGAGGCATGTATCTGAAGCTTTTATCGAAGACCCTCTCCGGGTTCTTAGAGTTGCGAGATTTTACGCAAAGCTTTCATCTTTTGGATTCAATATCTCCCCAGACACCTTAAAACTCATGTCGGATGTCAGTCATAGTAGCGAACTAAAAACATTAAGTGCGGAGCGCATTTGGCAAGAGTTTAAAGCAGCACTCGCCACACCCTCTCCCGAAAAATTCATATCAACACTGAGGAAATGTGGTGCTCTGAAGGCCATATTGCCAGAATTAGATGACCTTTTTCGAGTTCCGCAACCTAAAGGACATCGTTCGGAAATAAACACGGGTATGCAAGCGCTTATGTCCCTCCAAGTAGCTTCTGGGTTGTCTGACGAAACAAGTGTTCGCTATGCGTCACTAATGCATGATGTTGGCAGGGGTCTGACAAATCAGCCTGGCGGATCAAGCCATCCGGATCATCAAGCACTAGGATTAGAGTTACTCTCAAAAACTGCAAAACGTTTATGCGTCCCGAATGAACATTCCGCGCTCGCCGCACTAGTATGTGAGCACCACATAAAAATGCAAACACTCGACAAATTGAGAGCAGATGAATTGTTATCTTTAATTGAGTCCTTAGATGCAATTAGAAGACCTGAACGTTTTAAGAAATTTATGACAGTATGTGAAGCCACAACAAGAGCGAGAACCGGCCTTGAGAATTTAAAATATGTTCATGCAAAGTTCCTGAGTCGAATTCTTGAAATTATCTCAGAAGTAGATGTAAAAGCTTTAATGAATAGCCGACCCGAGAAAGATCCAAAAGATTTGCTTAGACAGCATCGGCTGGAACTTATCACTACTTTCATAACAAAGTCCCGTAAGAGTGTATGATGAATTCAAAAGTCGTCTTAGTTACTGGTGCCGCGAAACGAATCGGCGCCTCTATTGTCCGCACCTTTCATGCTAACGGTTACCGAGTCTTAATCCATGCGAGAAGTTCTAAAAATGAAGCAATCGCTCTTCGCTCTGAGCTCAATAAGATACAAAAAAATTCAGCAGGTACTGTTTACGCTGATTTCGACTCTCATATCGAAACACAGAAATTATCAATAGCTGCTTTAGACCATTTTGGAAGAATTGACGTTCTGATTAACAATGCTTCCATGTTTTACCCATCCCCCCTCCTTGAGGCAAGTCCAGATGACTGGAGCAATCTCTTTAACTCTAATGTCAAGGCAGCGTTCTTCCTCAGTCAAGCTCTTACCCCAGAATTAAAGAAGAGGAAAGGAAGTATTATCAATATAGTTGATGCCCATGTTGATAAGCCATTACGAAATCATGCGCTCTACAACATGGCAAAGTCCGCGCTGAAATCTATGACTAAAACTCTGTCATTGGAAATGGCACCTCACGTGCGAGTCAACGGGATCTCTCCCGGCGCTATCCTCTGGCCTGAGGCGCTTGAACAAGAATCCAACGATAAAATAAATCAGCAAAAAGCGGAAATTCTTGACTCAATTCCAATGAATCGCATCGGCAGTGCCGAAGATATTTCTAATTTGGCTTATTTTTTTGCTGAAAAAGGGCAATATATTACTGGGCAAGTTATCAAAGTTGATGGTGGTCGGGCCTTAGGTTAAAGAAGAAACGATACTTATGAGTAGTTATTAAAAGCACAAATCAATCGCCCATAATTTCTGTTCGCTTTTGTCAAATTTATCCCATATTTCTTTGAAACTTAAATTTCTGGGAAAATAGTTCAGATTGGGATGAAGTTCAGCTAGTGGACATAAAACAAATGCAGACGATAATATTTCTGACCTAGGCAATGATAAACCGCACTCCTCGCCTGAAGAATCACCATAGAGTAAGATATCGATATCTATAGTTCTATCAGAAAACCTTGGCATGTCTCGGTCCCTACCCATACGGTCTTCGAGCAACTTCAAATAACTTTGTACCATTCCTAACGAAGCATAGCATTCTACTGACGCGACTAAATTCAAAAAGTTATCACCCTTAAATCCAATCGCCTCACTTTCATACACTCTTGACAGAGATAGCTTCCCGAATTTTTGCCGCAAAAATTTTACCGCTCGCGGAATATTAACTCTAGGCTCTAAGTTACTGCCTAAGGAAAGTACTAAGAGGGTCATTTTATGTATAACTCAGAGTCTTAATTAAACTGAGCGCTCGATGATTACGCCAACATCTTTAGAGCCTGTGACAGCTCCAGGTTTTCCGACCTTTAATTTTAACCAGGCTACTCCAAACTCGTGCAATACAATTTCGGATATCCTTTCTGCTAAAGTTTCAACCAAAAAGAATTCAGATAGCTCGACAAATTCGATTAATCTCTTTGCGACTGCCTTATAATTCAGAGCATTTTCTATCGAGTCAGTCTGTGCGCACGCCTTAATATCACAACCCATTTCCAAACTTAAGCTGACTAGTTGTTTCTGCTCTCTTTCCCAGTCATAGATTCCTATTATTGTTCTGATTTCTAAGTCACGTATATACACAATATCCATTAATCACCTTAAGTATTCATAGAGGACTCAAAGATTCGAGGGGCCACCGAGGTCTTACATCGATATTTAACTTGCTTCTTTGGCCGGCTAAAAGTCTTTGGCAACCCGCATAGGCTATCATAGCCCCATTGTCTGTGCAGTATTCTGGTTGTGCGTAATAGAGCCGACCCCCGGACTGAGACATTGTTGATTCAAGAACTTGACGAAGGTTCAAATTAGCACTTACCCCACCCGCAATTATTAACCTCTCCAAGCCAGTTTGCTGCAAGGCTCTTCGACACTTTATTGCTAAAGTCGATACCACTGCATCTTCAAAACCCCTTGCTATATTTGCCCTCGCTTGTGGATCTAAATCACCTTCTTTGGATAATTCACTAATAGCATTTTTAACTGAAGTCTTTAGGCCACTAAAACTGAAGTCTAAACCTGGCCTATTAACCATGGGTCTAGGAAATTGAAATGTATCAGTGACTCCCTTAAGGGCAAGCTTCGCTACATGCGGTCCGCCTGGGTAGGGGAGGCCCAGCATCTTTCCCACTTTATCAAATGCCTCCCCAGCAGCGTCATCTAAAGACTCCCCCAAAAGTTGATAGTCCCCGATCTTAGTCACCTTGACGAGCTGTGTGTGTCCCCCCGAGACCAATAACGCAACAAATGGGAATTTAGGTGGTTCCGGTTCTAACATCGGAGCCAACAGATGTCCCTCCATGTGGTGAACTCCAACCGCAGGGACATCCAAACCCATCGCTAAAGAGCGACCCAGACTGGCTCCAACCAAAAGGGATCCAATTAACCCAGGTCCCGCCGTGAACGCGATACCATCCAATTCCCCTAAGGGAATCCGAGTCTCGCTTAGTAACTCCATGATCAGCGGCAGCGTCTTTCTGATGTGGTCTCTTGAGGCGAGCTCAGGCACGACCCCTCCAAAGGCCGCATGTGTCTTAACCTGGCTATAAAGCTTGTCTCCTAAAAGACCCTCCCTACTATCATAAATCGCTACGCCAGTTTCATCACAAGACGTCTCTATACCTAGAACTTTCAAAAATCCTGTCCTTAAAATGCAAAAATTATCAGTATCATGCCAAATTTTCTGAATTACCCCAAATTAGAAACGTATCAACCCGAAAAATAGCAGATGATTACTCAACAATTGTTAAATCTTTTGCAATTAAGCACAGAGACCTTTAAGATACGCTCCCTATTTTTAAGTAAAGCGATTGAAAGTAGGTCACTGAGATAGAAGCCTTCAAGCCGTTTCCATCTCAAACCTCAGTGGAAGTCTGGTCGCTAGCTACGGATAAAAAGATGCCTCAAGTAAAGCTAAAAGAGAACGAACCTTTTGATATAGCTATTCGTCGCTTCAAGCGTGCATGTGAGAAGGCCGGCGTTCTAGCAGAGGTTCGACGTAGAGAGTTTTATGAAAAGCCCACTTCTGTTAGGAAACGTAAGGCTGCCGCTGCCGTAAAACGCCATCTTAAAAAACTACAAAGAGAAAACAGAAAGAGTCAACGTCTGTACTAAAGTTGCTCCCATTGAACTACCCCTAGAATATTAATTAGTACCCTCCCTTGCCTATGACCGAGAGCAGTCTCAAAGAAGTAATCACCGAGTCGATGAAATCTGCCATGAAGGCGAGAGATAAAAGTCGACTGAATACAATTCGATTGGCCTTATCCGAGATAAAAAGGGTTGAAGTGGATACTCGAAATGAACAAACAGACGCCCAGATAATTACTATCCTCGACAAAATGGTTAAACAACGGCGAGAGTCGATTAAGCAATTTGAAATTGGTGGACGTCAGGAATTAGCGGCTCAGGAAGAATTAGAAATAGAAATTCTAAACGAGTTTTTGCCGCAGGCTCTCTCAGAAGAAGAAATTAACTCTCTAATCCACTCCGCTATTGCGAATAGCCAGGCCGAATCAGTGCAAGACATGGGAAAGGTCATGGCTGTCATAAAACCGCAAGTGATAGGCAGAGCGGACATGGCCATAATCAGTAAGAAAATTAAAAGCCTCTTGACATAGGAATCACCTCATTCAAATTCTTCTTGAATATTCTTATACATATAAAAATCCCTGCTCTTTAGAATTTTTAAAAAAATATTAGCTGTGAACCCTTTGGCACTCTTACGCAACCGGTGTAGCATGGCATCCATTCTCAAAAAACTAAATGTGATCTAATTAGCTCTGAAGTTATGGCAGGCTTGATTCCACAATCTTTTATAGACAATCTGTTAAACCGAACAGATATAGTTGATGTGGTGGACAAGCGGGTCCCGCTCAAAAAGCAAGGTAACAACTATACGGCTTGCTGCCCTTTTCATCAGGAAAAAACACCTTCCTTTAGCGTCAACCAAGAACGTCAATTTTACTATTGTTTTGGCTGCGGCGCCGGAGGAAATGCGATTGGGTTTGTAATGAATTTTGATAAATCCGATTTTCCAGTAGCGGTAGAAACTCTTGCGAAGGATGCCGGGCTGGAAGTCCCGCGAGAAGAATCGCAGAGACAGATAAAACAAAACCGTCAACATATGTCTCTTTACGACGTGCTCTCCTCTGCCAGCGCGTTCTACCAACTTCAGCTAAGGAAGCATCCGCTGAAAGAAACTCCGGTGCAGTATCTGAAAAGCCGAGGATTGACCGGAAACGTGGCCGCCAGTTTCGCGATAGGATTCGCTCCACCAGGCTGGGACAACTTACTGAAAGAGTTTGGCACAAGCATAGAAAGTCAAAAACTGCTGCTAGGCGCTGGACTCACGATAGAGAGAAGCAAAGATAAACCTTCAAAGAAAGCGCAAAATAGGATTCCCGAGTATGACTATTATGATCGTTTTCGTAATCGGATAATTTTCCCAATTCGGGACTCCCGAGGCAGAACAATCGCGCTTGGTGGTCGGGTACTTGGCGAGGAAAAGCCTAAATATTTAAACTCTCCTGAGACCGCTGTATTTCAGAAAAGTTCGGAGTTGTACGGACTCTATGAATTAAAAAAAAGCGGAGACAAATTCAGCAAAATAGTCTTAGTAGAAGGTTACATGGATGTTATTGCTCTATCTCAAATGGGTATAAAAAACTCTGTTGCGACATTAGGCACTGCAACTAATTCTCGACATCTTAGTAAAATCTTTAAGCAGGTTCCTGAATTGATATTCTGCTTTGACGGGGACGATGCAGGAGAGAAGGCAGCCTGGCGAGCTTTAGAAGCTGCTTTGCCGCACATGCAAGATGGTCGTCAGGTAAAATTTTTGTTTTTACCAAGCGGAGAAGACCCAGACACTTATGTGAGGACCATCGGGAAAAAACAGTTCCTTATGGAGGTTAGTTCAGCCAAACCATTAGAAGATTTCCTGTTCGAACATTTGTCAGCTGATCTAGACACGACTACTGGGGAAGGCAAAGCTCGACTAAGTGACTTGGCGAAAACTCACCTGAGTAAAATTCCAGATGGAATCTATTCTAGGTTAATGCTCGAAAAGCTGTCGGATTTGGTGGGGTTGCCGGCAGAATCGATTGCCAAACTATACTCAAAAAGTGCTTCAAGTCATCCCAATGAAAACATTACAAGCGATGGAAACTTTTCATCAACTAGCGAGGCTGGTGATTTTCTCAAGGCGGGCATTCAATCAAAAAGAGAGGATAACTTTTATCAAAAACCCGCGAGCATAAAGGCCATAGAGTTGCTTTTACAAAAGCCTGAAATAGCCTTGTCCCTTACCAAAGATTTAGAGGTACTTCACAGCGCGGAGGACGAAGGTCGAAAATTATTGATATCACTAATTGAAATGATCCAGAAAGACCCTAAAACTGATATTTTTACGATGTTAGGCTATTGTTACGGATCAAATTTAGGTAATCAGTTCATACAAATATTCGGCGACGAGAAGATCACGCCAAAAGACGGACTACAAGGGGAGTTTATTCAGATTATTGACAATATATTGTCCGATATGAGGAGAAAGCTAGACTTAGTAAAGTTAAGAAACAAGCTTCGAGCCAAGGTTATCGAAGAGAAATGACGTATATCCTCAATATGAGCCCTAACCTTCAAATTTCGCGTATACAATAACACTCACAACCGCTATAATTTTCGGCTGATTTTCGTTTAGATCATCTTTCAAATTATATGACGTTAAATTCAATACTCATAAATCCGCACTAAAAATACGAGCATACATGGCCGAAATAATAGCACCTCAATCTAGCCTTAAAGCGCTTATCGCGAAAGGAAAAGAGCAGACCTATCTCACCTACGCTGAGGTAAACGATCATCTACCTGAATCGATCTCTGACCCTGATCAAGTTGAAGATATAATTCAAATGATCAATGACATGGGTATTAAGGTATTTGAAACTGCACCCGATGCCGATGCGCTTCTACTGAATGAGGAAAACGATTCAGGCGCTGATGAAGTGGCAGCGGCAGAGGCCGCAGCCGCTCTTGCTGCAGTGGAGAATGAAGCCGGCAGAACGACAGACCCTGTGCGCATGTACATGCGAGAAATGGGAACAGTTGAACTCCTCACACGCGAGGGCGAAATAGTCATCGCCAAGCGCATCGAGGAGGGACTTCGTGAATTGATGAAGGCGATGGCCTACTTCCCAGGTACCGTTGAACATATTCTGAATGAATATGCGTTAATAGATAGTGAGGAGCGTCGTCTAATTGAAATTATCACTGGATACTTAGACACAAACGATGACGAAATCCCGGTAAGCCCTGGTGTTCAAGAACCCTCGGATAACATGGGTTCAGATATAGAAGACAGTGATGAAGACGAGGACGAGGACGAAGCAAACGTTGGACCGGATCCTGAAGAAGCACTGATTCGATTCACTGAAATTAGAAAACAGTATGAGAAGACTAGTTCTGCGGTTGGTCGGCGCGGTCGATCAGACGCAAAAGCTAAAACCGAGCTGGAAAAACTTGGTGAATTATTCAAGTGCCTCAAATTGACTCCTCGTCAATTTGACCCACTCCTTGGACACATACGAGCTGTACTTACTAGGTTGCGCCGGCACGAAAGAGCTGTACTGAACCTAGCTGTTAGAAGCGCTAAACTGCCAAGAAAAATCTTTATCGAAACGTTTCCAGGTCACGAGACAAACGAAAAATGGATTGATCAGCACATTAAGTCAAAAGAGGCCTATTCCGAATTACTAGTCAACGTAAAGACAGAAATAGTCCGAACTCAGAAGAAAATTCGGTTATTACAAGAAGAAACAGGTCTCACAGTATCCGAGATAAAAGACATTAATCGACAAATGTCAATAGGTGAAGCCAAATCTCGCCGAGCAAAAAAAGAAATGGTGGAGGCGAACCTAAGGCTAGTCATATCAATAGCTAAAAAATATACAAATCGAGGATTGCAGTTCCTAGACTTGATACAGGAAGGCAACATTGGTTTGATGAAAGCTGTAGATAAATTTGAGTACCGTAGAGGGTACAAATTTTCGACCTATGCAACGTGGTGGATTAGGCAAGCTATCACTCGCTCGATAGCAGATCAGGCAAGAACGATACGAATACCAGTTCATATGATTGAAACGATTAACAAACTCAATCGTATATCGCGACAAATGGTTCATGAGAAGGGTCGTGAACCGACACCAGAAGAGCTCGGAGAAAGAATGGATATGTCTGAAGACAAAGTCCGCCGAGTACTCAAGATTGCAAAAGAACCTATCTCTATGGAAACTCCAATCGGAGACGATGAGGATTCGCACCTTGGAGATTTTATCGAAGACGCTAACGTAGATTCACCCGTGGATTCTTCAGTCGACGAGGGACTTCGTGAGGCTACAAAAGACGTTCTTGGCTCCTTAACAGCGCGAGAAGCAAAGGTACTTCGTATGAGATTTGGTATCGACATGAATACGGACCATACCTTGGAGGAAGTCGGAAAACAGTTTGATGTAACTCGAGAGCGAATAAGACAAATTGAAGCAAAAGCCTTGAGAAAACTTCGACATCCAACCCGTTCCGACCATCTAAGATCGTTTTTAGACGAATAGGAAATAAAATAAGAATAATGGGCCTATAGCTCAGTTGGTTAGAGCGCCGGACTCATAATCCGTCGGTCCGAGGTTCGAGTCCTCGTGGGCCCACCAATTAAAACAGTAACTTACGAGTTCCCCGCAAGATATCACCCTTCCATTTGGACCAAATTTGGACCAGTGAGGACATCGGTCCGCGCTTGATTTAAGCGCGCATCGAATTTAAGCTTTTCCTCAGTGGCAGATTTCTTCGGTCTCACGCCGAAAGTACTTGGCCCCACTTTAAATAAAAGCCATGCGTTAAAAACCTAACTAGTAAGCCGGTGCTGGTCACCGGAAGACACAATGAAAAAATTACAGATCACAATGCTCTCTCTATTATGTCTGATATTTGGCCTGCCACAGATGGACAGAGTATTTGCTGACGCTATCTATGATCCCAGCACAAACACAATTACTTTATCTCATTTGCTTGCTGGAGATGGCTCTAACCAAACAGAATCTATTTATGCAACTAATGTCAAAATAACCGCAAGTGAGGTTCGCAGCGAAGGGCTGTCTTGGCCTCCCTTTATCCACCCGTCGCCGTGGCCAGCAGAGATAGATTATTTCGATATGAAAAACCAGGAACTCACGATTTCCTACATAACTACGCCCGACCAGTCAATTGAGCGGAGAAATGTAGTCATCACGGTTGGTTCTGTGCTGAGTTTTGATTACTCAGAATCAATAGCTGCCGGGGTCTCAGACTACAGATTCAGATACGTTTTGGACGAATCTCTGCCGGTCGAATGGAGAAACGAATTTGAGCAGATCATGACGAACCTTCAGAGAGATATACCTATTCTCGCAAAGCCCAGCTGGTACAGCATACCGATATTTGCTTGGAAAAGTGATTCCGATGCTCCTCTCCCTTTCATAAGAGGTGCTTGTATTTGCGGTGGCGGTGAAGGTGGCTCTTTCACATGGATGAGCCTTGAAATTTCTGCTTGGGAGTTTGAAAATGATGCTATCCACAGATATAGCGTAGTTCCCCATGAATATTTTCATGTTTGGCAGAAAAGCCATGCACCGGATGTGATGGGAATAAAATGGTTGTCAGAAGGAGCAGCAGCGACGTTAGAGTCAATATACGTCCAAGAACATTATAGCTACGATTACTTCTCAAGTGCGCAAGAACCGAACCTGTCTAATCAAGTCATTCAGACACCCCCACTGTATGAATCTTATGATGCGTCTGGTGGAGATCTAGATGTGAACTATTCTGGTTCCGTTTTCCTTACCTTAGTACTCGCTAAAGAATTAAAAAATAAGGGTCTGACTGAAACGCAAGCTTTTAAAAAAATACTAAAAGATTTCTACCTCTTAAAACCAGACTCCAAAAATTGGAAAAGTAAATTCGAGGAAATATTCTTAATAAGCACTGATTCATTTTATGAAGCCGTGAGAGAGTATGAAGTGTCATATAAAGATTTATTGCCAAGCTCGGACTTGAAACTATCTGAAATTTTTTCTAACTAGTGAT
>CACAEJ010000029.1 GCA_902531515.1 uncultured Pseudohongiella sp.
TATTCTTTCTTGCCTCTTTCTTCTGACCTAACGTGTATATGACTTCTTCCGTTGTTGCAGAGTATTTGAGAAATAACTCACTCCAATAAGGTAAGATTCTTCCAACGAAACCAGTATTTATTGCTTCTATTAGCTTAGCTCTGAAGGCTAATATTCTAGCGCGTTCGCCAGTGCTTGAGGCTTGATTATCCGCTCTTAACTCGCTAAATATCCTAGAATGTGACGAATCAAAGGGCGATTCTTTCGAAGACGAAATTACATTCGCGTCCCTTGATATCTTCTCCATAAGTTGGATTAGACGCGTATCGCTTTCCATAACCTCAGCGTGTGCTAAAAGTTTATTAAGAGTAGATAAATAATTTCCCTTTTGGGATGGGATTGATTCCACTGCAATAAGCACTATATCTTCTAGCTTAAATTTTCCTCCGTTTCTATTGAAATTATTTTCCAGCAACCCGAGCCATATGGTTTGATGTAAATTTGAGGAAGATACTCCAAGCCTCTCCTTTATTAGAGTTATTATTCCAAGGATCATTTCTCCCAATTCTTTAGGATCGATTTGAAATACGACTTCAAATATACGACAAAGAGTTGAAGCTTCGAATTGAGAAGATAGGCGCTTGAGTACTTCCACCTTTCTTGTCGAATTTAGTATGAATTCCTTAAAGGCTATATCATTATTCTCAATCACATTTTCTAACACTTGATTTAAAGCAGCCTTGCTTGAAAATTTTGTGTTCCATCGTAACTTTCCGAATTCAAGAAAATTACAAATATGTTCAAAGTCTGATTCCACTTGCGAGAGTTTACGTACCCGATTATCTGAGTTTCGACTTTTATACGACAGCTCTTCACTAATCATTTCCCTAAGCTTAGCGATTAACCGAGATTCAAAATCTTCATGAAAAAACTGAAGAGGGATCGTTCCCAGATCCATTTCAAGCTTTTCAATTGAGTAAATAGTGTTCTCCTCTGAAAACTCATCGAATACATTGCTGATTGATAAAAACATATTCTTTCTTATAAAAGACTCAAGAGAGTTGTGCTCAGATAGAGCTGTCTCTTCATCTGGAAATGAAATCTCAATGATAGTAGATTCAATTTGATGCCCTTTATTTATCATAGATTTCTCATGTCACCCTGGACAGATTCCCAACTTAGGATATTACTGGTTATATGGCCTGATTCATTTAATAACCTCAACCGCCTCCTCAGATTTTTAGTGGCCGTATCAAGTGCAAAATTACTCACCATTGAATTATCACTTAGTGACTTCCAATTTGAATAGATCGACTTAAAACTTTCTAGATCAGAGGGAATTAACCAATGTATATAAATTGATATATTAGAATTAGCTCTTTTTAGTAACTCACTCTCGACTATAGATCTGAATGCATGAAAATGCGCTTTACCTTCAGTTTTAAGCTGAAACGACCGGATCTTTGGTAATATGAAACTTACTGATGGAATATAGAAATCCCAATCTTCATCGCGTAGCTTAAAGTCATCTGGTAAAAGCTGAGAGTGTTCTACGAAGCAAATCTCTAAGTGATTAATTTCGTTTTTGAATTTATCAATGTTCTGTAAATAATCTTCTTCGCTGTCGACATTTCTTCTCTTAGAATAAGCTAGCTCCAGCTTCCTTTCGTATAATTTCTGTAGATAGTTATTGCATCTGAGTTTAATATCATCTTCAATTTCTCTTGATAAGACGTCTGCTTCAGAAAAGTTAAGTGCCGTCCGTCTACTAATGAGAAATTTCACGAGGGCCAAACCGGCCTCATCCAATCCGTTCGGCTCATGATCCGGTTTTTTGATTTGAAGCAAATCAGACCATTTGCTATATAACACTTCGAATTCACACATTCCATTAAAATCAAGCCAATATATCTCAGGCGTAATGTGTGCTGGACAATTTTCTCTCACAAGATCTTCGGCCCAACTTCTAAATTCTAAATCACTGCAACGCGCTGTCCATGAAGGAAAGATTACGCTTACTCGATTGGAAAAAAAGTTGTCCACCGCCAAACGAGCTTTTGATAAACTACTTGGTCGAAGCAAGAGGTGCTCTATTACGTGCATTCCTTCCATATTATTACTAAGATGAATTAAAAACCTTCTCAGAAATCTGATGAACTTACTGGCTTCTTTTGCATCCACGGAAGATAGCAACTCCATATTTTCATCTTTATCCAAATGCTTACCGTCATAGTTTTTTATCTTAAGATTTAACTTTCTAGTTTTTTTATCATATGCGTAGTTACTAAGATCAACACCACACTGCAAAAGTGCAGTGCTAATCAAGTCATTTGACATAGGCTCGATTTCCCCATACATACGACGAGCACATTCAAAGTACCTTTCATCAGATTCATCCGCGTCATCCTGAAAAAGGACTTTTGCTCGGTGAATTTCTGAGCTGCTGATCACATACTCAGAAAAATCTAAACCGATCTGCCGATCAACGAAAGAGTCATGAGGGATTAGGCATAGCTTATGGTCAAACATAGTTTTTGTAAGAGGCTTAATTTCAAGCTCTTTAAACCCTAAAAATAGACTAACTCTATACTGCAAACCAGAAACAGATTTTACGAAACCATTTTTTTTGTCTTCCTTAATTTGATGTGTCTTTCGAAATTGCGAACACAATATATTTCCAGCAGCAGACCTGTGACCACTTAAGTATTCAATTCTATTAAGAAGGCGTACCTTGTTTAATATTATGTCTCGCTCTAATTCTTCTGGAGTGTGATAATAATTAAAACTTCGATGCTTCTCCTGTTCAAAAATTTCGCCATAGAGTGCCAACATGTAATCCAATAACCGTGTTTTCCTGTCTAGAAAATTGTCTATTTTTTCTAAAATACTGCTTAGCAACTCTTCTGCGTTTTCAGGATAAATTCTCTCAAGGTTAGAAATTTCATCTGGATCTAAAACTGCACTGAAATAGGTTGAATCTGAATTAGTATCTAATGAGAACAACTCACGAATTGAGTCAAGATTGGCCAAATAATTTGCCATAATCTGCTCAAACAGCAACAGATATGATTTCAACTGCAAGGCCTGCGCCTTCCTCTCTTCCGGATAGTTTTCTGGAATCCCCATCTGATTGATTCCGTATGTAGCCGGAAACTGATTTTGTATTGACTGATAATCACTTAATTTTCTATTTTTGCCAGTTACAGGTTTTGACAAATAGATATCTTCGCTCAAATCATAGATTTGACTTTCTCTAATTAGCTTAAATTTCTGGAATTGCTCTCTGAATTCTTCGAACGAGATCTGAACACGCCTACCACCAGACCGCACTATAATTGCGGATATATCTTTCTCTTCTTTCGGTTCAATTAATCGTAATTTTACGTTAGATGATGCGTCAGTCTCTGATGCTCTCAAGCGCAGTGAAGTTATGTACTCTATTCCAGTAATTTTTTGAGCAATGGCTAGTATGGTCGATTCAAGGAGGTTCTTATCTCGCGCAATGCCCATGTTCGTGATTTCATAATCTGTTAATATGCCTTTCTTTGTAAACGGCCCAGACATAACATCATCAAGCGATGTTCCATGCTCTAAATCCGCACTGTAGCTTTTATATGAGACCTCCATTGCAAGCTCTTCAGAAGCCTCTAAGTAGACTTCAGCCAACAAACTTTCAGGTTGGAATCCTGAGCTGAGGGTAACATCAATTTCCAATTGACATTCAACTTCATGCAGTACGCTTATGTTTACCACATCTTCACAGAGGTTCCTCATCGAATGGAACTGTTTATAAGTTTGTTCAATCAGATCACTATCCGAAAGGGTTAGCCAGTTAACATCCTGACTTCTTCTAATAGATATACTATGAAGACCTAAGCTTGATTTCCCAGAAGAACCCTCTGTCAAGAATTGCACATCACTAAGATCGTTCGACGAGTCTATTAAGGACTTTTTGTAATCTAACTCAGATACAGGTCTACAGAAAAATACATCCTGGGGTTCGTGAAGACCCAAATCAGGTGTATTAAGTCTTCCATCTTCATCGCAGAGATAATCTGCAACATCGAAATTGGCTCGGTAGATCAAATCAGTCAACGCAAAGCAAAACTGTTCGAGTATAGTGACCCCAGGATCATGATAGTTATAGTCAGTCCATTCGGAACCAGACAGGCTTTGAGCGAGCTCAATACCTTCTTTCCTCAGGTTTGTGAAACCATATCGATCTCCATCACCGATCTGCCTGGATATCGTTTTACTCTCTGCCATGTATTTCTATACCAACTATTTTAGTTTGCATTTAATCGTCAAAATCTTCTGTATTTGGATCAGTCGTATCTTGATTTGATCCAAGCTCATTACACCAAAGCTTTGTGACGTGATAGTCAATTTTGATTTCCTCTGGATATTTAAACGCTGACTTGATACATAACCGATATTTGGAAACACCTGGATCCTCGTCATCTTTTACGGATTCCCAACGGAGCTTCAATCTATCTCTTGGACTGCTGAAGTAAGATTGATGGACTCGTATACGGTTTCTGCGATTTAAAAAGTTCAATAATCTTCTAGGAGGATCACATGCATTTAAAGCAATCGCATGCATTATAGCGAACCTATTTGAATCTCTTTTTTCAACCTTGGCTACAATTTCTAAAGCTTGAACTCCAAATAAAGTTTCTGTAATCGGATGAAACGTACCATCCGCTGGAACATATGACTTTTGATCAATACCCACTCCTATACGAGCTGGCGCGCGTATTGCGCCACCTATCGATAACTTAACGTCATCACTATTAATTGAGTCCCCTGAAGAAATATCTGAATTTACTCCTGGTTCACTTATACTAACTTTCCCCTCCTTATTTAGAGAAAGAACGGTGCTATGCTCTGTGCCAGCAGGATTTGTGTGAATAAATTGAAGTGCCTCTTCTTTTCCATAATAACTTATAGACCAAGAAGGCAAATTATCGGTTAGCTTCCGAAAAAGCTAATTAGATTGCCCGTTTCTTCATCCGGCTTCTGTGGTGTAACCTCAAATCCAAAATCTTCTGACTTACTGAAGCCCTCATCAGTCACATTTAACGACGAGTCAATGAGATCGGCAAAATGCTCTTCTGAAGGCAGCTTACCCGCACTAAAAAATCGTTTTAAGGTCTCTCTATTTTGCTTAGCCATCCAGAATACTTCCGTTAATTATGAACGTGCTACCTATCTCTAATTTTCGTATGCCTGTAACTGTAGGGTCACGTGGCAATATTTCGGTGCCTACATCTATATTGTGATGGCTAGTTGGCATCAACAAGCTCCATGGATATAAAGGAGAAATATCTCCCGAATTTCGATCAGTATCTCTATGGCGGACAGTATCTCCTAATCGATAAAAACCAGAAGCGTCACAAGTAATATGTAACATGGAAAATTCAGTCACATATTTGATGTACTCAAGGTTATAAATATATGAGTACACATCTTCCTGCTTGACTTTTTGCCCATAAACCAATCTGTACCCAACGTCTTCCCATGGACTAAGACATCTCCCAATATCTATATTTAGTTTTTCGATATATTTTCCATTTCTAGCATATTCCTCAAATACAACTTTACAACGAACCTGCACCCACTCGGTCAATGGGTTTATTACTTCAATCTTACTAAAAGAAGAGCTTAGGTTAGATACGTATTCGTGGATAGCATTTAGGTGTGTAGCACTTAGTCTCGGGATCTTGCCAACTGCCTCAAGGTGATCAGAAACCTTCGGCGTGACAACAATTAGCAAATTCCCGGGGAGACTCTGGAGGCTAAATTGCGTGCAGTTAGGCAAGCATTTAACTTTACCAACAAGCGGGAATTCCTCTAAGATCAATCGCTCATAATCCCAGGCAATTACCCCGCGAGACCTATGCCGAATCCTCTCACTGACCCGCGTTACTAATTCTAATCTTTTCTCCTCTTTGCCAGCACCCGAAAAATCATCAATCTGGTATGCCTCATCGAGGCCTGTGATCGCCGTCATCGGGCGCCATTTTAGTTTTGAGATATCGATACTATCTGATTCAAAATGTGCCGAATCGTCTTTGCTGCGAATCAGTCTAGCTCCGTGAGTCGTTATGTTCCGAACGCTACAAAAATTCGACGAAGCAGCGTTTGTGCAAACCTTTAACCAGTATAGATGTCCCGGCATGCTCGGATGAGCATTTGAGATATCATCCGGTATATCAATTGTCACGATACCGGAACGAAGAAACCCACTCGTCTCGTCTGAGAGTATCCTGCTGTCAGGCAAATTCTCCCAACCACTAGATGAAAGGTATTGCCAGTCACATCTATAGTAGTCGCTGGAATTGGTCCTCTTTGAGTCATCAAATAGTGAAAAATAAAGAGTAATTAATCCGCTTAATCGAGAAGCCGAAATACCAAGAAAAAGTTGTCCGTCAAAATCAATTGGCTTTAAAAAATCAATTGGCTTCCCCGAGGCATTAGGAGCAACCTGTTCCACTCCAAATTCATGCAATCGATAGATTTTGTCAGCAATCTCTTCACTTTCTGTAGCATTTATAGGACGCCCGCCTATCGAGCTAGAGGCAATATAGTCAATAGATAACTGATTCAGTAAGGGCGTGTAGGGTAGGTTTGGTACTGCCTTTTTCTTTCTCACAAAGAATTTATGGTTTGCTTCTATCGCTTCTGTTAGACGAAATGGGTACTCTTGATGGCCGAATGCTCCTTTTGGGCTAGTCAACGTTAACTTGATAAAGCCATTCCTTGTTTTAAGTCCGAGATCTAATTCATTCTCACCTGCATCTATACTCATTGGTTTTAATAAGTCGACCGCATCAACCTGAATTGATTGATTTTCATTTAGCGCCGTTCCTTGATAGTGAAACAAACTCGCAGTCTGGGAATGACTCAATGACAGAGGCTGCCAGGCACCATTACTCAAGACATTCAATCTAGCCTTAAAACTATGATTCTTATACCCCAACGAGTATCCCGAATAATGACCCGTAAATCCGTTCTCGTCAGTAGGTAACTCTCCCCAATTTAAGTTAAGCCAAAGTTTTTTGAGGTTCTTCTTGACTATTTCTGGAGCAGTAATTGCCAAATATGAACTAGTGGTAGGTGAAGGACCAAAGGGATAGAAGGGCTTTGAAGGGTCCAGCTGGCTGATATTATTGTACGCACGAATATTCCTCAATCCGCTTACACCGACCGTCAAAGTAAGGGTTTCAATGGAGTATTTCTCAAGCAGAGAATAAGGATTCATTGATGCCTTTTTGTTAACTTTAAGCTTCATCAAAGGTAATCGGGTCTTCCATTTTTCTCCATGCACATCGGAAATGCACCCAACTATGGACGGAGATTCAGAAGGTATAGTCAGAGCCAAGGTTAATCCTAGTCTTCCGTCCCCTCGTTCTGAGATATCGAATCTCTCAAGAGTCAGCCAACCCTCTTCTGTGGTTAAATCTACTTGGAATGCTCCTCCAAAGTACTTTTTAAATAAGTTACTACTGCCTAATCTCAATTCTCGTTTCGCAGCTTCCAAAGTGCTTTCAATGCCCAGTTGGATCGCTTTATTGTCAAGTTCTCCATATATGATTTCTGAAGATGACCCTCTCTCCAACAACACGTGTCCTACGAGTAAGCCAAGCCGGTCCCGAAACTCATTATCGGATTCCGAGTTCAAGATATAATCATAGAAGGGTTGAGAATTTTTTGAGGTACCATCTACTTGTATAAGAAATTCAGAGGCTTGACGAAGCATAGATTTACAGGATGATAGAAGACCTTCTTCATCGTTTGCTTCCAGTATGGACTCTGAACGCAAATCCAAACCAGAAGCAAACTCTGTTAATTTCGAAAGATCTTCGGCATAAGCCGAACCGTCCCAATTGTATTTTTCGCCTTCACTCAGCCAGCTAATCATTAATTCACAAATTATTTTTTTGAACCGGGAAGGACTATACGCATTCGATAGATTTTGGACATGAAAATAAATAGGCTTAACTGACCTTGTTAGAAGAAATTCGATCTCTATTCTTCGCTCGCCCTCTTCCAAGAATAAATCCTTGGAAGCAATAGCGATGCCAGATTCAATCTCTGACTCGGCAGTGAATTCATCTTGTCTTTTCTGGCCATCAGACCCAAAAATAGCCAACCTCTTTTCTGTATTATCGATACCACCTTCCGCTGTATCGATGAGACTCTGCTTATATATCCTTGTTACGAAGTTCATATCGCAAGCTGGCGTTATCATACTCTCTCTTTGAAATCTCAAAGAGTGAATTTCACAAATTTTTGCGTCACTTACGGTTAGTGCGCTGTTTAGCTCAAAGGTGACATCCTTCGAATCTTCATCCTTCATGCAAGAAAATTTAGCGCCTTTTTGAATTGTTATGGGGTCGGATCTTGGAGATATCTCAAAATTCAAAACTGCATGTTCAGGGCTTTTATGCTTGTATTGAGTTTTTAAAATATCTCGATAATAAAAATCCAAATGTTTCTGCGTAAAGCTATTAACATTATCTTGTGCATGCTTATATAAACTAATGAACGAGATAAACAAACCAACTGCCGGATCATTCTTCTGCGTTTTTAAGGATTGGGGAAGTAGCGCTCTGCAAAAATTCTTAAGATACTCTATTGCATTGATGATACGTAGCGCCGTATTCATAATAGACGCCTTCTGATTAAAACTACTATCAGTGATATTAATTTCTGATTGTGAGAAATTAACCCCATCGCCTTTAGCAACAATGCCCCAGATACTGCTTAGCTTTAGGAAATCAGTATCAACTAGGGAATCGTTCTCTAGCGCCAGATTGAAATTAATTCTTCCTATATCGTGCACGGCTACTGCCATAGTGTTCCGAATTACCCTTTCTATTGCGGCTGTTAATTCTTGGCCAGGAGTCGACCTTGAGCGCCTTAAGTCAGTCAACCATTTATCACTTTCAACAACTAGCTCAAATATTAATCTTAGAGAAAGGCGTTCTGACTTTTTAAGACTTTTCCTAATTTCATTGATTAGCTGATTAATATCCTTATTAATGATGAGCGCCATAATTACAATTTCATTAGAAGTAAGGAAGGACCTCCAGTCCCCCACTTTTCTTAGTTCTTTATTGTAATAGGAGAGACTTGATGCAAAGTCGACACTTAGCTCTACTAGATCTTCAAAAGACATCTCGTCAACGTTGAAGTACCCTTCCCGTAGCGCTGGAAATAGACGACTCTGTTGATCTACACCGTCCGCATGAATTATCGTGTCAAAGTTACTCATGAGATATCATCAGATGATTTATAAGTTGACAGTAATGAACTAAGCGCCAACATTTGTTCCTTCCTGAAAATAAAATGGATAGACAAAGTTACTTCGTGTATTCGTTGTTCTAATTGTGTATTCAAGCTGGATTTGTATCAGACCATCGTTTACTTCTTCGGCTAGCACTTCAATACGGTCAAGTGTAATTCGTGTCTCGAAAAACAAAATCGCTCTCTCCACCAAATCTTTAATTTTGGTGACCGAACTTTCGGTAATATTTTCAAAGACCAGAGCGTTCAATCCGCAGCCAAAGGTAGGCTGCATGACTCGCTCACCAGGTAAAGTCGAGAGGAGTATTGATAGACTCTCTCTTATATCTTCCTCAAGGGATACCATCTGAAGTTCCAAGACTTCATCGTTCCGCTCAAACTTAGGTGGAAAGCTCCAACCCCGACCTAAGAATTCTTTAGTTTGTTCGTTCGCCATAATCAACTACTCTTATCCACCGATCATTACAGTTGGATACCCAATGGCAATAGTCCCGCCATGGGCTGTGCTGTCACCCATTCGCGCGGCCGGTTTGCCTCCAATACTCACTGTACCTGAACCCTGCGATATTGAAGAAGGAGGCCCAACGCAAATACAAGTATCTCCAACAACCGCCGCCGGCATGTTTCCAATCAAAACTGTCGGTTCCCCAGGACCAAGAATGGGCCCTCCAACATGAGGAACGGTACCAGTGGTCGCTGGACAATTGTGCAAGTCAGCTATTCGTGCTGCAGGTGGCATGGGATCTCCTATAAATTACTAGTTCAGTTCTAATTAAGGCGAGATTTAGTTAATCATCACCATTGCTCCCTTAACCGTTGTATTTCCACCCGCAGAAAGTTCGGCCGATGCCCCTCCCTTAGAGGTAAGCCCAACGTTTGCATTGTGTTCAATATTCATTCCAGCCGTTTTCAAATCAGCTTTTGAGGAAATAGATATCTCCCCCATCGCGTCAAGGGATATCTTGCCTTTAGCACTAAAACTTATGTCTTTTGGGCTGTCCACAATAATTCCACTATCGCTGAGTTCGAATTTATTATCTGACTGGTCGGTAATGAGAATAGACTTGTCTTCATCGCTTATGACGATCTTATTTTCCCCCGGGGTGATGATCGTAATTACTTTCTTCTCATCGTCAAACTCAATTTTTAACTCACTTTTAGTCACTATAGCCTTAATGAAATTGTCGGCTGTAAGAGGGTATGGGGGTTGTTTTTGGGAACTGTAAAGACTGCCAAGAATAATTGGATGTGCTGGGTCATTATTAAGGTAACCAAGAACCACTTCATCACCGACTTCAGGAATAAAGAATTCTCCGATTCCTTCTGATGCATAGTAACTGGCGAGTCTCGCCCAGACACCTTCTGTCTCAGCCTGTAGTAGTGGCACCTTGACTTGGACTTTATTCTGACCTTCGGGGTCTTCATCAAGCTTCATTACGATTCCTATTTGCAACCCTTCCGCACCAGGAACTAGACCTGAGGCCACTGGAGCCGCTAAATCCCTTCTTTCGGCAAACCAATCCGGAGACATACCAAATTCTGCTGAAGATACCCAGTTACCTTCCGAAATCTTATGAACAACCTCGGTGACAAAGACATCTCCGCTAAACCTATTACCGACCCCCTTCAACTCTATTAAAGAGCCAGGTTTAACTTTAGACGAGCCTTGGAATTTCATGCTGCCCGTAACTCTGGAGAGCCCTGATTTTACTTGTTGGCTTCCAGCCCAATCCTTCAGAGCACTGTTTTCCATCATGATAGGTGTTTGCAAAAGGAAACTGTCCAGACCAATTACTTTTGACAAGGTCGCTGAATCAAGATCGCCTTGTTTATTAAGTGATTCCGTCTTCGCAACTTGCTCAACCACTTCTTGGGTTCCTGGGTCCCAACAAGCACCCTTCACCTCCTTATATTGATGTCTTGCGTCTATCTCAGCATGAAATTCCTTTAAGTCTTCACCGTAGGTGACCTTCAAAACGGCGCTTCCATCTACTTGTGGGGGCCCTACACTAACTTCATTGTCATCAACAATAACCAGCGACCCACTCACCTCTGCTCTTGAGAGCATAAAATCCCAATCAGTACAATAATATTGCACCAGCTCCTTGTGCTCAGTTGCGGTATCTTCTACCGATGAGGAAAGTCCGCTATAACGACCTATCAGCTCTTTAATAACGTCGCTGTCTTTTGCGTCTACAAAATTTGAACTTTTTCTGCCTATAGTCATCGCTACCGCACTATCACGACACTCTATATGAAGTCTTGAGTAGTTATCTCCAGTGATAGCAATATTGTGCTTTACGATCACACCCTCAAAAATAGTGTCTTCTTTATCTTTATAGCCTGCGTTGATTTTTAAGGTCTTACCAGGAGCAAGATCGTTAGTATTGCTTACCGGAAAGTCTTTTTCTGGCATATCTCCATCAAGAATCGTTAGACGAGCCGATGGCACGACATTGATAGCCTTTCTTACCAAGATATCAACGATCTTGATAGATTCATCCAACTTCTTCCCTTCACTGAACACAGTCAGCTTTATGACTCCATCGCTATTCTTTTCCGGTGAGTCGGCCATAACTTAATCCAGTGGTGGAAAGAATAGGCTTTGACCTGGCCTGATATCACGGAAATGATCTAGTCCGTTTGCCTGCGCAACCGCGAGGTAGTAAGAACTATCGTTATAGATTTTTTCGCACAGTAAAGGAAGAGTATCACCAGCCTTGACTTCGATAGCGTGGGTTAAATCAGGCGAGGAACGATTCGCCCTGAGAGTCTCTTCGGCGGCACTTAGATACTCTTCAAGATTCAATACCACATCTGCCCTCAATGGCGATCCAGTAGGAGAGAATAGGGTATAAGTGATATCCATTTTTTCTAAACGGCCAGTATATATAAGAGTACCCCAGAGCAGCTGAACAACGTTTGGCTCATGCTTTGTCCCAACGTAGTTGTAGACTATCTTTTTAAGGTCATCAATCTGATCCGTCACACTTGATGTAGGCAACCCCATACCCACAGCATCAGACACCGCATTGCCGACCACCCCAGTGCCATCAAGCTTAAGTTGGAATGACTGACTTTGAGCCTTAAACCTAGAGAACTTTTTGTCTGACCCTAACGCACCAAAACTTTCCTCATTATCACTGTACTCGATTTCGTAAATACGTTGATATTTATCTGGATTTAGCATGGCGATGAAAGTGTTAGAGGGTTTTGGTGTAACGATTCCACGGTTAACCGAGCACTCTGTGATCATTAGTGGCAATTTAGCAGCCGAAAGAGACACACTAGCCAGTGAGGCCATTAACGTTCCCTCCCGCTTTTTAATGACTCAGTAATGATCTGTTTGCATTCGGCCAGCAACTCTTTTTTAAAAGACCGAAGGTCAGAGTCTTTCTTTGGCTCCCGTTGAAAATTATTTGAATCGTCCGCCACGGTGGACTTTATCACCAATTGTTTTACTTCAATTGTCATGACGACTATAAAATCCTTTCAAAATAATTGTATTTCAGCTCAATTTTCTCAATGGCTACTTCGTTTTTCTCAGAGTTAAAAGCTTCCACTTCCCATGAAATAGGATAGGCATTAACGAATGACCAAGACCGCGCAGGATCTCCAGAAGAGTCTAGCAGCGATACCGTCAGCTCCATAGTCTGAATCGGCAAAACAAATCCTGCCTGAAAAACATCTTGACACCACACAACAAAAGGGGAGCTCATTTTGGCTATTCCTCTTTTTAAAACTAAAGGACTATATTTGATTCCTTTTGGAAGAGCATGCTCAAAGCGATTCTCACCACCCTCCTTGTAAGACTCAGTTTCTAAGTCTGCTTTGATCCCAGATACCTCTAAAAATGAATTATCTGACGGAACAGCCGAACCAAGCACGCCCGAAAATGCCACCCTGAAGTAAAATGATGGCAAATAGTACTCTCCACTCATTGGATTAGTTCCCTGCACTTATATCACCATCATTTTCTCAGCCGTCTTTTAGAGAATGACCTTAAGCGTTCTCTAT
>CACAEJ010000030.1 GCA_902531515.1 uncultured Pseudohongiella sp.
ATAAGGTTCACGATATTTCTAACTACATTATTCAAGGTAAAATTTGGCAGTCATTTGATTCCGATTCACAATCCGTATTATTAATTGATGAGATAGACAAAGCAGACATCGAATTTCCAAATGATCTTTTACTAGAGCTAGATAAGATGGAGTTCTTTGTTTACGAAACGAAGCAGTTGGTTAAAGCGCGAACACGTCCCATTATTGTGATTACAAGTAATAATGAGAAGGAGCTGCCGGATGCTTTTCTGAGACGTTGTTTCTTTCACTATATTGAATTTCCAGACACCCTTACGATGGAGCGGATAGTAAATGTTCACTATCCAGATATAAAAAAAGATCTATTGAGTATGGCCATGGATATTTTTTTCGATGTGCGAAAAATACCGGGATTAAAGAAAAAACCGTCGACATCTGAACTAATTGACTGGTTGAAACTATTAATGGCCGATGATATTCCAGAGGATATTCTAAAGAGTCACGACGCAAAGAATGCGATACCACCATTGTATGGTGCATTACTGAAAAATGAGCAGGATGTTCACTTGTTAGAAAAACTTGCTTTCATGCATCGAGCTAAAACTTAATGCTTATTAATTTTTTTATGACGCTAAAGAATGAAAAGCTACCAGTTTCATTCACAGAATTGTTTACACTCTTGGATTGTTTAAAGAAGAATATTGTTTTTGGGAGTGTGGAGGACTTCTATTACTTATCTCGCTTATGCTTAATCAAAGATGAAAAGAATTTCGATAAGTTTGATAGAGCATTCTCAAAGTATTTCGAAAATGTTGAAATACTAGATGAGCTTTCGTCTCATGAGATTCCTATTGAATGGCTTCGAAAACAGCTAGAGTCGATGCTAACTGAGGAAGAAAAGAAAAAAATTGAGGCGCTTGGCGGTCTCGACAAACTGATAGAAGAATTTAAAAAACGTATGGAAGAGCAAAAAAAACGACATCAAGGTGGTAATAAATGGGTAGGAACAGGCGGCACTTCGCCTTTTGGGGCGTATGGTTATAATCCTGAGGGGATTAGAATTGGCCAACAAGAGGGTAGGAATGGAAGAGCTGTAAAAGTTTGGGATCGACGTAACTATAGAGATTTGGACGATTCTGTAGAACTTGGTACCAGGAATCTTAAATTAGCTTTAAGGAAGCTGCGAAAATTTGCTCGAACTGGCAGTGCTGAAGAGTTAGATATGGACGACACGATATCATCTACAGCAAAAAATGCCGGCCTCCTCGACATTAAAATGGTTCCGGAGCGTCACAATGCGGTAAAAGTACTACTTTTTTTTGATATAGGTGGTTCTATGGATCCGCACGTAAGAACGTGCGAAGAACTTTTCTCGGCCGCGCGAAGTGAATTTAAGCATCTCAAGTATTATTACTTTCATAACTTTTTGTATGAATCAGTATGGTCTAAGAGCCATCGAAGACATGCCGAAACTACGCCACTCTTTGAAATAATGAATAAGTATTCAAAAGACTATAAAGTTATCTTTGTTGGTGATGCAACCATGGCTCCGTATGAGATTACACACGTAGGAGGAAGTATAGAGCATTATAATGAGGAAGCGGGCGCTATCTGGATGAAAAGGATAAATGATTCCTTTGACAATATAGTATGGATAAATCCAACTCCCAAAGACTATTGGGAGCATAGCTACTCGATCGAGATTGTTAAAGAGTTGATGGAAAATAAGATGTTTCCTCTAACAGTAAAGGGATTAGAGGATGCGATGGGCGTCCTAGTAAAATAAGAAATATGGAAAAATTGTCCCCAGAGCTATCTCATCTTCAATACAATTCTCTTACGGAATTATTGAGATATTTCACAAATGAGCACAGTAATTTAAATGCCTTCAGTTGCCTTGGAAAGACTTTAACATACGAAGAGGTTGATAGATTAAGCGATAACTTTGCTGCTTACATTCAAACGCATACTGACTTAAAAGTGGGTGATAGAGTTGCAATTCAACTTTTGAATCTTATCCAATTCCCAATAACATTTTACGGATTGGTAAAGGCCGGAATAGTAGTTGTCACTACAAATCCGCTTTACACCTCCAATGAAATGCGTCATCAGTTTATGGATTCTGGGGTGAAGGGAGTAGTTATATTTGATGCATTCTGTGACAAATTAGAGGAAATCCTTCCATATACGGAAATATCAACCATCATTGTCGCGAGTCTTGGTGACTTGCAGTCTCCATTAAAGTCGGGGATTCTAAATTTTGGAGCAAAATATTTAAAGCGTATTGTGCCAACCTATAACTTACCAAATTCTGTCAGCTTTGAAGCTACAATATCCTGTCAGGAAATCTTTATAAATCCTAAAGATGCTGGATGTGGTAACGATGTAGCCTTAATTTTGTATACGGGAGGCACAACGGGTGTTTCTAGAGGAGCCATGCTTAGTCATAGCAATCTGATTGCCAATATGATGCAGTTGAGATCCCGTTGTTTGCTACTGATAAGGGACAAGTTAGAAAACATAGTGGCACCATTGCCGCTCTATCACAGCTATGCTTTTTTATTACACTGCCTTACCATGCCTTATGCTGGAAACCATAATATTTTGATTCCGAATCCAAGAGATTTAAAATCATTGATTTCAGTGTTTCGGAAATATGTGGTTAATGGATTCGTTGGTATTAATACATTGTATCTTGCGCTTCTACAAAATAAGAATTTTAAGTCTTTGAATTTCGAGAACTTAAAATTTTGCGGAGCAGGAGGCATGGCGATGTCGACATCGGTCTTGAATGAGTGGGAGTCTGTAACTGGTTGTGAAATTATAGAGGGTTATGGGTTGACAGAGTGTTCTCCTGTTGTTTCTGTGAATATTCCCGGCAAGGTTCGACCAGGAACGGTAGGTCATTTGGTGCCGGAAACAGAATGTAAAGTTGTTGATGATGCGGGAAATGAATTAGGAACTTGTGAAAGAGGTGAACTATGGGTGAGAGGGCCTCAAGTAATGTTGGGTTACTGGTCTTCTAATAACTCAAAGGAGAAGACGTATTCTTCTTTGGATTGGTTTAAGACTGGAGATCTTGTTGAGATTAATGGTGAAGGCTATATAACTATTGTAGATCGAAAGAAAGACATGATTTTAGTTTCCGGCTTTAATGTGTTTCCTAATGAAGTCGAGGATTGGGTTAATCAATACCCTGAAGTGCTAGAAAGCGCTGCAATTGGAGTAGTGTCCGAAAAAACCGGAGAACTAATTAGACTCTTTGTTGTGGCTTCAAGTTCAAGTGTTACCAAAGACGAGTTACTTTCGCATTGCAAAAAAGGACTCACGGCTTACAAAATACCCAAAGAAATTGTTTTTTTGGAAGAGCTTCCAAAATCAAATATAGGTAAGATTCTCCGTCGCGAGTTGCGCAAATAAACCATCTAAAATTTATGTTAAGTAAATCAGCTCGTGTTGCAATCATTAAAAGAACAACTAAGACAATGCCAAACAAAAGACGTACATCGTTTTTCTAATAAGATACGGTTTATCGAAAGATCCAGTTCCACTGATAATGACCTAAGAAAAAGAATTAGTGAATTAGGCGTATTCATAGATAACTCTGTCTCCATTACTGAATCGAAAGAACTTATAATTCCAAGATTTATTAATTTTCCAGAGAATTTGCCAGTTTCTGCAAAGGCTTCCGAAATAGGTAAGCTATTATCCAGTAATCAGGTGATAATTGTTTCAGGAGATACTGGCTCGGGCAAAACAACCCAGCTACCAAAAATATGCCTAGCGGCTGGATACGGCCGAAGGGGAATTATCGGCCATTGTCAGCCACGACGTCTTGCGGCAACATCTGTTGCTTCAAGAATTGCTAGCGAATTGGACAGTCCACTCGGAGCATTAGTCGGCTATCAGGTTAGGTTTAATGAACGAATTTCCGAGTCGTGTTGCATTAAACTAATGACGGATGGCATATTGCTATCTGAAATTCAATCAGATCCATATTTATCAAAATACGAAGTTATTATTGTAGATGAGGCTCACGAAAGATCTCTTAATATCGACTTCCTTTTGGGATATTTAAAAAGAATACTTAGTAAAAGAAAAGAACTAAAGTTGATCGTTACGTCAGCCACAATTGATGTAGAGAACTTTTCTAAACACTTTAACAGCGCTCAGGTAATTTCCGTTGAAGGAAGAACATTCCCGGTGGAAACGATATACAAAGAAATAGAATCTGACCATTTTGAGAAAGAATTAAGTATAACTGACAACGTTGTCGAAAATATCGCTTCTATAATCTCTGAGTCTTCAGGCGATATTTCTCAGGTTAAGGATATTTTGGTATTTTTAAGTAGCGAGCGCGAAATTAAAGAAACAGCTAAAGCTCTTAGAAAAAAGAGACTTACTAATACTGAAATCCTACCGCTCTACGCAAGACTGCCACAATCAGAACAAAACAAAATATTCCAGGCTCACAAATTTCAACGTATTATTCTTTGTACTAATGTTGCGGAAACGTCGATAACTGTCCCCGGAGTTAAGTATGTTGTGGACACTGGTTTTGCGAGAATTAGTCGGTATAGCTTTCAATCAAAAATTCAACGACTCCCAATAGAAAGGATTTCTCAGGCTAGCGCAAATCAGAGAAAAGGAAGATGTGGACGAACAGAAAATGGCGTTTGTATTCGTTTGTATTCTGAGCATGACTTTAACTCACGGCCTGTATATACCGATCCAGAAATAATTCGGACAAATTTAGCTGCTGTGATTTTAAAAATGCTGTCTTTAAATTTAGGAGATGTTTACAAGTTTCCTTTTATTGATAAACCTGAACCGAAGTCAATTAACGAAGGTTTTAAACTCCTCTCTGAGCTGAAAGCTGTCAGCGACGAACGAAAGTTGACTTCGGATGGAAGGAAGATGGCGGCGCTACCAGTAGACCCCAAACATGCGAAGATGCTTATCGTAGCGAGCTCAAAAAATTGCTTAAAAGAGCTGTTAATTATAGTGAGCATGTTAAGCATACAAGATCCCAGGGAAGTTGGTTTCAAAGGCCTTCATGATGAAACTCAAGACTTAGAATTGTTCGACAACAAACGTTCGGATTTTTTAGCTTTAGTGAATCTTTGGTTAATATATGAAGAAAAAAGAAAATTAAATCCCTTAAATATTTTAAAAAAGGTTTGTAAGAAATATAGCCTTTCTTTTAGTCGAATGCGTGAATGGAGAGAGGTTTATTTACAGTTGACTTTGAATTGTCGAAAAATCGGGCTACGGGTTAATAGAAAGTCGGGTAGTTATAACGACATTCATAAAAGTATTATTGCTGGTTCGTTAAACCAAATAGCATATAGAACCTCCGAAAAGCAGTATATGGGAAGCAGGAACCGAAAATTTGTTGTCCTCAACTCTTCGGTACTAAGTAAAGCATTGCCGAAATGGATTGTTACAGGGGAATTAATTGAGACCTCTCAAACTTTCGCCACGATGGCTGCAAAAATCGAACCGCGGTGGGCTGAAGAGATGGCTCTCCATGTAGTTAAGCGTCAAGTTTATAATCCTCACTGGAGTATTCGAAGCCAAAGAGTTCAGGCTTTTGAGAGGATTCGCCTGTATGGTTTGACTATAATTGAGAAGGCTACAGTTGAATATTCCTCAACAAACCCGGAACTTGCTCGAGAAATATTCATTAATGAAGGATTGGCAAAGAGTACACTGAAGACCACGAGTTCGTTTTATGGAAAAAATCAAAAAGTATTAGAATCCATTCAAAATGAAGAAGATAAATTACGCCGTCCCGAATTATTGGTCAGTGAAGCAGAAATAAGCCGCTTTTACTCACAAGTTATTCCGAAACACATCACGTCTACTAAAGAATTGGAAGGCTGGTTAAAAGATCCAAGAAATACATCCTTGAAAAACTTGAATATGAGTCGTGAGACACTTCTAGATCAAGGCATCAAATCCGATACTCTAAATGATTTTCCTGATCACTTTTCAATTAATAGCAACAAAATCTCGATTGATTATATTTTCGACCCTGGAGCAAAAAAAGATGGTGCAACACTAAAAATACCTGTTCAGATTTTGAATCAGTTAAGTGCCAATGATATAGATTGGGCGATTCCTGGAATGATACGTGATAGATGCATAGCATTACTCAAAGGTTTACCGAAAGCGAACCGTAAGCAGTTAATACCTATCAGTGGCTTTGTGGATGAAATAATGCCTCAGATTTTATCACTAAGAGGCAACCTAATAAGTTGCCTCTCTGAGGCGCTACTTAAGAAGCGAAGATTAAATATTTCGGCGACTCAGCTTTTAGATATCAAATTGCCGAATCACCTTGTCATAAAGATTAATGTCGTAGACTCTGATGGTAGATCACTTGCTGTTGGCAATAGTGTGGAAGAGATTAAAAGCTACCTGTTCGACCGGGGGGTAGAATTTCACGCTGGGCAAGAAGAGTACTCAGAAGACGATAGTATCTTCGAGTCTAAAAGTTTTGTTGACTGGGTTTTCGGTGATTTTCCGGAAAAAATCGAGTTAAATAAAGGCGTTGTAATGATCCGTTATCCGGGAATCGTTGATAATACTGACTCGGTATCACTACAGTTATTTGCCGAATCTACTGAGGCACTGAACCAAACAAAGCGCGGCTTAACGCGTTTATATTCTCTGAGAAGTGTGCAACAAAGGAATTTGATTAAGAAAAATTTCTCTCTCTTTGTGAGAGAATCCGCTTTATTAATTCCTCCTAATTTTTCCAACTTCATAGCCGATGCTATCTATGCTACTTACTTTAATGCGTTCAGTATTATTAACACTATACCGCGTACGAAGAGTGAATTTGACAGACAACTCAGTTTAGGAAAACCCAAGCTATACACTCAGAGTCAGGAGATTTTGGTGATTGCAAAAGAGTTGTTCGAAAGTCGACTTGTGATTCTTCGAGACTTGTCAATATTAAAAGACACAAATCTGTCATATTTTTATGATGATATAAGGCTACAATTAGATAACCTAATGACAGATAAGTTATTTCTTGAGGTACCTCTTGACAGACTTAGGCAGTTTCCTCGATATTTAAAGGGGATAAGATTACGGATGCAAAAGGCGCCTCATATTGGTGCAAAAGATTTATTATTTACGAAAGAAATCACCAAATACTGGTCGGAATATGAGAGTTTACGTCAGGTAGTTGCGTCCGATGAATTTAATAGTTTAGATGAAATACGCTGGATGATTGAGGAGTATAGAGTGTCATTGTTTGCTCAATCTCTGGGGACTAAAATTCCAGTGTCTTCAAAAAGAATAAGAAAAGCGATAGATGTCTTAAGTACTTAAAATTGTAGAATAGTCGGGGGGCTATTAAGGTTATGGGTATGCAACTTTCATTAAATCTTTGGCGTTATCATTTTTTGCGTATAGTCCTCTTTTTGATATTGGGCAACAGTATTGTTTCAAATACGGCTAGGGCTCAAGCAGAGTATTATGACCCTTGGATGGAACTCAATCAGCATATTTTTGCTGTTAATGATTATTTTGATCAACGTCTTGTTCGTCCAATTGCTCTCACCTATACAAATATTACACCCCGTGCTTTTCAGGTAGGATTGGGCAATTTTTTCGATAACCTTCAGGATGTAAATATTGCTATTAACGACTTCTTACAATTGAAGATCCAAGATGGGTTGTCGGATTCAAGTCGAGTCATAATTAATTCAACCATGGGGATTGGTGGATTGATGGACGTTGCTACGAATTTAGGCTTAGATCGAAATGAAGAAGATTTTGGGCAAACTTTGGGTTCTTGGGGAATTGAGGCTGGACCTTATTTATTTTTACCTATTTTTGGAGCTAGTAACTTGAGAGATTCTGTTGGGCTTATGGTCGATGCTGTTTTTAATCCGATTAGATTCTTACAGAATCTCGAAGCTCGCTATAGTTTATATCTTGTGGATGAGCTAGATTTCAGATCATCTTTGCTGGCTTATGACGAGTTAATAATTGGTGATAGATATTTGTTCGTCAGGGAAGCTTACGTCCAAAATAGAGAATATGTCGTCCACGACGGTGAAGTGGCTGACGAATTCGGTGATTTTTGATGATTAAACTTCAGATGTCGGTTGATTTTTTATAATTAGTTTAGATTTAATAAAGTCGCTATGAGTTACATAAATTAAGTCTGCTACTTTCCTAATTACATAATCTTCATATTTATCAAGCTGCCCATCGGAGTATGCTATTCGCCATAAATCTTCGATCAATTTTACTTTTTCGTCGTACTCATACTTATCATTAATTTCGCGGGTAAACTCGAAAAGTGATGTAGAATCATCAGATTTTTTTTCTGCTAGATCTGCAAAATTTTGCAATTCATCATCGTGTATTTTCAATTTTTTACTCAAAACATCAAATAGCTTTGCGCGTTCGCGATCATCGAATTTGTCATCACTTTTAATGACTTCTACTAATAAAGAGGCATAAGCCAACTCTCGCTGATATATTTCTGAGCTATCGGATACTTCCTGCTTTTTGTGTTGGAAAATATTTTGAATTGATTTAAGCACTGTTCAAGTCATTCAATAAGTTTGTAAGACGCCTTTATTTTCTGTCATCGTGGTTTATTTATAAGTATTTATATCACAGAAGTAGTTTTAAGTGACTAATTTTAAAGCATTACTAATTACTTCGATTCCTGAATGCTCTCTGTAACTATTTTCACTTAAATAGCGACGGAATTTTTTTCCTCCTCGTTGCCCTTTAAAGAGCCCTAGTATATGGCGCGTCATATGTTTAAGAGGTGTACCTCTTCGCAATTCTGATTCAATGTACGGAATATAACTTTCGAGATAGTCAACTCGGCTTTTACCTTTGGGCGGGCTGTCGAAAAAAAACTCATCAACTTTTTCTAAGAAAAAGGGATTCTGGTAGGCTTCACGCCCCACCATTACACCGTCTACCCTTCCTAGAAACGATTTGGCATCTAGTAGGTTTGTAATTCCACCATTAACAATAATCTCTAATTCTGGAAATGTTTCCTTCACAGAGAAAACTCTCTGATAATTTAAAGGTGGTATTTCCCTATTCTCTTTTGGAGTGAGGCCGCTCAGAATAGCTTTACGCGCATGAATTATAAATGTTTTACAGCCAACCTCAGAGACTGTCCCTATAAACTCTAACAATCTTGATTGTGAATCTAAATTGTCGACACCAGTTCGGCACTTAACAGTGACTGGTATGTTGTTAACTGAGTCAATCATTCCCTTAACGCAATCTGCTACTAATTTCGGCCTGGTCATCAGACAAGCTCCGAAATTGCCAGATTTCACTCTATCGCTTGGACATCCAACGTTTAGATTAATCTCATCGAAACCTGCTTTTTCACCGAGAGCCGCACCATGTATGAGCTCGGTTATTTTTGAACCACCGATTTGAAGTGCGACAGGGTGCTCTTCATTATTGTGCTTAAGCAAGTACTCCGCGTCTCCATACTCTAGGGAAGCGCTAGTTACCATTTCTGTATACAGTAAAATATTCCTGGAAAATTTCCTTAAAAATACTCGATCATGGCGGTCTGTCCAATCCATCATGGGAGCTATGCAGAATCTTCGGTCAATCATAATAAAAGTTTTTTCTAACTGGTTCTCATAAATTAATGTTACGACTTTACCTAAGAAGTTCGTGGGAGAGGGCTTTTCAATGTATAATCTTTAGGGTAATAATAATATTAAATAAATAGGTTTTCTGCACGTAAGATGTCACAAATTAGAACTCGTATTGCTCCCTCTCCTACGGGCGATCCTCATGTAGGAACAGCTTATATCGCATTATTTAATCGATGCTTTGCTCATTCAAACGACGGGAAATTTATTCTACGAATAGAGGATACAGATCAGACTAGAAGCTCAGAAGTGTCTGAAAATAATATTCTTGAATCTCTGCGTTGGCTAGGATTAAGTTGGGATGAAGGCCCAGGGAAAGAAGGGGAACATGGGCCTTATCGCCAAAGCGAACGAACAAATATCTATTCAGAGCATATTGATATTCTGTTAAAAAAGAAAAAGGCATTTCGATGCTTTTGCACACCAGAACGTTTAGATCAGTTAAGAAAAGACCAATTAAAGAACAAGACTCAGGTCGGCTACGACGGACATTGCTTGAACATTTCTGAAGAAGAGGTCTCAGCCCGAATAAAGCAGGGTGATAATTTCGTTATTCGCATGAAGATTCCCGATACTGGCGATTGTGTTTTTTCTGATCTGCTGAGAGGCGAGGTCAGTATAAACTGGTCGCAAATTGATATGCAGGTTTTGATGAAATCTGATGGAATGCCAACATATCATTTTGCTAACGTAGTTGACGATCATCTTATGGCTATTAGTCATGTTATTCGTGGAGAAGAGTGGATAAACTCTGTTCCCAAACATCTGCTTCTTTATCAATATTTTGGGTGGGAGCCACCTATCTTTTGTCACATGCCACTTCTGAGAAATCCAGATAAGAGCAAACTAAGTAAAAGAAAAAATCCAACTAGCATTAAGTATTACGAGTCCATGGGTTACCTTCCAGAGGCTTTAGTAAACTATCTTGGAATGATGGGTTGGACAATGCCGTCGGGTGAGGAGAAATTTTCAGTTCAGGAAATGGCAGATCGGTTCGACATCAATCGAGTATCACTAGGTGGGCCGATTTTCGATTTAGGAAAGTTAAACTGGCTGAACGGCAAGTACATTCGTGAAGAAATGTCTGATGACGAGTTTGTTGATAAGTATACAAAATGGGCTTTCCCGAAGAATAATCTCACGAACTTGATTCCTCTCGTTCGGGAGAGGGTTGATAAATTTAGTGATGTAATGGAACTTGTAAGCTTTTTCTTAACTGGTGATGTAGGTCTTACCGAGGAAAGTTTTCATAATAACAAGCTTGATAAAGATGATATTTTACGTATTTTTCAGTTTTCGCTTTGGCGTCTTGAAGGCATAAATGAATGGAATCAGGATTCAATTCAGAATGAGTTGCAATGTCTTAGTAAGCAATTAGACATAAAGTTGCGTGAATTTTTATCACCACTTTTTATTGCTGTAACAGGTAAGCCAGTTTCTATTTCTGTGATCGAATCAATGGCCATTCTAGGCATTGATGTGTCTAGAGTGCGAATTCGAAATGCCATAAAAATGTTGGGGGGTATCTCTAAAAAAATGGGAAAAACGCTTTTAGCTGAATATCGTAAGCTGACATAAGTTGGTTTGACACCAAAATAGGTGACGCTTAGAATTCGCGTGTATTTAAGATGGGGCCTTAGCTCAGCTGGGAGAGCGCAACGCTGGCAGCGTTGAGGTCACCGGTTCGATCCCGGTAGGCTCCACCAACACTATCAGGGAAATCAAATAGGATAGTCCCTCTTGATTTCACCTTTGTATAATTGTCTCGGCCTACCAATCTTGTATGGATTGCTGAGCATCTCGTTCCAATGTGCGATCCAACCAGGTGTTCTACCTGTTGCAAAAATCACTGTAAATAAGCTAGTCGGTATACCTATTGCTTTTAGAATGATTCCGGAGTAAAAATCTACATTTGGGAAAAGCTTTCGCTCGTTAAAGTAATCGTCTTCAAGAGCAAGCTTTTCAAGCTTGCGGGCAATTTTAAAGAGTGGGTCACTGTCAACTCCAAGTTCATCCAAGACCTCAGCGCATATACCTCTAATGACTGTTGCACGTGGATCATAATTTTTGTAAACCCTGTGACCAAAGCCCATCAGCCTAAATGGATCATCTTTATTTTTCGCTCTGAGTATGAATTCGTCAATTCTCGACTCATCTCCGATCTTGTTCAGCATATCCAATACTGCCTCATTGGCCCCTCCATGCGCAGGCCCCCACAGTGCGGCGATCCCCGACGCAAGGCAGGCAAACGGGTTTGATCCAGTTGAACCTGCTAATCTGACAGTAGAGGTGGAGGCGTTTTGTTCGTGATCAGCATGAAGGAGAAACAACGTATCCATTGCCTTTGCTATAACTGGACTTACCGATGTTTCCTCACAAGGTGTCCCAAATAGCATATTCACGAAATTCTCTGCCAAGGACATCTTATTTTGTGGATAGATAAAAGGTTGGCCGATACCATGCTTATAGCACATGGCCGCCAAAGTAGGCATTTTTGCGATTAGTCTTATTGCAGCCTGCATCCGATGATCTGAATTATCGATGTCCAAGTCATTGTGATAAAATGCTGAAAGTCCTCCCACCACAGCGCACAGCATTGCCATAGGATGAGCAGTCCTTGGGAATCCTTTGAAAAATTCATGAATTTGCTCATCCACCATCGTGTGGTAACGAATTTCTTCCTCAAAGGAAGTCAGCTGGGATGAATTTGGTAGTTCTCCGTTAAGAAGTAGATAACTAACCTCCAAAAAATTTGATTTTTCAGCAAGTTGCTCAATCGGATAACCTCTGTGAAGGAGAATTCCAGCGTTGCCGTCTATATAGGTTATATCGGAATCACAAGCCGCCGTGGAAACAAAACCTGGGTCGTAAGTAAAAACCCCTTCAGATACTAAACTACGAACATCGATGACGTCTGGGCCTGTACTTCCCTTATAAACAGGTAGATCAATAGGCTTTTCTCTTCCATCTAGGATTAGCTGTGCCTTTCTGTCACTCATTTTTTGCTCCATTGATGTTGCTTTTTTAGTTTTATGTCGATTACCTGTTTGCTAAGAGGCAGAATTGCGTTCATACGGTCTTAATAGGGCACGCAATACTAGGAAGAGTGCTGATAGTTTGTCAAATATTTGTGAATACAGCTTCTATTTCTTTACCTTCCACGCAATATTTTTTTTATGAGCTTTTCGCTCCGATTTTATTTAGCATTCACTCATGTT
>CACAEJ010000031.1 GCA_902531515.1 uncultured Pseudohongiella sp.
ACGTTGGCGATCTGAATGCCGTGTTTTTAGATAGTAACGTCGAAAATTGGCTCATCGACCGCACAGCCTCACGGGACACCCGCCATCTAGTTCACGTTCCATCAAACCCACCAGGGTGGACTGCGGGTAAATGGGGGGAGTGGTATCCAGATGTACTGCATCCGGAAACAGGACGCCTGACTACACAGATACCTAAGCCCCACTGGAGAGAAGGTTGGTTAAACCAGCACGATCGCATAATGAAGTCTTTAGCCGAAATGAAACATCGCAACCCCCTAGTCATAGCCGGAGACCTCCATGCAACCGGCGTCGGAACGATGCATGGCGCTGGAAATTTGGATTTCAGCGACAATCCGATAACCAACATACTATGCGGCCCGGTTAGTACTTCCGTGAGGGGGTTTCCATCAGTAGTCCGCGGTGTACACCCAGCCCCATCCCAGCACTTAAACTTTCAAGAGCAAGTGACACCGTTTGAAGAACATGGCTTCACCATCGTAGATTTTGAGCAAGATAGAATCGTTGCCCAACTATTTAAATGGGACGTGAAAAGTCAACCAATAGAGGCAATAGACTCTTTGGAGTCATACTATACTATTGAACTCGAGCGACCGTAAACTGAGTAAATGAGATAAAAAATAAGGAGTCAAGAATGACCAAAGGTTATTGGATCAATCACGTTGAAGAGATAATAGACCAAGATGCATTTGGTAGGTACATAACAAAGTGGAATGCGCTTATCGATCGCGGCGAAGCAAAAATGATTGCCATTGGCCCGGTGGCAAAAACGCAAATTGGTGCGGTCAACATGCAATTCGCTGCTGTTGTGGAATTTGAGACATTTGAGAAGGCAATGTCCTTTAAAAGTCATCCCGATTACATCGACGCACTCAACGAACTTGGCCCCGACGAAACAAAAGTCGTAAAAAGAACAAGTTGCGTAGTTAGCGGATAAACTAGCAGAACCCTGACTACTCCATCATCGGCAACCAAAGAGAATCCAAAATAGAATGGTGAATAAGCGAAGACAGTTAATCCTAATGATGATTCCTTTATTTGCTGCGTGTGGCTCATTAATTAAGCCCAATTTTAAAAGTATGACTGATGATGAACTTGCCGCATACAATTCAACCGTAGGTATTCAAGAACAGATTAAATGTGTAAGTGCTCAAATTAATTTTGACCAAGGTATGCAAAAAGTTTGTGGCACACTATCAGAAATTCAAGAATTAACTCGACCTCAGGCGCCCGGGGCACGAAACAAAGGCGCAAACCCTCGATTTTTGAATGATATTGAAACTCAATCAAGAGCCACCAATCCCTCTCTACGGCCCGTAACCCAACCCAGGCCGCTCTAATTTATCGATAGCACCACTTACAGATCACCAAGTTCAGCAGTCGTTATCAGCTTAGACTGCAGGATTTTTGCATTCAAATAGGTTATCTTTAGGCATGTTATGACTCCAATCAAATTGAGTTTTCCCGTTTACACGTCACTGTTTCTGTTGTCTTGTTCGACTACGGACCAGCCATCCTTCCAATACATGTCTGATGAAGAATTAATATCCTACAATGCGACAAAACCGCTTCAACAAAACGTGATCTGTTTTAAGCACCAAAAAACAGGGAGTCACATAGCAGAAATGCAATGCCGGACACTAGCAGAGCTGGCAGCAGAGAGAAACAATAGGCGCCCCATGGATACCCTAGTGAATGACCCAAGAATTTATTCGTCACCTAATCGCCTTTCTCGAGATTAGGCTCCAACAAGTTATGAGAAAAAAAATTCGGCTAGCAAAAATAGTTATTTGTAGCATTATCCTACTAGACTGCTCATCTAACCGAGAAAGCCTTGAAGGCCCTTCTGTCGTGGGAGAGGAGGCTACCATGAGTACAGAGGTATTAGGCAAGTGGAATCGGAGTTGCGCCTTGTGTCATGTTAATGGCGAGGCGGGCGCTCCAATTATTGGAGATACAAAAAGTTGGTCCGAAAGACTCTGTAAGGGCGAGGATGCTCTTATCAAGAGTGTAGTAGAGGGCCTTAAATCCATGCCACCACTCGGCTACTGCATGGCTTGCGAAATTGACGATTTCAAGTCTATGATAAGTTTTATGGTTGGCAAGAATTTAAGAATTAGCAATTAATGAAAAGAAAACTTCGTAACAGGTTGAGCCGCCGGTCATTTCTTGCGTCAAGTCTACGGGCCGCACTTTTCGGAACTTACGCTCTTAATTCACGCGCAGAAACAATTCAAACTCCTTGGAGAAACTGGTCAGGAGGCCTCTCCTGTAGTCCCAAGGGTCGTTATGATATAACTGATGAGAATCAACTTATTGATCTCCTAAAAAAAACATCTGGCCCTATCAGACCTGTCGGTTCTGGACACTCATTCAGCCCATTAGTTCCAACCGATGGTCACCTCGTAATCATTGATCAGTTGAGCGGCGTTTTAGAGCACGATAATGAAACTATGCAGGCGACTGTTGGAGCAGGATCACGTTTGGGTGATCTTGGCGCCCCTCTCTTTGAGATAGGACAAGGGATGTTAAATCTGCCAGACATAGATAGGCAAACAGTTGCCGGCGCCACCGCAACGGGCACGCACGGCACGGGGGTAGACTTTAAAAGTCTTTCGGGATACGTCACTGGATTGAGACTCATCACAGCACGAGGAGAAGTTAAAGAATTAGATGCAGACCAGAAAGATTTATTCGATGCCGCGAGGGTTAACTTGGGGGCATTGGGAATTGTGACGCAGATAAGGATGCAAAATAGAAAGGCCTTTAAGCTAAAGAAGAGGGAGTGGACTGCTCCTACTGAAGAACTGCTCCGAGATTTCGACACACTAGCCTCAAAGCATAGGCAGTTCGAGATATTTCCCTTGGTCTACTCGGATTACTCACTGGCCCTGGCTATTGACGAAACAGAGCAGCCGATCGGTCAGACCATCGTGCCAGCGCAGGAAGTTGAGCTCGCCGACCTAAGACCTCTGGGGATTGATGCGTTACCTGCAGAGAAATTGACCATGAATAATGCATTGGCCGAGAATGCTCAAATTAGTGAGGTAGTCGACCTGTCCTACAAGATATTGTCTAACGTACGCAGTAACCCGTTCAACGAGATGGAATACTCCGTACCAGCAAACAATAGCGCAGAATGTGTTAGAGAAATTTTAAAGACAATCTACGACGAAGCAATCGACGTAGCCTTTCCTCTCGAGTACAGATATGTAAGCCCAGAAGATCCTTGGTTAAGTATGGCGTATGGAGAGGAACCACATGCAACTATTTCAATCCATCGATCCGCCTTTGAGGATTATCATCCTTACTTCAACCGGATAGAACCAATTTTCAGAAAGTATGGCGGTCGACCTCATTGGGGGAAGGTCCACAGCCTGGGGCACAATGAACTGAACGAACTTTATCCTAGATTTAGAGACTTCAAAGAAATAAGAGAAGCATTAGACCCTCATGGACGACTACTCAACAATCATCTCAGAAAATTGTTCGAAGCGTAATCTAGATGTGGCTCTAAATACCTGTTCCCAAATTTTGTTAGAACCCAAGAGCAGGCAAACACACCAACCTAAAAGGTGCCTCGAATTTTAATCGCCAGTGTTGGCCCCGACTCAGAACAAGAATCCTCCAGTTCCCCAATTCTACCTGTCGCTATTGTTCCGGCTATGAATCGTGTTCGAATTCGGCAACGCTCCCCCGAATCTCTTGCCTCAAACCGATATATCAATCCTCCCCATGCCTGTGTCTCAATCCAACTATAGTAGGAGAAGTCTTTCGGATACTGCTCAATCTTATCAATATCCCAAACAGTATAATCGTTGTAAAACTCTCTTCTATAATCTATCCCCCAGTTAGTATTATTCAACTGGGGCAAGTCATGACGTATGCCTATACTATAACGACTGCCACCACCCCGCATGGAACGCTCTCTTTCCCGATCCAAAAACGGATCCGTAACAGTTGACTCTTCCATATTCAAGCCTGCAGTAAGCAGAATGTTTGGCTGATTTAGAAAAAGTAGGCGAAAACTACTATTTAGATTAAATCCATAGCGCTCACCGCTGCCAATATTACCCCTAGCTGACAGTACCTGACCTTCTGTCGACACATCAACGTTATCAAGGAGGTCATCAAGATCATGATAATACAGGTTAGTATTTACCACGCCCGCATCCTCAGAGAACCGATACTCGAAGTTTGCCTCGTAACGCCAGGACTGTTCTTGTCTTAGTTCAGCATTGCCCTCAAAGGCGTTTTGTTCATCGTCCGCGAAATCCACACCTGCTGTAAAATCACGAAAGCTTAACTGGGCCACATCTTTCTCAACGGTGGCTCGGAATTGAAAAGACGGCGTGATGTCAAAGCGATAATCTACTTTTGGACGAAAAAAATTGAAGTCTCGTGAGTTTGCTTTGCTTCCCGTTTGAGAGATCGTACTGTCCTCAAACAAAAGCGTAGTCTCAAGAGTCATTCGACTGTTCATGGACCAATTGTGAATAGCGAAATATTCATAACGCATCTCCTCAACTGTGCCCATAGAGTCAGTGATCGGAGTTAATCCTCCGAACCGATCATCAGCCTCACCACCTGTCAAAAGGCCCAGCTGTAGAGAAGTGTCCAGAATTGTCTGCGCTCTTTCTACACCGGCTTCGATTGACTGTGAACCTGAAAAATCAAAGATATAAGAGGATCGAACAATACGTTCTTGATTCTTTTCAAAGTTTGAAAGAAATAAGTCTCTCGTATCTAGAGACTCATTAATTTTGTATCGACTGCGTGCGGATAGATTCTCTGATTCATTTATAATAAACAGCGTTTTCCAGCGGCTGCCGTCCGGGAAAAAATGCATGTAATCCCCGCCTATCTCCCAAGAATCGTCATCGACTGGCTGGAGATCTCTCTCGACTACCCTTTTTGAAACTAATCCCTGTTCAAAACTGCTGATTACCCGATCTGTATCTTGATCGTTGTCGTTTCCTGTCCACTGTAAGTTAAAATTAGCTGTATCGCTTGAAGAGAATTCGTAGCCAAAATTAGCGACCAAGTTGATTGGCCACGCATCTTCAATTTGATCTCTATTAACTGTTTCGGCTAGATTGCCCTCAGCATCGAACGCCGTTTCAAACCCATCTCGGAAATTATAACGAGGTTCACGTTCCGCACTCAGAAAGTAATTTAAGGCTCCTCTTTGACCGGTTGCCGAAAATTTTCCTCCTGGGATGAACTCACCATCTAAGGCTCTATCCAAGTTAACCTCGTACGCGAAGCTGGTGCGTGCCTGGTCCTGGGTGAGCACTATGTTTATAACCTGGGTGCCACCCCTAACATCAAGGTCACCCGACGTTCCTCTAATAATTTCAATATAATCGACTTCTCTGGCAGGTATGCGGGACAACTGGGAACTACCCTCATTTTCTTTACCGGCAATCCGGCGTCCGTTAATTAGAACCTGGTCGCCTCCGGCACCGAGCCCCCTCCGATTGCCGCCCTGCGAACTTCCTGGACCTCCTCGAGTGCTTCCTCCACCGCGAGCCAAATTTATACCTGGGATTCGCTGCAGCATATCGTTGACTGAGTAAGGTTGAAATTGAGCGAAAAACTCTGCTGGATAGGTGACCGTGCTATCTTCGATGGTATCGGACGGCTGAGCTATTAAATCACCAAGCGCACCGAAAAATATTACCAGCACAAAAAGATTGCGAAAAAACTGACGATTTGGAGAATGAGTTAACACTTATTAATATATCCCATATAGTTACTTGGACATCCTTTTACAGGGTTTAAAAATCAGTAACAAGCTATTATGACTTGTTTAAATTGCGCGATCTGCAAGAATCAGTGTTAAATTATTACTAAATGTGTTTAAAAAAGAGAGACTTCGATTAGGGTTCGCAGGTGTAGGATTCAGCTGACGGAGAATTACATTCGATGGCATGCGCTATAAGAACAAGAATATGAGCGCCAGCCAGATAAATTTGAACTCAGAACTAGCAATAATAATTTTGATGAGGATTAAGCTTTGAATAAAATCTGGAAGAGAACGTTTACCCTGATGTTTAGTTATTTACTTGCTATGAGTCCGGCTCTGCCGCAAGACCAAGATGCGAATGCCCAAGCTATTGCTAGCGCGATGTCTGCTCTTGATGAATTTATGGTAGCTTTTAATAGCAGAAACATGAAGGCTTGGGCTGCAACCCTAAACTACCCGCATGTGCGGTTTGCTAGTGGAACTGTTACAGTTTGGCCAAGCGCCGAAGAATTCGAGCGCGGAAGAACATTTGAACGCTTACCTCGGACTGGATGGGATCATAGTAGTTGGGCACAACGAGATGTGTCCCTCGTTTCTTCTGGCAAAGTTCACATCAATACCGTATTTCAGAGATTCAATGATAAAAACGAGCCAATTGGTACTTATGAATCTCTTTATATCGTGACCTTGGTTGACGGGCATTGGGGAACACAAGCTAGATCGAGCTTGGCCCCTTAAGCATAGTAAATTTAAAAATAAAAATTAGAGCTGGCTCTAGGGAGAAAACTTAAATAAGAATTTACGTAACAAACGTAATGGTTGATGCTCAAATAAAGGCACTCGACTTTTACATCAACAATCTTGGCTTTAGAGTCAAAAATGATCTACCGATGGGTGACCATCGCTGGCTGAATCTTGTTTCAAAAGAGCAGCCAGACGGAACGGAACTTTTACTAGAGCCTAGTGCGCATCCCGCTGCTGAACCTTTCAAATCCGCGCTCGTTGCGGACGGCATCCCGTTCACATCTTTTCAGGTAGATGACTTGGATTCGGAATATTCTCGGTTGCGCGATATTGGAGCGGAATTCACACAGTCCCCGCTAGAAGCGGGCGATATAAAAATGGATCAGATAACACAAGAGCGGAAAATCTATGTGTAATAAAATTCACTTAATCGCTGTGTGTTCCACCTTTTTTGTCATTCTTGCCACGACTACCTATTCGCAATCTGGGATTACCGCTTCACAGGAAACCTCAAAAGGCATGCTTTCAATTGACAGTGAAAACGATAAGCCAAGCGTGACTCTTATTACCAATATTATCTATGCAAGATACGGTGAGACCGATTTGTTAATGCATCTGATAATGCCTGATCAGGATCAATCCGCTGAACCAATTCCAATAGTGGTTTATGTTCCTGGCTCAGGCTGGTTCAAACAAGACTTGGGGAGATCGATTCCGCGAATAATCGATTTTGTCGAGCAGTCCGGATATGCCTCTGCGATAGTTAGCTATAGACCGTCAACAATTGCGAAGTCACCGGCCCAATTGGTGGATATCAAATCGTCCATTCGTTATCTGCGAGCCAACGCGGGCAGCTATAACATCGATCCAGAAAAGCTTGCTATTTGGGGCACCTCTTCAGGCGGTCATATTGCCTCTTTGGTCGGCTTGACAGAGGGCCTCGACAAATTCAAGACCCACCATCATGAGGAGCAAAGCAGTGATGTGCAGGCGGTAATTGACTTTTTTGGACCCACAGATTTTTTAAAGATGGATGATTTCCCCAGCACCATCACACACAATGCACCAGCATCACCTGAATCATCGGTGATAGGTGGTCCTATTCAGGATTCAATCAACAGAGACAAGGTAAATGAGTACAATCCAATTACCTATATTACAGAAGAAAATGAATTTCCTCCTTTCCTCATAATGCATGGAGATTCTGACCCCTTGGTGCCTTTCAACCAGAGCTTGATTTTATATGAAGCATTAAGGGATAAAGGTCATAGTGTAAGCTTCTACAAGTTAGCCGGCGCAGGCCATGGCAATCGCTTTTTTACTCAGCAGACTATCCAGGTCGTTCTCGACTTTTTAGAGCGTCACTTCGAACTTTAAGGCCGTGTACTGATAAGCGTTCGCGTAATAGGGTCTAAACGCTTAGTCATAGATTATTCCTCAATACTTGAATGATTCTGATGCCTACTTGTTATAGTCATCCTAAGAATCATATCATTAGGTTTTCGTATCAAAAAAGGACATGAAGGCATGGCTAGCGAGACTTCTCGAGAAATAAGATCAAAAGTAACCCGTGAAGGGCATATAGAAATATCAATTGTTGAGATCCCCAAGCCTGAGCCCTCTGATGATGAGGTATTAATCAAAGTAGAGGCGGCTCCTATTAATCCTTCCGATCTCGGTCTCCTTTTAAGTTTTGCTGCAGACTTAAGTACGATTAAAGTCGAAGGCTCTGGCGATAGTACTCTAGTCACTATGAAAATACATCCAGCTTTGATGAAAGCGATGAAGCCACGGCTGGAGCAGTCCATGCCAGTTGGTAACGAAGGCGGTGGGATAATTGAAGACGCGGGAGCTAACGCTAAAAATCTTATTGGCAAAACCGTGGGTCTAGCTGGTGGCGCGATGTACTCTCAATACAGATGTGTTCCGGCTAAGAGCTGTTTGGTTATGAATGAAGGAACTAGCCCTCGAGAAGCCGCATCCTCCTTCGTTAATCCTCTAACAGCCCTAGCCTTTCTAGAGACAATGAGAATGGAAAATCACACTGCGATTGTGCATACAGCTGCAGCCTCCAACTTAGGCCAAATGCTCGTAAAAATTTGCAAAGACGATAATGTGCCTTTAGTAAACATTGTTAGGAAACCGGAGCAAGAAAAAATCCTAATGGACATAGGAGCGGAACATATATGTAACACAGGTGATGCTAATTTTATGGAAAATCTTGTGTCGGCCCTAGTTACAACAGACGCCACTTTGGGTTTCGACGCTACTGGCGGAGGTAATGGAGGTGAACTTCCGAGTCAAATACTCTCCGCCATGGAAATTGCAGCAAATAAGAAAGCCAAAGAATACAGCCGCTATGGTTCGGATACGTATAAACAAGTTTACATATATGGCGGACTAGACCCATCTCCAACAATTCTAAAAAGAAGCTATGGCATGTGCTGGGGGCTTGGGGGTTGGCTGTTAACCCCAATGATTGGAAAAATTGGAATGGAAAGATTCCAACAAATGCGCGCTAGAGTGGCGTCAGAGATTAAAACTACCTTTGCCAGTAACTATGTGGCAGAGATATCGCTAGAAGAAATGCTGCAGCCAGAGATAATCAAATCATACGCGCAGCAGGCGACCGGTAAAAAATACTTAGTTACTCCAAATAAATAATAATGAAAATACGTTAGTAAGAGAATTGCACGACATAAAAACACTCGAATTTCCATCATCTAAATTCATAAGTCCTCCGCAGTCGAAATGATCGGAGGATAAGCTCCTCTTTAAGCGATGATGTGAAATTTTTTAGTAAGCAATTGCATAGGCCTCTCGACGGGGGTCGGCAGCTGCTGTTAGTACGCCGGTCTTCGGGTCATGGTGAATCATATGCGCGCCGCCGAAAGTAGCTGTCCAACCTTGGACTAGATTCAACTCGTGACCCCGCAACTGCAGATCGCGAAGGACTCCCTCCGAGACTCGATCCTCTATGGCAAGTCGTGCACCGCTCAACGAACGAAATCTAGGTGCCTCAATCGCCTGCTGTGGCGTCATGCCAAACATCAGCATGTTCTGAGTAATTTGCAATATGGTCTGAGTTTGGCTGTCACCGCCGGGAGTCCCCAGGGTAAAAGCGAATTCGCCGTCAGGATAGAGTGCCATCATCGGCGATAGAGTATGGTATGGGCGTTTACCTGGGGCGACCTGATTGGGATGTCCAGTCTCAAGAGTAAAAAGTGCACCTCTATTATGTAACAAAATACCAGTCGCCTCGTCTAACAACCCTGAGCCAAAACCGGCAAAATTAGATTGAATCCAACTTACGGCATTGCCCCACTGATCGACTGCCGTAATAAAAACGGTATCACCAGCATCTGAACGATTACCATTGGGTTCGACGAATATTTCATCACCAAAACCCGGTTTGACGACCTCCGCAGCAACTGACATGTTAATTTGCTGAGCGCGCTCTTCCAGATAGGCAGCGTCGAGAAGCTGATCGACAGGGACGTTTGCCAGAGCTGGATCAGCTACCCACCGGTCACGATCGGCGAACGCTAGCTTCTTTAATTCAATCAATGTGTGAAGATAGTCTGCCTCGTTTTGCTTCATTGCAGCCAAGTCATGGGATTTTGCCATCTCGAAAAGGGTCAGCTGGGTAATGCCCTGAGTATTGGGCGGCATCACCACAAACTCATGATTCAAATAATCACCTCGCAGGGGATTAACCCAAGTCGAGGTATGGGACTCAAAATCGTTCTGACGCAAGTAGCCGCCCTGCTCTGTGATGAATGCTGAAAGCTTCTGCGCGATGCTACCATTATAGAAACCCTTTTTACCCTCTTCGGCTACAATTTCAAGAGAGTTTGCTAACTGTGGATTTCGCAACAGAGAACCCACCTGCGGTGGTTCCGCGGTTGGAAGATATAGATTTTTACCTGCATCATTCAGATTTTGACCCTGCTCTTCAAAATCCTGGGCTAGCCTGGTGGACACAGCAAAACCATTTCGAGCATAGCTGATACCTGTGCTCAACAACTCTCCAAAATCCATGCTGCCGTAGCGTTCGTGTGCATCGACCCAACCAGCCACTGCACCAGGAACACTCACTGACATTGGCCCAATCCCCGGCACTCGATCAACGCCAGCAGCACTAAAAAATTCTGGAGTTGCTAGCGCGCCTGAACGCCCACTGGCATTGAGTGCTGTTACCTCACCAGTTTCGCCATCGTAAAAAATACCGAAAGCATCACCACCAATACCGTTCATATGTGGTCGCACTACCGCTAGAACACCGGCCATAGCAATAATCGCATCGGTTGCATTTCCTCCATCCTGCAAAACCCGAAGGCCAGCCTGCGCTGCCAAAGGGTGACCGGCTGAAACCGCGCCAATTTGGCCTCGAACATCGGGTCGGTTCTGTGAAGCATAAATGGTGGTAGATAGTGAATTCTCCGCCGCTGTGCTTACGCTATCCGCGGGCATGTCACTTTGTTGCTTGCCGCAGTTAGTAAGCGCCAATGCTACTGCAAAATAGAAAATCAGAGTTTCTGTATATTTGGATTTCACCATGATTTGCCTCCATAGGTACCTAAGGATGCATAGAGTATAAACCGATGTCCTGTGAGGACAAAGACTCTTTGCTTATAGCGCGGTAGTCTAGTTAATTGAATAAATTTTCCAACCCAGGAGTTTTGGTTTCCTGTTCTATTTTGTGACTGTCTTCAAGAAGACTTGAATCAATCTCTGAGTTTGTTTTCTATATTCAGACTTCGAAGTCGAATTCTTTTTAATCCCATCGATCGATGATAGAAGCAATTCAGCGAAGCCTTTATGAGTCAAAGAAATATTTTGAAAACTTACTTCGCCAGGTTTCTATTCACATCAAAAAGTTCGTCACCATGTGGTGAGTGTGGTCTACGCTTTCCATAATATTCTTACTCTTCCTTGTTAACCAAAATCTATAGTATCTTTCAGTTATGACTTTACGAGGAAGCCTTAACCATATTAATTAGAATAAGGGGACAAAATGCTGAACTTCAAACTTAGATTTAATTTATCACGCTTTTCCCGAATGCTTGCCCCGGTAACGCTGGTATTTATTTTGCCACTGACTTTTGCTCAGCAACCCCCGCCGCCACCAGGCGCCTACGACGCAGCGCCCTATTTAGGACAGGTCAGAAATACTTATGTTTATGGCGATATTTGGGAGCGCCCTAATTTAACAAAACGAGATCGCAGTATGATCACCGTTGCAGTTAATCAAGCTTTGTATGCAACCAACGAACTTCGTCTTCATATGGGTCGGGCTTTGGATAATGGTATCACTCAAACGGAACTGTCCGAAATTATTGCTCATGTCCTTTGGTATTCGGGCTTTCCAACTGGCGTCAACGCTGCCAGGGTGGCTGCTGAAGTCTTTGCCGCGCGTGGCCTTCCTGCTATTCCATCCGCAGCTTCACCACGACAACCCCCCGAAGAGCCTGAGTTGGAGTTTCCTGACGCGTACCCGCAAACACCTTATCTCCGAGATCTACTAAATCAGGTGCTCTACGCTGAAACTTGGAAGCGGGGAGAACTATCTCCTCGAGATCGAAGCATGATTACTGTTGCAGTCGGCACTGCACTCTATGCGTCTAGTGAAGTTCGCTATCACGTCGGCAGGGCCTTAGACAACGGCGTAACTCAAGACGAAATCTCAGAAATAATCACACATGTTACCTTTTATTCTGGGTTTCCTACTGGGGTTAACGCATCCAGAGTGGCTGCTGAAGTCTTCGAAGGAAGAGGCCTTCCTATTCCCGCCGGGCGCTTCCCTGGAGCACCCTATCTCGAGGATTTAATTGATGGACTGGTTTATGGTGAAACTTGGACTCGCGACCAACTTTCCATCCGAGACCGCAGCCTGGCAACAATTGCTGTAACACTAGCTGGCTACCAATCAGACCAACTAAGAGTTCACCTGCAGCGGGGACTAGATAATGGTGTAACTGTCCAGGAGATATCTGAGTTAATCGCTCACATAACACTTTATTCAGGATTTCCTACCGGAGTTAACGCCTCCCGGATGTTTGCGGAGATCCTACGAGAGCGCGGTATACCCTTACCTGACTGATATAAAAAAGGGGAGGCTTAAAAAGCTTCCCCTTTTCCGGTAACAGTCAATTTTTCAGTTCGTTAAGGTCTTACTCGCTTATACTT
>CACAEJ010000032.1 GCA_902531515.1 uncultured Pseudohongiella sp.
CCTCTCCTCTTCGAATAAGCCTATAAACTCGAGAACGCGGCACACCCTTTAGCTCTCGAATTAAAAAATTATCAAGTCTCTGCCCCTCATGACGCTGTGAAATTGTTATTGTTTTTACCAATAATCCTGTAGGTGGATATCTACTCATGGTTCTATTCTATTCGAATCACTTCTGTTTAGCCCAGCCATAAAAACTAATGATTAGAAACCCCAATACGATATGTAATCTCAAGGTCTTTCGTCTTGAATAGTGTACAATTTACAAGTTATAAATTGGAGAAATAGAGTAGTCAGCAGTGCGAACCATAAAGCAATTTCTAAACCGCCAGGTTAGTGCGGCGATTGAATCGTGCACAGGATTAAGAGACTCTAACGCCAACGTAATAACCGCATCTAAAGTCGAGTTTGGTGATTATCAAGCAAATGGTGTAATGCCTATTGCGAAACAGTTAAAAGTCAATCCTAGAGAACTCGCCAATCAGGTAATAGAAGAGCTCCGTTCTTTCAATCTCAATATCGTTGAACGTTATGAGGTAGCCGGTCCTGGCTTTATTAACATCTATCTGAGTGACACAGAGTTACTACGTCGTGCTAACGCTATTATAAATGGCAAATTGCCAATAATTCCAAAATCAGAGATTTCATTAAGGATCGCCGTAGACTATTCTTCTCCAAATTTAGCTAAGGAAATGCACGTTGGTCATCTGCGCGGCACCATAATTGGTGATGCGATAGTGAGAATTCTTGAAAAGCAAGGCCACCAGGTCATTAGACAAAACCATGTAGGAGACTGGGGTACCCAGTTCGGAATGCTAATTTGTTATTTGCAAGAATTGCAGCAGACAAATGGAAAAGAATATCCAGCCGCTTTAACGGATTTAGAAAGGTTCTACCGAGAGGCAAAATCACGCTTTGATTCAGATAGAAAGTTTGCTGATAGGTCTCGACAAGCCGTTGTCGATTTGCAGTCTGGCGACCAAGAGTCTCAACAAATTTGGACCCAATTCATTGAAGAATCTCTGAATCATTGCGACGAAATTTATTCGAAGCTGAATATTACGTTAGATAGATCGCACCTCGATTCGGAGAGTCAATATAATGATCAGTTAACTGGCGTTATAAAAAAATTAAGCGAAGAAGGTTTATTGTCCGAATCTGAAGGCGCCAAATGTGTTTTTTTACCACAGTTTATCGGTAAAGACGGAAGCAAGCTTCCTGTAATCGTGCAAAAATCCGACGGCGGTTACCTTTATTCTACAACTGATATCGCAGCAGTTCATCATAAATCTCATACCCTTGATATCGATCGTGCTTTGTATGTTGTTGACGCCCGACAATCACTCCACTTTCAACAAGTATTTGCCGTGTCAAAAGAAGCAAAATTCGCGACAGAAAAAATATCACTGGAGCATATCTCATATGGAACAATGATGGATTCAGCAGGCAAACCATTTAAAACGAGGTCAGGTGACACAGTAAAGTTAATTGAACTTCTCGATGAGTCAGTTTCAAGAGCGTATACACTGGTAACCGAAAAAAATCCAGATCTGGCCGATGAAGAACGTAAGGTGATTTCTGAGAAGGTGGGTATAGCCGCAGTCAAGTACGCTGATTTATCAAAGAATAGAACATCAGATTACATCTTTGACTGGGCAACTATGCTTTCTTTTGAGGGTAATACAGCACCCTACCTAATGTATGCTTATGCGCGAATTAGGAGCATATTAGCAAAAGCTAACATGGGAGGCCCTTACGAAACTATCTCAGAACTTAAATCACCTTTAGAGCATTTGTTACTAACGAAGCTTATTCAATTCCCTGAAATAGTAGATACGGTAGCTTCTGACTGCTTCCCTAATTTACTCTGTAACTATTTACATGAATTAGCTGGAATATTCATGAGATTTTATGAAGAATGTCCCATCCTTTCAGCAGACGAAGATATTAGACAATCTAGACTATCATTATCCAACTACTCCTCCCTTGTGCTGAAACAGGGTCTCGAACTATTGGGAATCGAAACCCTGACACAGATGTAATGCGCGGAAACGCCAGCTACTTAGTTTAGCTGAGCTTTAAGAGCAATTTATTCAATTTGGCTGAAAAGTCCCCTGGTTCATCAATACTGCCTCCCTCAGAGAGACTTGCTTGACCAAAAAGGACTGTGATTACATCCTCAAACATCTCTTCATCACTCTCGTTATCAAGTTTAGCTACGAGTGGATGTTCTGGATTAACCTCAAAGATTGGTTTAGTCTCAGGGACCGATTGACCGGATGCCTCCATGATTTTCCTCATTTGTGAACCCATATCATTGTCATCTATAGTCAGGCATGCAGGCGAGTCGGTCAGTCGATTCGTTGTTCTGACTTCTTTCACTCTATCACCAAGCAATGTTTTAATCCGGGCCACTAGACTTTCAAATTTCTTCTCCGTCTTTTCTTTATCCTCTTGCTTTTCCTTATCCTCAAGATCTCCTAAATCAAGTGCACCACGGGAGATATCTTGAAATTGCTTTCCTTCATATTCATTAAGATGACCCATCATCCACTCATCAATTCGTTCATGCATCAGTATAACTTCAATATCTTTCTTCTTAAAAATCTCTAAATGTGGACTATTTGTCGCTGATTTAATGGATTCTGCGACCAAATAATAGATCTTATTCTGCCCCTCTTTCATTCGCTCAATGTACTCATCTAAACCTTCTCGTTGTCGCTCTGACTCTCCTTTCGTAGTGCTGAATTGCAATAATTTGGCAACTTTTTCTCGATTTGTAAAATCTTCGCCAGGCCCTTCCTTTAACACCTGCCCAAATTGATCCCAAAACTCATCGTATTTCTCTTTCTTCTTGGTTCTCAATTTGGTCAGTAAATCTATCGCACGCTTAGTTATAGCACTCCTCATCGAGTCTACTACTGGATCTTTCTGTAAAATCTCTCGCGACACGTTTAGCGAGATATCATTAGAATCAATTATTCCTTTGACAAATCGTAAATACAAAGGCAAGAATTGTTCTGCATCATCCATGATAAAGACTCTCTGTACATACAATTTCAGCCCCCTGGCAGCATCTCTGTTCCACAAGTCGAATGGTGCACGCTTTGGAATATACAATAAGCTTGTATAATCTAGCTTCCCCTCTACCCTATTGTGACTCCAGTCTTGGGGTTCTTCAAAATCATGAGAGATGTGTTTGTAGAACTCCTCATACTCAGCCTTCTTTATTTGCCGACGAGAACGTGTCCAAAGAGCCTTAGCATCGTTGATAGTCTCATACTCAATCTCTTTATCAGTCGATTTATCGTCTTCGGAAGTCTCCTGTAACTTGACGGTTTTTACAGGAACCGATATGTGATCAGCGTATTTCTTAATAATACTCGTAATTCTATAAGCATCAGAAAACTCCTTCTCTTCAGACTTGAGATAAAGTGTTACAGATGTCCCCCGAGATTCTTTTTGTGTGTTTTCTATCGAATACTCCGATTCACCTTTCGATTTCCAGAGAACAGCTTCTCCCGCCTTAAGGCCTGCTCTTTTAGTAACGACTTGCACCTCGTCAGCAACTATAAACGAAGAGTAAAACCCGACCCCGAACTGTCCGATTAATTGCGAATCTTTTTGCTGATCTCCACTTAAAGATTCTAAAAATTGAGCAGTTCCAGACTTTGCTATCGTGCCAAGGTTAGTTATTACCTCCTCCTTACTCATTCCGATACCGTTATCAGATATCGTAATAGTATTAGCTTCTTTATTGTGGTCGACTATGATTTCAAATGCGGAATCGTCATCGACTAACTTGGGATTAGATAGAGACTCAAATCGTAATTTGTCGACAGCATCCGATGCATTCGATATTAGTTCTCTTAGAAAGATTTCCTTGTTGCTGTATAGTGAATGGATCATTAAATGAAGCAATTGCTTAGCTTCGGTTTCAAACCCTTTTACCTCAGGTCCTTTTTTACCAGCCATAAATTAATCTCCAACTATTAAAAAAACCCAAACGCCTAGACGTTTGGGTCCTTTATTGGGTCTATCGTCCAAAAATCAAGCGTTAAAAGAAAATCCAATCAAGAAGATTAATCAATAAGCGAGGGATAAGGCTCATAAAAATCAATCGCATCTTGACGCCTTTCAGCTATGATATTGAATCTGCTCTCGGTGCTCTCAATGAAAGTAATATAGTCTGTCGCACTTCTTCTCTCTGACTCACCACCTGCATCAGCAGATTGCGTAGCCGCCTCTGTAGCGCCTTCGAAGTCATCTAGCTCGATTAATGCTCTCGATAAAAATAACAGTGTATCTGCTCTATTATTGAGATTACCTTTGTCAATAGCCATCTGGAATGCGTCTGCGGCCTCTTGATAGTTCCTCATTACATAATGAAGATATCCATAAGTATCATAGCCGTCACCGCTATCACTCATTTCTGCAACTTTAAGGGCTGGCTCTAACGCTGCTGCGTAGTCAGAGGCTAGAAGATACATCTGAGTCAAAGTAGTAAGGTTGTCCTCTGTTTCCTCAATAAAACCCTTATCGATACCATCGACAAGTATCTTTCCACCACTATGAGGAATATCTATTCCGCCTAGTGATTGACCTAAATTCAAAAACCGATTCTCATCGTCCAGCATACCTTTAAGATATGCTACGTTCATAGATCTTACTCTACGTTCCTCATCATCTAGACTTGCGTAGACAGCACTTAGATTTGTCCAATCTGTCTGTTCATCAAACAAAATAATCATGGTCTTAGTTAATGGGAGAGCGTTTTCAAAATCTTCCAGCTGAAAATAAAGGCCATTTAGATAAGAGTAATCATCTCGCCCAAGTTCTTCGCCAGTATCAAGCAACAACTCCATATACGAAATCCAGTAAGGTAGCGCCTCAGCAAGTTCATCTACTTGGTAATGAGCATAGGAGAGCCCGCGATATACGATATCATCCTCTTCTAACGATGCCTCTCTCCAAAACTCATAGTATTTGATCGAATCTCTCCAGCGTTCCTCAGCGGCCGTAAGTTGTCCGAGGGACCTAAGAGTCCTGAGTCGCGTGTCCTCTCTCAGCTCCTCAATCGCCAAGAGCTGCTCAAAAGTACTGATTGCCTCTGGATAATTCTCTAGTGTTAGCCAGTAGTTCGTATAAAAATTTAGGACCGTTTGCTTCTCAAAGTCATTCATCCTTTCGAATCGGCGCTCATATAAGTCATCCAATTCCTCTTTGGCGCCCTCGAGGTCCGGCTCATCGTCCGGGTCCTCAGGTTGCATCAATTCCTGGATTTCACTAATGGCACGCATAACAGCAGGGCCCAGAGTCCCAGCGGTTCTAGCTTCGGGTGGGGCTCGTTGCTCTTCCCCAGCCATAGCGTCGGGCGCTAATACAACCGGAAAAGCTAAAACACCCAACAAAAAACTAAGGCACAGTCTGTTCGTACTAGTCATGCTCAATCCTCTAGCTGATATCTGAACAAATACTGAACGCCAGCAACCTCAACACCTTGCCCGTCAATAACCCGAGGCTGAAACTTAAATCTGCCAGCAGCTCTTATTGATGATCTATCGAATATACTGGGAGGTTCGGCGTCTACAACGGTAATTGTTTCCTCAACAACATTCCCCAAACCATCCACTGTAAAACTCACTAAACACCACCCCTGAATGCCGCGTTGGGCTGCTCGAGTAGGGTACTGAGGGGCAATAGCAACTAGAGGCAGATAATCTCCATCAGTCGCCGAGATAGAGGCATTTGATAGTTCCAGCCCAGTATCAATTTCAACTGATTGACGAGCTATATTTAAGGCAGGCCCAGCATCTAGCGTAGTCTGCCTTTCTTGAATCTCTGGTTGCTCCTGAACGAGCTCCTCTATCGGTTCAGGTTTGTCTATTTCCTCAATAACTTCTAGCTCTATTTCCGGCATGGTAGCGTCCACAATTTTTACAACAGAAATCCTTTCGTCAAAGGCCTCTCCGGTTGCGATGAGGAACTGCATAAAATAAAAAAGGCCTAAAGTAATTCCGCCAGCCATTCCCATAGATATAACCCATCTGACAAATATCATATCTAACCCTCCGCCGATATGCTTACGTCTTCAATATTCGCTTCTCGAGCCGCCGCTAATATAAGCATTACTTGTTCATTGTTAGAATTTTGGTCTGCTTGTATTATCACCGCAGAATTTGGCGCGTCTGCCAATCTGAGCTCAAATCTCGATCTAATGAATCTAGGGTCGATTTGGTCTCCATCAATCCAGATGTCTCCTCCTGGTCCGACTGCTATTAGAATCAGATCACCCGAAGTATCCTCTACGGTCGACGCCTCCGGCTTTGAAACTTCGATACCGGCTTCGGTAACAAACACCGAGGTTACTATAAAAAATATAAGTAGAATGAACACGACATCAAGCATAGGAGTTAAATCTATCTCGCCCGCCTCATCTTGAGCGCTCTTTTTCATTATCCCTGATTTCATTTTATATCTTGTCCTCGAATAATCATCTATTCCTCTAATCCGTAGTTAGTGGAAGTTTATCTTCTAACAGTTCTAAGTCTCGATCGACTTTTGATTTTAGATAGTTAAACGCGAAGATGCCTGAGATAGCGCCTACCATTCCAGCCATCGTGGGGATAGTAGCCTTCGATACGCCTCCAGCCATTGATTTGGCGTCACCACCTCCGCTAACAGCCATTACGAAAAACACCTCTATCATGCCTGTAACAGTGCCAATCAGGCCCAGCAGAGGGCATATAGTTACTAAGACTTCAATAATAGGTAGGGTGTTACGAACATCTAGCGAAATTTTCGAAATCATCATGGTGCGTATCTGATGTGCACTCCAGCTCTGAGTATCAGTGCGAGAGTTCCAATCAGATAGCGTATTCTTGATATTCTTCTTGTGCGTAGTATTAAGATACCAAATACGCTCAAATACTAGTGACCATTTGATAAGGAGTAACCAGGCTATGACCCACAAAACCGGGCCACCGCGCTGCATAAAAGTCCCAACAGCGTCGAGAATATCTAAAAACGTAAAATACATATCATTACCTCTCTAGAATCAAGATTGACTAGTCGCTAGACGCTCCGCTTTTTGCGCGATCATACCAGTGGCCTGCTCTTCGAGAATATGAATGATATTGTCGCTCCGGCTCTTAACGACCGTGTGCATAAAGATCGTTGGGATCGCTACCACGATGCCTAATACTGTCGTCATCAACGCTTGTGATATACCACCGGCCATAATAGTCGGATCACCCGCTCCGTAGACAGTTATTTGCTGGAAAACTTGAATCATTCCCGTAACGGTTCCGAGCAGCCCTCCTAAAGGTGCAATTGTTGCAATCATCTTAATAAGGGTGAGCATGCTCTCTAGTGCAGGCGTTTCTTGCAAAATCGCCTCACCAAGTTTCAATTCAAGAGTTTCTGTATCAGCTGTTGGATTATTTTCAGCTACCATTAAAACTCGTCCTAATGGATTATTTTTAGCTGGTTTATCCTTTTTTAGCTGGCCTCTTACCTTTATCGAAGTTAGGCTGAGAAGTAAAAGACGCAAAAATCCGAGCAATATACCTACAATTCCAACACCTATAATTATAAATCCTATTACTCCAGAATTATTCCTTACCTGCTCTTCTACAGTAGGAAAGTTAACTAGATTAGCCAGCACCTGACCACCAACTCCGCCGGTAGGATCTATCCCTACTTTAGTAAACCCTGAGGTAGCCCCTTGAAGTGCACTTGCTGACGCCATAATGCCTGCATCCGGTTGACGCGGAAGCACTTGGAGATGACCTATATCTCCACTATAACTCAAGTACTCACCATCAGAAATAGCATTGAATGCTCCAATACGTGTAATACTTCTGCTAGCAGTATCACCATTTGGGAGCGTTACATCGCCACTATAAGAGACGACCCTCCCAGACTCTGTCAGCTCCTGATGCATAAAGAACCAAAACCGTTCCATTTCATCCACATTTAGCTGCTCAATAGTAGACCCCGCTCTTTGAATTATTTCATCAAGCGCGTCAGTCCGTCCTGTGTATTGTGCTGAAACAAGTGAATTTTGGAAATTACTTAAGAAGTCTCCTGCAACTCCTTGTAATGTACCAAATAATTCGTTTAAGTCTCCTCGCCGATCTCGTAAAACCTCTCTTTTGTCAGCGATGATGATCTCGTTGGCTTCAAACTGGTCAGAAAGTTGAACCTGAAGCTGTTCCTGCTCCACAATTCTGTTATTTGTGGTGTCGAGTATCTCTTGCTGGCGCGCGGCGTTTTGCTCAAATTCGCTGACTCGAGCCTGATACTCCTCCGACTCAGCTACGCGGTCGTTCTCAACCAGGTCTAGAAGCCCCGAAAGAGATCCTGCCTGTGCAAATAGCTGAGAGGAACCGAAGACTAGGAATATTGCGCCTACGACGCTTATAAATTTAGTTATGTAGTTCACTGTGCTGCCTCCGGTGCCAATACTGGTAACTCAATTATTCGTGGCGCATCTAGTTGTGATGCAACTCTTATAGCGCTTTGAACAGCTGTTCTGTATTCTGCCGGATCAAGTGTTACCCAACTCCTATTAGAATTATCCCATGCGCCTGTTTGCTGTCTATCAGTCGTTTGGTATAGAAGAGCAACCCGGCCTATGCGAGCAATATTTACATCCAAATCTATACCATCAACCGATATAGTCTCGGGATATGTCTCTATTGTTCGTCCATACGATGTCTCGGTTTGATACATTACCAAAACCTGCCTGAATTTCTCAGCAATTGACACGTCAGGATTATCTATGGCGTCCCGCGCAAATTGGATACGACCAGCCCTTTCATCCATATGAAACGGATAATCCAAATCAATATATTGCTCTATGCTTGCAAGCATTTTTTCCATCAGAAGTGGGATTTCACGAGTTACTTCTTCAACCCCAGCAATTGATTCGTCCAAAGTAGCGATTTGATCCTCTTGGATTGAAATTTGCTTTCTGTATCCTGCATTCAGCACAAGCAACGACTCTAGATTATCATTGGCCCTTTTGAATTCCTCAAACGTAGAACTCGTCTCGTTCTGGAGCCGGGTTATCTCCTCTTGAGCTTCAGCAGATGCTTGGTATTTTTGACTAACCACATCCATTGCTTGATCAATTACATCACTATTGATCAAGATTTCTGCTGCTTGAGCCAAACTTACAGAATATGAAACTAGTAGAGCAATAAAGAGTTTGCTCAAGCGGGTAATTCGACAGTTATTCATGCGCTATCCTATTTCTTATATATATGTCATCTACTTCGAGTAATACATCGTCCTTCGTAGAATCTGTGAACGCTGCGTAACTCCAACAAGTATTCTTATTTTAAACTTCCATACCTTCTGCGGTATCAGGAACTTAGTATTCCAACTTCCCCAAAACCGCAATTTCCCTAAAATTAAAGCAGAATTGAATATTATGTCCAACGTTAATCACGTTTAAAAATACATTCATTCCGCATCATTTCAAATTTGCCGGCGCCCCCAGCAGCATATTTGAAACGTTATAAGCTCTAGGAGCCTAATTCGCGGGTAAGCGTAACATACTCCGTTTATGATTTAGAACCTTTTAGCAAGCAAAAATTTGCTGTATTTTGAGTAATTATTTTGAGCTGATCTGTGTATAAAACGATCTTCACCAGTTACATATTTCTCTTAATCCCGAACCAATATCAGCCAAACTGCGCACCGTCTTTACTCCAGCATCATTAAGCGCACTGAATTTCTCCTCTGCAGTTCCTTTGCCTCCAGAAATTATAGCTCCGGCATGGCCCATTCGTTTCCCAGGTGGCGCCGTGACACCTGCAATATATGCGACGACTGGCTTAGTAACATGTGCTTTTATATAAGACCCCGCTTCCTCCTCTGCCGTACCACCGATTTCGCCGATCATGACAATTGCTTCAGTCTGTTCATCGTTTTCGAATAAAGCAAGAATGTCTATAAAGTTCGAACCCGGTATAGGATCCCCACCAATACCAACACATGATGATTGACCAAAAGCGTGATCCGTAGTCTGTTTCACTGCCTCATAAGTAAGTGTGCCGGAACGAGATACTATACCCACTTTCCCAGGAAGGTGGATATGGCCTGGCATGATCCCGATCTTACATTCTCCAGGGGTTATCACTCCCGGACAGTTTGGCCCGATAAGCCTGACACCAGCTTGGTCACATTTTTCCTTAGCAACAAGCATATCGAGAGTAGGAATGCCTTCAGTAATGCATACAATTAACTTAATTCCAGCATCCACAGCTTCTAGAATTGACTCTTTACAAAAACGAGCGGGAACATAGATCACAGAAGCATCCGCACCGGTACTATTGCACGCATCTAAAACGGTATTGAAAACAGGCAAGCCGAGATGCTTTTGTCCCCCTTTTCCAGGAGTGACACCCCCAACCATCTTAGTCCCATAATCTATCGACTGCTCAGAATGAAAAGTACCCTGCGCCCCAGTAAAACCCTGGCAAATAACGCGGGTATTTTTATCGATCAGAATACTCATTTGTCTTCTCCTGCCGCATTAACTGCTTTCTCTGCGGCATCAGCCAGGCTCGAAGCTGCTAATATGTTTACATCACTCTTAGCCAAAACTTCTCGGCCCAATTCAGCGCTGTTACCTTCTAAACGGACGACAACGGGCACTGAGACCCCTACTTCGTTTACGGCTCCAATTACACCTTCAGCTATTAAGTCGCATCGAACGATGCCGCCGAAAATATTTACAAGAACCGCCGACACCTTTTCATCAGATAAGATTATTTTAAATGCTTCTGTAACGCGCTCTTTACTTGCCGCACCACCAACATCGAGAAAATTTGCAGGACTGCCCCCATAAAGCTGGACGATGTCCATAGTACCCATTGCGAGGCCAGCACCATTGACCATGCAACCGATATTTCCATCTAAAGCCACATAATTTAAATCCCACTCAGCAGCTTTTGCTTCCCTGTCATCCTCTTGCGATTGATCTTGCATATCTTTTAATTTTGGTTGACGAAAGAGCGCGTTTCCGTCGACATTTATTTTTCCATCTAAACAATTTAAGTCGCCCTCTTCAGTTATCACCAAAGGATTGATCTCTAAAAGCGAAAGGTCTAAGTCTAGAAATAATTTGGAGAGACCAAGAAATAAGCTAGTGAACTGCTTAATTTGCCCACCGGTGAGTCCTAATTTAAAAGCTAATTCTCTTCCTTGATAAGAGAGTGGTCCTGTAAGGGGATCTATTGAAGCTTTAAGTATCTTCTCGGGCGTTTCAGAAGCGACCTTCTCAATTTCAACGCCTCCTTCAGTTGAAGCCATAAAGACTATTCTGCGAGAAGCACGATCTACAACAGCACCTAAATAGAGCTCTCGGTCTATTGATACGCATTCCTCTACCAATATCTTACTAACTGGTTGACCATTTGCATCTGTTTGGTAAGTAACCAAATTTTTGCCTAGCCATTTTCTAGCAAACGCTCCTGCCTCTTCGGCACTATCAACTAACTCCACACCACCTGCTTTTCCTCGACCGCCCGCATGCACTTGAGCCTTAACAACCCATTTTGTGCCACCAATCTCTCTTGTCGCATCTGCCGCCTCCTCGGCGGAGTCCACCGCAATTCCTTTAGATACAGGCAGCCCGTATTCACGAAAAAGCTGTTTTGCCTGATATTCATGTAAATTCATGTCAGCCCCAATTTATATATCAATTCAAATTTAAAACTTATTATCTCTTTTTTCTATTTCCAATATGAATAGCATGGCCATTTGCGGCTAATGCAGCCTCGTGAACTGCCTCAGATAGTGCTGGATGGGAAAACATTGTTAGACCTAGATCTTCAGCGCTTGAGCTAAACTCCATCGCTATCACCACTTGTTGTAAAAGATCTGCAGCCGCGGAACCTATTATATGGCAACCCAGTATTCTGTCTGTCTTACTATCAGCAAGAATTTTGACCAATCCTTCAGAGTCATTTGCAGCAAGCGCTCGTCCACTAGCGGCAAAAGGAAATGTCCCAACGTTATAGTCAACTCCATCTTGTTTTAACTCTTCCTCGTTCTTTCCAACCCAGGCTATTTCAGGATGTGTATAAATGACAGACGGAACTAGATCGTAGTTTACCTGGGTCTTTTTATCAGCCAAACGTTCGGCAACCATTACACCTTCCTCCGATCCTTTATGTGCCAACATTGGTCCTCTCACCACATCACCTACAGCATAGATATTTGGAATACTTGTCTGGCATTGGTCATTGACCTCAATAAAGCCCCGATCACACAAATCAAGACTGACACCTTCAGTCAAAACCGAGTCTGTGACAGGTTTTCGACCCACTGCCACAATGAGTTTATCAAACGTAATTTCTTCCGAACCTTGTTTAGTTTCAAAGTGAACCGTGACCTGCTTCTTTTTGCCTTTACTAAGTTCATGCCCGGTTACTTTAGAACCTAACTTTATATCAAGACCTTGCTTCTCCAGTATCTTTTTCGCTTCACGAGAGATTTGCGAATCAACTGTAGGTAAAAAACTATCCAATGCTTCGAGTACAGTGACTTTTGCTCCAAGTCTAGCCCAAACGCTTCCAAGCTCAAGGCCGATGACACCAGCTCCTATCACTCCCAAGCGTTTCGGTATTTCTGTAAATTCCAGTGCTC
>CACAEJ010000033.1 GCA_902531515.1 uncultured Pseudohongiella sp.
GTCCCCCGGTCTGTGGCCCCCATAGTAATCATTGGTCGGTGCCTCTGTCGGTAGATAAACATAACCAAGTTCTAGATCGGCACTCATTTGAGTCCAAACACCCCCATTGCCGGTATACCGCCATGATTCCTCCTGCCAAGTCTCCACCCCAAATTCACCACCTTGAGGAATAGTGTGGAAAGTCCAGATTAATTCTCCTGTTCGGATATTGTAGCCACGAACCCAGGTAGGAGGTCTCTCTTTATAGTGGGGTCGATTGGAAGTAATTTGATTAACTACAAGCACGTCTCCAACCACGACAGGTGGGGAAACAGTTCCTAGCGGCACAGCTCCTGAATAATCTAAGAGCTCTCTGTCTGCCCTTGGGATTCCCTCTGTCATATCCAAACGTCCACCACTAAAAAAAGGGTCAGGAACTCCACTATCTGCATTCAATGAGTGCAAGTATCCATCATTCGTAGCAAACAAGATCCTAGACTCTCTACCATCACTCCAGTAAGCAACGCCGCGGTGGTGGTAACCCAGAGGGCTTATTGAATAACCGGATAAATAGGCCTGAGGATCAAACGACCATAACAATTCTCCAGAGGTTGCATCCAGTGCAGCCACCTGATTTAGAGCGGTGATCATATATAGCACGCCTTCGATCATTAAGGGCGTAGCCTGAAGGCGGCCAAAGCTTATATCCTCTGCTGCCGATCCTAACGAGCCCTCAAGGTCGAGCTCTCCGTCAATTGAAGTCCAAGTCCAAGCTACTTCTAATTCTCCAAAGTTATCTCCATGGATTTGCGATAAGTTCGTGAATTTAGTCGAACCAGTATCAGAGGCATAACTCCTCCACTCACCGTCAATGCTGCCAATCTGGGAGAGGGACTTGGCGACAAAAAAGAACACGCTTACAAAAACCACGACAGCTTTGACCAAGATTTGATTAGAAAAGTTTCTCGCCAGTAACATGAAAAAGTCCTAGAGTTCGCCGCTCTTGAGCGCACCAAGTTCTTCCAAAACTTGACGAGCAGTGGGTCCTTCATACTCAGGAGTTTCCAGAGCCAATATACCTGCAGCCAAATTGCGCTCTCCCAAGACGGCTAGATCAAGCGGGGTCTGCCCTCTATCATTGAGGGCATTGATGTTTGCTCCCAACTCAGAGAGTTCGGAAACCACTGTTGAGAGATTTCTTAACGCGGCATCATGTAAGGCAGTACTTCCATTGAAATCAGAAGCGTTTAAGTCCACACCATGCTCAACAGCAACTCGCACCGCCTCCAGAGCAAGTTTTTCCTCAGCGACTGGGTCTTGGTTTGCCTGGACGTAGAAACGTCCCCTTCTGCTCTCACCTCTAATTGCAGACTGTATGGCGTTGGCATAGCCTCCTACGACCAACCGCTCATCAAGTGAAGGGGGATTCAATCTCGATTCCCGATCTCTTAGCCGTTCGTATTCTTGCTCGTTTGTAAGAGAAGGGTCAGCGCCCCACTCCATTAAGTTTCGCATGATCGAGGGTTCACGGAAGTTTGCCGCTAACCAGTAAGGCGTTGCATTAACATGAGAAGTCCTAAGAACCCAGTCTTCACTCGCTCGCTGTGTCGGGGTAGCCCTTATAACTCTTTGGTTGGGATCAGCGCCGTGCTGAAGTAGAGCACCTACTGTTTCCTTATCTCCCTTCAAGATTGCTGCATGTAAAGCATTATACCCAGCCCCAATAGCATTTGGATCAGCTCCATTTTCCAACAGCATAATGGCTAAATCACTATAACCACTATGAGCTGCCACAACTAGTGGTGTTGCGCCATTACCACTGACTCCATCTATCTTTGCACCAGCGCTTATCAATAATTCCGCTAACTCAAGATGCCCATTTTTCGCTGCAAATAATAACGGCGAGTAGCCCCCAAGGTTTTCCATCAGCCCTTGGTCAAAAGCACCACCATTAGACCCGTCAACAAACATCAGCATTGGCCTCAGCTTTGAACGAGCATCAATGTCGGCTCCGGCTAAAATAAGTTGCTCCACAACTTGCATATGCCCTTGAGCCGCTGCCCACATAAGGGCCGTTTGTTCGCGCGATCCTTCTCTACTGTTGAGGTCTGCACCAGCCTCAATCAGCAGTCGGACGCCCTTCGCGGTTCCTGAGCGAGCAGCTGTCATTAGAACTGTCTCTCCCATCTCTAATTTAAGATTAGGGTTTGCTCCGCTTATAAGTAGCTTTTCTAGTAAGACTGAATCACCGTTACGAGCCGCTAGAAATAGAGGTGAGGCTCCCATTCGGTTAGTTGCATTCACGTTTGCGTTTGCTTCAAGAAGAAGATTTACGCTTTCGAGATCCCCCTTATGCACAGACCAATGAAGCGCGGTGGCACCGTCTGCCTGAGGGACATTAGGATCGGAACCACTCTCTAACAGAGATCTTAATTGATCAAGATTGCTCTTTCTTGCAGCATCAATCAAATTAGGCTCAATGGCATTGACCGAAATGCTCCAAACGAGCGATAGTGCTATCAAGCCAGTCTTTTTTAGCTTTCCATTGCACATAAATTTATAAAATTCCCTATGCATTCGCTGAAAGGTCGAGCGGCTCATGACTATCCGCAAAGTTGTTCACTGGAAGACCTAACTTATCAAGCATTGTCAGATGGAGCTTGCTAATTGGGGTTCCGTTCGGGTAACGCAAATGTCTCCCTCCCTGAACGGCACCCCCGGCGCCACCGAATAAGACCAACGGCAACCCTCTATTACTATGCTGATTACTGTCAGACATTCCAGCACCATAAAGTAGCAAGACATGGTCGAGCAAAGTACCAGCGCCGTCTGGAGTCGAATCTAATCTATCAAGATAATATGTAAATAATCGAGTGTGGAATTCGTTAATCTTAGTAACCTTTTCATAGAGCGCGGGGTCGTCTCTGTGGTGCGAGGTTGGATGATGCGAATCTGGTACACCAATCTCCGCATACGTCCTACCACTCAACTCTCTACCCAACATAAAGGTGATCGCTCTAGTCAGATCTGTCTGAAAAGCCAGGACCTGCATATCGAACATGAGCTTCGCATGTTCCTCATAAGTGTCAGGCACTCCAGATGGTTGAGTAACTTTTGGAAGCTGGCGACCACTTTGCTGTTCAGCAAGCTGAATGCGCCGCTCAACATCTCGAACAGCATCAAGGTACTGCTCCAATTTTGCCCGATCAGAAGCCCCAACGGAACGATTGAGCTCCGTCACCCTGCTTGAAATAGAGTCCAACAAACTTTGGTCTCTCTGGATGCGCTTCAGCCGTATCGCCGGATCAGTAGTTCCTATATCCCCAAACAATCGCTCAAAAACTAACCGAGGATTAGTCTCCATTGGCAGGGGAGTAGATTCATCTCGCCAAGAAATAGTGCTCGTATACTGACAGCTAAAGCCGATGTCACAAGAACCAAAAACGTCGTTCTCGTCCATTGCCAACTCAAGAGACCCCAACTGAGTTTCGCTGCCGTAGTGTCTCGCCATAATTTGATCAATAGAGACCGATGCGCGCAAATCTGACTCAGCTCTTCTGGGAATTGCTCCTGTTAGAAAGCGCGTTGAAGCACTAGCATGGACACCTGCATTGCTGGTTGGTCCGTCAAGGCCTGTGATAACCAACATTCGGTTTCGATATGCCTCCATGGGCTTCATTATTCTAGTAATCTCGAAATCCTTACCATCCCTGTCTGGGGTCCAAGCCTTCATAGCCATGCCATTAGGCACATAAACTACACCGAGCCGCTTCGTCGGCTCCTCTTCCTGCGCGTGAGCGGATAAAGCCGGAATCATGCTATCCAGCAATGGCAAGGACAAACTGGCACCGAGCCCGCGCAAAACTGTGCGCCGCGAAAGCTTTTTCTTGGTTATAATCATAACGCTGTTCTCCGCATTTGAAATGGCGCACTCTCCACAACGCCAAGGATGAGCGATGACCAACTGAAATCTTCTTGTTCTGATCTTCGAACAATCGAACGTATCGTTGGCATATCATAATATTCGACCCCGCGCCCTAAAGCATAGGTCAGCAGTTTTTCCGTAACTGTTGCAACAAAATCCGTAGGGCGATCTAAAATTAGATTCTCTAAGCCCTTCCTACCATTAAATGCTGCTCCATCTGGCAACAATCCAGAGGCATCAACGTCTACACCGGCAAACATATCTCGCCACTTTCCTATCGCGTCGTAGTTTTCTAGAGAGAAACCAATCGGGTCCATAGCCGCATGACAGACCCGACAGGCGGGATTCTCCCGATGCTGAGCCATCGCTTCGCGCATGGTGAGCTGCTTACCGGTCTGACTTGACTCCTCTAAGGCTGGAACATTAGGTGGAGGCTCTGGTGGCGGCGAGCCAAGGAGATTGTCCAACACAAACTTCCCCCGCAAGACTACTGAAGTACGATTTGGATAGGAAGTAACTGTCATTAAGCTACCATGACCTAGCAAGCCCCCTCTTTTGTGCCCGTCTAGCGAAACCTTCCGGAAATGATTCCCATAAATACCTTGAACCCCATAGTGATCAGCGAGTCGCTCGTTCAGAAAACTATAATTGGCAGTAAATAGATCGAGCAAGCTATGATCTTCTCGAATTTGTTCATCAAAAAACAATTCCGTTTCCTGCTTGAACGACTCCCTTAGGTTGTCATCAAATTCCGGAAAGGCCGAGGGGAGCGGGTACACATTGTCCAAGTTTCGTAAATACAACCACTGCCCAATAAAGTTCTTGATAAAGGCCTCGGCTTTTGGATCATCCATCATACGAGTCACCTGGCTCTTAATTATGCCGGATTCCCGTAAACGCCCATTCTCAGCGAGTGAAAGCAGTTCTTCATCTGGCCCTCCGCTCCAAAGAAAAAATGAGAGCCTCGATGCCAACTCCAAATCGGTTATTTCATAGTTCTCTCCCGGCGGAAGCCCCGGAGGATCCTGCTGGATGCGCCACAAAAAATCAGGGGCAACAAGAATGCGCTCTAATGCCAACTGGATACCTTTCTCAAACCCTTCCTCCTTAAATCCGGATTCAAAGAATTCGCTTAACTCCAACCAGTCACCTTCGGTTAATGGTCGTCTGTAAGCCTTTCTTGCGAGACCAGTTAGTATCTCCTTCGCGCAGACTCGTTCTGCGTCGTAATCTCCTGGAGTGCAAGAAAAAATTATCTCTCTGCTAGGTGTGAGACCCGGCCCTTGTGACACAATTGGCCCCTCGATAGATACACTGCCGAGCGCTGGGTTGGAGTCAGGTAATTCAGTGACCGCTAGGTGGTATCCAAAAAGCCGCGGCTGATCGATACCTTCCGCCTCCCATATTTCTCTCGGAAACGTAGCCCCGATCATTCGAGGACCAGCTTTCACTGGTATTTCCAACTCAAACCCCTCATCGGCAATTGCCATCATAAATTTTTCCCAGTCATCACTACCCCGAATATTGCCGGCAAAGCTGTACGGCGCTGGCAGCCCGGGAGCATCTCCACCGAACTCAAATACGTCTATGCGCTCACCATCTAAACTGACCTCAATTTGGTGCGGTTGATCGTAACCACGAACAAAGTCGACATAATTTGTCTGCAATTTGACTTTAATTCGATATAAACCATCCACGGGGAAGTTATGTGTCACTGCTGCACCTCCCCGAGATCCAAATGGTAATTGATCATCGAGACGATCATTCTGAATTAGATTTAGGGGAACTTCATAACTCTTGATAGCCGTTCCTAGAGGAGTAGCCCCAACGGCAAGCTCAGCTATCTTGTGTGCTGCTGAGACGTACCTCTCCATCAATACTGGCGAGAGGGACAAAACCTCGGCATTGTTATCAAAACCATTGCGATCTGGTGGGTCAGCGGGGATAAGCTCTTCAACATCCAGCTTTAATCCTAATAGTTGATCTACAACAGTTTGGTATTCTGCTTGGTTTAGTCTATGAAAAGCTTGTGTTCTTCCTGGATTCACCTTCTCCGCATTCGCCTGATCAAGTTGTTCTTCCAGCCAGTAACGAAACTCGGAGTAGTCTTCATGTCCCGGTCGTGGATTATCCGGAGGAGGCATGACACCGACCCTGAGCTTTCGGACAACCTTTTCCCAAACCTCAGGGTTTTCGGATACGTTATCAACGTTTTCCTTATCCAATGTCATTCCTAACCCACGAAGCTGCGTAAAAAGCAAATTCTCGCCTTCAATCGGCGTGCTGTTGACCATCGCCTGATTGTGGCAGGAGACACAGTACTGATCTAGCAATGCTCTCTGAGGCGAGACAGTTTCAGAAGTTTGCGCAATCACTGCTCCATTTATTAGGCCAATCGTTACAACATAAAATGCAGCTATCGCTTTCGATAAACTAAAACGAAAAACTATGTCGGTAGCTATCTTCATTAAGACCTACAAATTTCTTCCCGTTGGATTCTCCGGCGTGCCACACTGGTCCCCAAAGTATCCAGCTCCGCCACAATACCGAATATCCTGCAACTGCAATAAAATACCGTCCGGATCTGTAAAATAAAGCTCAGGAGTGCCCTCTGAAGCTCCACCACGATCAGCGCCTCTCATCGTCACATAAGCCTGTAGTGGTCCGGTAGCGCCGCTAGCCTCACCCAAAATAGTTAAACCGTAGCTCTCTAATATCGAGAAAATACGGTCGACATCAAAATTTGTAACATTGAAACTCGCATGATGAATACGGCCGGCAGCAGGAGGAACTTCAGGCAAAGCAATAAACTCCCTTCCTTCACCTACTCGGAGAACGGGCATGGCGCCTTGGTAAGTATCGATTGGTAAACCAAACAAGCCTTGATAAAAACGCCTGGAGCGCAATGCGTCGGAAACGAACAAAGTAAAGTGATTGAATTCCTCTAATTTAATTAGTCCTTCAACAGGAGCAGGCTCCGGTGTGCTCAAACATTCTTCACCCAACAAACCATTACCACCGCAGTATGTTGAATCTTGAAGCTGCACCACAATCCCATCCGGATCCCCAAAATAAAGTTCCGGAGTACCACCAACAGCTCCCCCAAACTCCGGCCCCCGCATCCTAACCCGTGACTGCATGGGTCCAGATTGACCTGTATTTTCCACACCATTCTCAGCGAGAATCCTAATCAAATTTTCGTCGTTAAAACCCTCCACATCCAAACAGTAGTGTGTAATACGCGGGTTATCACTAGAGCCACCTCCGATCGCCATGAATTGGGGCCCATTGCCAACCCGCAGAACGATTGTATTACCCTGACGTGCCGCTATGGGCATACCAAACAATCGTTGATACCAATCAACAGAGGCCGAAGGATCTGACACCGCTATGGTCATATGGTTTATAGCAGTGACAGGAATAGGTGGTATGCTTTGTGCGGCAAGAATTCCTCTAGAACCAACGCCTACCCCGGTAGCAAAAGTTACCGCCGACCTAATGAAAGATCGCCTATCCAAAGTAGTAGGGTAATCACGCTTTGGCTTCTTATTATTCATTATCATTTCCCATCAAAATTAGTAAAAACACTCAACCTTAATTTGATAAAGGGTCAGGCCTAATCTGAAATTTCACCATCTTACTAGTGGTCCCTTTCCCTCCCTCTGTGTGCCAATTAAAATTAGTACCATAGTTAGCCCAAACCCCGCGACCTTTCCATCCAGTGTCTGGATTATCAATCCGACCATCAAGACCTCGAGAGTAAAACCCTAAAGGATACGGTACGCGCATACGAACAAACTCTTCAGTTTCAGGAACCCAAGCAATCAGAGAGTCTGAACCAGACCCCGTGGCTATAGGCACATCCTCACCCAACCCCAAAGTATTAAAAATGTCTACCCAATTATAATAATGAAAATCTGCCTTTCGCGTTGTCCCCACCATATCTGGCCCCGGAACCTCATAAAGAGACCAGCCCTCCTGACAGTGTTGAGAGCTGATTACCGAGGGTCCATTCAATACTTCACACTTGCTTCGGTCAAAACTCGCCATATGACTACTACCAGACAGGGCAGTCCAGACAATACCGTTACTATCCATATCTACGCCACGCGGCCCGAAACCCATAGGCTTTCCATCAATGACGGGGAGTTCATAAACCTCTGTAATACAGGTCTCCGGCGGATTATCCCCGATTTCAAGACGATAAATTCGTCCCGGAAATTCTGTGCCCACACCCCATGCGACCCCTTCTTCCTGAGTATCGGCGATAATCCCATAACTTCCGGGGCTCATCCTAGTATCTAGAGCCAAATCTACATCGACCAACCGGCCTCCGCCACCACCCTCATTCTGATCTCTGAGCGGACCAACTGGTTGATTCCAAGGCTTGCTGATTACACCATCGCCATTGGTGTCCACCACCATGGGACACCAACCCTGAGATAGCTGTTCGTCTTGTGTTCGATCCCATGTTCGAGTATTTATAAACCCGATGACGTCACCCCCACCGCTAAAATAAAGCATCCTGTTTTCACCCCAACCAAATTGCAAATGATGAGTGCCAAAACAAGTATCAATTAATCCGAACTCCTGAGTACCAGGATCGTAATAAGATGCCTGACGTGAGCTACCCCGCGTCGGATAATACTGAACAAATTTATTCTCCGAGCCAGGCTGACACCATTCGGGCAGATCATTTCCCCTAACCTTAGTGGTCATCCAGACTCGTCCAAGTTCATCGAGCATCGGGTTATGGGGGTCCGCTGGCCGCTTCCACAAAGCTTCATCCCCATAATAAGCTGAGGGCACCGGAAAATTCTGGGCGAATCGCGTAACTGCGGGATTATCTGGGTTATTCTTGACCGCAATAACTATTTCTTCCCATTCGTGAGTGTTGGGATCAAGTTCTAGTAAAGCACCATGCCCACCATCAACTGCGTATACTTTCCCTCCGGCATTCAAAAGGGCATTACGCTTATCTGTTGTAATCTCGTCATGGATATAAGAAGACTCACTACCCCAGTCCCATTGCGTGACTACCACATTGCGTTCAACCCCGCTCGGACGTTCGGGCACCGGAGGGAGCTGCCCCGATGCGATACGATCTGTCCAATCGGCATACATTTCCATACCGCGCGGACCGAACCGATTTGCGTATCCGGCCATGAACGCGCCTCGGATGCCCATCGCGGTCCTGTACTGCCAGGCTTCTTCACTAGATTCAAAGTTCAGATGATTTAAATGATCCAGAGTTCGGGTGGCCTTATTTCCTAGCTGATGACATAACTGACAACCCTGCTTAGTCATATCTAGCCATCTATCTTGGCTAAACATCATTTCACCAATCCCGTTCCCACCGCTACCGGTGCCTGGGAATTCGTTTTCTGCGGGAACCTCCAGAAGTGAATACCAGTAATTCGCTGGGTAAACTTGCGCTGCAAGTGTGGGATCAGAGGCTACAAAAGCTCGCAGCTTGACTTCCTCTGCGCCTGTTCTCAACTGCACTGGTCCCGAATCCACTAAACCGTAACCTCGAACCCAGACCTTAAAAAGAGCATCTGGCAACTCCGGCAAAACAAAGCGGCCCTGATCATCTGTCACCACAATCTTTGTGAAGTGAGTGGCCAAGTCATCAGTTTCAGCTATGACCCAAACCCCTTCCTCCGCACCATGCCCGCTCGAAACACTTCCAGAAATAAAACCTGAATTAAGTCCCTGCTGAGCTATACCGTTAGCAGAGATAGACATGGCAAAGCAGACGACTACCGAAAATCCTGACCAATTCAAGGGCATGTGCCCAAAGACAGCTTTACAGAGTTTAATCCCAAAAACCTTTAACATTCTTTTAGTCCCTTGTTTTTATTATCTTTTCTCTTCTTGATAAGCGGATTATGCCGAAAAATCCGACCTCAACCTCTTATTAGCTCAAAACCGCCAATCGGAGCAAAGACCTTTGAATTAACTCTAACAGAATATGTGATGCTCAGAAACGAACTAACGACCATAGAAGTGCATTTTATTTTTTGTAAGCCCAATAATACCCATTTCTGTCATTCAACTTCATCGACGGTGTCTCCAGCGGTCGATCAGAACCGCTAAAATTATTACCATGCCTGTGATCAGCCGTTTGAACGGCTCTGAGACTCCAAGCTGTGCCAACCCATTTTGCAAAACTGAAATGATTAAAACTCCGATAAACGCTCCGATAACGGAACCTCTTCCTCCCATTAAGCTTGTACCACCGATAACTGCGGCCGCAATAGCTGAAAGCTCTAACCCAATTGCAGCATTTGGGTCAGAGGCACCAAGATATGATGCGCTCATCATCCCACCTATGCCCGCAAGCATTCCAGAGACAACCAATACCGATGCCAGATAAGGCTCCGTTCGAATACCTGAAATTTTTGCGGCTGTTTCATTAGTTCCTATGGCTATAAGGTAACGCCCAAACACCGTTCTAGTTAAAAGAAGTTGAGCAACCACAACTAATATTAGCGCAATAACAAAGGAGACAGATATTCCAAGACCTGGTATTGGTAGAGAAAGCCATTGAATAGTGGGGCCAATATAGACAGTTTGGGAAGTTGTAATCATGTAGGTCATACCCCTCGAAATTTCTAACATTCCAAGAGTGACAATAAAAATAGGCAAACGAAAGTAGCTACCAAGAATACCGTTTACCAACCCAGCACAACCGCCAGCAAAAATGCCCAAAACTGCTGCAAGAAAGAAAGGCAACTCAAGCACCGAAAAACTGATACCTACAATGGCACTCGATAGCGCGACAACGGAACCAACAGATAAGTCGATGCCGCCGCTGATTAATACTAGAGTCATACCTATCGTAATTACAGTCAACGTCGGCAACTGAGCTAAAATCGAGAATAATGTGCTCATAGAAAAAAAATTTTCTGCTGTTAAGCCAAAAAACAGAGTGAGGATAATTAGGGCAAGTAAGATAAAAAGCTCATCAAAAAATAGCGACAGTTCTCTTGCTGATTTCAATAATTTAGTGACAGATTGCATGGACATTAAATCCCAAAAATATTGATATAAACCAATTAGGCCAACTCTTTAGTCTTGTATTCACTGAAAGCCGCCTCTAGTAATAGCGTTTTACTCCAATAGCCGCGAGCAAAGGTATCGACGTGCTTCTTATTTGACATCACAAGGATTCGATCGCACACGCTGGTCAACTCGTCCATTTCACTTGAAACCATGATTAAACCAACACCCCTATCTCGGAGTTCTCGAAGCAGTCTGTGAATTGCCAACTTCGACTCTGCATCGACTCCACGAGTCGGCTCATCCAAAAGCCAGACACTCGCCCCTACTTCCAGCCATCTAGCAAGGAGTGCTTTTTGTTGGTTTCCTCCACTCAGCCGGTCAATGGTCTGAGAGGGCCCAAGACATTTAATTTTCAGCGAAGATATCAGCTGCATAGTCCGCTGCTTTTCTCGATCAGGAAACAGTGCAATCAATCCTTTCCCAAGCTTACCCAGACCGGCTACAGTCACATTCATCGACAACGTTTGATTCGCAAAAATGCCCTGAGATTTTCTATCTTCCGCAATTAAACCAATTCCATTCTTTACTGCCTCGCTGGGAGACTTGATCTTAACCTGAGCCTCACCTCCCTGTTCGGCACCGCATAGTATTACATTGCCATTCCTCTCGAGGCCGAAGCCATAAATAGCATGAAGCAGCTCAGATCGACCTGACCCTGCCAGACCCGCAACTCCCAATATCTCTCCACTATGACACACCAGCGAGACTGGGTGCGGTAAATCTCTGCTTGAGAGATCTTCAACTCTCAATCTAGCGCTGCCATACGTTCTCGGCATATCCTCACCTTGCCGCTGTGGCTCTTTTCCGGTCATGACCTCTATTAATCTGTTGCTGGTCAATTGACTGGCAGCAGAAGTCAACTTGATCTCGCCATCATGGAGAACAGACACCTCATCACATACAGACAGAACATCCTCCAGCCGGTGCGACACATAAAGAATGCTCACCCCTTGGCGTGCCCGATCAAGCAGTATGTTATGAAGGCGCTCGGCTTGAAAAGAATTCAACGCAGCTGTCGGCTCGTCCAAGATTAGTAAACTGGTCCGGTCGATAGGCAGAGATAGGGCCTTTGCCAATTCCACTAACTGCTTTTCGGCAAGCGACAAATTAGAGACTGGAGCCTCTAGCAAACGTTCCTCTAGTCCAACCAAATCCAGTAATTCTTTTGCTTTA
>CACAEJ010000034.1 GCA_902531515.1 uncultured Pseudohongiella sp.
ATATTATGAAAGTTTGAATTTATGGGATTTTGCAGCAGCACGGCTAATTGCCCAAGAGGCAGGTGCTGTATGTGGCCACTTCAGCGAACTGCCAAGGGGTGAAGATCCCCAGTTTTATGAAAATGATTTGTTGATTACAAATTCTCATTTGTTCCAACAAATTAAGGAAATATTGCAAGCTGCAGATGCGCTAAAATAGGGCTTAATTTGTTGAGTTTAGTTGGGTGTAGTGTGCGATAAAGCGATATAAAGGTTGTTGACCTGGGTAGATTGAGTCCTTAGAGTTAGGTATCTTCCAGTTATCGTTCAAAAGGCATAGGAAAGAACCTTTGAGATTGGCGTGGAGAGCGTCATTAGTGGCATCGAGACTGGTAAATTACTGTTAAAGAGAAGTGAGGTGATGGAAAATGTTAAGAAGTTTCCTGTCTACATTGATTATGGTACCTGTTTTGGTGAGTGCCGCTGACCGAGTTGGAGATTTTTCTCTTCTAGATCAAGACGGTTATCACCACGGTATGAGCTGGTACGACGATCATCAAGCTATCGTGTTTCTTGTTCAATCGAATGACAGTGAGTCGGCTTCAGCTGCAGTGTCTGGATTTAACGATCTTAAGTCAAAGTATGAAGAAGCTGGTGTTGAGTTCATGATGATAAACCCTATGGGTCGACTTAATAGGGAAGCAGTGCAAGAAAGGGTAAAAGAGCACGGAGTCGACATCCCCGTGTTAATGGATGATGCAAGGGTAATTTCCGAGACCCTTGGTATCGAGCGCGTAGGTGAAGTGCTGATCTTCGATCCAAAACGTTTTTCTGTCGAGTTTCGGGGAACTGTTCCTTCAGCTGAGGTTGCTCTCAAACAGTTGCTTGAGAATGAAGAAATAAGTCCAAGAGTTGTTGAAACCAATGGCATGATAGTTAGCTATCCCCAAAAGGAAACTCCATCATACGTGGCCGATATAGCCCCAGTATTGGCAGAGCAGTGCGCGAGCTGTCATCGTGAGGGTGGCGTTGCGCCGTTTGCGATGGATAGTTACACAATGGTGAAGGGTTGGTCTCCGATGATCAGAGAGGTATTAATGACTCGCCGCATGCCGCCAGGACAAATAGATGGTCATATAGGTGAATTTATTAATGATAGGCTTGTTGACGACAAGGATGTACGAAACATCATTGCTTGGGTAGAGGCCGGCGCACCTAAGGACGGAGATCTTGACCCGCTCGCCAATCTAGAGTGGCCAAAGTCGAAGTGGGCTTTTGGTGAACCAGATATGATCTTGGATATACCGGCGACTACCGTCCCAGCAACTGGTAATGGGGTTTTTGTTAATGTGGAAGTTGTATTTGACATGCCAGAAGATCGATGGCTTAAGGGAAGTCAGATTATCGCAGGTGACCGAACGGTGCTCCACCATACGGTAAACAGATTGGATTTTCCCGGCGAGTCCGGTCGCCGATTTTTGGGTGGCGATGGTAATCCGGATAAAGCAGATATCACTGCCTATATTCCAGGGGATACGCCAGATCTTGCTCCTCCCAATACTGGAGGGTTGGTAAAAGCGGGTTCTACTTTGCATCTGAACATGCATTATACGCCAAATGGTCGTGAAACGCTCGATCGCAGCCAGTTGGGTGTCTGGTTTTACCCTGTGGGAGAAGTGCCAGAGGAAAGGATGTCTGGTCGCTGTGCATGCGTTTTCCCTTTCGGTTGGACTACGATTCCGGCTCATGATCCAGCATTTGAGCAGACCGCAAGTATAGTTATTGAGAATGATGCGCATATCCACAGCTATTTACCGCACATGCATTTTCGTGGGAAGCGAATGCGCTTCTATGCTGATTACCCAGATGGATCTAGCGAAGAGTTAATCAACGTCGCAAGGTATAATTATAATTGGCAACTCAGTTACACCTACGAACAACCAAAGTTTGTGCCAGGAGGAACCAAGATCACCGCTGTGGCAGCTTGGGATAATTCGTCACAAAATCCAGCGAATCCTGATCCAGATAGAAATGTCGACTGGGGTAATGAAAGTTGGGATGAAATGTTCTTTGGGGCTGTTCGATGGAAAGATGTAGGCCAGGGAGGCGACGATTAACCTCTATCGTTCAAGATAGGTTATTTGCATATCAAAACCGATAGCCATGAAGTACTAAGGCTATCGGTTTTTTTATAGCGTGAGTTATAAAGCTGCTTACTATAGGATTTCAAATATGTCGTAAGCAACTTTGCCTTCTATTTGTTTAGATTTGCCCACAAAAACTTTATGATTTAACCAATCATATTCTTCTGATGCTGTATTGAATACGGGTGTTACTCTCCAGTACAGACCTGAATCACCTCGCGCCACTACCCCTTTATAAGTCATGTAAATAATTGCGCCATCTTCTGTTTCCAGTGTTATTCGAACATCCAGACTGCTGTGGCCAGAAACTTGGGTGATCCAGTCAGCCCCGCCGCTATGAACGGTGCCTTGCAACCTTGCTCCAGAAAACGATCCGCCGGTCACAGGGGCAATAGATGTGTGCCCTGCATCCAATTGAGGATCAACATCCAACAGAAGCTCCATTAGAAACTCTGACTCCAGATCGGAGGCAGGAGATTGTCCTAATGCCATGGGCATTTGACCTAATAGTAGAAAACTCGAAAGAGCTATACAGAATTTAACTTTATTCAATCCGTCAATCATAAAAATTTCCTCTGCTAGTTACATATCTTAATCTTATTCGGAATAATTTAAGAAGTCACAATTTGTTGTATTTTAAATTGAGTATCAAAACGTTTAAGGATCGTGGGTAAGTAGAGTAGGTCAAGTACTAATGCCAAAACGACTATAGGCACTAGTAGTTTTGCTGATTGTTGGAAGTATAGAGTGTTTGCAAAGATTAAAACTGTTGTCCCTAGAGCCAGAACCATCGTTGTGACGGTGAGAGCTGGTCCTGCCGTACTGATCGAATTTCCAATCGCTTCGGCCTTGCTGGCTCCAGCACGTCGATTCTCAAGATAATGACTAAGGATGTGTACTGTGTCATCAACAACCAATCCGATACTTATGCTGAAGAGCATCATGACAAATGGATCGATTTGTCCTACAAAGAAAGCCCAAAAGCCAAAGACCATGGTTGCGGGTAATAAATTGGGAATTACACTCAAGAGACCAAAGTGGAGGCTACTAAAACCAAGAGTTAGGCAGAGGGTAATCAAAAGTAGACTGATAGAGTAGCCTTGCAACAACTCAATCGTCACGAGCTCATCCATCCTGGCAAAAAGTAATACGCCGCTTCCATGTATCAGTGAAGCAGAAGAGAAAGCTTTAGGATATTCCTGAGTAATTCTTTCATCAAGGTCGATCATTTGCTGATTAGTCATCTCTCTTGCGTTGATGATGAGCGTGATGGCTGAATAATCCTCATCAATGAATCGATTTAGCGGAAGAAAATTATCCTCCACTGTTCGATAAGCATTTAGATAATTGAAATTGGTTTGACTTTTTGCAGGTATATTGTATTGCTGTTCATCATTATCATTAAGAATTCTATTTATCGTTTTTATCACTTCGACGATACTGATCACTGACTCGATTTCATCTTGTTCAGAAAGCCAGTATGTAAATTTATCAGCTTCTCGCAAAAACGCGGGATCGATGGCTCCATTCTCGATTTGAGTTTCGATTGCATAGTTGAGGCCTAAACCACGGTTCATGCTCTCACTGACAACATCATAGTATTCGCGAATGTCTGAATCAGAGGCTATGAAATCTAAACGATTAAAGTCAGTCTCATTAAGCGGCAAAAGGAAAAATGTGAACACAGCTAAAGTAGAGCATATGAAAAAAATAACTCTATCGTTCCGCGTGGTGAATTTGATGAGATCTCTAAGTTGAGGTTGAAAAAAAGTTACACCAGACTTTTTTGAGACTGAAGATATGCCGGATACTCTAACTAGCATGAAAGGCAGCATAAGGATTGTGAGCACATAAGCGAAGCCAATGCCTGCCGAGACTATGCGTCCAAAATCTTGTATGGCTGGCGATGAAGACATACTTAATGAGGTGAATCCGATAGCTGTGGTTACTGCGGCTAAAGATACCGGTCGTATATTGTGTCTCAAGCTATAAATCATGGCTTCGACATCTTCTTTGCCTTGATAAAGACCTTGCTTAAAGATTGATATGATATGCACACTATTGGCCACTGAAATAATTACGACGACTAAAGGGGCAATAACCGAAATATTATTAAACGAAAGACCAAAAAAGCCCAAAGTCCCAACAGTACAAATAATGGTGAATGCGACATGCGCAAGAATGCATGCTCCAATAGCCAACGACTTAAAGCAATAGCAAATTACCGCTACACATAGCAGAATAACAAGGGGCATTAATTGAGTTAAATCGTCCACCATGTCCTGCTGACTTGCTTTTTCAAGTATCACGTCAGAATTAGCGAATAAATTTACTTCAGGGTGCAAACTGCTCAATTCCTCTTTTAGTTCCAAGATTGAGTCCGCAATTTCTAATCGTTCTGCATTAGAGGAGTCTCGAGTATTGACTTCAATAATGGCGAATGTAAGTCTGCCGTCGGGGGACAATAAATTAGTTGTTAAAAACCTCTCATTCTTGGCAACTTCACTTATCTCTGCAATTTCTGAGTCACTCAAGTCATCAATAGCCTTGCTAAACAGTCTCCTCTGGGTTTCCGGGGAGGTAAAGTCAAGTATAGTGTTTATGCCCTGAATTTTGGGTATAGCAACAAATCTTTCTTTTAAATCAGAGATGGCAAGAAGAATTTTAGAATCGAAAACTGTAGCGCCTTTGTCAGCGACGAAAGCAAAGCGAATTTCTCCGTTTGACGGGAAAGTCTGGTCCATTTCTTCTAACTCATTTAGATAAGGATCGCTTTGTGTTAGGAGTGCGCTGAGTGAACTATTGAATGTCGTCCTAAAAATCCCGGATCCCAACAGGCAAGTTAAAATCACCGCAAGAATAAAGAGAGGAATCCTGTTCAGTACGGTTGCTTCCGCAACATTTTCTGATGTTAAAAATTTAAGGGTAAGTAAATTCAAAGGTTAATTTTTTCATCTTTAGTTTGACAATACCAATAGCGGATCACCATGAAATTTTTGTAGCAAAAGCAACTCAAATTTCTGCTGATGCTATTCTCTGCTAAAAACGTCTAGATCTTTCGCAAGGATTACCTCACCATCATACAGGGCTCTAATTTCATCTAAAACCGCGGCTTCTTCAGTTCCGTAGAATAAGCCGTGGTAGAGAATGAGTTTTTTTGGTCGCGCTAAGGTGGCCAGCCGCGCTAGTTCGTCCGAAGTGGTATGCACACTATTGTGATAGCGTTGAAATGCAGGTGAATTTCTTTTTAAGCCCGATCGACTAATCACTTCATGGAATAGTAGGTCTACGTCCTCGGATTTCTCAGCTATCAAATCACTGTACGCTGTGTCTCCGGATATAACTATCGATAGTTCATCGGTTACGATCTTAAAACCGTAGGCAGGAGAAATATCTCCGTGGTTTGCGAGAAATGCCTCTACACTAAGACCATCTTGCTGCAGGATTATGCCGGGCTCGATAGTTTTATCGGAAATTTTGAAACCTTCTGAGTTGGCAACAGGTTGTAAACCATTGATCCTAAAATCAGCGTCTATCGCGATCATGTCTGTTATAGCTTTTGAGATGCGAGATATACCTTCAGGTCCCCAAGCGAGCAGCGGGTTGCTGCGTCGCCACCATAAAGTATGGGCTAACTCAGACAAGTCCAAAGTGTGATCACTATGTAAGTGTGAAAGGAAAACGCAGCAGATCTGAGAAGGATATAGAGACGGTATGTCATACAAATAGCGAGCTATTGTCGCTTGACGAACAGCACCGGCCCCGACATCAAATAAGTACGCATTACCCTTGTGTATTACTGCTATGCTAGAGCCGGCTCTGCTCGCATCAGGGATGGGTGTGCCGGTACCTAGAACAACTACCTTGGTTTTTTCCAGCACCTCACGCTGAGTTGGCATTTCTCGAGACTCAATTCTGGCACTTGGCAAGGATATGGCAAATTCTCGTGAGGCAGTTGTGCTTGCTCCGCAATTAATCAGCAGCGAAGCTAAAGCTGTAAGAATAAGAAGTGTTTTCATGTGTATTATGAACATTGTCTTATTTAACAACTAAGAAGCCCTTAGCGATATCTCGATGGCAATGGACAGGATAGTGGCAAGTACAGACGGCGATTACTAGGAAGATAGGGGCATGTCTAATTGTTGAAGATTGCAACAAGACAACCCTTGGAGTCTGGTACGTCATCTATGTTTATTTGTCCGCCTGCTAAGATGGTGTCCAAGGCATCCTTTAAGTACCACTTGCTAGCGTTATTGCGCTGTGTCTCATAACCGAGTTGATCATTAATTGGTCCTCGAAATAAAACCTCTTGTGTCTCAGGATCGAATACAAAAGCTTCGGCTGTCCTTTCAACACCAAGCGCCTTAGCTAATTTTTGGCCCTCGTCCTTCATTATTGGGAAATCTATACCGAATTCATCCGCTTCCCTGGAAATTCTCATCAAGTTGTCCTGAATGTTGGAGTTAAACATGGTGAAAGCGATATTCTTGCTGGCGTATTCATCTCGTACTTCTCGATAATTAGGCAGTGCAATCCGAGCTATCGGGCAGCCAACCCCTTGAACGTAGAAAACCGCGAGCTCATATTTCTCATAATCTTTTAAGGTATGAACGTTACCCAGATGGTCTGTTAATTCGAACTCCGGCACCGACCGCAGCCACTCATCACCTATCACCGCTGAGTACCAAATCGATACAAATAAGAGAATCGCACCATATTTCATTCTTATACTCCTTAATGTGCTCATTCTAAGGTAGGCTGGAGGAAATTGCTACTTTCATAATCGGCAACAGTCAAATAAAACATCGTAGAAACAATGAGTTAATTATCCTCATATTGAGATTTAAAATTCTTGAGACCCTTTCCGATCAAGGGTAAGCTCAATCATCGATATTTCTGTTAGTTAATTGGCAGTACTCCTGGTTTAGAGTCCTTTATTGGAATTAGTTGAGTTGTTTTAGTGAAAAATAAAAGTATGTCTAAACTAGGCGCTGAGCAATATGAGTTTATTGTGTTTGGTAAGCCCAGGTTAGTTATCTTAGCGCTCACTCTCTTTGTTGCCTTCTTTGCATGGCACGCGCAAAACTTTCGTTTAGACGCATCAGCAGACTCCTTATTGTTAGAGAATGACCCGGTGCTCGAATTCTCGCGCGAAGTCAGTGAAAGATATGGCACGGGAGACTCGGTGATTGTAGCTTACACACCTAAAAATGATCTTTTCAACCGATCCTCGCTCGCGCGATTAACCCAATTGCGTGATGATTTGCTGTCCATACCTCGGGTCGATGCTGTCGACTCCATTTTGAATGTCCCTGTATTCGGAGATACACCCCTGACTGGAATTTCTGAGGATTATTTGACTATCTTAGATGAGGAGCAAGATCTGCAACTTGCTCAAGAAGAGATCATGGCTAATCCTGTCTTCCAAAATGCATTGTTGAGCTTAGATGGAAATACCGCAGGCTTGCTAGTTGCCTTTGAAATCGATGAACGGTCAAGAGAGCTACTTTTTCAGCGAACGACTCTTCAGAATTCTCAACGATCAGGCGAATTAAACCCAGATGAAGTTGGTGAGCTACAAAGAGTTGAAGCTGAGTATGCTGAATATAGTGTTTTTGCTGCGGACCGGCAGCATGAGCTAATAGGCGGGATTCGCGGGGTGTTAGAGGGCTATAAAGATGAGGCTGAGATTTTTCTTGGTGGTGCGCCGATGATAGCCGATGATCTTGTTACCTTCGTTGAAGCCGACCTTCGTACATTTAGTATTGCCGTCGTGCTTCTCATTATTGTCGCCTTGGGATTGATATTTAAGAAACTGCGTTGGGTTGCGATGCCATTACTTTGTTGTGGTGTTGCAGGTACGATCATGGTTGGCATTTTAGGATTAATGGATTGGAGAGTAACGGTCGTTTCCTCTAATTTCATATCCTTACTGTTAATTATCACTATTTCTTTGACCGTGCATTTAATGGTTCGTTATAGAGAGCTTAGGGCAACTCGTCACTACAGCAATCATGCGAAAGTGCTGCGGCACTCGGTGAAAAGTATGTTTCGACCATGCTTTTACACTGCTCTCACAACAGCCGTAGCGTTTGGGTCTCTTATTGTAAGTGGCATACTTCCGATTATAACTTTTGGTTGGATGATGATGATGGGTGTGGCAACTGCTTTAATTGTTGCTTTTACCCTTTTCCCCGCTGTTATGAGTAGCTTGAAAGAAGACGATACAATTTTCTCATCAGATTTGCGGCTTAACCTTACAAGTGCATTAGCTAAAATCACAGATAACTTTAAGGGCAAAATACTTGTTATTTATGGACTGATTTTAATTCTGAGTATCCTTGGTTTGACGCGATTACGAGTAGAGAATAGCTTCATCGACTATTTCAGAGAAAGCACGGAGATATACCAGGGCATGTCGCTTCTGGATGAAAAGCTAGGGGGTACTCTCTCTTTTGATGTCATAGTGGACCTACCATTAGATCCTGACGAGTTTGATGACTCTTTTGGGGGAGGTTTTGACGACGGTTTTGGCAGCGATGAAGATAATGACGCGTATTGGTTTACTGCACCCAAAATGAACCAGATCGAAGAGATCCATAACTATTTGGATGTAGATCCTCAAACCGGAAAAGTATTGTCTTTTGGGTCTGTTATCCAACTTGCAAAAATTCTAAATGATGGTGAGCCTATTGACGGTTTATTATGGGCCCTGCTCTATAGCCGTATCCCTGAAACTTTAAAGGATACTGTTCTCAATCCTTTTGTTTCTGTAGATGACAATCAGCTCCGCTTTAACGTGCGAGTGATAGAATCTGCGGAGGATTTAAATCGAGATGAGCTACTTCGAAGGATAGAAAAGGGGATAGAATCTGAGTTTGGATTTGCCGACGATCAAGTTAGGCTTAGTGGTATTTTAGTCATGTATAACAATGTTTTGCAGAGCTTATTTCAGTCCCAAATTTTAACTATCGGTGTGGTAATGCTTGCTATCATGTTGATGTTCTTGACTCTTTTTAAGTCTTTGCCTATTGCCATTATTTGTATCATCCCAAATGCAATAGCTGCAGCCTTGGTTCTTGGAATTATGGGCTGGTTAGACATTCCCTTGGATATAATGACTATAACGATTGCAGCAATCTCAGTAGGAATAGGGGTCGACAATACCATCCATTATATGGAAAGATTTCGGCGAGAATTTTCTCGGTTTGGCAACTATCGAGAAACCATGTTTTGTTGTCACAATAGTATAGGTCGAGCTATGTATTTTACCTCAATGACAATAGTAGCTGGATTTTCAATTCTGTCACTTTCAAATTTTATCCCCACCATAGTTTTTGGACTTCTGACAAGTTTCGCTATGTTAGTCGCTTTAATAGGGTCGCTTACGTTGCTCCCCCAATTGCTTATGACTTTCAAGCCGCTTGGTCCAGAAAGTCGATGAGGTTTTTTAAACTAAATCATAAAGTTGTTTTTATGATCAGTGTAAATAAGTTTCAGCCAGCCGGACTAGAGAGATTTCTATTAACTTACTTGGTCTTAGGGGTAATGTTGGGTTGCAACAGCGAAGAATCGACCGTGGTGGACAAGACAATTGTTGAGATTTTTGCAGAGGACCCTCAGTCATTGGGTAGAGGTGAGGCGTTGTTCTTGGGAAGTTGTGCGAGTCAATGTCATAAATTTGACGATTTAGATGCGGACGCAGATAATTTATTTGACTGTTATTGGTATAATGGCGAGACCGACGACGATCTTTTTAATATTGTAACGGCTGGAATTCCTGATACGCGTATGGTGGGTTTTGGAACCAATTTTCCAGAAGGGGATGATGATTTATGGAAAATAATAGCGTTCGTTCGATTTAAGCAAGAGCCTTGCTCTTAGAATTTATAGATGATGAAAGAGGATTAATTCATGAGTGTTTACTCTTCGGAAAAGGAAAGCGATCTTAAAAGCGACTCAAGAGCTGTTGCTTTCATAGATGAGAAATTATTTAAATCGAGATCTTTGACTATATTCGGAGAGATTAATGACAAGCTCGCCCGCTCTATCACAGAACGGTTATTGGCGTTAGCTGCGGAAGGTGACGACCCAATAACCCTGTATATAAGCTCTCCTGGAGGACATGTAGAGTCTGGCGACGTGGTCTATGACATCATAAAATTTATAAAGCCTTTTGTAAGAGTAATTGGAACTGGTTGGGTTGCTAGTGCAGCTACCACGATTTATTTAGCGGCAGATAAAGATAAGCGGTTTGCCCTGCCGAATACTCGTTTTCTTATTCATCAGCCTTTGGGAGGATCTCGAGGTGATGCTACTGACATAGCAATTCAAGCTGAGCAAATAGTAAGGACCAAAGCACGTATAAATCAACTCATCGCAAAGGAAACAGATCAGCCTCTTGATAGGGTGGCGAAAGATACGGATAGAGATTATTGGATGACCGTTGAGGAGGCGGTGTCATACGGCATTGTAAGTAAAGTCATAGAGACCACGGATGAGCTTGTTTGATTAAGTGAGTCTTGTTGGTAATTAATGCCAGGGTTTTGGCAGGTCTAAACAGTTGTTCTCTTTTGGATATACGTGATTAATGTGTAGATTTACCCTAATTATAATATTTTCTTAAAGACGGCTTTCTGATCTTTTGCAAGGAGACAAACAACCATATATTCGGGAATGCAACTGGCAGCGAAAATGCTTGCAGTTGTTTCATCGATAAATTCGACTTGAATTATGCCTTTGACTCCAGAGTATTCTACGTCGATTGTTGCAATGTTTCCCTTTAATTCTCCAATCTCATTAGTCCAATCGAAGCCCATAGATTCAATTTGGTAGACAATTAAATCCGAGCCCTCAACTTCAACGCCAACCTTAAAGATTGTCCCCTCGGCAACCCATTCACCGCTCCAACCAGACTCCAAATTGTTCTGGATTTGGTTATGTGCAGGCATACTAAATATGAAGCACAAGATGGTTGCTAAAAGTTGTCTTTCACTGTACCGCAAGGCCCACTCCAAATAGGTAACCGTGACAGATATAAATCGTAAGATAAATAGTTAACCCAAATATAACAGCTGTAAAATCGCGCCAGAACCAGCTTATCTCTGGTTTGAGTCTAACACTGCTTCGTCTAAGCGTTATTAGCTTCATCAGGCTCCAAATCGCGAAAACCCCGAACAACAGTATCGACGATAGGTCTCCATTTGTCCAAAGATGCGCAGTAGCCCATAGCACTGAACCAGTCAGTAATGGATTTCGCACTTGCCATCGTATGTATGAATTGGTAATGAATCCGGCAACTGTCAAGATGCAAGCCGGTATCATTAATA
>CACAEJ010000035.1 GCA_902531515.1 uncultured Pseudohongiella sp.
GCTTTACATATTGTATTTGTTGTTTGCTGGTTTGCTGGATTATTTTACCTGCCTCGCCTGTTTGTCTATCACTCAATGAGCGATGACGAAATCAGTTTAGCTCGCTTCCAGGTAATGGAAAGAAAATTATTTTGGGCGATTATGACTCCTTCCGCCTTCGGAACAATTATTCTTGGCATCTGGCTACTTTTCGCGAACTGGAGTTATTTCATGGCTTGGTGGTGGATGCATTTGAAACTTGCATTTGTCGCACTACTGATCATTCAGCACGCCTACTGTTGGTGGTATATGATTAAGCTTAGGGAAGAACCAAGATACAAGGGCCACATATTTTTCCGTGTCTTTAACGAACTTCCCGTCTTGCTTCTAGTAGCAATCGTCGTATTAATTGTAGTTAAGCCGAGTTTTTAAGCAGTTAAATTTATCATGAAACCAATTGCGTTTGGTCGCTTTTTTCCTTCTAAAACTACACCTGATGCACCGCCAGCTGCAAAAAGCATACTGAGTGAGGTTTCTAAGAACCTCTCGTTACCCATAGTTACTATAGGAGGGATAGATACTCAAAACGGCAGATCTTTGGTAAATGCCGGTGCAGACATGCTTGCGGCAGTTAACACTGCGCTTGGTTCGAAAGAGGTATATAGCAACATCAAGTCACTTAACAAATTATTTCAGTCAAGGGAAAGAACTCTAATCACATGAAAAAATCTAAGTCTCAAGAACTCTACAACCGAGCTAAAAATTTCATACCCGGTGGAGTTAACTCTCCGGTTCGCGCATTCAAGGGAGTTGGTGGTGATCCCTTGTTCTTCAAAGAAGGACTTGGCCCCTATTTGGTTGACGTAGATGAAAACCGCTACATCGACTATGTGGGAGCATTTGGTCCTTTAATTCTTGGCCACAGACATGAGCGGATCATTGAAGCAATTCAAACTCAACTGAAAAAAGGAATAGGTTTTGGCGCCTCAACAGAAGCGGAAATTGAGATTGCCGAGAAGATTTGTAAGCACGTTCACTCCATTGAGGAAGTAAGATTAGTCACTTCTGGCACCGAAGCGACCATGAGCGCAATCAGGCTAGCAAGAGGATTCACTAATAGAGATAAAGTCGTAAAGTTCGAGGGATGCTATCACGGCCATGCAGACGGACTTCTAGTAAAAGCAGGTTCAGGCGCTTTAACCATCGGCCAACCAGATTCTTTGGGCGTACCCAGCGCGTACACAGATTTAACTCATGTCCTGCCCTATAACGATACGGAAGCAGTTGAAGAATATTTTGATGCTCACGGCGGGGATACCGCATGTGTAATTGTTGAACCCATAGCCGGTAACATGAATTTTGTTCCCCCCGACGTTGGTTTTCTTGAGCTACTCAGGGAGCAGTGTACTGTGAATCAATCTGTTTTAATTTTTGACGAAGTAATGACTGGCTTTAGGGTGGCGCTAGGCGGCGCTCAATCGATTTATGGGGTTTTGCCAGATCTAACAACTTTAGGCAAGGTGATAGGGGGCGGATTGCCGATTGGTGCTTTCGGAGGCAGAGCAGAAATCATGGAAAAGATAGCGCCAAGCGGCGGCGTCTACCAGGCAGGCACGCTCTCTGGAAGTCCGCTTGCGGTTGCTGCTGGACTGGCAATGCTTGAAGTTATCAGCGAAGCAGGTTTTTATGAAGAACTTCACAGGAAAACTAAATTACTTATGAATGGATTGGAGGAACGCGCTTCTGCAGCAGATGTGCCGTTTACCACTAATCAAGCGGGAGGTATGTTTGGCTGCTTCTTTAATACAAATAAAAAAGTAAAAACTTTCAAGGAAGTGATGGAATCAAATGAAAGGAACTTCCGAACTTATTTTCACGAAATGTTGAATAACGGGGTATACTTGGCTCCTTCAATGTATGAAGCCGGTTTCGTTTCAATGGCACACACTGAAGAAGAAATAAGGAAAACTCTAGATGCGTCGAGCCTCGCCTTTGAGGCGATCAAAAATAATTAGTGTGAGCCGATCTTTATGAAAGAATATGATGTTTACGGTATAGGAAATGCTCTGGTCGATACTGAGTTTGAAGTTAATGAAGATTTTTTGAAAGAGCAGAGCATTGAAAAAGGCTGCATGACTCTTTTAGATAGAAAAGGACACCAATCGTTGTCCAAAACCTTAAGACAAAGATATGAAGTAAAAACACAATCCGGTGGTGGTTCAGCTGGCAACTCCATGTATGCGTTAACTCAGTTTGGCGGAAAAGCCTTCTATTCCTGCAAGGTCGCAAATGACCCTGTGGGTGAGTATTTTCTAAAAGAACTTGGACATAATAATATAGAAACTAGTAGACACCTAAAAAACACAGGTATCTCTGGACAGTGTCTAATAATGGTCACTCCAGACGCAGAGCGCACGATGAACACCTATCTCGGTGTATCCGCTGATTTATCAATTAATGAGATTGATCTTGAGGCTGCTAAGAAATCTGAATATGTCTACATTGAGGGGTTTCTTGTTTCATCTGATTCTGCGAGAAAGGCGATCATGGAACTTAAAAATTGCGCCAAGAAGTCCGACGTTAAGGTTGCACTCACGTTTTCTGACCCTGCTGTCGTCACTCACTTTAAAGATGCTATAGATGATGTTTTAGCAGGAGGAGTTGATCTTTTATTTTGCAATGAAGAGGAGCTTAAAATTTGGGCTAACTCAGAGAATTTCGAACAAGCATGCTCGAAAATGAGTACAGTCGCAAAGCAGTTTGCTGTGACCCGAGGAGCAAATGGAGCAACTCTTTTTGATGGCAGCGAATACATTTCTATCGCCCCTCAAAGAGTGACGGCGGTAAACACCAATGGAGCTGGAGATATGTTTGCTGGCGCGTTTTTATATGGAATAACCCAAAACTTGGATTTCAGAGAAGCAGGTAACTTTGCAAGTGTAGCTTCGGCCCAAGTTGTTACCCAATTTGGGCCAAGACTCAAATCCATCAAGCATAGCGAACTAAAGGTAAAAGTGCTGAAAGGATAATAACGCCATTATGCGCGCAAACCATCCACAAATTTTTTGACACCATCAAACCACGAAAATCTTTTGGGCGACTGTCTTTTCCCTTGAGACTCGTAAATTTCCTGAAATTCTTCAAGTAACTCTTTCTGCCTATTAGTCAAATTAACTGGTGTCTCCATAACGACCCTACAAAGCAGATCTCCTGCAGAGCCTCCTCGTATAGAGGTAACTCCCTTACTCCTTAGTCTAAATAGTTTCCCAGTCTGAGTTTCAGCCGGAATCTTTAGCTTAACCCTTCCATCCAATGTTGGTACCTCAAGTTCACCTCCGATAGCAGCATCGACGAAACTTATAGGTATTTCGCAGTGTAGGTCTCTACCATCTCGCTGAAAAATTTGGTGCGGCTGCACGTGCATTTCGACGTACAAATCCCCTGGAGGACCGCCCCTAGGTCCAGCCTGCCCCTCTCCCGTCAGCCTTATCCTGTCGCCGGTGTCTACACCAGCTGGAACCTTAACCGAGAGAGTTTTTGTCTCTTCCACGAAACCTTGACCGCGACAATTTGGGCATGGGTCTTTAATTAACTTGCCTGCGCCATGGCAACTAGGGCAAGTCTGCTGTACTGAAAAGAAGCCCTGCTGCATGCGAACCTGACCAACCCCATTGCAAGTAGAACAATCCACTGGCGTTGTGCCAGGCTTGGCCCCACTTCCATTGCAAGCGTCACAGTTTACTGTGGATGGAATTCTAATCTTGGCTGTTTTACCCTTAACCGCTTCTTCGAGGCTTAACTCAAGGTTGTAACGCAGGTCTGCTCCCTTGGCTACTCTACTGCGGCTTCCACCGCGCCCTCCTCCAAAGATGTCTCCAAAGATATCTCCAAAGATGTCACCGAAATCGGCATGGCCCTGACTAGTCTGACCCTCAACTCCGGCGTGACCGAATTGATCATATCTCGCTCTTTTCTCTGAGTCGGAAAGGACTTCAAACGCCTCGTTAGCTTCTTTAAACTTGTCTTCAGCCTCTTTGTTATCTGGATTGCGGTCTGGATGATTTTTCATTGCCACTCGTCGATAAGCTTTTTTTATCTCAGCTTCGGAAGCGTCTCTCGAAACACCCAAAATTTCATAGTAGTCTGATTTAGACACGTTTTATTCTCTTGTTTAAGTTCAGGTCCAGCATCAAACGCAAAAAAACTAAGCCATAAAATGACCTAGTTTTTTGTCTTACATTAAGTTTATTCCTGAAAATTTAAGCTAACTTATTTATCTTCCTTTACTTCTTCAAACTCGGCATCAACAGCATCATTTTCTGGAGCATTCTCTGCGTTATCTGATCCATCGTCAGCAGCCGCTCCACCCGCTTGTGCCTGCTGCTCTGCATACATCTTTTGTGCAAGTCCGGTAGAGGCTTCTGTAAGGTCTTTCGTTTTCGCCTCTATCTCTGAAAGGTCATCCTCTTTGATTGCTTCTTCTAACGCCGTCACGGCATTGTTTATTGACTCTTTTTCCTCATCTGAAGCCTTGTCTCCAGCTTCTTCTAAGGTCTTCTTAGTCGCATGCACTAAACCATCAGCCATGTTTCGGGCAGATATTAAGTCCTCAAATTTCTTATCATCGGCAGAGTGAGCCTCTGCATCCTTGATCATTTGATCAATTTCGTCGTCAGATAAACCGCTTGAGGCTTTTATGACGATCGACTGCTCCTTACCTGTAGCCTTATCTTTAGCTGACACGTTTAATATTCCATTCGCATCCAAATCAAAGGCCACCTCAATCTGCGGCATCCCTCTCGGTGCCGATGGTATATCGCTTAAGTCGAACCGCCCCAAAGACTTATTCTGTGCAGCCTGTTTTCGCTCGCCCTGAACGACGTGGATTGTTACAGCAGTCTGATTATCATCTGCAGTTGAAAACACCTGAGTCTTCTTCGTTGGAATGGTAGTATTTTTCTCAATCAAGGGACTCGCTACGCCACCCAGAGTTTCGATGCCGAGCGACAATGGCGTCACATCCAATAGAAGAACATCGTTTACGTCCCCTGACAGTACTGCCGCCTGAATGGCTGCGCCAACGGCTACTGCTTCATCTGGATTTACGTCTTTACGCGAATCCTTTCCGAAAAAGTCCGTCACTTTTTGTTGAACAAGAGGCATTCGAGTCTGACCACCAACCAGAATCACATCATCAATTTTGCCAACATCAAGATCAGCGTCCTGAATAGCTACCTTGACTGGATCCAAAGTTCTTTCCACTAGATCTTCAACTAAGGACTCAAACTTTGCTCTGGTTAGCTTTTGCACCAAGTGCTTCGGCCCGGAAGCATCAGCAGTAATGTAAGGAAGGTTGACTTCAGTCTGCTGGGCCGAGGAGAGCTCAATTTTTGCTTTCTCTGCAGCCTCCTTTAAACGTTGTAATGCCAAGGGATCATTATGAAGATCCATCCCCGACTCTTTCTTGAACTCGTCAGCTAGATAATCTATTAGGCGTAGGTCAAAATCTTCTCCGCCAAGAAAAGTATCGCCATTAGTAGACAGTACCTCAAAGGTATGCTCTCCATCTGTTTCTGCTATTTCGATAACAGAAATATCAAACGTACCGCCGCCAAGATCGTAGACCGCAACAGTGGAATCCCCTGCCTTCTTATCCATGCCATAAGCAAGGGCTGCAGCGGTAGGCTCATTGATGATTCTCTTTACGTCCAGTCCTGCTATCTTTCCCGCATCCTTAGTAGCTTGTCGCTGGGAATCATTAAAGTAAGCAGGAACAGTAACAACGGCCTCTTTAATATCCTCACCCAGAAAATCTTCGGCCGTTTTTTTCATCTTCTGTAAAACCTGGGCTGAAATCTGAGGTGGAGACATCTTATCGCCATTCACATCAACCCAAGCATCACCGTTGTCAGCTTTATCTATTTTGTAGGGCACCATTTTGATGTCTTTTTGCACGACATCATCACTAAATTGTCTACCGATTAGACGTTTAATTGCAAAGAGAGTGTTATCAGGATTGGTCACGGCCTGTCGCTTTGCTGGCTGTCCTACAAGCGTCTCTCCCTCATTGCTGTACGCAATAATTGATGGAGTGGTACGATCTCCCTCTGCATTTTCTATGACTTTGGCTTCTCCGCCATCCATCACCGCCACGCAGGAATTCGTTGTTCCCAAATCGATACCAATAATCTTACCCATTCCTCTTTCCCCGCAATTTTTGACTAAATTTGACTAGCTATCTTTCGGCCTGCTCTAACCTTAGTGTTGTAATATTGGACCTATTAAACTGTTTTCAAGGGTTTTCACTTCGCTCTCGCAGCAAACCTATTCAATTTTTTCTAAACCCTAACCCTTTGAGACCATCACCATTGCAGGCCGAATGACTCTGCCGTTCAGCGTATATCCCTTCTGTACAACCTCGATAACCGAATTTGGCTCCGAGTCCGGGCTTTCCTGAGTAGCAATCGCCTGATGTAGCTGAGGATCAAACGGCTCTCCAAGAGGATCAACAACCACAATACTGAATTTAGCAAAGCAGTCGTTAAAGCTCTTTAAAGTCAGACTGACACCATCTTCTATTGCCTTCACGGACTCGTCTTTGGACTCTGATGCCGATGTCAATGCTCTTTCTAAGTTATCCATAACAACGAGTAACTCAGTGCTAAACTTTTCGATACCATACTTATGGGCCTTTTCAACATCCTGTTCCGTCCTCCTGCGCAGGTTTTGCATCTCAGCCTGCACCCTCAATAAATCATCTTTGGCTCTTTCAGCAACAAGCTCAGCTTCTGCTAGCCTTTTTGAAAGTCCATCAGTAGTCGAAATTTCAGCTTCAGCCTGCGCATCTAGCGGCGCATCTCCTGAATGGCCTTCACTTGAACTAATGTCTTCATATTCTTGTTCCGAATGACTCTTATCCGCTGATTCAGGATTGTCCTCATCGTTTTGAGTAGGTTTACTCATCTGTTCCCCGCATTAATCTTGTTTTTAGGTTAAAGATGCGCTGAGCGGCGTTAGTCGCGAAAAATCAACGACCGCTCTGATTTGTTCCGAATATGGGGGTTTGCTCTCTAATTTCAAGAAAAAGATAACCAAATTTATTACGAAAAATCCCTAAGGGTGAATCAAAATTTAGGCTGTCAGAACGGTGACTATCCAATATACTCCCAATAATGTTACTTCAACTCTCTATCCAAAATTATGCGACTGTTGATCGCCTTGAAATTGAATTTAATTCAGGCATGTCCTGTATCACTGGTGAAACTGGTGCCGGCAAATCAATCATTCTGGGTGCGTTAGGCTTAACCTTAGGAGATAGAGCTGATAAGACTATCGTCCGAGACGGTAAGGACAGAGCGGATATTTGTGCCGAGTTTGATACCGCTGATATTGATGTCGCAAGAATTTGGCTAGATAGAAAGGATTTGTGCTGTGAGCAAACTAGTACCTGCATCCTCAGACGCGTTGTCAATAAAGATGGTCGCTCTAAGGCATACATCAACGGTACGGCGGTGACGATGAAAAGCCTCAAAGATCTCGGTGAAATGTTGCTTGATATCCATAGCCAACACGAACACCAATCACTGCTCCAAAAGTCAACACACCAAAAACTCCTCGATGATTTTTGTCTGGACAGAAATTTGAGAGGAAAACTTTCTTCCGCCTGGAGACAGTGGCATCAAAATTTTAAGGATATGACAGAGCTAAAAAATCTTTCCGAAGAAAATTCCGCGGAGATCCAACTTTTAACATATCAACTGTCAGAATTAGAAGAATTAGAAATTAAGGAGAATGAATTTGCGAGGCTGGAAAGTGAATTTAAGGAACTGAGCGATGCGGAAGAGATTATCCTGGCAACATCTCAAACATTGTCCGCATGCGAATCGGAAAGTAACCAAGGCGTTCTGTCTTTAATATCTAAGGCAACACACACACTTCGAAATATCAAAAACAAGCCTCATCAATTAGAGGAGATACTATTAACACTGGCATCAGCGGAAATTCAGTTAGAGGAAGCCGTTTCCGATTTACGCTCTTTCCATGAGAAATTTGACGCTAACCCAGATCGATTAGCGGAAATCAACCTACGTTTGGGCCAGTTGCACGGTATGGCACGCAAGCACAACGTGACTCCTCAAAATCTGCTTGAAGTAATTGACTCGCTACGCTCTCAACTTCACCAGTTTAAGAATTCCGGTAGCGAACTAGATAGACTGGCTGAAAACGACAAGCTCCTCAGAGAACAATATGAGTTAATTTCAAAACAGGTCACCAAACAACGCCTTGATGGCGCAAAAATTCTGTCCCTTCAAATTAATAAACAATTTTCCAAACTGAGCATGCAGCATGCCAAGCTTGAAATTTGCTGCACAACAAAGGACGAAGAAACCCCCGCCGAGGGTGGTCGAGAGTCAGTAGAAATCTTAGTTAGCACAAACCCTGGGGCGAAAGCTGAGGCTCTCGCGAAAATTGCATCAGGGGGAGAACTTTCGAGAATTAGTTTAGCGATTCAGGTTATAGCAGCCCAGACATCGCAAATCCCCTCACTCGTATTTGATGAGGTGGATGTCGGTATTGGCGGCGGGGTCGCAAAAAGTATCGGAAATTTATTGCGAAATCTTGGAGAAAAAGCGCAAATTCTTTGCGTGACTCATCAAGCTCAAGTTGCTAGTCAGGGGAATCATCATTTTTCTGTCACCAAGGAAACTGGTGAACACGGCACATTAACGTGCATCGAAGAGTTAAGTGGGGAGGCAGTCGTTAATGAGATTGCTAGAATGTTAGGCGGCGACGATTTTACTGATGAATCCCTTGCTCACGCTGAGCAGATGATTATCTCTCACTAATCACGTTCTATACACTCTGTTTAGCCCTAGGACTTTGGTTTACCATACAAAACGAGGTTGTGATCGACTAGATCATAGCCTAATTCCTCAGCTATTTGTTCTTGTAGCGCCTCAATTGTATCGTTATGGAATTCAATCACTTTGCCAGTTTCCATGCATACCAAATGGTCGTGGTGCTCACCACTCTCAAGCTCAAATACTGAGTGACCTCCCTCGAAATAATGCCTTGTAACCAATCCTGCAGTCTCAAACTGTGTTAATACTCGATAAACAGTCGCCAAACCTACATCTTGATCACCTTCTATGAGCGCCTTATACACGTCCTCAGCACTCATGTGCTTATTTTCAGAATTCTCCAAAATTTGAAGTATCTTGACTCGCGGTAAAGTAACTTTGAGGCCTGCTTTGCGTAACTCCTGATTTTCCGTGCTCATATTTAGACTCTAGTTATAAGGGCTTCGATTACGAGTGCCATGGCCATGATAGGGGGACGCTCTGTACTAAGCATGACAGACCTGTCGAGTTTTACTGTTTTTAAACTTAAGGTATTATGCACTCAGTATGGACACAGGGAAAGGCATAAATACTGAACTTCCAGAGCACGTCTTATTCGGGAATAGAGAGTATGGGTAAAACTACCATGAAACTTGCTGCAGCAACTTTTGCTTTAAGTAACCTTGTCGGTTGCAACAGCATAGGTTCAATGGATTTTCCAGGTGTTTATAAAATCTCGATTCCTCAAGGCAATATAATCACTCAGGACATGGTCGATCAACTTCGGCCTGGAATGTCCAAACGCCAGGTCATATTCGTGATGGGTACACCCCTGGTTAGAGATCCCTTTTTTCAGGATCGATGGGACTACGTGTACAGCTTCCAACCCGGTGGAGGGCAGCGGGGTCAGGAGCGGATATCGGTGTTCTTTACCGATGATCAGTTAGTCAGCTTTGAGGGTGACTTTGTTCCCTCGGCGTTAGAGGACACCACCGCCGAGGAAAACAATTAGCCTAGTTTAGAAGTCATACCGTATTCCGAACTGCAAGGACCTTCCGGGTTCTGGCGCGAAATTTTTCAGCATTGAAGCGTGATTTCTAACTTCCTCGTCCATTAAATTGTTGCCCCGTAAAAAGAGCTTCAATTCACTGCTACCACGAATCTGGATATCGTAGTCAGCATAGACAGACAATAACGTATAACCGTCGGTCTCATTCTCAAAACGACTGACGTCATCCTGATTATCCACCCGTACGAGGCGAACGTTAGTCGTCCAATTATCACCTGACATCCCTAGTTCAGTACCAATTTTGTTAGCAGGGATACGCGGCACATTTCCGCCTCTGTCAAAATCGGCATCTACCATATCACCGAAGAAGCTTAATGAGCCGTTTTCAAGAATGTCAAATGAGACGCTGGCCTCAATACCCTTAAACGTCGCATCCTTCTGCATATATGCAGCGACCGGTGTCTCCATATGCTCCTCACCCGTTAAGGTCAAAGCAATGTAGTCGTCGACCTGGTTGTAATAGGCATTAACCGAAGCGCTCATTACTCCTTGGTCTATCCGGTATCCAAGCTCTATGTTATTGGAAGTTTCGGTGTCTAGATCCGCATTTCCAAGTTCGAACAAATTAGTAGCCGCATGAAGAACATAGTCGTGGTCATCCTTGAGCCCGCAAGTGCTATTGTCGACGTTTGAAAATAGTTCCTCCACAGTAGGAGCGCGCTCAGAACGGGCAGCACCCACTATCAAATTAGAGGAGTCAGTTAGGTTATAAAACAGGCTACCACTAAAGCTCATTGCCGAGTCGTCGTAATCGCAACCTCGCTTGTTATCAAGCTCGTTGTTTTCAAATCGTGCACCGAACTCAAGTGTATAGTTGTCACTAGCATATTGTTCAACGGCAAAAAAACCGACAGAGTTAATATCCGTTTTACTAATGAATGCCTCCTCTCCCGTTGCGCTAAACTCAGAATCGCCGACT
>CACAEJ010000036.1 GCA_902531515.1 uncultured Pseudohongiella sp.
AGGAATCATTAATTTTTGATTCTGTTTCTGTAATTCTGAACACAGGTGTTCCGCTTAACTCAACCGATGCAGAAGGGCAGACAGCCCTTGCCTTTGCAAAGCAGAGAGGTTATTCCTCCGTAGTAACTTTATTAGAGGCGGCAGGTGCCAGAAACTAAAACAATTAATCCAATACAATTTTTTTTGAATTGTCCTTAAAAATTAATTAAGGTTTCCTGCATGTATAAAACTCTGTGCCTTTCCTTCGTTCTTGCAGCAGCATCTAACTTTATTTTCGCGCAAACGCCAGACACCGTTTTTCTTGAGGAGCTCACTTGGACTGAAGTTGAATCTGCCATAGCTAGCGGTTCGACTACAATAATTATTCCTACAGCAGGCACCGAACAGAATGGTCCGCATATGGTGCTAGGTAAACACAAATACAGAATTAACGCAGGCTCCGAAAGAATTGCTCGCTCACTAGGAAACACTTTAGTCGCGCCGGCAATCACCTATGTGCCGGAAGGGGACATAGACCCACCTTCAGGCCATATGCGCTTTGCCGGCACAATATCGATACCGCAAGAGGTCTTCGAATTAGTTTTAGAACATACAGCTAGGAGCCTAAAACAGCATGGCTTTACTGACATTCTCTTTATAGGTGACAGCGGACCAAATCAAGGGCCACAAGAATCTGTTGCAGAGAAGCTATCTCGAGAGTGGTCACAGGAAGGGATAAACGTCTTTCATATTGGTGACTGGTACAAAATAGGTGTTTTTGATGAATACTTAATTTCCCAAGGAGCTAATTACGAACAGATTGGCAGTCATGCGGGCCTTCGTGACACGTCGTTGTTATTGGCTATAGCACCAGAGCACGTTCGGACTAACAACATGAGTCCTGGCCGAGGACCGGATGTCGACGGTGTTTCTGGCGATCCCACCATTGCAACCGCCGAATATGGACAGATTGGTTTTGACCTTATTTTTAACGCAGCCTTGAGCCAAATAAAAGAACTCATGGAGATTGAGTAGCTTCTCAAAATGTTTATAAATTTAAGATATATAGTTAGCTCTCTATTCTTTATTTCAATTTATTCCTTCGGTGAAGAAATAAGCTGGGACGTCGGTTTAACCTCAAGCCGTGAAGTGATCAGTGCGAGAGGCTTTTTTAAAAATAATCGCTCTCCAACAATTCTGTATTTGACTGGACTGACAGGGCCTAGTGCAATTGCCTCAAGCATAGACAGTTTATTCGAGGATTACGCAAAGGAAACCCGTGAAACAGGACCAAACCTAATTATAATTCCACAAGCAAATCCAGAAGGTGAGCCCTTAAAATTTCCACCCGAAGGAGATGCTTATTCTCAGAATACTGTTTCACACGTTCTGTGGCGATGGATTGGAACCCATGCTCCAGACCTGATTATCTTGGAAGATGGGGAGGACTTTGGGTTTTCTGAAGCGCTTGATAATTATGGTATAGCTGGATTCGGCACAATACCCACTGCAAGATTGACAGACGCTGATGTCGATGTCAGCTTCGTAGAGTCAATGACCGATCTACAACGGTCAATGGCCCACAGTGAGTTGGAAAGACGAGCAGCGCGAACTCCAAGGGGTCTCGCTGAGCAACTAGCAACAGTTTATGGTCATAATTTTTCATCAGCCGTTTACGTTCCGGGAATGAGTGTCATTGGACGACTTCGCCTCGGGTATGAAGATGACGTCGATGATTTGCTCGAGCCCTATCTCCAAGGCGAGAATATAGATATTACGAACGCATCAGCGCTAGCAGGGCAACTAGTTTTCGCTCAACATTATGAAAGCACCGGCAATGAAGAATCCTTAAGACTCGTCGTAGAGGCAGCGGAACTAGCGTTTGATGAAGATGTAGGCCCCTTAGAAGTCGCTCCGATGCATAATGAGATGAGCGACTCTTTCTTTATGGCCACACCGCTTCTAGTGAAGGCAGGAAAGTTCACTGATGAAAGAAAGTATTATGATATGGCCGCACGCCATGTTATTTATATGCGAAGTTTGTTGCTGCGACAGAATCGCCTCTATCGACATTCACCCGAAGCTGACGTTGCGTGGAGTCGCGGCAACGGATTTGCTGCACTCGGTCTCGCACTTTCGCTAACCGATTTTCCCAAAGAGCTCCCCACACGAGATATCATCCTCGGATTTTTGGCGGACCAGCTAACTGCACTTCTCCCTCATCAAGACGCGGACGGCATGTGGCACGAGGTAGTTGATTATCCTGGATCATTCGCTGAGATTACTTCGACGGCGATGATTGGGACCGCTATTAAACGCGGTCTAGACGAGGGCTGGCTGTCTGAGGAAATCTTTCTGCCAGCGCTGCAAAAGGCTTGGGATGCAGTCAAAATTCGAACCAGTTTTGAGGGCGTTTTTATAAATGCCTGCACCTCGACTGGAAAAATGTCATCTCTCGACGCTTACCTCGACAGGCAGGCAATATTCGGCAAGGATGATCGAGCCGGAGGTATGGTGATGAATTTTGCAATCGAAATGGCGGACTTGTAGCAAGAGACCTATGTAAGGTTGCTTCAAATATTTAACAGCAGTTAAAAGGAAACATTCAGACTATGAAAACATTGACCCGAAGAAATTTACTTAGATCAGCGTCGCTCCTTGCTCCGGCTATCGCTGCTAGCTCCGCGATTCTTGCCCAGAATCAATTCACTCTTGATGGTGTGATGCACCCCTATCGCCAGGAGTGGCTGCCAGAGGGTGTGCGCTCTCGCTTCGTAAATAGTGTAAACGGTCTGCGCATACATGTTCTAGAAGCGGGATTTGAAACTCCCAACCGGCCAGCATTGTTGCTTCTTCACGGGTTTCCCGAACTGGCTTACAGCTGGCGTAACGTAATGAAACCACTAGCAGATGCGGGGTACCATGTTTTTGCACCGGATGTGAGAGGTTATGGTCGAACTACTGGTTGGGATAGTAATTATGATGGAGATCTAACCCCTTTCCGCTCATTGAATAAGGTTAGGGATGCACTTGGGCTTGTATATGCGTTTGGATACGATTCAGTAGCTGCAGTAATTGGTCATGACGCTGGTTCACCTCTTGCTGGCTGGTGCGCCGTTACGAGACCCGATATTTTTAAATCTGTCGTAATGATGAGCGCACCTTTCAGCGGTACCCCATCAATACCGAGAGACTATGCGGACTCTCGAACTTCCGGTGCCCGAGAGATATCACCAGACATTTATGACGACATGGCGGCATTAACTCGCCCTCGTAAGCACTACCAGCGTTATTATCAAACTCGAGGTGCAAATAATGACATGTGGCACTCTAAGCAAGGGCTTAGCAATTTCATCAGAGGCTATTATCACTATAAGAGCGCGGATTGGGTGGAAAATAAACCTTACAGACTAGCTGGCCGAACCGCAGAAGAGTGGGCAAAAATGCCAACTTACTACATCATGGACCTTAATATGAACATGGCTGAGACAGTCGCGCTCCACATGCCGTCTGACAGGGAAGTATCAAGAAATACATGGCTGCCAGAATCTGCTTTGGCAGTTTATGCTGAAGAGTATGGAAGAACCGGGTTTCAAGGTGGCCTCAACGGTTATCGCATGGGTTCAAGCGGAATTGGGAGAGCCGAGCAACAACTCTATGCAGGTAAAACGATAGATCAACCTTCTATGTTTATTAGCGGTGCCAGCGACTGGGGAACTTATCAGAGTCCCGGCAATTTCGAGCGCATGCAGGAAAGGGCTTGTACTGATATGCGTGAAGTGCACCTTGTTGAAGGCGCAGGCCATTGGGTCCAGCAGGAACAAGCTGAGGAGACCTCTCGTTTATTATTGAATTTTTTAGGTAATCTTTCCTAATCTTAGTTAAGAGTCAGGAATAATTAAGACTTCAAAAACATAAACGGTGTCTACGAGAGTTTACTCCCCGACCGATAAGTACTCGATGACAAGCCTTTCTTGATAAGCAGAGGGGATGATGTTCAGCTTATCTTCCCGGATGATTCCCTTTAGATGATGGTCGAACCAGATTGTAGCGTAGTGATCCATGATGTTATTCATCTCAACATTATCCCAGTTCTCATCACGATAGTGCCCTGCGGCCTCAATGTTCGCGTCGTTATTTAATTCTGTCGGTAGCGGAATTGGCGCGCCAGCATTATGCCCTGCTCCAATAAAGGTTAAAAGATAACGATTGCTGTTAACCGTTCTTTGAAAAATCTTCTTTGTTCCGTTTTCATAACCCGCCGTTTTATCTTGATCTCCTGCTAAATAAAAAGTGGGCACTGTAACACCAGCAAGATCATTCAGCTCCCAAAAGCCAGCGTTCATTCCCCAAGGAGCAATTGCAAAACCTGCTTTAACTCTAGGCTCGAGTCTGTCTCTAAAATTTGGGTCTAAAGTAGAATGTATTTTTAACAAACCATTAGGTGGAGAAATGAAACCACTTACACTCTGCTCACTATAACCCCCCCCTAGGTTGTTGATTAACCCATAACCTCCCATTGAGTATCCAATAATCCCCGTATTTTCAGCGTCTACCATAGAATGTAAAAAGTTATCACGATCCTCTGAAAAAGACGCCAGCGCATTTAAAACAAACCTTTGGTCTAAGGGCCTATGATAAAGAGTGGAAGTAATAGCTTGCTGGTCGTCATAAGTGCTCTCCGCATGATCTATAGCGGTGACAATGTAACCCTTACTAGCAAGATTCTCTCCGGTATGACTGATGAGATACCTATTGCCAGGCCAGCCGTGAGAAATGATAACTGAGGGATATGGCCCATTAGCCTCGAGTGGTTCTGCGTCTCGCACGGCACTCCCATTCAAAGAGGCAACAATGTCTGGGTTGCGAGATACTGCGTTATAGATAGTTCCAGACTCTTGGCCGCGAAGATTAGCAGGGTACCAGATTTCTAGAGTTAAAGTTCTATCATACAATACGGACTCACCACCTCGAGGAGTATTTAAAACGTCGATGGAGTTTGGAATTGTTATCTCAACAGTACGGACACCAATGTCAAACTCACCGAAATCAGCCAGCTCAGGAGCGTCTGGGCCAATTATGTCTATGCGATTATCTTGAGCGCAGGCCATACCGAAAAAAAAAGCATTTAGAACAAAAAACCACAGTTTATACATGGAACCATACTCTTGAAAAATCCAACATACCCTAACACAAATACCACTGCAGTAGCATTAAGATGATAATTGCTGAGACTTACCTTTGATAAAGTAATTCTTCCTGCTTGGTGGAGTCCTCATCGCCCAGAAAATCATGGAGAATCAAGTATAGACTTGGCACCAAAAATAAGGTGATCACGGTGGCGAATAAAACACCATAGGCTAAGGAAATCGCCATTGGTAGAATAAAGAAGGTGGCTGGGTTGGCGGTAGCCATCAAAGGTACTAATCCGATGAAAGTTGTGATCGAGGTCAGAATGATGGGACGAAAACGAACCATACCTGCATTGGAGACCGCTTCTAATACATCCTGACCCTCTTCGCGCAAGCGGTTTATCGTTATTACCAATACAAGACTGGCATTTACTACAACTCCACTCAACGCGATGATGCCTAGAATGGAAAAAAATACTAGGGGAACATCCATTAAGAAGTGTCCAAAAATAGCGCCTATGGCTCCAAATGGAATCACACTCATTATCACCAATGGCTGTAAGTAAGATTTTAAAGGAACAGCCAATAAGGCGAACATAATTAACATAGCAATCGGGTAGGTTGTGTACAGACCCTCAAGCGATTCGCTTCGTCTCTCACCTTCGCCCCCTACAGCCATGTTCACGTCAAGCTCCCTAGACCATTGCTGTCTATATTTGGCAAAAATCTCCCGGCGAATTTCATCTGGCGCAACCACAGTCCTATCGACATCACCCCTTACTGTTATTACTCGACGTCCATTTTGGCGGTTTATGCTTGAGTAGCTGTTGCCGAGCGTATAATCAGCAATGCTCAAAAAGGGAACTTCGGCGCCATTAGGAGTTCGTATCAATAATTCTTCAAGATTTCCCAGCGACTGTCTTTCAGGCTCTGGATAACGAACCATCACGCGAATATCATCTGATCCTCTCTGGATACGCTGCGCCTCTGCTCCATAAAATGCTTGACGGACCTGAGTCGCTACATCATTAAGTGTTAGGCCAAGCGTTTTACCGCGATCCAATATTTGAATTTGAACTTCCTGCTTTCCAGCACGAAAGCTATCTGACACATCAAAAACTCCAGGATAAAGCATTAGCTCCTCGCGAAGCTGTGTCGACGCGATCTTTAAGTTTTCTTCATTACGGCCTTCTAATCGAAAATTGATAGCATCCCCTGCAGAAAAGGCGTCTGATACAAAAGTTAGCTCTAGTGCATCAGGAATAGTTCCGACTTTTTCGCGCCACCTATCACGAATTTCCGCTGCACTAATTTGGCCTCTTTCATAAAATGGTGTCAAGTACAACATTACCTCTGCAATATTACTAGAACCTGCGCTGCGTTGGCTTCCGCCAGGACCCCCTTTAGGCGCAGTGCCCCCTATGATGGTCAACACGCTTTCTACGGCACTCCTTGCAGATTCAGGAGCCATTCCACTGTCCTTTAAGACAGCTAACTCTTCGTCCAGCTCTGCGACAAGTTCTAGCGCTTTTGCTTCTATTATGCTCACAGCCTCTTGGGTTACTGCTTCCGGAACTCCGGCTGGCATGTTAACGGTGCTCCAAACATTGTCACCCTCAATCGAAGGCATGAACTGAAAGATGACGCGCCCACTAAAAAGGAGAGCACCCACAACAAGCACAACTCCCGTAGCTGCAGCCCATGCGGCATACCTATATCGCAAAACCACCTTGAGGAATCGTCTGTAAAAGTGCTCAGCAAAGTATTCTAGTCCTTCAGCAATTTTCGCTTGAAACCGCTGCCAAGCACTTACAATCCGAGACCCTTCAAGGAAGTAGCCTTCTGTTTTTCGATGTGCCAAATGCCCAGGCAAGATCAGTTGAGACTCGATTAGACTTGCAATCAGACAGAAGACAACAGTGCCTCCAATTAATTGGGAAAAGGCGGCAAACTGAGTCCCATCTAAAAGTAAGGGTAAAAATGCAGCAATCGTCGTTAGCACACCAAAGATTACAGGAACGGAAACCTCGACGGTTCCTTCAATCGCTGCGTCTTCTTTACTTAATCCTTTCCTTTCAAAAGCATGTATACGCTCGCCAACTACAATGGCATCATCGACCACGATACCCAAAACAAGTATAAAGCCCATGATAGTTAGAGAACTTATTGAGAGGTCGTAGGGGGGGAAGGCTATTAGTGCTCCGCAGATGGCTATTGGTATTCCGGCAGCAACCCATATAGCAATCTTAAAACGCAAGAACAAGGCCAAGATAAAAAGTACCAGTAAAAGCCCGGTATATGCGTTTTCAGCCACAGTTGCAATTCGGGCTTGAGTGCTAACAGAGGCGTCTGTCACTACCCTCAGCGTCATTCCTTCAGGTAAATCGAGCTCCGCTGAGTTCATAAATTCTTTGACTTGGTTTGCAGAGGTTACTATGTCTTCGTCACCAATTCTTACGACATCTAAAATAGCAGAATTTACACCGTCTAATCGTGCATCTAAATATCCTTCTTCAAAACCGTCTTTTACCGTGGCAATATCGCCGAGGCGCAATTGTGTTCCATCCGGATAAGAGGCGACCACGACATCCGCGTACTCAGTGCCCTGATATACTTGACCCTTTGTTCGAAGCATTATTTCCCCAGAGGAACTGCGAATCATTCCACCAGGAAGATCCAGCGAAGCGCGCGAAATGGCCTGTGAAATTTGGCCTAAAGTCAGCCCATACTGTCGTAATGTAAATTCCGAAACTTCAATAGCAATTTCGAGCGGCCTTATAAACTCCAAGTTAACTGTTGAAACTTCTGGAAGGTCTAAAAGATCATCGCGGATTTCTTCCGCAACCACCTTCAAGTTGGAATCATCTGTCCGAGAAGACAATGCTATTGTCATAACTCCATCAGTAGGGCTTACTGCGCGGACAATCGGTTTTTCTGTTTCAGCAGGGAAAGTGGTAATAGCATCTATTTTTCCCTTAACATCGTTTAAGAGGCGGTTAAGATCGGCGCCGTTAGATAACTGCACTGTTGCGTCGCATCCGCCTTCTCTTGCTGATAAAGTCAAGCGATCTATATTCTCGGTGCCATCTAGCGCTTCCTCTATTCGAATACAAACCCCAGTTTCTGACTCTTCAGGAGTTGCTCCGAGATAAGGTACGCTGATCTGCAAAAGACCTACTTCAATGTCGGGAAATTCTTCTTGATTAAGACTCAAATACGCAACTGAGCCGCCAACAAGAAATATCCACATCAGCAGGTTGCTTGCGACGGGATTTTTAACAAACCAAGCTATTGGGGATCTCACTTTTGCCTCTCAAAGTTAAAGGTCAGACTGGACGGGCTAAATAACTTCAATCAAAGGCTGCACTACCATACCATCTACCACTGCCTGGATTGGGGATATACATATGCGTTCTCCGGGCAGAAGCCCGCCACTAATGAGAACTTGCTTTTCTTCAAGACGGAATATTTCCACGTCCCGAAAATACATTTTGTTCTCGGCGTCAACTACCAAGACTTGGTTATTATTTCGAATCACAGAACGAGGCAGCGATATTATGTCGTCTATAGTACGTCCATTAATCGCCGCATTAACATACAAACCTATCGGTAGAGGAATTACATCCTTTTGCTTTTCGGAGAAACCAGCTTCCGCTAACGGTTGTGGGACTCTGATAATTGTTTGTACCGTATTACTATTTGGATCAATTGCGGCCTCAATTCGAACTAACTTACCATGCCACTGATGCTCGACACCCCCATAGTTTCCAGTGATAGTTACTTTCGGAGCTTGCTTCTCGGGTAGCTCCCCTCTCAGTCCCAACGGCACCTGCAAGTATCCAAGTTGTCTAATCGCCAGCGGTACTCGAACCTCAACCACGTCTGCGCCGTACAAAACACCTACGCTCTGGGCTTTGCTTACATACTGTCCTAACTCGACATCCCTTGAGTTAATGATTGCGTCAAAAGGAGCTTTAATTTCTGCTCGACCCAAATCTAATTCAGCTTGCTTATTGTTAGCCTCCGCATCTGCTAGGCGGGCCGAAGAAACTTCAGCGAGTCTTTGAGCATCCTGCAATTGAGATTGGCTAGCGAGACGTTGGCCGGCAAGTTCTTGCATCCTCTCATATTCGCGTGCCGCGTGCTGGGCTTCAGCTTGCGCCTGACGCATCGTGGCCTCGCTGCGCGCCCGCATCGTTTCATAATCGCTAGTTTCTAATCTAAGAAGAATTTCACCCTCTTTTACAAATCCACCGGCCTGCATAGCCGGAGAAATCCATGCCACAGGTCCTGCTGTAGCTGCTGCTAAGTTTGCTGTTTGAGCTGCTTGCACCTTACCCTGAGATCCAACAACCAACGTCGTTGAGCTCGAATTTACCTCCATGACCCTGACTGCAACAGGAATAATTTCTATCGGTATTTCAGACAGACGTTTGGGGTTTCTCATGATGAAGGAGGAGAAACCTATGCATGTAGCGAGTATAAGAATAGGTAAGACGATTCTTTTCATTTCTGCGCTTTTGCCCTTATAAAGCTTAATATTGAATTTTTCTTATTATGACGATACGCGCACTTTGGGTTTTTAGTTCACCCAGCCAAGTATGTGCGGATATCGGCACTTTGCCGGTGGAAGCCACTATATTAGAGTATATTTCATAGTCAATAAGTGGTTCGGCAGAATGCCCGTAATTCTAGCTGAAACGAGACTAAAACCCCTCAAAGAGATCAATTCCCAGGCCTTTCTCATAACGCTCATCCACAATAGCTTCAGGAGGCAGCTGGCGGTCTAGAAGCGCCCTAACATCTTTCTCAATCAAGGAGACGGCTTGGCTCTGTATCCGCGGATCATCGGCTAACTGCATTATTGACCCCCAGAGACTCAGCATCCGAGAATCGATCACTCGCTTGTCGTTCTCTTTTGCCCATTCCCCACTAATCAAGTGGCCGAGAGTGGTGAGACGTTTACCCAACTCAAGTCTGTCTTTTGGGTCGGCCATTTCCAATACAGTCGACTGTAAACCCAGCCATCCAACAGGAGCTATTAAGGTGCCCTCGTAGAAGCTCACCACCCATTGTAAATAGCCTGCCTTAGATTGAACTAGTTGATTATCCTTATCGCCCGAATAAATTGATTCAAAATATTCACGCTGTGGGATATTGGCAGGCCATAAAGCCTCATTAGTAGCGATGCACCCTTGAAATAAAATAATGAGGCTCGCCAAAATTTGACGGCATAACTTATTGAGCCCAGAGTCCCGAACTACTCCAGAAATCGAATTACACCTGAGGCTTAGAATAATCGACTCGAAATCTAGTTCTCCGAAAGTGTTTCTCGAACAACCTGCTGAAGACGCTCTGATGTCATACCCCAACGAGATCCTTCCTGAATCGAATTATCCAAACTACCTCCCTCTTCGAACACCGATAGGGAAATTAGTGCGCCAACACGATTCCCTGTTGCACAGTGCACCACAACACCTTCATCACCAAACTCATCAAGCAGCTTCTGAAGAGACTGCGAATTGTCATAATTAATTCCACCGTCTCCAACCGAAACCGGAATGTTGCTATAACTCATCCC
>CACAEJ010000037.1 GCA_902531515.1 uncultured Pseudohongiella sp.
AGATTTGGCTTTCTTATGGCGGCGTCTGGCTCAGCAGTCGGGTTAGGCAATATTTGGGGATTCCCAACTAACGCCGCCTCTAATGGAGGAGCTGCTTTCTTGTGTGCGTATTTATTCCTCGCCTTCGCACTTGCCTATCCAGCACTTATGGCTGAGTTAATTATCGGGCGGGCAGCACGCGCGAATGGTATTTCTGCCCTGCAATCCATAGCATCGGGTAAGAAGAGCCGATTAGCGGCTTTCATTGTTGGGTTTGCTGGGATGGTTACTGTGACATTCATATTAAGCTTCTATTCAATTATTAGCGGTTGGATGATGGCTCATTTTTTCGACGGTGGTGCACAAATTTTAAAATTGGAACCTATTTCAGATTGGTTGACGACTGATGCGCCTTTCAGAAATTCATTCTTTGTAGTGTTATTTATTTTGTTTACTGTGAATATAATTAGCAGAGGAGTTAAAGATGGAATTGAGAAGTGGGCATCTCGGCTTATGCCTTCACTTGTTATTCTGCTGATCTTGTTAATTTTCTACGTTATTTCGCTTCCGGGGGCTATTGAAGGGTTACGAGTTTATTTAATCCCTGATTTTTCTCAGTTGTCTGATCCTGCGTTGCTAGTGGATGCAATGGGCCAGGCTTTTTTCTCTCTTTCTTTAGGAGTGGGAACGATGCTAATTTATGGTTCTTATATAAGTGACGAGGAGAATCTTCCGGTAGTAGGAGGACTAGTTGCTTTGCTAGATATAGGAATTGCAGTAATTGCAGGGCTACTCATCTTACCTGCAATGTATGTTGCTTTTTCCAGTGGAGTTGAAATATTTGACTCCGGCGGAGAATTTATAGCAGGACCTGGACTAATTGTTTCAGTATTGCCGACTCTTTTTCAAACTATGGGTGTGGTCGGTATAGTAATTTCTCTGGCATTTTTCTTACTCATGACTATTGCTTCGCTGACTTCATCGATATCAATGCTTGAAGTGCCTGTTTCATATGCAATTGAGTATCACGGTGTTTGCCGCAAGCGAGCTGCTATTGGGATAGGAACAATTGTCACGTTTATTTCGCTGATTATTATCCTGAATTTCGACCCTCTTTTTGATCAGGTTGTAAGTGTAACTACAGAATTAAGTCAGCCATTGCTTGGTCTAGCGTTTTGCATATTTGCGGCATGGATATGGAGAAGAGATGAAGTACTTAAAGAAATACGAAAGGGAAATCCAAATGCCGAGAACGGGATATTTTGGCGAATTTGGCCTTTTTATGTGAAGTTTATTTGCCCAATTGCTATTCTAATTGTGTATTTCCAGTGATTTATTTAAGCTTTTTCAGTTCCTGCAAAAATCTAGAAATTTCTTGCTGAGTATTGTAATAATGAAGTGAGGCTCTGTTTACGTCCCCCGTAGATTCTTTTCCGAGGTCTAGCCGAGCATTTTCTTTTTTACAAACTGAAATATTGATGTTCACTTTACTTAGTTTTTCTTTAAGATTTGTTGCATCGATACCACCTTTAGTAAAAGTTACTATGCCGGAACGAAAATTCGATTTCTCAAGTACATTTACATCTTTTAATTTGGAAAGTCCTGCCGTCAAACTTGAAGAGAGCTGCTTTATCCGGTTTTCAACCGCGACAACTCCTAGAGTTGATAGATATTCAACAGCTGTGGCCAGCCCAATCATTGCGGCTACGTTTCTTTCCCAGCACTCAAACATCCTTGCACTTTTTGCAAATTCGTATGATTCAACATCGTTCCAAGTGGCGGAGTGTAAATCTAGAAAAATAGGTTCTAGTATTTTTAGTGTTTTACTTTTGACGAAGAGAAAGCCAGTTCCGCGAGGTCCTCTAAGATATTTTCGTCCAGACCCGCAAAGGAAATCGCAGTTGATCTCCTTAGTGTCCAAATTAATTTGCCCCACTGATTGGCATGCATCGAGTAAAAATAACACATTGTGTTTTCTCGCGATTTCCCCAATTGAAGGAGCGGGTTGTATATCTCCTCTCTGACTTGCAATGTGAGTTAGCGCAATAAGCTTTGTTCGGGCGTTGATTGACTGCTCTAAATGGTTGAGTGAAATCAAACCGTCCTCACCAGCGGGTATTGTTACTATTCTCAATGACTTCCGTCTTGCGAGATGGAGAAGTCCTAAATAATTACTTCCATACTCATTTTCACCGGTAATAATTTGATCACCAGGGGCCCAATTTATCGAATGAATTGCAAGTTCCCATGCTCTAGTAGAATTTTCAATAAATGAAATTTCTGATTTATTGCAATTTAATAAATTGGAAAAATTCGTATAAAAATTATCGACAAGGTGTTTGGCCTCCTCTGCTGCTTCGTAACTACCAATCACTTGTTCTCGATCTAAATAATTAACTACTGTGGCGGTCACGTGCCTCGGATTAAGTGAGCCGCCAGCATTGTCAAAATGAATTTTAGTTTTACAGCCTGGTGTCTCTGATCTGATTTTTTCAATATCTAACATATCAAGCGAGGGGTTCTAGATCCTTTTATATGCTGGTTAAGGGAATCGGCTTTAAGCTGATGATATTAACAAACAGGTATGTTACGGTTCTACTAATGATTTGCTATATCGAATACTTTTGGAAGTAAATAGGAGGCTGAAGTGAGCTTGAAAAAAATAGGGAATAATAAGCTACCAAATTTTAGAAGGCGCGGCTTCTTGAAGCGCGTTGCAGTAATGCATGCAGGAATCAGTGCAGGATTATTTTCACATGGGAAAGTTCGTGCTCAAGATTCCATAGCAGACACTGTACAAGCTTTAACATTTGATGTCTTTGGAACAGTTGTTGATTGGAGAACATCAATAATTAGAGAGGGACAAATTTTAGCGGCAAACAAAGGATTTAATGTAGATTGGGGTGAGTTTGCTGAACGGTGGCGGGGAGGGTACGGCCCTGCGATGAATCGAGTTAGAAGCGGTGAGCTACCATGGACAAAAATTGATGATTTACACCGAATGATACTAGATGAGCTGATAGAGGAGTATGGCTTGGACGAGTTGTCTGAAGCAGAGCGGGTGTATTTCAATAAAGCATGGCATAGATTAATTCCTTGGCCTGATACAGTTGCCGGATTGTATCAGCTTAAAACAAAGTACGTTATAACTACGCTATCAAATGGGAATGTGTCGCTATTAACAAATATGGCTAAGAATGCAGGATTACCTTGGGATGCGGTGCTTTCTGCTGAACTTGCGAAGCACTACAAACCAGACCCGGAAGCGTATCTTACTGCAGCCGAATTATTAAGTCTTCCTCCAGAGAAGGTCATGATGGTAGCCGCTCACCCGGGAGATCTTCGTGCTGCGGCCCGAGCGGGTTTGCGTACTGCGTATGTAATTAGACCTCTCGAAAGAGGTCCGGGAAGGGAGGTGGACAGAGATGAAGATGGAGAATTCGACTACGTCGCAACTAGTTTTATTGACCTTGCCAGGCAGCTCGGTGCATAGAATATTTGAATCGTACTTCTGCTTAACTGGTTTTTTGGTTTTCTCTTTGCATAGGATAAGAGTAGATTCTTTAATTTTGCAAGGTAGTTTTGGTATATAGCTATGAGATTAAGATTTTGGATTTATATTGTTTTTGTGACTGCATTGATGAATTGTTCCGATAACGGAAGAGTCGGCGAGGGTATAGCTATGCCAGAAAGCGATGTGTTGGTTTCTGACGTACAGCTGGCATCGAGAAATCCCTTCCTTAGAGTAAGTCAGCTTCAGATGAGTTATCCAGAATTTAACTTGATTAAAAACGAACATTATCTCCCTGCTTTTGAGCTTGGTATGAAGGAGCATTTGAGAGAAATCAGAGAGATTGTTAAGCAAGAAGCGCCAACATTTGAGAACACAGTAGTCGCACTTGAATTGTCCGGGCAAGTCTACTCTAGAGTGGCTAGGGTTTTTTTCTCTATGTCGAGTGCTCACACAAATGCTGAAATTCGAAGATTAGAACAAGAGCTTGCACCAGAACTTGCGAGCCATGAAGACAGTATCTTCTTAAACCACGAACTGTTTTTACGAATTGAGCAATTATATCAAACACGTGACCATCTGGAGTTGGATGAAGAATCCAAACGGTTGCTTGAGCAGACCTATCGAGATTTTCAACGTGCGGGGGCGGCTCTGGATATAGAACGGAAGGAAAGGTTGAAGGAGCTTAACGCAGAGCTTGCAGGGCTTGAAACACTTTTCTCTCAGAATATTTTGAATGAGGCTAACGACTTGGCAATCATTGTAGAATCTCGGGAAGAGTTGGAAGGAATTAGTGAGAGCAGAATCAATTCAGCTGCAGAGGAAGCAAGTAAAAAAGGACTTGAAGGCTCGTTTGTGATCCCATTATTGAATACTAGTGGACAACCGTTACTGTCGACTATGCGAAATCGAAAACTAAGGGAGCGGATTCACAAAACATCGTTATCCCGGGGCAATAGCGGAGGAGAGTTTGATAATAGGGAGAACCTTTCGATGATACTGAAATTAAGAGCCGAAAAAGCACAGCTGCTCGGCTATGAAAATCATGCGCATTACATTCTCGAAAATCAGACAGCTTTGAGCATTGATGCGGTGAATCAAAGGTTAGCGCAACTTGCTATGCCTGCAGCAGAAAACGTTGCGAGGGAAGCTAATGAGCTCCAACGTTTAATTGATGAGGAAAGTCAAAGTTTTGATCTTGAATCCTGGGATTGGGATTTCTACTCTGCAAGATTAAGGAGAGAGCGATTTGATTTTGATGCTAGTCAACTGCGGGATTACTTTGAATTAGATAATGTCCTAAAAAGAGGGGTTTTTTACGCAGCTGAAAACCTCTTTGGAATTAGCTTCGAGGAAAGATTTGATCTTCCCGTTTATCACGAAGATGTCCGTGTTTTTGAAATTAAAGATTTTAATAAAGAAATTCTGGCTCTATTCATAGCAGATTTTTATGCGCGTCCCAGTAAGCGGGGAGGCGCGTGGATGAACTCATATGTCACACAAAGTAATTTGACCGGCGAGAAGCCAGTAATCGCTAATCATTTGAATATCACAAAGCCCGGAGACGGAGAGCCTACGTTGCTGACATTTGATGAAGTCACTACAATGTTTCATGAATTCGGCCATGCACTTCATGGAATGTTCTCGCAAGTTGAGTATCCTTCTTTCTCTGGGACTAGAGTGCCTAGAGATTTTGTCGAATATCCAAGTCAAGTTAATGAAATGTGGGCCTCCTGGCCAGAAGTACTGAGGAATTATGCTATTCATTATCATACAAATGAGCCATTGCCTATCGAGTTACTAGAAAAAGTTCTCGCCGCACAATCTTTCAATCAGGGTTTTTCGACTTCTGAGTACTTAGCCGCTTCGATAATTGATCAAGCTTTTCATCAACTCAGTCCTGAGGAAATTCCATCTGCTGATGAAATAATGAGCTTCGAATTATTGGCCCTTGAAGATGCGGGTCTCGCTATTCCCGCTGTTCCTCCTCGATATAGGTCGACTTATTTTAACCACATAATGGGAGGTTACTCTGCAGGCTACTACTCTTATATTTGGAGTGAGGTTTTAGACGCAGATACTGTCGAATGGTTTAAGGAAAATGGGGGATTACGAAGAGCAAATGGCGACCATTTTAGAGAAGCTTTGTTGTCTCGAGGTGGTAGTCGAGATGCAATGCAAATGTATAGAGATTTTAGGGGTAGGGATGCTGAGGTGTCACCGCTTTTAGAGCGGAGAGGTTTACTTTAACATTGTTGGAAAACATGATGACCGCTCAGCTCCAGGGCCAAAACACTAATTTCGTCCCATGGATTCCGAAGAGCAGCTCCTTTTATAGCTTTATCGATGTTTCTTGCTTTGTCTAGCATTCTCCAGACTTCTTGTCTCGAAAGTCTTTGAAACGCATTTGTTACTGCCTGCTTCCGATGAAAAAAAATTCTGCTTGTCTGTAAAATAGAATTCACTCTTTGACCAGATTCTTTCTTATCTATCATCTTATTCAAACCTCTGAGTTCCTTCGTAAGCGCGTTTAATACAAAAAGAGGATGGACACCTTCGTCTTTTAAGTTAGCAATTATTTTCTGACAGCGGGTGGAATCGCCGATTAGTGCGGCGTCAACTAGGTCGTATGCATCAAAGCGCGAATTGTCTGCAACTACCTGCATTATTGTTTTAGTATTCAGATTTACTCTAGAGTTATTTTCAAAATTTGCAAGAAGTTTAAGCTTTTCGACCTCTTGATTGGCCGCTAGCAAATTGCCTTCGACTCTTTCAGATAGTAGTTGTAAGACTTCTCTGTCGGCACTAATTTTTGAAGCATTCAGTTTTTTTGATAGCCATTTAATTAATCCATCGCGGTCAATCGGCCAAACTTGTACCAGACCCATTAGATGATCGTACTCCTTTACCCACTTCGAGCTCAATAATGACTTATCCAACTTTAAGCTCGTTATTATCAGGGCAAAATCAGGATTATTAGCCTCGATAAAGCTATCGACTGCAGCTTTTTCTTTCTGTCCAAGCATCAACTTTTCTGAGCCTCCGCTCTTTCCTGTTGTCTTATCAAGCCTGAGTTCAAAAATTTTTTTTGCTGAAAAAAGAGAGAGATTATTTACGGAATTATTGAACCGGTCGAAATCAAAGTCAGAGTCAGTATTATAGATTTCTCTTTCTTCGAAACCAGTTTCTCTGTAATGTTTTCTAACTAGATCGGCAGACTCTTGTACAAGGAGTGGCTCATCACCCGATATCCAAAAGATCGAATACTTGTTGGTTAGCAGGTTTTGGGGTAGGTTTTCTGCTTTGATCTTCATAGCTTAATTAAGGGCAGATTCAATGCGACGCATGATTTGAAATACTAAATCTTGACGCATTTCAGAAGTGATAATGCGAACCTCCTCTTGATTACCTGTTATGTTTTGAATGTCTTCAAAATATATGCGATCGACAAAGATAGTTTCTGGTTCAACTAAAATTCTCTCGTCCACTTTTAGAGCAATCTCCACTGAAAGACGCATTTCATATTGTGCTGCTCTGGCTCTCGAATTAATGGTGACAGGCCGAGTTGATATTTCTTCACTATTTATAATTAGTACATGCTCTGTATTTTGACCTGCTTCTTGTGAGACATCTGGAACATTCATATCGACTCCGGATCGCTCTAGATTCCGTCGAAGGATTCGTGAAAATTCGCTATTCGGTTGTGACAAATTTAGCTGGATCGATTTGAGATTCGTCTCGAGTAAGTGATTGTTCCTAAGTGAATATCCGCAGGAACAAAGGGTAACTAAAATAAGAAGCAGATTAAAATTGCGGATACTATTCATTGATTTAGTTCGCGACTATATTCACTAGACGTTTCGGAACAACTATAACTTTACGTATAACTTTCCCCTTGGTAAATCGCTTTACTGCCGAATTTGTTAACGCTAAATGTTCGAGATTCTCTTTAGAGATATCCATAGGTACTTCGATTCGATCGCGAAGCTTGCCGTTTACTTGGAGGACTATCATGATAGATTCTTGGGTCAGAGCCTCCTCTTCGCTATTCGGCCATGCCGCGTCCATCACGGCTCCACTATGACCTAAATGGTTCCATAAAGCATGGCAAAAGTGAGGAGCGATGGGGGCTAACATCAAGACTATTATTTCGAGCGCTTCTTGCACAAGTGCTTTATCTCGATCAGTGTCTATTTGATCTTTGAATCTCGCAGTAGAATTCAGGAGCTCCATTGAAGCGGCAATTGCCGTATTGAATGTTTGTCGCCTCTTATAATCATCAGTTACCTTTTTAAGTGTGCTGTGAGTTTTATAGCGAAATTGTTTTTGCTCAGTACTTAAATCAACAAAGTACTTTTTGTTTATTAAGACATATTCATGTCCAGTAACTACTTTCCATAAGCGATTTAAAAAGCGAAAACTTCCCTCAACACCTGAACTAGACCAGTCAAGCGACTGGTCAGGTGGCGCTGCGAATAGGGTAAACATTCGGACGGTGTCGGCACCATACTTGTCAATTAAACTCAAAGGATCTACGGTATTTCCTTTAGATTTTGACATTTTAGTACCTTCATTAAGGACCATTCCCTGTGTCAGCAAACGTTTGAAGGGTTCGTCTGAATCTACAAGACCCTCGTCTCGCATCAACTTGTGATAAAAACGAGCATAAAGCAGATGAAGTATTGCGTGCTCAATGCCACCTATGTATTGATCAACAGGTAACCAGTAGTTCGCTCGTTCATCTAACATCTTATCTATTTGATCTGGGCTTGCAAACCGCGCGTAGTACCATGATGACTCCATGAATGTGTCAAATGTATCTGTCTCCCTAACTGCCGGATTGCTGCACTTTGGACAAGAGACATTCAAAAATCCGGGTGTGCATGCAAGAGGTGAAGCCTCTTTGTCCAACTCCACATCCTCGGGTAAGAGCACTGGCAAGTCTTTTTCTGGCACAGGGACTGAACCACATGCTTGACAATTGATCATGGGTATCGGAGCTCCCCAATATCTTTGCCGAGACACACCCCAATCTCTTAGGCGAAAGTTTATAGTTTTCTCCCCAGATCCTTTATCGCTTAAAAAATTCGCTATAGCTTCAAAAGCTTCCTCAAAATTAAGCCCGTCGAATCGCCCAGAATTAATTAACTTGCCTCTTTCAACAAAAGCACTTTCTTCCAAATTGGTGCATGTGGTTGATTCATTCGGTTCAATTACTGCCTTGATAGGTAGATCATACTTTTTTGCAAACTCCCAGTCTCTTTGGTCATGAGCGGGAACCGCCATTACAGCCCCTGACCCATAACTCATCAGAACAAAATTGGCGATAAAAATAGGGAGTTTCTCATTAGAAATCGGGTGCACCGCCTTAAATTCAGTATCAATACCAATTTTTTCAAGGCTAGCTAATTCTGCTTCGGCAACTTTTAATTTACGTTGGTTCTCAATGAATGCTGCTAATTTATTACTCTCTGTTGCGGCTAATTCGGCTAGAGGATGTGTAGGTGCGACCGCTAAATAAGTGACACCCATTAGCGTATCCGGTCGAGTCGTGTATACAGATATTGGTTTCATTCGCCCATGCGTATTTACGACTTCGAAATCCAACGTTAAGCCTTCGGAACGTCCTATCCAGTTGGATTGCATTGTGCGAACCCTTTCTGGCCATCCTTCCAATTTCGTTAGATCGTCCAATAGTTCTTGAGCAAATGCTGTAATTCGAATGAACCATTGTGGAATATTCTTTCGTTCTACTAGCGCACCAGATCGCCAGCCACGACCGTCTATTACTTGCTCATTTGCAAGTACAGTTTTATCTACGGGGTCCCAGTTGACTTCAGCTTCTTTCTTATAAACAAGTCCTTTTTTGAAAAGCTTGATGAAAAACCATTGCTCCCAGCGATAATAATCTTTATGACATGTTGCAATTTCTCTCTTCCAGTCGTAGGCATACCCTAACTTTTGTAACTGTTCACGCATATATTTAATGTTTTCGTAGGTCCACTTTGACGGAGGGACCTTATTTTGCATGGCGGCATTTTCAGCGGGGAGGCCAAAAGCATCCCAGCCCATAGGCTGTAAAACATTTTTCCCCTGCATGCGCTGAAAACGAGAAATTGCATCCCCGATCGCATAGTTTCTTACGTGACCCATATGCAAGTGACCGCTAGGATATGGAAACATAGATAAGCAATAGAATTTTTCTTTAGTGGTATCTTCGGATACAGAGAAACTGTTGTGCTCACGCCAGTACTCTTGAACTGCAGACTCTACTGCTTTTGGATCATACATTTTTTCCGTTTCGTTCATGTTATAACGTTTCTTAATTTAAAGCGTCTTACTCTTTCTAATGTTAAAGATGCTTGGATAGCCATGAAATGATAGAGTGCCTGAATTACTATATTTTTTTTATTTTTGTAACATATCGACGGGGTTAGAAGTAACCTTTATTAATTTGATTTGACGACTATCTGCATTCACCACCGTGACTTGAAAATGACCTATAGAGGTTCTTTCTCCCCGTTCTGGAATTCTACCGAATTCCTGTATAACAATTCCTCCTATGGTTGAAAATTCCTCATCGCTGAAATCTGTTTTGAAGTATTCGTTAAATTCATTTACAGGAGTCAATGCTTTCACTATGTGGTTTTGCTCGTCAAATTCCTTTATATAATTTTCGTCATCTACGTCAGTTTCATCTTCGATATCCCCAA
>CACAEJ010000038.1 GCA_902531515.1 uncultured Pseudohongiella sp.
GTTTCTGCGGGCAACAAATGGAGTTGATAGAGACAATCCAAACTACCCAGTTCCAGGTGAGGGAGGAGCGACCCCAAATAGCACACCAACAACCGGTAAAACGGTCGCAGCTTACCTTCCTGGTCGTCCTGGAGGATTACCAACTATTGATGGCTTGAGATTATTCAAACCGATGGACAATCAGTTAACTGCTTATAACATGAATAGTGGCGATAAGACTTGGTCAGCAGCGGTTGGGCCGACTCCCGAGAACATAACTAATCACCCTTTGTTAAATGGTGTTGATATTCCTGATACTGGTGGGGCCGGCTGGTCTATTCAGATGGTAGTGGGAGACCTTGTTGTGCAAACGCGCGCTTTAAGTGATGGTATGGCGCAGATGTTTCCTGACGCACCCATGACATTGAATGCGCGAGATAAATACAGTGGAGAGGTAGTGGGGAGTGTGCCACTCCCAGCGCCTGGCCAATACGGTATGATGACTTACATGCATCGCGATAGACATTATATTGTAGTTCAGGTGGGAAGCTCACAAACAGATTTTCCTGGAGCCTTAGTTGCCTACCGCTTACCAAATTAGGCGAATAAATAAAGAGATTTAAGGAGTTTAGAGATGAGAAAACAAGTGCTTCTACTTTGGCCACTTTTGTTAGCCATGTGCGGGCAAGAGCAATCTGTTGAGCCAAAAATCTCTGCAAATTGGAGCCACCATGGAGCCAACCATAACTCTGATAAGTACGCTCCGTTGGATCAGATAAATGCCAATAATTTTGAGTCGCTGGAAGTGGTTTGGCGTTACAGTAGCCCAGATTTAGACTTACCGGAGGATTTGGCGTATCCAACTGGAGACTATCGCGCAGTGCCCTTAGTTGTAGACGGAATTATGTACGTCAATAGTAATCATGGCTTGATCTCTGCTCTCAACCCCCGGAGTGGCGAAGAGTACTGGGTATTTGACCCGAAAAGCTATGAATATGGTCCTCCGCTATTCTCTCCACTACAAACTAGAGGTATTGAATACTGGACTGACGGGAATATCCAACGTTTGTTTATCGCGACTGCTGGAAAACAACTAGTTTCTGTAGATATTAAAACTGGTTTGCCTGATCCAAACTTTGGCGATGATGGTTATGTCGACCTTCGTCAAGACTTTGGCAAGCTAGAGTTTGAGATGAATAACATTACACATGGCGCGCCACCAATTGCGATTGGTTCAACCGTAGTAGTTGGATCAAAAATTTATGACTTTGCCATGTATAACAGGAGTCCTCCGGGGCATGTGCGAGCATATGATGCTTATACTGGGCAATTCAAATGGCGATTCAACACTATCCCTCAATCCGGAGAATTCGGAAATAATACTTGGGAAAACGGTTCTTGGCGAGAGGCTGGAAATACAAATGTCTGGACATATATGTCAGCTGATGATGAGGAGGGTATTGTTTACTTGCCGACTTCTACGCCGACTAATGACTACTGGGGCGGCTTTAGACTCGGCGAAAATCTGTTTGCGGAATCGATAGTAGCATTAGACGTTGAGACTGGCACAAGACTTTGGCATTTCCAAACTGTGCATCACGGAGTATGGGATTACGATGTTGCCTCCGCTCCGAATTTAGTAGACATTGTTGTTGATGGCAGACCAATTAAAGCTGTTGCTCAAGTTTCAAAAACAGCCTTCACTTATGTCTTTGATAGGATAACAGGGGAGCCGGTTTGGCCGATTGAAGAGAGACCGGTAGCTCCCAGCACGATTCCTGGTGAGCGTCTTCACCCGACACAACCTTTCCCCACAAAGCCAGCCCCTTTTGATCGTCAAGGTATCAGTGAGGATGATCTAATCGATTTCACACCGGAAATAGCTGAGGCCGCGAAAGAACTTGCTGCGGAATTTGTGCTCGGTCCGATTTTTACGCCACCGATTGTAAGAGGGAGTGAGGGGAAGCGTTCAACTTTCGTTGTGCCCGGCGCGGGGGGTGGTGCTAACTTTCCGGGTGCGTCTGTTGATCCAGAAACGGGTATTATTTACATACCATCAGCGACAAAACCACATGGTATGTCCCTCGTAGCTCCACCTAACGGAACTTCTGACTGGCCCTATATAATTCAAATGGATCGGCAAGTAGGACCCTTTGGATTGCCATTGTTAAAGCCGCCTTACCGAAGAATTACCGCTATAAACTTAAATACTGGTGAACACGTTTGGCAGATTCCATTTGGGAAGGGTCCTTCCGACCACCCCAAGTTAGAGCACCTAGATCTGCCGCCATTGGGAAGTGTCTATAACGATGTTGTTGCCGAGGGAGGCGTCTTGATTACGAAGACTCTACTGATTTCTTATCTGGCTCAGAAAGATGAGATTGACCCAGAAGCCCATGGATCGATATTAGTAGCCCATGATAAAGCGACTGGCGAGCTGCTGGGAGAGGTTATGGTTGATCAACGCTTGCATGGGCCGCCAATGAGTTATCAGGTTGATGATAGACAATACATAGCTGTTGCTGGTGGTGGGCGGGATGATGATAATGAACTTCTAGTATTTGCTTTGCCGGAGTAGACCAAAATAATTTATCAGAGACTATATGACAAAGTATTAAGACGAAAGATAGTTTTTGAGAAAGTCATTAGTAAGCCAATTGGATATGGATGCTAGCAGCATTATGAAATTATTTAATTCGATAGGACCTAACCCCCACGTAGTAAGGATGTTTATTGCTGAGTTAGCTATTCAGATACCAAAAGTAGAAGTCGATTTAATGAGCGGGGAAAATCGACAAGCACGGCATCTGGAGAGAAATCCCTCAGGCCAATGTCCAGCCCTCGAGCTTGATGATGGCAGCTATCTCGCTGAGGTTACTGCAATCTGTGAATATCTAGACGAACTGCAAGGTGGTACCAATCTAATTGGCACAACACCTGAGGAGAGGGCTGAAACTCGCATGTGGGTAAGAAGAATTGACCTTCAGATTATTGAGCCACTTACGAATGGCTTTCGATATTCGGAAGGCTATGACTTGTTCAAGGATAGGTTAAGGCTAATACCTGAAGCTGCACTAGATCTCAAAACATTGGCACAAGAGCGAATTGAGTGGTTAGATGGCCAAATGAAAGAAAAGCAATTTGTTTGTGGCGACAGATTTTCTCTCGCGGACATAATGCTTTATTGTTTTTTGAAGTTTGGAGCTGCCGTCGGTCAATCCTTCGATCCTAAAAACAAGAATATCTCTCGCTTGTTTAACTTAGTTGACTCCCGTAAAAGTGCGACCGCATAGCTATAAGAAAAAGAGCTATGCGGTGTCTAAAAAATCTCAGACTAGATTTCAATCTACGGATGCAGTAATCAGATTGCTACATCAGAAGTGCGATTCTAAGTTATCGAGATATCTTTCCATCAGCTATCTTTTTAGTCAATTATTGCTTGCTGGATAGCATTTTCAAAATCATACTGGGTGCGCCTATGTGGTTGTTGCAGCAATAGTACACCGGTCAATTCCTCTTCTGGGTCGGTCCATGTTCTGGTGCCAAAAGCACCACCCCAACCGAAGGCGCCGGTACTGCGACGAGCGCCGGACGATATCTTATCCTCAACTGAATAGACGGTATAACCGAAACCCATTCCAAGTTGCTGGGGTCCTCTCAAGCCTTTGTAGAGCCCGCCGGACTGATCGCTACTCATCATTTCAATTGTTCTAGGGCTGAGAATTCGGTTGCCGAATAGTTCGCCGCCATTTACTAACATTTGCTCGAATTTAAGGTAATCCTCGGCAATGCTGTTAAGGCCAGCGGAAGCAGAGAAGTAGTTTGTAGTTCGGTCAAAAAAAAGTGACATATCACGACCTTCTATAACCACCCTTCGGTCTCGATATTCTTCTGGCACATTAAACCATGTGTTATCCATGTCTAGCGGTTGAAAGATACGTTGATTGATAAATTCATCATACGGTTGACCGGAAACGACTTCTATTATCCTGGCAACAACGTCTAAACCAACTAGTCCGCTGTAGGACCATCGATCGCCAGGTTGAAAATCCAAAGGAGTCGAGGCATATCTCGACATTTCAGTTGCTAAAGTCCGATCTGAAGGCAACGGAAACGGAGCTCTTTCCGCCACCAAAGAACCCAACCCTCCGGTCCCTAGTCCGGACGTATGAGTTAGTAAATCATGGATGGTAATTTCGCGTTTTGCTGGTACTAAACGGTGTTCAGGGATGTTGTCTCGGTCAACTCTTCGCGGACTAATATTCTCATCAACTGGATCCTTGAGCACAGCAACCTGCATTTCAGCAAATTCCGGAAGGTACATAGACACCGGGTCTTCCGGGCGAATCAGCCCTTCCTCGACCATGATCATCGCCGCAACGCCCAATACGGGTTTGCTAGAGCTCATCATTATAAACACTGAATCCTCTAGCATTGGGCGATTGCCTTTCACGTCCATCAACCCATGGGCTTTGAAGTGCACAAGTTTGCCTCTGCGTGCTACTGCTGTCACTGCTCCCTGAATATCACCAGCTTCAATGTGTCTTTGCATGACTGTGTCAATTTGTTTCAGGCGCTGCGCCGACATTCCGACTTCTTCGGGAGAAGAGGCCCACGGAATTTCCGCTGCTATTGCTACAGGAAGGCTAATGCAGGCTATGCCTACAAAGAGGATTTTTATTGATGCGTCTATAATTGATTTCATAATTTTTTTTGACCTTAGTGATAAGATGTTTGTCGAGGCTTTACACGTTGAATGTTTTATATCATATGCTAATGCGACTCAAGCAATAAATTTACCACGTGTTACCTGTTTCTAGAGGTCTTAGTCGGTATTATAGTTTGGAAAATGTTGTAAACTTATCATTAAGTAGGACCTGTACGCAGAGCTGATAAGTACCTAAAATATTGGATCACAGAACAATGTTATATGGATATGTAACAATCCACATTCCATGTTTACTTTATCGTAACTTGGGTTCAATAAACTCCATCATTTACGGAATAAAGTTCATCAAAAGATGAGTACTATTGGCACAAAATTTTCTTCCACAGTGACTGAAGTGTTGATGCGGGGTTCTTCGGAGTCAGGTCCACTGAATTATCGATATGACCAGCGAAGGACTTCGGTAGCTTGAACGGGCTTGACGGCCATGGCGGCTCGATTGATGGTCTTTCTATTTCTACAGGGTTGGACTCGCTGTTTACGGAATCTGGGTGCGGCCGGTTGCTCGAACGCCAGTTAGTAGACTGCTGTCGTTCAGGTCATCTAGAAAATAGTATCCTTGTTTTACGATGCTGTGCCAATAGACATCATCAGCATAGAAAAGGGAACTTATTCTTAGAGTTTTTAGGCGATACGATCTTCTTTCGTCCCAATTGCATAGCGCTAGAGTCTGGCCAGGGAGAGTAAAGTGAAAATTTTTGATCTTTTTGATTTACGTTCTAAATTAGAAATTTTGGATGTTGGTGCAGCAGCAATTAATGAAGCGCCAATATACAAAAAGTTACTGGATATTAATATTGGGCATTTATCGGCTATTGAAGGTGACAAGAGACAAATCAGAGCACTTAAGAATTTCTTTGAAAATAACAACGTTACTTTCCATAATTACTTCTTGTTCGATGGCAGAGAACACAAGGTTTATTTATGCGACCCAAGCTCGGGGATGACATCGCTTTTCAAGCCATACAAAAAAGCTCTGAAATTTTTTAATGGATTCGAGGAGTTCGGAAAAGTAGAGGAAACAGTTACTGTTAAAACGACTAGTTTGAATGAAATAAAAGGAATTAACCCTATAGATTTCCTTAAAATGGATGTCCAAGGAGCCGAACTTGAAATAATGAAAAATGGAGAAACAAAGCTACTAAATTGCTTAGCTATACAATTAGAAGTTTCTTATTTCCCGCTGTATGAGAATCAACCTACTTTTGGGGATATTGACTTGTACTTAAGGAAGAAAGATTTTGTTCCACATCTATTTTTAGAAAACAAAAAATGGTCGATTGCTCCGACTGTATTTAATAATAATTTTAGGGTGCCTGGAAATCAACTATTAGAGTCAGATATTGTGTATATTAGAAATCCTTTAAGCCTCGAGAAAATGACAGATGATGAGTTAAAAAAAATGGCAGCAGTGGTTCATTATTCCTTTAAGAGCTATGATCTGTGTGTGTTCATTCTTATCGAAATGGCAAAACGCAAATTAGTAGATTCTAGTGCGCATCAGCAGTATATCGATAATATAAAGTTGTATCCTTAAGACAAAAAGCTGTTCTCTTAATGTGTAGGATTTAAATACTGTTTTTGAGTCCTAGTGGGAGAACCTTAATCTTGGACATAGATGGTTCGCGGTAAATTTTTATCAAAATAATTTTGATAGGCTTGGCGATAACCACTTTCCAGATGTTTTGTAAAAAGCTCAGTGTCAAACAGAGGTTTTTGTAGGATCTTAGCTGAAAGTTTTGTCTTAACTTCTCTCAGGTATGCTTCGTTCATTGCCAGTTTTAGCGCTAAAGCTTCATACCCGTCCAATGTCTCTGTAATTAACTCCGGCAGATCAACAGCGTTGAGAAGGCTGGCAGCGACTCTGGAAGCAAAACTTTCCCCAAGTTTTGTAACTACAGGTAATCCTGCCCAGAGGGCGTCGCTACTAGTAGTATGTGCATTGTAGTTAAAGGTATCGAGGAACAAATCAGCCTGCCTGTGACGAGCTAAGTGCTCAGCATGAGGCACTTTCTCTGCAAATACTAATCGTCTGCTATCGATTCCTCTTTTTTCTGCTTCGTTTCTTAGATTTTTTTCAGCTAATTCATTCGACTTAAGAAGCCAAAGTACACTTTCTTCAACCTTGCCGAGTAATCTCATCCAGATGTCGAACTCTACGGGTGTAATTTTATAATTGTTATTAAAACAGCAGAATACGAATCCATTTGTGGTTAATCCCGCTTTGGATTTATTTAAGGCACAATTCGATATTTGTCTGGAGTTATCGTTCACCTGATATGAGTTTGGTAAATAGATAATTTTTTCACTGTAGAAGCATTTATTCTTCTCTGGGATAACTATTTTGTCAGCAATAATATAGTCAATAAACGTGGTTCCCATTGTGCCTGGATAACCTAAATAATTAATCTGTATGGGTGAGACTCGATATGCAAAAATCCCAGATCGACTATCCTCCGTGTGGCCTTTCAGATCGACCGCGATATCCAATTTATCTTGCCTAGCAAGCAAAGCAATATCTAAATCACTTAAATTACGCACATCAGTGAAGCGGTCGACCGCTTTCACAAGTCTCGACCGCATCTCATCTTTCTTTTCGGGTCCGAAAGAATACGCAAAAATCTTAAAATCTTCACGATTGTGTATTTCAAAGATTTTAGCCATCAGATACATTGTCGCATGATTGTGAAAGTCAGCGCTAAAGTATCCTACATGAATCCGTTTTGGTTCTTTCCTTAGTTTGCGAGATAATAATAGTGGTTGATGCGTAAATTTCTTTTTAGAAAAGATTTCAGAGCGCAACTGGTGTCTTTCTGGCGCATCTTCTAGTGATAGAAATGGGAAGGGAGCAACTGCTTGGGCCTTTGTCCCAAGTTTATGAATCAGATTACTATCCCTTGCGATCGAGATCCAATCGCAAATGCATGCCTGCTGATGAAGTTTTTGAGTACGAGCAGATTCATATCCAGGATTTACCCTTAAAGCTTTTGTGTAAGAATCTATCGCTTCCTCAAACCTCTTTTGCTTAATGAAGCTATTGCCTAAATTGTAGAGGGCCGTATCATATTTTGGGTCAAAAGAAAGAGCCTTGTTAAAAAGTTTAATAGCGTCGCTTAGTTTTCCCTGCTGTTTAATCGAAATTCCTAAATTGTTGTATGCTTTAGCATGTGAAGGGCTTAAGGAAATTACTTTTGTGTAGCACTTATCAGCTTCCTTATGCTTTCTGTCCTTTGCAAAGGTATTCCCCATGTTGTAATAGGCCTCAGCATAATCAGGGTTAATTTGAATAGCCTTTCGGAAGGCCTGTATGGCACCTTTGATTTCCCCTTGGCTACTTAAAACAACTCCGAGATTATTGTGTCCGTCTGCATAGCTAGGACTAAGGTCAGTAACCTTCCTAAAAGCACTTGCTGCTTGACTGGTATTGTTTGTAGAGTTGTATGCAGATCCTAAGAGGTTCCAAATCATAAAAACCTTTGGGTAGTTCTCCAATAATTCCTCAGCTTGAATTATTACTTCACCATATTTCCCCTGATTATAAAGATCAACTAACTGATTAAAAATCTCCTGAGGCAGAGTTAAGTCAGAAGGATAAATGGGTGCTTTCTGCAATTCCACAAGTCGCTGTTTAGCTTGTTTATTCTGAGGAAATGAGCTTAAGACGAGCTCATAAAGCTTAACAGCTTCTTCTTTTTGGCCGTTTGTAACCAAAAACTTTGCTCTGCGAAGAGCCTCTGCAACTGATATTTTGCGCATTAATATTTAAAGCCCTTTTATTTCGTAACGTATTGATTGCCTAGAGCGTCATTTAGCAGACTAATGAATAGTTTCCTAAATACGATAGATAATACAACAAGACTCGTTATTTTCTGCATTTTACTTGAATACTCATAAATCCCGCCTAAGTTTTAACTAGTATCTTTCTATTAATATTCATCCAAGTACAGTGGTCGTGTAAAAGCATATTAGACGGGATTTATGACTTATTTTATTAAGAGAGGTCTTCCAGGCTGATTTGGAATCATTAAGTTACTTCAATTAAAGGCACTAAGCGTATCAGGGGCATTACTTGAATTGTGTATCTTGTCTTTTACTTCGCTTAAAACGTTCCCACCTTATGGTCAAACTTTTGAAATTGATTTTAAAAATATCGACAGGGGTTATAAACTATACCAACACAACTCGGCGCAGAAACCAGCTACTTTTGCGATTCCTTGCGTAACAATCATGTCGTCAGTCAGCAGGCATATATCATTACTAAAAATTAAAGTGAACTCATGCTAGAAAACACAACAAACCCACCATCAGAGGAGCTTGCCGAATTATCAACTCTTCATGACAAAAAACAATTTGCTGAATTGGAGGAGGTGTGCACAGAGCTGATAAAAAAGTATCCGAAATCTTTTGTCATCTTAAACTTATTAGGAGTAGCGCTTTGCGAACTAGGAAAGTTGACAGAAGCTATCGAAGTATTTGATAGAACGATCGATCTTAACATTAACTTGGTTGAGAGTTATTACAATCGTGGAATTGTTCAACATAGAGCGGGACAATTTAAACAGGCAATAGAAAGCTATAAAAATGCAACTCGACTTGATTCAAAACACGTTAAATCTTTGTATAACAGCGGCGTCGCTTTAACAAGTGTTGGGCAGCTAGATGATGCTATCAATGTATATAGCCAGGTCATACACTTAGATCCAAATAATGCAGAGGCTCATGGGAACAAGGGTTTTTGTCTGAAAAGACAGGGAAAAATAGAACTTTCTCTGCAGAGTTTTAATCAGGCGATCCAGTTGAGGCCTGATTACGCGGAAGCATTAAATAATCGAGGTAATGCTTTTAAAGAACTTGGGCAGCTGACAAGAGCTCTACAAGACTTAGACAGAGCTATTGCTGTGAAGCCGAATTACGCTATCGCATACAATAGCAGAGGTTCGGCGCTTCAGTC
>CACAEJ010000039.1 GCA_902531515.1 uncultured Pseudohongiella sp.
GCCTGTTTCATCAGGGCAAGCCTCGTTATAATATTAGACTTTCATACGGCGTCGGTTTGGTTCTGGATCACTCTTTTTACTCTCGAGTGATCTGGATCGGGAATATCCACGTAGAACCTGGCTATGACGACAATAAACGCAACGATGGACCACATGCACATGGGCAATCTCGCTTCGAGTAATCGAGCGTCGGAAGAGGCTGTGAAGCCTAAGAAATCGCAAATCGCTGCCGCTGAAGGCGGGGAGAGCGATGAAAAGCTTTTGATGGAGGTAGGAAACCACCAGTCACGCGAGGCGTTTAATAAACTATTCGAGCGCTTCTCCAACAAGATTTTCTTGCACGGCATGAAAATCACTCGAAATGAGCAGCTTTCTAAAGATCTCGTTCAAGAGGCAATGATGACCGTCTGGCAGAAAGCGCCTCTTTATAACTCAGACAGAGGCAACGTGCAGAGCTGGATCTTCACTCTGACTCGGAATCGCTGTTTTGATATGCTTCGAAAGCAAAAGAGACAACCACAATGCGTAAGTGCCGATGACATATGGCCGGCGGGTATGGAAGACTCTGAGTCCTTGGTCGAGAAGGACCGTGGGGCACTCGCAGTCGAGTTTGGGCACATTGAAAAATTTCTCAGCCAGCTTCCTCAGGCTCAGCAAGAGGTGGTTGGAAAAGTTTATCTTATGAATTTAACCCACGAAGAGGCAGCAGCGGATCTAGAAATTCCGCTAGGGACTCTCAAGTCAAGACTTCGCTTGGCCATGGGTAAATTGCGACAATTAATTGGGACTTCTGAATGACTACCATGAAATCAAACCTTCATCCTTCTACAGAAATGCTGGAAAAATTTGTCTCCGGCGATCTCTCAGTCGGTGTTAATTTGGCTATCTCAGCGCATGTGGAAATGTGTGAGCATTGCAAGAGTGAGATACAAGAGATTGAATCGCGAGCAGCGGAGCATTGGGCAGAATCAGCAACTGCTGAGGCGATTGATTATGAGGCGGATCCCTCCAACATTATAGAAAACATCGTAGCGCAGCCTCAGTTTAAAGAATTGGATATTGAGGAGTCAGCGGTAGGTTCGATACACATGCTCGACCGCAGTGTAAGGTTGCCAAAAGTTCTAGCAAAGGCCGCGTCGGAGGGTCTTGTTTGGAAGCAGTTGGGAGCAGGTATTAGCCAGGCCGATGTGAAGATTGATGATGAGGTTCATTGTTCGTTCCTCTACATGAAGCCAGGTAGTCAGACTCCTGTGCACAAACATCAAGGTACAGAAACGACCTTGGTATTAGATGGCAGTATGTCCGACGAGCTGGGTGAATATCACAAGTCAGACTTTATCCTTCGTACAAACAATGATACACACCAGCCGAGGACAGAAGAGGGTTGTCTGTGCTTTTCGGTATTAGACAGCCCACTTACTTTTACGAAAGGTCTGGCGCGTCTGCTTAATCCTATAAATAGGTTAAGATTTCAAAGAGCGGTGGGCAGAACACTCTCGTAAGTCACATCTGCGTCGGGTCAGGGCATAAACACTGCTTGGCACAGATCGCATGTGCCCTCCTTTTTGCATTTACTGACCTACAGCCGAGACGCTGTTTAGCGCACTGCTCTAAGGTTAAGGACCAATAGCGTTACCTTTTGTTAAAATCACTACAAAATAATCTCGTCATGCCCGTATGGAGCATCTTTACGTTCTCGCATGTCTAATTGTCATAAAACTGCAAATAAAAAGTCAAAGAACTGAAATAGATTGAACCTATCATTACGGTCGTTCGAGTTTCTTTTAGTACGATTTTAATCAAGGGGTCGTTATGAAATTAATCTTCAGTTTTGCCCGCGCTTTAGCTTCTTTTGCAGTGTTAAGTTTGACTTCCATAAATACGCAGAGTGCACCTCAGCCTGTGTTGGGAACTGCTGGTGTCTCTTTAGAAGCTGTCTTTACTGGAGGAGGGACGATTAGCGCTGGAGCGAATTATTTAGGCGAGGTTCCGTCTAGCGAAAAGCTAGATTTAGTGGCAACAGTAAAACCTGCTCCGAGCGATGTTGGAAAGATTGGTACTCTCATTGTGATCGTTCAGGTTGAAGGGATCGGTATTTATACGAAGTTACCACAGGGAGAATGGGTCGCTTTTGACATTGATAATATAAAGGGGTTTGCAACAAAAACATTGGCGCCTTCGGAGAATATCGAAATTCTCACAGATTTGATAGGTGATCAATTAAATCTGGCAGGAACTAAATTTATCGCTTATGTTGGCTATTGGGTAGGTGATGATCAGACGACTCTGACGTACACCAAAAATCCGGTGGTGGTTTCAATTGCTAAGAAACCTGCTGCAGGCTGCCCAACAAACACATCCTCTACGGGCACTACTTTCAGCGGCAAGCCCGTCTGTGAACTAAAAGGACGAATAGAGACAAATACTCACCTAACTTCAAACAACGCCTATCAGTTAAGTAGTGCAGTATTTATTGGGACAAACACTGATACCGACAACGACAAGAAAATTTCGCTGACAATAGACGCAGGAACTAAGATATTTTCTCCGGTGGGTTTCAACGCACTCATTATTGATAAGAGCGCCAAAATTCATGCCAATGGTTCACCCGAAAACCCAATCATAATGACCTCGGCTGAGGATGTTGCGGGCTATGCAGGAGCTAGTACTCAGCGAGGGAAGTGGGGTGGTGTGGTAATCAATGGTGCCGCTCAACTTAACTCTAGCAGTGGATATGCACAAGGGGAGGGCAACACCGGGCAGTACGGCGGAGGCGCCAATCCTGTTGCCGATGACGACAGCGGGAACATTAATTATACCCAAATTAAGTATGCTGGATATCTCTTCACGCCAGAGGACGAGTTGAATAGCCTTGCTCTTCAGGGTGTAGGTTCTAAAACAAATTTAGACTACATTCAGATTCACAACGGTGCTGATGATGGCATAGAGTTCTACGGGGGTAATGTTGATGCAAAACACCTTTACTTAACCGGTATAGACGATGATTCTCTTGACTGGACTACTGGATACACGGGTAGGCTTCAACACGTGCTTATAAAACTTACCAACACTGGTGATAACTGTATAGAGGCTGATAATCTCGGTGCAAATCCTACGGCTACCCCGAGGTCTCAACCTATCATCTCAAATCTAACTTGTGTTCTAAGTCCTAACATGAGTTCGAAAGGTCATGCGATGGAATTAAAGGCAGGTACAGGAATGAATATGTATAACTCCGTTATCGCTGGAGAGATGCCTTCACGAGCTTCAGAGGGATGTGTCCGTCTTGCAGCTGCGGCTACTTGGACCCAGTCTGGGGCAACAATTGCTACCCTTAACGGATCACTCACTATGGAAAACAGTTTGATAACAACAGCCTGTTTGAATGACATGACCGAGAGAGGCACAGCAGCCGAGATTCTATGGACGGGTAAAGATTGGTATGGTGCTCAAGAGGGTAGCAGTCATACTTCTTTCAAACTCACCGGGACACTTGGCACTATAAATGGAGACGAAGTGAATGCGATTTCTTCTGATATGAGTAAGCTGACAGATGTCTTTTGGGATCAGGTTGATTATATCGGAGCCGTTAAAGACACAACTTCAGATTGGACTAAGGGCTGGACTTTCAAAGACTTCTAGTAAGACCGATAAAGACTGCTTGTTCAACAGAAAGGGCGTTCTTGAGCGCCCTTTTTTTATCTATAAATAAATCTCTCATCTCATAATGTCATAAAAATGAAATATAGATGTAATTATTTTGAAACAAATTGGAAATAAACTGGGCGCTTCTTAAGAGTGGTAAGAAATTAAGGAAAGACTCTTCAGCTATCTACTCTTTTTGAAGAAGCTTTATTAAGGTTTAAACCTTGGAGCCCCAGAGATGAGATTTCGCTTTTTAGAAGCAATCCACGTATTAGCCATAACCCTTCTTGCGCTGCCAATTAACAGAACATTTTCCCAGAACGCTGAACCTCAGATTGAGGAGATTTCGGTAATAGGGCAGTTTGTACCGGATGAGAAACGCGGGACGGACCAGGTTTCGAATGTCGTGGGTCAAGAACAATTCACGCGGTCCGGTGATGCGAACATTGCGGAAAGTCTCAAAAGGATCTCTGGATTGAGTACGGTTGGTGGCAAGTATGTTTATGTGAGGGGATTAGGCGAGCGGTACTCAACTGCTTTGATGAACGGCGCTATCTTACCGAGCCCGGAGCCGATAAACAGAGTGGTCCCAATGGACCTGTTCCCAACGGCGATTCTAGAAAGCGTGCTTGTTCAAAAAACTTACTCAGCTGCCTTCCCAGCGGAGTTTGGCGGCGGTGTGATGCAGTTGCGTACAAAAAAGTCGACCGACGAATTTTTTTGGAATGTGACCAGTTCCATTGGAGGACAGAACAATACCACCTTCAAGGACGGGTTTACGCTGGATGGTGGAAGCAGGGATTGGTTAGGTTACGACGATGGGCACAGGGCAATGTCAGACACCTTGAAGCGGGCCGTGGCTGGAGACAATAAACTAAAGAAGTATAGCGTCTATGATAAGCAAGGCGTACCCATGGAAGACTTAACGGCAATAGGTAAAGCATTTAACAACGAATACACTTTTGATACCGAATCCCTCCCAGTTGATACGAGTTTTACAACCTCGTTTGGGAATTTCAATGAGATAGGTGATAGCGGCGCTAAGATAAATTATTTTGGGGCTATTGATTATTCCAATAGTTGGGACAGCAACGAGGTTGAACAGAATAGATGGGTGCCGGCTGGGGGAGGAAAACTCTCTCAACAAGAAGGGTTGGACTTTCAGGGTACTGAAAATAGCGTAGACCTGAGTGGCATGTTTTCAGTTGGATTAGACCTTAACGAGAATCATAACGTTAGGTTGACCTCTCTTGTCTTAAGAAAGATGGACCATAGGCTGAGCAGAACTTTGGGTTATATCGAGTCTTCTGATGATTTGGAGCGCGTGGAGTTGGAGTGGATTGAGAGAGAGTTATCCTCTCATCAACTGCAGGGGGACCACTATTTCCCGGAGTTTAACGAATTGGTTATCAACTGGAGATATAGCGACATGGAGGCCAATCGAGATTCACCGGACCATCGGATATATCGCTATGATGGAGGAGAACTCTCGTCACGCGGAAACGGCAACCAGCGGAACTATAGTTTTCTCACGGATACCACGAAAGATTTCGGGCTCGATGTTTCTATGGTCTTTTATGGACCGGCCGATGCGACTATCACTACTAAATTTGGTGGTGTCATTTCCGAGAAAGATAGAGACTCTGAGATTCGTCGTTACGGATTTGCATTTGGTGGCCCTATTTCTTACGACTTAGATCTGCTTCAGCAGCCGTTGGAGACGATCTTTGCACCGGAAAATATCGGCCCCGAGGGATTTTATATACGTGAGATCACCCGAGCCACCGATAATTACACCGCACAGAACGAACTCAACGCTTTTTACGGTGAAGTTGAGTTTAATTTTGATGACAGATTGCGGTTTACGCTTGGTGCCCGGCAGGAAGACTTTACGCAAACAGCAGATACCTTTGACTTGTTTAATCCCACTTACGGGGTTCAGGCGAAGCTTGAGCAAGACGCGCTCATGCCCGCATTCAGCGCAACATATATTAATAATGACCATCAGTTTCGTCTTGCCTACAGCGAAACCGTCTCAAGGCCTGACTTCAGAGAGCTATCTCCTGCTATGTTCACTAACCCCATGACTGGCACGGAAGTCGTGGGCAACCCAAACCTTAAGATTACTGACATAAAGAATTATGATTTCAGGTGGGAGTGGTACTTTGGTTATACCGATTATGTATCGGCGGGTATTTTCTACAAGGAGTTTACAAATCCTATCGAAGCCTCTATTCAGAGCCCGATCAACCGAGTCATGACTTTCATTAATGCCGCAAGCGCTGAAAATCAGGGTGTGGAGGTTGAGGTATTTAAGACACTGGATTTCCTAGGAGACCTGGGTGAGGATTTCTATTTTCAGGGCAATGTCTCCTATATCGACTCTACAGTGACCATTGCGCCAGAGGATCGTGGTGTCTTAACTAGCATGACAAGGCCTTTGCAAGGGCAATCTGACTGGCTATTGAATGCCCAGATAGGTTATGAGCCTTTCTCTGGAACTACAGCGACTCTCCTTTATCATTATTACGGAGATAGGGTCTCACAAGTCGGCATAGAAACTGTTCCAGACTTTTATGAGCAGGCTTTTGGTGAATTGAACTTCGTATTTATTCGTGAACTCAACGACAACTGGAAAGTGACAGCAAAGGCAAAGAACATCACTGACCAGCGGAACGAAGTCAGGGTCAGTGATTATTTGGTAAACGGCTATTTTATGGGCCGCGAAATTAGTTTGCAGGTCGACTACACCTTCTAGAAGTGTTTTACTAAACAGAAGTTAGGACATTGCGTTAATAGGAGATAAATACGAACAAGTATTAGCTCTGCAATGCTAAATTATATTTTTTATGGTTGAATGAAGTATGCCTGAATCTACCATTCTTATCGTTGATGACGAGGCTTCCATTAGAGACATGGTTGGCATAACTCTAGATCTTGCCGGCTTCAAAAGTATCAGTGCGGCTACAGCTCATGATGCTCACATCTCCGTGATAGATAAAAAACCAGACTTGGTGTTGCTTGACTGGATGCTGCCTGGTGGCAGTGGTATTGAATTGGCCCGACGTTTGAGACGCGACGAAGTTACCACCAATATTCCCATCATCATGCTCACCGCTAAGGCAAGCGAAGATAACAAAGTCCAAGGGTTGATGGAGGGTGTTGATGACTATGTCACGAAACCATTTTCTCCTCGAGAATTAGTTGCGCGTATAAAAACGGTGCTGAGAAGGATAAACGGCAAACAGAAAGACACCGCCCTAAAAGTCTTTGATCTTATGCTCGATCCCACAAGCCACCGTGTTTCGATTGAAGAGCAAGCAATAGAGATGGGTCCCACCGAATTTAGATTGCTAAAATTTTTCATGCTGAATCAAGAAAAGGTATTCAGTCGAGATCATATACAAGACTCGGTTTGGGGCGGCAACGTCTATCTTGACGAGCGAACTATAGATGTTCACATCCGCAGATTGAGAAAGGCCTTATCCTCTGTTGAAAACACGACCATCGCTTATGACACGCTTATCCAAACCGTTAGAGGGGCGGGTTATCGTTTCTCGGTCCGTCCTAGTTAGATTTATAGCTCTCTTAATGCTGATATCAGCAACCTAAGGAAACCTCATTAGCTTTCTTGCAAGGTCAGCGTTAGCTAATGGTCTTCCCGACTTGCTAGCAAAGTTACTAACTAGAGCGACAGAATCCGCATTACTAGAGGCAACCTCCCCGGTGGGTAAAAAATGGTTATTCTCGAAACCAACCCTGCAGTGGCCCTGATTTTTGATGACAGATTCCATGCATTTTGATTCGCTTTTACCAAAAGCACAGAGCCACCAATTGCAATTGGGGGGCACTTCGCTTAAGAGTGGTTTCAGGTCCTCAGGATCCGACTGCTGGTTGGCTGTGTATCTCCCCAGTACCAACAGTATCGAATGATTGTCGCCGGGAATAAGACCCCTGCCGCAATACTCCTGAAATCTTCGAAGATCATCCAAATCATACAAGATGTATTGAGGCGCTACTTTTTCCTTAAACATCCATGCAAAGAATTCACTCGCGTTTTTCTCATGATTTGAATCGGGGCAGAACTCTCTGAGCGCAATCGACGCTGCCTCTGGTCGAATTTCTTTGACGATTTCAATTTGTTGCTCAGGTTGATAAATACCAACCGCCTCTGTTGTGATTTGAATGATTAAATCATCTCCCACCTTATTGCGGATTGCTTCGATTGCGAGCTTGTATTGAATGGGGTCCAGAGTGTGCTTGTCATTTTTGTCTCGAACATGAAGATGAATCATGCAACAACCAGCTTGTAAACAGTCGTTTGCTGTTTGAGCAAGTTCACTCGGCTGGATAGGTAAACACGCGTGGTCAGTTTTCGTTTTTCGTGCACCATTCGGTGCAGCTGCAATCATTAAAGGATTTAGCATATTGGTGTTTTTGTTAAACCTGTTTTGTAACTTTTAAGTGTAGTTTTGTTACTTTTGTTTACAATCTTATCCGATTAGCATTTGCATTTCTGTAAAAAGTTTGAGGATCAACCCAGGAATTTAGAGCACGTTGAAGTTATTCTTCAATTTTTATAAATTACTTATTGGTAAATTAACCAGAGCACATTATGATGTCGGTCCGCTCAAACGTTTAGTAATTAGGATTAGCTGTAAAAGATGGCAGGAAGACCGCGAAAAGCTGAACCCGAAGTTGCTCTTGCAGCAGTAATGAGCGCGTTTTGGGAGAAGGGTTACGAAGCAACTTCGATGTCCGACCTGACTGAGGCTACCGGTCTACATAAAGCGAGTCTTTATCAGACTTTTGGTGACAAGCATCAGCTCTTTGTATCCGC
>CACAEJ010000040.1 GCA_902531515.1 uncultured Pseudohongiella sp.
TTTTTCTTTCTGCTTCGGATCGTTTATTTCATCCAGACCACCAGAATTAGACCACTGGAAAATCTCGACTAATTCAGAGACTTCAACTGATAAAGCCATTACGAGGTTTTTAGGCGAGTGGTATTGAGTCCAATCCCTATCCTCTGAGAAAGTCCGCAATTTCTCCTTAATTACACCTAAGTTGATGAGGTCTTTATCCATCAATCTCCCCGATCGCGCATTAGCAGTGAGTCTGGAGTGCTTAGTTTCTTCATATGCATACCCAGAAGATACTATAGATATCTGCTAATGAGGAAGGTTGATATCAATTAGATACGACTGCTGTCAAAAGAGATTCTCTAAGAAAGCCGTTGGACTTCAACCGGCGTAGCAATTATTCTTCCTATTCTGTCTCCTTGCATTTTAAAAATATTTCGGAGGTGTTCCATGAGCTCAAGGCTCCTGAAGTATACCTGCTTGACCATCTTTACTGTCGCGGGCATAGCCTGTACCCCAGCTGCCGATGAAGCAGTGCAATCGGCGGGCGCGGCCTACACCCCACCCCCTGTCACCCCGGAATCACGCAAACTCGATCAATCTGACATCGAGCGAATGATGGAAGAACTCTCCAACTGGGGTCGCTGGGGAGCCGATGACCAACTCGGTGCTGCAAATCTTATCACTCCTGCCAAACGGTTCGAGGCGATAGCTACGGTAACCGAAGGCATCACCGTGTCGCTGGAGCATCAGTTGCTGACCGAGACTGCTTCGGATGTTCCCTCGCCATTTCAGCGCCGCGTTCTGGCTGTGCCCGATCCGACCACTGAGCCTGCATTCCGTGGCGGTGTGAGCGACAATTACAATATCAGCTATCACGGCTATTCCCACAGTCACGTCGATTCACTGTGCCATATTCTCTATAAAGGAAAGATGTATAACGGCAAGGACCAAGACACTATTACCGAAGCCGGCTGCACGACGAATTCCATTGCAAACCTCCAGGGCGGCATTGTTACCCGTGGGGTCCTCATCGACATCCCGCGCCTCATGGGTGTGGATTATCTGGAGCCGGGCACACCGATTTACCAGGAAGATATCGAAGCATTCGAGGAAATGGCAGGAGTCGTTGTCCGTCCGGGGGACGCCGTGTTCGTGCGCACGGGTCGTTGGGCGCGCCGCGCCGAGCTGGGTGCGTGGGACGTGGCACAATCGGCAGCTGGACTGCATGCTTCCACCATGCCTTGGTTCAAGGCTCGCGATGTCTCTTTCCTTGGTGGTGACGCAGCCAGCGATTTAGTGCCATCACAGATAGAAGGCGTGGGGCTACCGATCCACTTGCTGACCATCGTAGCCATGGGCGTTGACCTGTTCGACAATCAAGACCTAGAAGCCGTCGCCGAGACTGCTGCCCGACTTAATCGCTGGGAATTCATGGTGATTGCAGCACCGCTGGCGGTCGAAGGTGGAACTGGCTCACCGGTAAATGTGCTGGCTATCTTCTAGGCAGCAACAGAAAAGCAGAGTAGGGTTATTGTTGTTAGTAGTTTGTTCATTAGTCGGAGCACTCATCTGGGAAAGTCTCCAAGAATTCGGCGAAAGCTGGATTCATGTTTGCGGGCATGAAGTCACGGAGGTGACACTCTGATTTCCGCTCTCGAATGTACTCTTTCATTTGTTCCCAAGTATCAGCGGATAATAAGCCTAGGTTATTTTGAAAAAAGTTGTTCTCTAATGTGTTCCATCGATATTGTTGTAACATACCTCGAGCCAGTTTTTGGTCATCAGTCATTTCTTCCCAGTCAAGAAAAGCTGCTCTCGCCGCATCGATGTTTCCTTCAAAAGGAGCAATTAAAATTTGCGCTCTCAATTCCGCTCTAGCCTGTTGCTGAGCACCGATAGCAATTATTTGGGATTGCCGCATCTCCAGAGGCCTACAAAGACTAAACCGCTAAGAACTCCAAGCATGCCGATTAATTGAATCCAAACATCTATGCTAACTTTCTTCATGGTTAGTTATGTTATTCGCATTTATTTTTAGAGATAGATTTGAGGTAAGAAAGAAAGCCTGCAGAAATTCTAGTATCAAAAAGCGGGCGTATTTGACAATTATCATACATCGAAATCATTCTGCTTTCAGTTGCTTCAATTGTTTCTTCTGGAATCATCCCTAAATTAAATTGTTGCCATGCATTTTCGAGGCTAACTGATCTAATAAGGGTTAGTTGTCCAATAATAATTCTCTCTTCTTCGGAGACTGTCTCAAGGTCAGGAACAGGAAATCTAAAAAGCTTCATTGCATCAGTATTGCCTTCAAGAGGGGCAGTAAAAAATGCCATGAGGGCGTCATTTCGAGCTTGTACTTGGCTAGCGATGGCAATCCTTTGAGATTGCTGCATTTCTAAACCAACAAAAACTAAGCCACCTAGAACGCCAATCATACCCAATAACTGAATCCAAGTATCTAGACTAACTTTCTTCATATTCATACCCAGAAGATACTATAGATATCGGCTAACAAGAAAGACAGGGATATTATTTTCATCATCCGGTCACTCTATTGAAGTGGCAATGAATTCTTGAAATACATAAATGACCGCATATAGCCCTACAAGCTTTTTATGCTGTTCAGTATTATTAAGTTTTATTCCTGCCGCAAGGATCAAGGGGAGAAGGTATTGGCTTTTCTGAAGAAGTGAAAATTCTAACCCTAGTCTCGGTAGTATAATCAAATGGCCAACTGTAAACATTTGTAGCCATAATAAACTGAAACATAAAAAAAACGCATTTTTATGCTTTAGAAAATAATCTTCCAATAAAATTTCAGAGTTCTCAAGATCATTAATCGGCAAAAAGCTGCTTAACAGAAAAAAAAGGATAACAGTAAAAAAGGGAGCTAGAGTGAACTCAGCAATGGATATGTCCGTGGTTGAGCTATACATTGTCCAAAAATTGAAGAAGGAAGCAACTGAAGAAAATAGAACGAGAAGACTCCACATTAACACATGCCAACTTTGGCTCAAGTGGCGGCCAAATTGGAGAAGGAAGGAAATCTTAATTAGAGTATTTGATATTGCTAGTCCTAAGACAAGTGAGACAAGAATCGCAATATATTCAAAAAGGCTCATTTTAGTAAAAGCAGACTAGGGTTATTGTTGTTAGTAGTCTCATTAGTTACCTGAGTTAAGAAATACTGCTACTCGGTCATTAATAAAGTTTACGTCGACTTCTGAACTCCCACCACCGGCCATGTGACCCCATAATGATGGTATTACAACAAAGTTGGAATTCGGTATTCGCTCAGCCTCCCATCTTAAAGCATCTATATGGAAATATTGGTCTGTCTCGCAAGGCATATATAACACTTTAGATTTTATTGAAGAAAGGGCCGCTTCACTGTCGCCATTAAATCGAGGGGTTTTCCCGATATCATTTTTCTGCCAAGTGTTCGCTAACGCAATTAAGTCATTAGCATCCCAAGTCTTAACAAAATTTTGCCACCATTCAATAAAGTCACTGGGGGTCTCCAGACCCATCTCTTGATAAAGACCTAAACGAAACCATTCTTGAGACGTACCCCAAGCTGCCCAATGGGTTCCAGCTGCCTCTAAACCAATTGTGGGTGGGATAGTGTAAAAACCATCCATGTGTGCAGCGTCTGCCATTATTGCACTTTTGAACCCCTCAAGCCTGACGACACCATGTGGGTGCTCAATTGCTGAGCCACAAATCCCGACAGTTTTTTTCATAAAATCGGGATAACTAACAGCCCATTGAAATGCTTGTTGAGCACCCATAGAAAACCCTACCACCGCTGCAGCATCAGAGACTCCAAATTGTTCAGTCAAAAGGCGATGTTGGGCCGTGATGTTGTCTCGGATTTCAATTGTTGGAAAATTAGGACCATCAAATGGTGGCGGCGTATTACTAGGGGAGCTAGAGTAACCATTTTGAAACATATCTGCTGCCACGATGAAGTATTTTTCTGGCGAAAGAGCTTTGCCAGCTTGTATTAAAAAATCAAACCCGTGATGATCTCCAAGATAAGCTGATGTGACTAGAACGAGATTATCTTTATCTTCGTTTAATTGACCATGAGTTACGTATGACAGAAAGGCGGATGGTAAAATCTCGCCACTCTCCAGCTGGAAGTCCTCAAGCTCAAAAATTTGATGCTCACCACCAGAAAAAGAGACCTCCGATAAAAGCAACGCACACAAGCCAAAAACTCGGATTAACTGTTTTTTCATATTTAATCTCATATTCATACCCAGAAGATACTATAGATATCATCGCGCAATGCGGCCAGCTTTTATGCCTGTTCCGTAAACAAAACTAGAACCCACCGCTCCAACAACAGCATTCTCCCGAGAAAGGGTAGCGAGATTTCGTCTAAATCTATATAAAGGTTCTAGGCCAGTGCAATGACCTGCCATCAAATTTTGCAATCCAATTAGGCGGAGCTTAGATTCGGTCCAATCCAAGGTTTCCTCACTCGCTTGAAATAAATGCATTCCGCCCATCAGAGCGTGTATTGATTGGTCTTGAATAGTGTCTTGTACCTGTTCAAGCATATTAATTACTCCAGAATGACCGCAGCCTAGAATAACTATAGGCCCTTCAGGTGTCACGATTACCAAGCCCTGACTTTCAGGTATATTGTCATTTACCCAAGTATTATTTAAATGCACTGCAAAGGATCTCCCATAATTCATTTCTGGATGTTTGCGAGTTATTGGCCCGGTAACCCAAATTGAAGGATAAATTTCAGCAGATTTATCGTGTACTACTATCTCGATATTCAAGGCTTCAAGTTCCTGTTTAATTTCAATCATTCGAGTGACTTTCTCCTGAGAATCTTTTCTTCTTCTCTCTGCAAAGATTCCTCTCCCTACATGTACCGTGTGTACTGCGTTAGGATCACGCGCCCTTAAATTAGCGATCAAAGGTAACAGGCCAGAAGTATGGTCAAAATGATTATGGCTAATGACGATATCAGTAACACAGGTCAGGTCAACGGATAAGGACTCAGCGTTTTTAATTACTGTATCAGGGAATCGTCCCGTGTCGAAAAGTACACAATGACTACTCGCTTCAACAAATGCCGAAAAGCCCCATTCTCCAATCGTATTACCATCAGACAAGTTTGTTGAAAGAACCGTAACTTTCGCTTCAGTGGTTTGATTTTCATTAGCTTGGGCCAAAACAGAATCAATGAGGCAAAAAGAAAGTGCAAGTATAATATATTTCATAACAACTCCTTAAATTTCGTTTTTCAATTTTGCTGAGAATTACTCCAAATTATCCGGGCCAGCAGAAAGAGTATAGTCATTTTATAAGCAGTTTATTCATACCCAGAAGATACTATAGATATTGGCTAACAAGGAAGCCTCAAGGCAATGCACTTGAAAGCGATACGGTTGCTGGCTAAGGACTCGAACCCGGGCCGTCACCATCGCCAGAGCCGTTTGCAGACATCCAAGGAACGAACGCAAGGACTACCAGACCGACTGGATCGCTAAAATAATCAACAAGATTTTCATTGTTATCGTCCTTCTTCAATAGCAAGTTCTAGTTCTCGCTTGGCCTTACGGTAATGAGCCAGCTCTATAATTTCATAATATGCATATCCACAGTAATAAAAAGCGAAAATGTTCATGAACTCCGCACCTAAGGCCCAAGCATCAGAGAAACCAACGGCCTGAATAATCAAAAAAAAAGCCCAAACCGCAATAATGCAAACTATCAGTTGCTCCTTTGTCTTTTTGTGTGAAATTAGGTTGCTTTCGTAATCACCCTCGAGGGATTTTTCTCTTTCTTCCCTCGTTTTGTCTTTTTGATAAACAGCGGAATACCCGTATCCATGTGTGGAAAGGTTAGCCATCTTTCATCTCCCAAATTTTTTTTAGATTTTTTTCAAATTCGACTTTAATGTGTCCAGGTAGGTACTATCAATATTAAGAAGGCCCAAAAGGGGGCGGGGGGCTATATTTATAGACGCACCCCAGGTTAAATCTGGAGGGCAATCAGGGTTAAGGGAAATATTCAGAGTCTAATATTTCAGTAGAAGTAAAGATTCTATAATGTAAAATATTTAAGCTAAAATATTACTCATACGATGCAGTTCAAAATATTCAGTCTCAAGGGAGAGTAGTAGTGAAGTTTTTTTTACTATTGTTAGGTGTTTTCGGGTTAATTGCGTCTGCCAATGCGCAGTATGAAGCTGAAGGCAATGAAGCCCACATTCCTCATGGCCCTCATCATTTGTCGATCTTGCTTGCAGATACTCGGATCGATGGCGAGGGCGATAATTCAACACTCGGTATCGACTATGAATATAGAGTAAGTCCGTTAATTGGACTGGGCGCAGTGATTGAACACGCTTATGGTGCACTGGATGCGACCACCTTACTTGCGGTAGCTGATATTCACATCTACGAAGGCTTTACAATGCAGGTCGGCCCGGGGTTTGAGCACAGAGAAAGTGAAAACGTGTTCGTCGCACGTGCCGGCATTCTCTATGAATTTGAGTATGAAAACTTTACCATTTCGCCACAGCTGCACTGGGATTTTCACCAGGGTGAGGCCAGTGCGATGGTCGCCGGGTTTGCAATAGGGTTTTCATTTTGAAATCCTCTTTTATGTATCGAGGTTGGTACTATAACAATTAACGACAACGGAGAGCCTCTCTCGGCCCTAAAATAAAGCCCACCTAATGATAAAAAAGAAAGAAAACTTAGTTAGGAATGGCAAGCAAGGTTGAGGTTTAGTAACACTGGAAGTAACATTAGAATAGAGACAGGAATTAAAAAAGTAATTATTTCAATGGGATGTAAGGTTAATTCGACTCCTGCCTCTTCCGCTAATTGAACAGAAGTTTCCCGTATAATATGAAAGAGAAAAAACTGTACTCTTTGCCCTTGTCTATCTATGAAATTGATCTACTTCATTACAAATCTAGTGGAAGTGACAAAGAGTATTTTACTGATGCGCTGATACTAAAGGCAGTTGGTGAGAACTTAGAGAAAATCTTTGTTGCGGCTGATAAAGAGGTGCTGCTTAGATTGCCTAAAGATAAATTAGAACAAATGTATTTAGAGATGTTTGATAACGAAATCTTGCCTGAAATTTTGCACTAACATATTTCCATAAATCGAGAATTCAATTAGTCTTTTATCCAAACAATACGTCTCTCAATTGCTCTTGTTAAATACTGAGCAGGAATAATATCACTCTTTCGTCCACTCTTTAGTTTGTAGCGAAACCCATGCTGACTTGCTTCATAAATACCCCAGGGAAGATTTCTCTCCCATGCCTTTAGTACTTCCGATGCGGAAGGGGGTCGACGGCCATGTTTACAGAAGTCGGTAAGTAGTGCTTTCAGATGGCGAGCATATTCTTTGTCTCTTAAAGTTTCTTTCACTCTCCATTTCTTGCCGCTGTTATGTACTATCATACCGGGTGAATTTTGATAATCTCGCTCATCATTTTTCTTCAAGTTACTTTCCGAGACATTAGTAGACCAAGGCAAACTTATTTTCTCCTGAATGGCCCAATGACGCAGGTAGTCCCTCCTCCATTCGCTTAAGAAGTGGAAAGGCTTATCAACCTCAAACCAAATTTCACAGTAATTAGTGTTAGCTGTCCGCTCAAATTGTCTTTTCAAGTCTGTCACAACTTTCATCGCTTGGGCTATTTCTTGCCTTATGCTGCTGCCTTCTCTCTCAGATCCGAGGGTTAATGGTTTTTTATCGCAAAGTCGCAAAAAACAAAGCTCTTCAGAAAAGTGCGGGTCAAGAAAGTCGGTATCCATCCTTTCTTCCCACATGAATTGAAAAGCAAATAGCTTCTGATCTCTCATAAGAGATGATCCTGAGGATACAGTATCGGTATCAGTCACCACATATCCTGAGAAAAACCAAAGGGCATCCAATAATTTCCAGCGTCGTCGTGACATGTGTTCTTCGAGCGAAAACATTCTTTCTTACGCTTAAAGAGTTGAAATCGTTTGAGAGCGCAGAGGTTTTCTCTGGAATTTTAAGATAGGGTGATGATAATTGCTTCTGACAATCATTATTTAACTCCCATTATATAACAAAGCCAACTATCATCATTAGGAGCTTTACTTACGGCTTTCCATTCCGCTTCTTCATCCTCTGGAGCGATATCCCAATATACCAAACTTTCTCGAAAACCAGCCTCAGCAAGCATCTCCTTTACTTCGGGTATGGTCCAAAAACGCCAATGATATTCGAATGCTTTTTTCATTTTACTACCATCACCAAATTTAAAGTGAATGTAGAAGGAACAATCTCCGGTTATTGGATTGAAATACGCTTGTTCCCAATGATACTTAAACCCCTTACGTCCTTTAACGACTGTTCTCTTTTCAATCGTATCAGTA
>CACAEJ010000041.1 GCA_902531515.1 uncultured Pseudohongiella sp.
ACCTGGTCCTACAGTGAATTAGCAAACCATATCGGAAAGCCCAATGCGTGCCGTGCGGTTGGTTCAGCTAATGGTGCGAATCCACTTCCGATCATAATCCCATGTCATCGAGTTATAGGTAGCAATGGGACTCTTACCGGTTTTGGCGGAGGTCTTAAATCAAAGAGATTTCTGCTAGAACTTGAGTCTAAAAATTGTTGAGCAATAAAAAGTCGGTGAGGTGCCTGGATGTAAGATTGAATCGTTGATTTGCATCTCGTTGAAAGATAAGGACAAACCTTGTTTCGATTTTACGCACTGGTATAGTAGCACAAACCACAATTCAGGTTTCAGGATTAAATTCTGAGAGAAGCTGGTGCTAAGTAGTCAACAACAAATTATTTCTTTTGTTAAAACACACTTGTTTAGTGATAAGTCGGTTTGGCTATGCACGATTCTAAAAACTTGGGGTTCGTCACCAAGGCCAATAGGTTCAATGATGGCTTGTACTCTTGAGGGAGAATTAGTAGGTTCAATTTCAGGTGGTTGTGTTGAGGAAGATTTCTTGGAGCAACTTCGAGATGGGAAGTTAAGAGCTTTGTATGAGAATAAATCAAAGCCAATGACGGTCATTTACGGGGAAACTGAAGCAGAGCAAGCTCGCTTAAAGTTGCCTTGCGGTGGTCAGTTACATGTCTTGCTCGAATTCCTGGAGCCTTCTGACTTAAACAAGGGGGTTTTTGATGAAATTCATTCTGCGTTAGAACGTCATTCGACAATTAGTCGGGTAGTGGATTTAACCAGTGGAGAAGTTTCTGTTGGAGATTATGCAAGTAAAGATGCACTTATAATTGAGCAAGAAACAATGATTCATAGTTTGAGTCCTATGTATAAATTGTTGCTTCTCGGTGCTGGAGATGTTGCAAAGTATCTTGCAGAAATTGCCATTGCCTTGGAATATCACGTCACGCTGTGTGATCCACGTCCAAACTATTTAGATAATTGGAATGTTCATGGTGTAGAAACTTCCTCACGTCTTCCTGATGATATAGTGCGAGAGTCATACAATAATCCATACAGTGGCATTATTGCCCTCGCTCATGATCCTAGGGTCGACGACATGGCTTTGATGGAAGCGCTTAAAACAGATGCTTTTTATGTAGGTGCTATGGGGTCAGAGAGGACGTCTGCGGCAAGAAGGGAGCGTTTGCCAGAATTAGGACTCACTAAGGATGAGATAGATATTTTGCATGCGCCAATAGGTTTTGAGATTGGCAGTAAAACGCCGGCAGAAATAGCGGTTTCAATCATGGCTGAGATCACTGCTATAAGGCACGATATAAAGTCAATTTGACTAAATTTAAGGAGCAAAAATTTGGTTAGGTTTGTTTTTAAATAAAAGTCAAAAAAACCCGTCATCGACGGGTTTTTTTGCTGACTGATTACCTTCGCGAATTATGGGAAAAGTTGAGCTAAAGTCGCTTTTTCACCATCGCTAGCGGTATGGTTAATGCTTGCGATAATGCCGGCTAGTTGTTTTGCCCTATCAGGAGCCTGGGCATTCTGCTGAATGCTAGCCATTGCGGCTTTACCTTCATCAGTCGCGCCATGACTAATACCTGAGACTGCTGTTGCCATTGCTCTCACTCCTTGCGCCAATTCATCGTTTCCAGCGATTTCCCCTAAAGTAGCTTTGTCCGAATCGGATGGGAAATGATTTATTGAGGCAACAATATCGGCTATTGTTTTTAGTGCAATTGCATTAGCACCCCGCTGTTCTTGTGAGTAGGTTGCACTTGAAACAAATCCAAGTAAGGCAAAAACTAAAATTACGTCTTTGATTATCAAAGTCATCTTTTTCATAAGATACCTCTATGAATTAATTAATTGACATATAGTCTAACTAATTAACAAGCAAAAGCAATGGGGCGCCTATTATTATTGGAACTAAGTTGCATCTGGAGTTGAGTAGAGTGGCCACGGATTAATTTGCTCGAGCTCAAATGCTAGTTGCAAGAGTTGTGAATCACTCCCCCATGGTCCTGTTACCATAACACCTACGGGTAAACCACTATCGGTGCGTATCGTGGGAACGGACATGCTTGGTTGGCCGGTACCGTTGTAGATTGACGTAAAGCCACTATAAGATCGAAAACGTTCAGCATAGTTCTGCGAATCATCACTATTCATATCTAGCCATCCTAATTTCGCAGTGGTTTTCGCTAATACTGGAGACAGGATTAGATCATAAGATTTGTGAAATTCACGTAGTTGCAGTTCCGCCGCAAATATAGTATCTCTAGCGGAGATAAACTCTTGCGCGGTAACTTTACTTCCGAGTTTGGCCATTATCCTGGTCGAACTCTCAATTTGAGCATCTTCAAAGTTAATATTCAGTTCTTTAAGCCGATTATTTACTCGCCTATAGATGAAGGTGTTAATGAGTTTTGACATTGCTGAAACTACTGGTCCGTATTCAATTGGAGATGAGATTTCGTCAACACTGTGGCCTAATAGTTGACAATTTTTTGCACAGAGTTGCACAGCTTCTAGGCACTTCGAGTCAATAGGAAGCTCGAATGGATGCTTTAACTGTAGTCCTATTTTAAGGCGAGTTGGCTTAGACTTAAGTTTCATCAGAAAGGGACCTGTGTAATCCGGAAGAGGAAACAAGTGGGTAGTTTTCTGGGTTATTAAGTCAAGAAACGCGGCGCTGTCTTGAACGGTCTGACTGACCACATGGCCGACGCTCATGCCCGCCCAGCTTCCAGTTAAGTCATTTTCAATGGGCGTTAATCCTCTGCTTGGTTTTAAGCCAAATAAGCCGCAACATGAAGCGGGTATACGGATTGATCCACCGCCATCTGTCGCATGGGCGACTGGCGAAATACCGGAGGCGACTGCAGCTGCTGCTCCACCGCTTGAACCCCCGGTAGAGAATGCCGTATTCCAGGGATTCTTTGTTTTACCATTCGCTACTGACTCAGTAGTGAGTGTTAAACCAAATTCTGGTGTGTTGGTTAGACCGAATATATTAAGCCCTGCCTTCATGTACTGTTCTACAATCCTTGAAGATTTGGTAGCCGTGTAATCGTTAAACAGTCGGCTTCCAAATGTTGCCGTTAGACCCTCTACAGTGCTTAAATCTTTTATTAAAAAAGGCAAGCCAGCTAGCGGACTGGATTCTAAAAGATCAGGATTCTGGTCGAAATGCTTAGCTTGTTTTAGTGCCCTCTCATAATTTTTCGTAACAATCGCGTTGATTATCGGATTAATAGTTTCGGCGCGACTAATCGCGATGAGCGTAAGTTCTTCAGTAGTGAATTCCCTATCACGTAAACCTTTGCAAAGAGAAAGAGCATCACGCCCAACGTAATCATTAGAACTTAGCATCGCTTGTAGTTGCTCATAAAGTAGTGAATCTGATCAAATCAAACTTAAGCTATAAAAACGTATTCAAATAAATATAAGATTTAGTTAAATCTTTTTTCTGTATACCAATCTACTTCCATGGAGTTCTTACTTGTTTTTTCAGCAACGTTCAAAATGAGTGCAAATAACGCCATCCGAATAAGAACTCCATTGTCAGTTTGCCTGAAAATAGCTAGATTGGGATGTTGATTCAAATCATGATCAAGCTCATTCGCTTCTTCTCGAGAATCTCTTGGTAGTGGATGCATTATCACTGTGTTCGGTTGGCAATTTCTGGTATAGATAGCTTGATTCAGTCTAAATCGACCACGATAGATATTTGCTTCTAGTTTTGTGTTGAAGCGCTCTTCTTGAATGCGGGTTAAATAAATCGTGTCGTTGTCGTTAAGGCCAGATTCCATGTCGTCGGTTTCTGTAACGGTATGTCCGGCTTTCGTGAGACTACCAACTATCTCTTTTGGCATCTGTAATTCTTCTGGTGAGATCAGTGTAAATTTTATGTTGTTATAGAGATGGAGAAGTTGCGATAGAGAATGCACGGTTCTTCCATGCTTCAAATCGCCAACCATAGCGATGCTCATACCATCAATTTGCAGAGATTTTGATTCCAACTCCTTTTTTATCGTATAGAGGTCTAGCAATGCTTGGGAGGGATGCTCATTAGCCCCATCTCCACCGTTAATTACTGGGACTCGACTGGCCTTTGAAAATTCTTCTACTGATCCCGCTTGCGGGTGCCGCATAACAATGACATCACTGTAGCCAGAGATGACTCGAGCAGTATCGTATAAAGACTCACCCTTGACTATCGAGGATATGTCAGCATCGGCGGTTTCTCGAACGTGACCGCCTAGTAGGTTGAACGCGCAACCGAAACTGACCCTTGTACGAGTGCTAGGCTCAAAAAACATATTGCCGAGTATCGCACCCTCAAGCACTTTGGTAATTTGGTTTCGGTGAGCAAAAGGCTCCATAGAATCTGCGACTTCGAAAACTTTCTCGACATCTTCCCGTTTAAACTGTTTGACACTAATAATGTGTGCGCCGCGAAAATCCATAATACAATTGCATCTTATTAAACAACCGCCTTATTGCGGGAATCCTACAAATATCTTTAGAGTTCATTATAGTACTACAGATTGGGTATTGATTGCAGGTAACATCTAACTCTACAGGCACCTTTCTACAGGTAATTTATCTAAATGAGTTCTTCAAGTATTTACTGGTACGATTTCGAGACTTTTGGTATTGACCCCCAAAAAGATCGGGTATGTCAATTTGCTGGAGTGCGGACAGATGAAAACCTTAATATCGTGGAAGATCCCCTGGTCATTTATTGCAAACCTTCAGATGACTTCCTCCCCAGCCCGTCTGCATGTTTGATAACAGGAATTACACCTCAGAAAGCACTGGCAAAAGGGTTAATTGAGTCTGAGTTCACCCGAAGAATCAATGCGGAGTTTTCTGTTCCGAAAACCTGTGTCGTCGGTTATAACAATATTAAGTTTGATGACGAATTCATGCGTCGTTTGCTGTATCGGAATCTATTTGATCCTTATGAGCGAGAGTACAAAAATCAAAACACGCGTTGGGATATTATTGACATGGTGCGTTTATGTGGGGCTGCTCGCCCAGAGGGGATCGAATGGCCGTTGACAAAAGTAGGTCGAAAATCCTTTAAACTGGATCAGTTGACTGTGGCAAATGATATTGAGCATCGTGATGCCCACGATGCTTTAGCGGATGTCTTTGCTACGATTCAAATCGCGAAGTTGATAAAAACAAGACAACCTAAGCTCTATGACTATGTATTTGAACTGCGCGATAAAAAGAAGGTACAAGCTATCGCCTTAAAGACGGGAAAGCCGATCCTTCATGTTGCTACAAAATACTCTTCTCAAAGAGGTTTCTTAGGTATTGTATTGCCTATCTGCGAACATCCATTAATGCGAAATAGATTCATAGCATATAACCTTAGTCACGATGCCTCGAAGTGGATTGGGCTTGAGCCCGAAGAATTTAAAGATCGAATTCATGATCAGGGTAAAAATCCTTTTGAGGTAATCTCAGCTTCAAGCTGTCCGATCCTTGTTACCCCTAAAATTTTGACAGAGTCGATAAACGCAGAATACGGTTTAGATGTCGAAAACTGTCTAGAGAACGCAAAGAGCATCCAAAAAAACCAACATATTAAATCAGTAATTTCGAAAATATTTGCTGAAAAAAAGATGGAAAGTGAATCTGATCCGGACTTAATGATCTATCAGGGATTCTTTAATGATCATGACAAAACTTTAATGGAGACCGTCCGAAACACTAAACCAACAGACTTAGGACGTTTGGATTTGCCATTTCATGACTATCGGCTACATGAATTATTTTTCCGTTATAGAGCAAGGAACTTCAGGGATACACTTACCAGTGATGAAATAATGCGATGGAACAAATATCGGAGCGATAAGTTTAGGAATGAAAATTTATTTCGTAAATTTGAAAATGATCTGAAAGAAGCCGCTCTTGTGGTTGAAAAAAGCGATACTGTTTCTGGTCGTCGCATATTGTCAGAATTGATAAAATACGCTGATCAAGTCAAAGATTCTTTGATATTGTAAGTTTTTGTGGCTACATCATGAAAAAGGTCTTGCTTTTCTTCATCGCTGAAGGATTGAGTTATCCTTTTGAAAGAGTTCCAAAGGACATTGTAGCTGCATGAGATCTTGTCAACAGGGAAGTTGCTCTCAAACATGCATCGCTTTGTTCCAAACTGCTCTATACAAAAATTCAAATAGGGTGCTGTGGCTTCAGCAAGCTGAAGAGAACTTGGTGGCTGTTTTTTTTTATGCCACTCAAAACCAGATGTCGCCATACATAGTCCTCCAAGCTTTATCAATACGTTTTCACACTCAGCTAATTGACTAATGGTCTTTTTCCAACATTTAAATACGCTTTGTCGTTCATTTTGATAAGGCCCTATACCTAAAGGTCCCCCTACATGATCGACTATAATTATCTGATTTGGGAATGATTTAGCGAGTGCTAGAAGGTCTTCATGTTGCGGATGGTAAAGCCATGCATCAAATGTTAATCCATGGCCATATAATTTAGAGAAACCTTTTTGAAAGGTTTCATCTATATAAAGAAACCTTGATGGGTTTGTATGAGAATTTCTGATCTGATCGCTTGAATCCCATCCGCAAGCATGACGAATGCCTTTAAATCTATTGGGGCTTTGTTCTAAATGAGCATCTAATACTTTTTCCACTGAATCGCCGAGTAGAAGATCAGCAAAACCAACTATTGCTTTTGCTATGTCAGTTTGAGGGTTATTCTTTACGTTCCTTTTCGTTAGTTTCTCGACGAATTCTGTCTCTCCAACCGGCGCGAGCGCTCTTGATGAATCCTGATAGTAACTTGACATGCACTCCACGAAAACGGTTGAAGAAATATGATGACCACTACCTACATCTCGCAGGAATTCCTCCGTCAGGTAAGTACCAGTTGGATGCTGCCAAAGATGATGATGTGGATCACATATCTTTAAATTTGGTTCTAAGGTCTCCTCTTCGAAGCTCTCTAACCATTTCTTATTGATTGGCATCTTCGTTCTCCAAATTTTTGGAATACTAAGTTATCTTTCTATGTATTAAAATTATGCCATATCAAAGGAATATATGTGTCAGATCCTTTTAGGCTAGCTACTTGTAAATTACTACACTTACATATTGCTTTTGTTATCTGGGCTGTTATGTTGTCGCAATGGTCAAGGACTCCAGTAGTAGACTACTTGCGCGAGCTTTTAATTTCCTGAAACCTTATCGTAAGCAGATTTTTTGGGCTAGTTCGGCGCTGATTTTCACAGCAGCTCTGAACTTGGCACTTGTTCAGTATATCCGCATAATAGTAGATCAGGGATTTGTAGCGAGCTCCACGGCCTCTCTAAGCCAAGCGATTTTAGGTTTTATAATCGTAGCGCTTCTTCAAGCATTAGGTACGTTTGCTCGCTTTTATTGGGTAACGTGGTTAGGTGAACGTGTGACAGCTGATCTCCGAAAAGAGGTTTTTTCTCATATTATATGGCTCCATCCAGCTTACTTTGAGGAAAACCTAAGCGGCGAGATCCAATCTCGAATCACTACTGATACGACTCTTATCCAATCAGTTATCGGTTCATCAGTTTCCATTGCGCTTCGTAACCTTTTGCTAATGCTCGGAGGCACTGTTTTTCTATTCATTACGAACCCTAAGCTAACCAGTATTGTTCTGGTGAGCATTCCCTTCGTTCTGGGACCGATTATATACCTAGGGAGAAGAGTGCGTAGATTGTCAAGACGAAGTCAGGATCAGGTTGCTAACGTAGGCGCTTATGTTGGAGAAAGCATCCAGCAGATTAAAACTGTTCAAGCGTATAATCATCAGAAATATGATGATGCTCAGTTTGCTACTCATGTAGAAAATACATTTCAGGTAGCCTTAAAAAGAATAATGACAAATTCGGTCTTGATTACGGTTGTCATGACACTAGTATTTATTGCTATTGGCATCATGATTTGGATTGGAGGCCTAGATGTAATTAATGGAACCATGTCTCCAGGAGAGTTAACGGCATTTATAGCATATGCGGTTATGGTAGCAACAGCGGTCGCAGCTATTAGTGGTGTTTTAAGCGAGTTGCAAAGAGCAGCAGGAGCTTTGGAAAGGCTATTCGAACTACTAAGTGCTAAAGCCGAAATCGAAGCTCCGCCTAATCCTAAAAGCTTAAATGGACTA
>CACAEJ010000042.1 GCA_902531515.1 uncultured Pseudohongiella sp.
CGAAAATATCCGATACGGTGACCCTCTTGCCGACGAAGTCAGAGTCAAAAAAGCGGCAATTTCGGCTTTTGCGGATAATTTTATTGAAGAATTACCTGAAAAGTACGAAACCTTTCTAGGAGAAGCAGGAGTTCGGCTATCAGGAGGTCAGAAACAACGAATCGCGATCTCTAGAGCAGTTTTAAAAGATCCAGCAATATTACTATTAGACGAGGCAACCAGCGCTCTAGATGCTGAAAGTGAGCGACAGGTACAATTGGCTTTGGATCAATTAATGAAAGAAAGAACTGCTCTTATAATTGCCCACCGTTTAGCGACAGTTAAAAATGTTGACCGAATAATTGTAATGGATCAGGGTACTGTCGTTGCACAAGGAACTCATGACCAATTAATCAAAAGTAGTGACCTTTATTCCAATTTGGCTAAATTACAATTTTCTTAAAAGACTATTTCTAATTATTAATGACTCATTATATGAAAGAGAGCGATTAATACTTTCGAGTAAAAGGATAAATTTTGGAAAAATTTGATGCAATACGTCCCTATCGGGACGAGGAAATCAAAGAAGTGTTGGAACGACTTCTTAAAGATCGAGATTTTTTGGGGAGTGTTGCTAATTTTTACTATCCTATATTGACATCTGCTTTACCTTCACCAATGAGGTGGTTGGCGAAGAGTAAGCTGCGCTCTCAGCTTAAGGATGTTTATACAGTTCGATCCATGCAAGATGTAATCGCTGAGTACATGGATAAGATGATTCATGATACGACTACTAAATTAACACATTCTGGCATGCATAACCTGGAAGAAGGAAGGAACTATCTTTTCATAAGTAATCATAGAGATATAACTATGGACCCAGCTTTTGTGAACTATATGCTGTACCACGCTGGATATGAAACCTTACAAATAGCAATAGGGGATAACTTATTAAAAGAACCGTTTGTAACTGATTTGATGCGGCTGAATAAAAGCTTCATTGTGCAGCGATCACTTAAAGGCAGGGAATTACTCCAATCATTAAAATTACTATCCGAGTATATTCACCATTGCATACATAGTGGACAAAATGTTTGGATCGCTCAAAGGGAGGGTAGGGCAAAGGATGGAGTTGACAAGACGGATCCGGCATTATTGAAGATGTTGGCAATGAGTCGAAGAGAACTTTCTCTTGGTCAGAGCCTTTCAGAGCTTCATTTGGTCCCTGTTGCCATATCATATGAATACGACGCTTGTGATATTTTGAAGGCCGAGGAACTTTATGCTATCGAACAAGACGGTAGTTTTACTAAAAATGAGCGAACCGATATACATAGTATTGTAACCGGGATGATTGGTTTCAAAGGTCATGTTCATGTGGCGTTTGGTTCTGAGCTAGAGATAGATTCAGATGAGCCTGAAGCCATAGCTGAACTTATCGATAAACAAATTTTGAAGAATTATCGTTTGAGTGATGCTAACTATATTGCAGCTGAAATGCTACAAAACGAGGGAAGCATGGTGGATAAAACCTTAGCGGCTGTAATTCAAAAAAAGTCAATATCTGAGAGCAATCGACAAATCTTTTCGAAGAGGATATCAGAAATTCAATCTAAGTTAATGCGACACCTACTTTTTGGCTATGCAAATCCATTAGTTAATAAGTTAAAGTCTGGCTATAAATTATAGTAGATGAGGTAACCTTCTAAATAATGTCGATTGAAAGCATCAAAAAGCAAATCCAGTTTGCTTATCGGCAGTTAATAAAATCTCAAAGCCTTATTCCGCGATACGGTCAACGGCAGATGATTGCGCAAATCACAAACGAATTATCAAAGGTTCAAAATCCGGAAGTTGACACCCCAATATGCGTAATAGAAGCTGGTACCGGGACTGGCAAAACGCTAGCCTATTTACTAGCCTCGCTCCCACTAGCGAAAAGTTATGGTTATAAGGTGGTGATTTCAACAGCTACGATAGCCTTGCAAGAACAAGTTGTCTTCAAAGATATACCGGAAATATTGAGCGGCTCTGAAATTTCGTTTTCATATACTATTGCAAAAGGGCGCAAACGGTACCTCTGTTTATCTAAATTGCACATATTACTGTCGGGGCAAGACAGTTTGATGGCTTTGGCTGATTTACATGGTGAGAGTATTACAGGTTTACTGACCACTGAGACTGAGCTCTATGAGTCAATGCTCTCAAAACTTGAGTCCGGAGTTTGGCAAGGAGACAGAGACGAATGGGAAAAGCCTGTTCCGGATAAGGCGTGGGTGCCTTTAACAGCCGATCGTTTTCAATGCACAGGACAGAAGTGCAGTCATTTTCATGATTGTTGTTTCTATAGAGCACGAGATGCGTTGGATAATGTAGACTGTATAGTAAGTAACCATGATCTAGTATTGACGGATTTGGCTATGGGCGGAGGATCAATTCTTCCGGAGCCAGGTAAATGTTTTTATATCTTTGACGAGGCACACCACCTACCCATAAAGTCCAACAACCATTTTGCAGAAATTTCTAACATCAAGGGAACGCAGAATTGGATCGAAGGATTGGGCAAAGAACTGTCCCAACTTAAAAGGCATGAGTTTATAACAGAAAAAGAATATGCGATTATCGTAGGAACGCTGGATCAGTTAGCGGTACATTTTAAGAGCACTATGCCTGTTCTTGAACAAATTTTTGATACCGAAGAAAGCAATGAGAGTTACGAAAATAAAATACAACATACGTTTCTTGGAGGGGCTGTTTCGGAAGAAATAAACAAGCTGGCTGAGATCTTTGTGGCTCACTTTAAACGACTTATCACACAATTGACGAATATTGATGAGAATTTGAAATCATTATTAGATGAGCGACCACTTTTAGAAAGAAAGCAGTTAATGGAAAATCTGTGCTCGATTCTCGGTGAAACTATAGAGCGCGCTGACTCAAACCGTTCTTTATGGGAGAGCTATGCCAAAGCTGATTCTGAGGACAAACCACCCAATGCCCGATGGCTAATTCTTGCTGAGTATGAGGATAACTTCGATATAAGCCTATATTCCAGCCCAATCCTAGCGGCAGATAACTTAAGAGAATGCCTCTGGGGTACGTGCGCTGGTGCTGTGCTTACTTCAGCTACTTTATCGGCGCTTGGAAATTTTGAAATGCTTAAGCTAAAGGCGGGCCTGCCTTCACAAACAACCTATTTACGAATAGCGAGCCCATTTGACTTTCAAAAGTCTGCTGTTTTTTCTGTTCCAAAATTAGGGTGCGAACCATCTGACTCGGAAAACCATACTAAACTGATTGCTAAAGCCATACCTAAGGTGCTCACTGTAACAGACGGAGCTCTGGTGTTATTTTCCTCAAGGAGGCAAATGCAAGATGTTATGCTATGCCTATCAACACGATGGAATGATTTAATACTTTGCCAAGATGACTACACAAAATTTGAGTTGCTTAAATATCATAGGCAAAGAATAGATCAAGGGAAGGGCAGTATTATTTTTGGACTCGCAAGTTTCGCTGAGGGAGTTGATTTACCGGGCAGGTATTGTGAGAACGTGCTTATCGCTAAGATTCCATTTTCTATTCCGAATGACCCGGTAGAAATAACTCTAGCTCATTGGATTGAACGCCAGGGCCATAATCCATTTATGACGCTATCTGTTCCCGATGCGGCCTTGAAATTGGTTCAAGCTAGTGGACGTTTACTTCGTAATGAATCGGATAAAGGCCGTATTACTCTTTTTGACGAGAGGATCATTAATCGACGTTACGGTAATATTATGCTGAATTCGCTCCCTCCATATCGAAGAGAAATTTTCTCAGAAGACTTTAGTGATTAATTTGGCTCCTGCTAGCTTTTATCAAGTATTAAGGAACATCGTTCAAAGAAAATTGTTTGTACGCTTTATTTGCTTCTGAGTACGATAAAATTGGCAAATGTCGAGTGTTAAATCAATTAACACTTCGTAGAGAATATATTAGTGTTGCGAATCGAGACGGGTCTAATGGGTCTATCTCTATATTGCCTATTGCGTCTGCTGTATCCATGCCTTCGACTACTTTACCTATTACAGTATGCTTTCCATTAAGCCACGGCAAATCACTTGTAGCAATAAAGAACTCGGGCCCATTACTGTTGGGGCCACTATTTGCCAAGGCAACTATAGACCTAGTGATTGCGCGTGTTGTTAAATCTGAAGCATACTTGAATCCCCTTATTTCATAAACTTCCTTAAGCGTTAGTTTTGCAATCAGCTCATAGATCTCATACTGCCTATCCCTTAGTTCTGATTCTGAATTAATTTCCAAATGATTCAATACCGGGTTAAGTAATTCCTGTTGAAAACTTCTCTTATCATGAATATTCAAAAGGGGATTCAGCTCACCAAAATCATTCATCACTAGTTGTTCATCAAGCCCTAAAAAGTCCGCGTTAATCTCGTCATCTATTATTGTTCTTGGTATTCCTAGAGGGTTATAGTGAGGTGAGCCTGTTTGGATAAACATACTAGGAACAACTTTATGGAATTGCATACCATCGAAATATCGAGGGTAGAAGGTATTGCCGGAGTTCTTCTCGGTAAATTCGACTTCCCCATGAGCTAGTGCTAAAAAATTCTCCACGTTGTTTGGTGCTTCATCAGATAATAACTCAATATAGATATCACCAAGTGAAGTACTCAATAAAATTAAAGGGTTAGAGTCGCTTTCCATAGCTAGCCGAGCTGAGTCAATATCTGAGAGGGCTGGAAGCGGGATTACTATACACGAAAGTAAAAATAGGTATTTAAAAAATTTCATAATTCTGTGCTGCTCTATCATCATAAAACGAAAAAGATTTATTCTAGACTTAAAATAAAGTCAACATCAAGCGTACATGGGGATTGCTATGAAGTTGCGGCAACGTATTTTTCTAGATCTGCTGGGGTATCTATATCATAAAGAATTGCTGGGTCATCAACTTCGACATGCTGAGTTACATCAGAGTGACGTCGTAAAAGTTCACGCCCACCTATATCTCCGTTGAGCAGCATCAGGTCATTAAAAAAACGATTGCCAAATCCAACAGGATTTCCTTGCTTTCCTTTAAATACGGGGACAACAATATTTTCGTTTGTTAAGAGTGCAGCGAGTGTCTGATAGGTGGTTGTCTGGATGAACGGCATATCAGCGAGACAAACTAAGCAGGCATCTGCTTTTTTCGTGAGTCTTATTCCGTATGACAGTGTGGCGCCCATCCCACTGCTTGCCTCTGAGAATATCTCAAATTCCCTGTTTTGAGTCTGCAGAGTCTCATAAAAATGAAAACTAGTTACGACCTTGACGTCAGGTACTGCAAGTTTTACGCGATTTAATGTTTGCTCTAAAACTGTATTTCCACTTGGCAGATTTTCTCGAAGTTTCTGTTTACCGAATCGTGTGCTAGATCCAGCAGCGAGAATAAGCGCCCTTACATCTGAGGTCATTCTATTATTATCGAGTCAGGTTTAAAGTTAATGTTTAAAAGTCCCGAAATGTTGGCCGTGATCGTAAGTCTTTTTACGATTAGTGTAAGATTTTCCTTGATTTTTTTTGTGTTGGGGTATCTTGTTGTGTAATTTTTAGTACAGACTTTGTTTGCAACTCATCTTGTCTTTCACAGTCTCTTTGTAGATTGCCAGTATTAGGATTGATATTTGCTTTTAATGGGTCTTTTTTCGCTATGCGCTGCTTTTCTATCTGATCTTCCAATTGTTCGTTTAAATGTTGTCGTAGTCGATTAACAACACTTGTCATTACTTCTATGGTTTGACTTAACTGCTCTAAGGTAATTAATGTTTTCTCAGGACTACTCTCATAGTGCTTGTTTAATTTTTCCTCGTCACTCATTCAGTAATCCTCAATACGAGATGTAACGTTTCGCTTTTGGCTGTCGTGGAATTTACTAATTCAGTCCCAAGACAAGGCGCCTCCAGTTTGATATTCAATAACTCTTGTTTCGAAAAAATTCTTTTCTTTACGTAGATCCATTATTTCTGACATCCAAGGGAATGGGTTAGATACTCCCTCAAACTGCTCCGGGAGACCTATTTGAACCAATCTCCGGTTCGCTATAAATTCTAAGTACTCTTCCATCATAGCTGCATTCATGCCCAAGACTCCTCGAGGCATAGTATCTCGCGCATACTCTATTTCGAGTTGGGTGGCTTGAAGAATCATTTGAGTAGCTTGCTCCTTCATTTCATCAGTCCAAAGCTCTGGATTCTCTAGCTTTATTTGGTTGATCATGTCGATGCCAAAATTTAGATGCATAGATTCGTCTCGAAGAATGTACTGGAATTGCTCTGATGTCCCTGTCATTTTGTTTCTACGACCCATAGACAATATTTGTGTAAAGCCACAGTAGAAGAAAATGCCTTCCAAGCAACAATAGAAAGCTATTAAATTCTGCAACAGTTCTTGATCTGTTTCCTGAGTGCCAGTCTTAAAATTTGGATCACTTATTGAGCGTGTGTACTTTAAACCCCATGCAGCTTTCTTGGCTACGGATGGTATTTCGTGGTACATATTAAAAATTTCACTCTCATCCATTGCTAGAGATTCTATGCAGTATTGGTATGCGTGGGTATGTATGGCTTCCTCGAAAGCTTGTCTTAATATGTACTGCCTGCATTCTGGATTAGTAACTAATCGATATATGGCTAGAACTAAATTATTTGCTACCAGTGAATCTGCGGTTGAAAAGAAACCCAGGTTTCGCTTGACAATTAAACGTTCATCTTCAGTTAGGCCATTTGGATCTTTCCAAAGCGCTATGTCAGCGTTCATATTAACTTCTTGTGGCATCCAATGATTGGCACAACCATCCAAGTATTTTTGCCAAGCCCAATCATATTTGAAGGGAACTAATTGATTTAGGTCTGCACGACAATTAATCATTCTCTTGTCATCAACCTTTACACGCATTGCAGATCCCTCTAGCTCTTCAATACCTGTGCTCAAATCAAGCGACTCCAAATCTGCAATTGCTTGCTGGATTTGGTCTGGTTGGTCTTTCTTGCCAAACAGAGCAGATTTGTCAGAATGATTTTGTCTTTGAACCTTTGTCTGTTGACTATTATCTGTTTCTGCTGACTTTTTCCTTAATTTGGATTCAGGACCTCTATTTTGTGTTTCTTCCTGATTAAAATCATCCCATGACAACATAGTTTTAAACCCCTATTTACTTAACTTATTGGCGATATATTCTCGCCTAATAAAAATGCGTTAGTATGCTCAAATGATAAATTTGATTCACTGACATGCTTCGCAGTCCGGATCATCGATAGAGCACGCCATAGGCACTAAGGCCGCGGTTGGTTCTGTTGATACTTTGTTGAGACTGTTATCTGCTACGGTCGACTTCTCGGCGGTTGTAGCAGCTAGTGCTCTCAGATAATAGGTGGTTTTAAGTCCTCGTAACCACGCCATCCTATAAGTGATGTCTAACTTTTTACCGCTGGCCTCTGATATGTAAAGATTTAGAGACTGGGCCTGGTCAAGCCACTTTTGACGTCTGCTTGCAGCGTCTACTAACCATCGAGGCTCTACTTCAAATGCAGTAGCATACATTTGCTTAATTTCGCTTGGGACTCTGTCAATTTTCTGTACGCTTCCTTCATAATATTTTAAATCGTTGACCATCACCCCATCCCAAAGGTTTAGTTCTTTTAAGTCCTTTACCAAGTAAGGGTTCACAACCGTGAACTCCCCTGAAAGATTCGACTTTACATATAGATTCTGGTAAGTCGGCTCGATAGACTGGGATACACCACTTATGTTGGCAATCGTTGCTGTAGGAGCAATAGCTAGTACGTTTGAGTTTCGCATACCTGAGTGCTTTATGCGGTCCCGTAAACTTTGCCAGTCAAGGTGTTGATCCATATTTACTTCTAGGTAATCATCTCCTCTTATTTCCTGTAGTTTTTTCAGTGAATCAATTGGGAGTATTCCTTGATCCCATAATGACCCGTTGTAAGACTCATAACGTCCTCGTTCTTCAGCTAGTTCAGCTGACGCGCTTATTGCATGATAACTAATGACTTCCATCGATAAGTCAGCGAAGTCGATTGCTTTATCTGATGCATATGATATTTTTTGTTTATATAAAGCGTCTTGAAAG
>CACAEJ010000043.1 GCA_902531515.1 uncultured Pseudohongiella sp.
TCAGTCGAGTCAGTGATGTGGGGGCAAGTCCTAGAAATAGTTGCCAGTTGGATTATCTCTCCTCTCTTTTCTGGAACCATTGCATTCTGTCTCTTCCTGTCAGTTCAAAAATTAGTCTTAAACACAGATGATCCACTAAAAAATGCAAAGCGATACGTGCCTTTCTATATGTTTCTTGTAGGTTTCATAATCGCCATGGTTACTCTCGTCAAAGGTTTGAGTCATGTTGGGATAGACGTCACATTTAACGAGAGCACTTTTCTCGCACTAGCATTTGGAGTACTAACAACAGCCATTGGTGTGTTTATGCTGCGGCGGTTAGAACTCGCTGTCTCTGTTAGTCCAAAAAAACAGATGCAAAGCGTTGAGCGTGTTTTTGGAGTTTTGATGATTTTCACCGCTTGCTCGATGGCATTTGCCCATGGGTCCAACGACGTTGCAAATGCAATTGGCCCATTAGCTGCTATAAATAGCGTGATCGTAAATAATGGTGCTTTCGAGTCTGAATCCGCTTTACCAATGTGGATTTTACTTTTAGGTGGTTTCGGAATTATCACCGGTCTTGCCATGTGGGGTCACCGCGTCATAAAAACTATAGGTAAAAACATCACGGAGCTCACTCCTAGTCGGGGATTCGCGGCTGAAATCGCTGCTGCTACCACTGTAGTTATTGCTTCTGGGACAGGAATCCCGGTTTCGACAACTCATACGCTGGTCGGTGCCGTTTTAGGAGTTGGGCTTGCAAGAGGCGTTGGTGCTCTAAACTTAGGCGTCATTGGGAAAATATTTTTATCCTGGGTCGTAACACTTCCTGCCGGTGCTATACTATCGATAATATTCTTCTTTACATTCAGAGAAATTTTCAGTTAGAACTCCAGTTCTAAACAAAGAGTCAACGCCAAAAATTTCATCATTAAACTCGAAACGGCTGCCTTGCGACGCACTTTAGATACGGAATAACTACTGAATGAATATAGAGAACAAAAACGCATATATCACAGTCGTGATCGCTGGCTGTATCTTAGTCATGCTCTCATTCGGTTTTCGCGCAGGGTTTGGGCTATTCCTCGAACCTATGTCAATTGAACGAAACTGGGGAAGAGACACACTTGGTCTAGCCTTTGCAGTACAAAATTTAGCATGGGGTTTATGTGCGGTCCTTGCGGGTGGCTTTGCTGATAAGTATGGAAGTGTCAGGATTTTACTTGCGGGTATTTTTTTCTATGCCTTGGGTATTGGTGGCATGGCATATTCCACAACACAATTTACAATTATCTCCACAGCGGGTCTCCTCGTCGGAGCAGGTATAGCCGGAACATCTTTCGGAATTATCTTGCCCGTCCTAATAAAATTGGTGCCGAAGAACAAACAGGGTTGGGCTTTAGGCGTAGGAACTGCCGCAGGGAGTCTTGGGCAATTTTTAATAGTCCCACTTGTGCAAGTGCTTATAGAAACTAATGGGTGGTTTCAAACCCTCCAAATTTTATGCCTATCGGCTGTTGGCATGGTTTTGTTTGTTTTGCCAATTGCAAAGTACGGAAAGGTTATATCACAGCAAGATTCAAAGCTGCCATCGCTGCCGATCGGTGAAGTTGTAGCCATCGCGCTGCGCGTCCCTTCATACGTACTATTAGTCTTCGGGTTTTTTGTATGTGGATTTCATTTAGCATTCATCACCGTACATATGCCGGCATACCTGACAGACTCAGGTTTCTCAGCTTATCTGGGGGCATTGAGTATCAGTATAATCGGCCTTTGCAATATTTTTGGTGCCTACTATGCCGGAGTGGCGAGTAGTACTTTCTCCAAGCGGAGAATATTAATTGCTATTTATCTCGCTCGAGCTATTGCAATTACATTCTTTCTGTCTGTGCCGATTTCAACTTTTAGCGTCCTCATATTTAGCGCTGTCATGGGTTTCCTGTGGTTGGCGACTGTGCCACCAACTTCAGGCCTGGTGGCGGCATTTTTTGGGACACGATACATGGCATTCCTTTATGGTATCGTATTTTTTAGCCATCAAGTGGGCAGTTTTACAGGAGTATGGTTAGGGAGTTGGCTCTATGAAAATTTTGGAAGTTATGACGGAGTATGGGTAGCTGGAATTCTGCTTGGATTACTAGCGGCCGTTCTTCATTTCTATATTTCTGAAAAAAGTTATAGCCAGAAACTGCAAATTTTCTAGGGACCCAGACTTTGCGCGAACGATTAATAAAAGTCAGAACAGTTCTAAAGAAGTTGCTTTTCTGTATTTTTAGCCCCTTTTTTCTAATACATGTCAACCTCGTTTTAGCGGATACCAAGGAAACGCAAACTCTTACAAGTTTTGAGGGACATACTTACGAAAAAATCGAAGTGCCGATGACTTGGTCGGAGGCGTCAAATTTTGCTCAGGAGAAATCAGGCAGACTAGTCAGAATAAATTCGTTTCAGGAAAATATCTTTATTAGATCTTTCATGTCAGAAACAGTGACATCGGCAAAAGATGGTGGTGGTTCAAATTATTTCTGGCTGGGCGGATCGGATTTAAGCTTAGAAGGTACTTGGAAATGGAGTGATGGTGAAAGGATAGAAACCGCCATGATAACCGCATATAACCTATGGGCTAATGGTCCTGGCTTTAGTACTGTATACGGAGAACCTGACAACTATACGGATAATCAAAACTGTCTGGCTATGGGGCTTGAATTTTGGCCTAAAGGAACAGATCTCTCAAATTATCTCGGTAGACCTGGGGAATGGAACAAACTTTCTTGTGCGAATAAACTAGCCTTTGTAATCGAATATGACACCTCGGCAAATTTCGAGAATAACGTGCTTCAAGTTAACCACCTTGCAGCAGATGGGAAAAGCTATCGAGCATCCTTCAACCTAACCGAGTGCTCCACGATATGCTTGAAATTAATTTCAGCTGATCAAGTTGACATGCCCTCGACTGAACTCTCGAACGAGTTTGTACTTGGGACTTTGAAAATCAAGAAACTGTTCTATGGGAATAAAGTTTATGAGGTTGAACTTGAGTTAATCGATCCAACAAGTTTACTATTTGAAGTAGTAAAATTAAACTCAACGAGCTCGATAAAGACATTTCCATCAACCTCATGGATCACAGTCACACCTAAAGAAGCGAACATGGACAGCGACATGCTTCAAAGAGCGGTAGACTATGCTTTTAATGAAGTAATAACTGATGGACAATCTCTCCCACAAAATACCCAAGGGTTGGTAATCGTTCGATATGGTGCAATAGTTGTAGAAAAATATGCCGCCAATTCAGACAGAGAAACCATAGCTACCTCTTGGTCAACAGCAAAGTCTTTCACCAGCGCACTGGTTGGGGCAGCTTTAGACGGTGGGTATATCTCTTCAATAGATCTCTCAGCAGCAAATTTTATCGAAGAGTGGAAGAATACTGAAAATCAAAGCGTAACAATCAAGAACCTCCTAATGATGTCTTCCGGATTGAAAGAGAGAGGCGGAGATGATGGTAAGATAATGTATTCTGGCGCCTTAAAAGATGATGGTTCGATCGATTATTCTCGACCGGTAAACAACAGAGCATTCAGTATCGAAGACAGGGAGGTTGATCCGAGTCGAGCACACTGGAAAGGAGCTTTTTACAACTGGAATTACCAGAACGCTGATACTCAAATAGTAGGAGAAATAATTCAGCGAGCAACTGGGAAGACACTTTATGAATTTGCATACAATGAGTTGTTCTCAAAAATCGATATGGATGCGTCTTGGTGGAAAGACGCGTTTAATAACTACATGCCTTGGTGCTGCATAGACGCCACGACAAGAGATTTCGCGCGATTTGGGTTACTCTACGCGAGAGAGGGAAAATGGGAGCAAGAACAAGTGCTCCCCGGAGAATGGACAACTGAGTCCACCGCACTTACAACAACGATTACATCCTCTTTACCCTATGGTTATGGTTATTTCTGGTGGCCCAGCGTTTCCAACGAATGGTTCATGGCGGTAGGAAGTAGGAGCAATAACATCTATGTTCATCCCGGGCTTGACCTTATTGCAGTCAGAAATAGTACACTCGAGATAATTGGAGATACGAAAGAACGATCAAATTCTTACCACCTAACAAAGTTTCCAGCGAGGTGGGATCATGTCGAATTCTTTCAGACCATAATTGACTCTGTCACAAATTGAACACGCTATGATGCTTTAGGTTGGTCAACTTCTGACTAGTCGCGTCAAAAGCGGCTGATGAGCGCTATCACAGCTTGGTCTCCCTGGTAATCGCCCCATGTCGTCCCAATGTTGAATTGCAGAGAGAACCTTTGGGAAATATTGTATCCTATTCCAATTGAAACGGTGCCAGTTTCCCAGCTCATATCATTCGTGTTCCTGTGTCTGTAAGAAGAATCAAAATAAATTCTGTCGCTCAAAACATAACGGCTGCCAACGGTAGCTGTATGGTAGTGAATACTGGAGAAAGCACCAAAGTATGAACGGACACCCTTTGTAACGAATGCATAAGGAGATATTTTTGGACTCGATGTGCTTGGAGAATAGCCAACAACAACTTCATACCTACCTTCATCTGGAACATCGAAATAATCTACATAACCAAACATAACCACTGCACCCGCAGTTATGCCATTGTCAAATCTATATATTCCTCGAATAATATCCAGATCAACATTAAAAATGTCGTTAACCCTTTCAACACCCAGCCCAGGCCCAAGTGTCAACATTCCGCCATTTGCAGAAACTGAAAACAGGAACAAACCAAGGCTTAATGCTGTACTTCTCAGTAGCACAGTGTTTCTCAACTTCACCAATAATTAGTCACTCAAAGTGTAATAACTTGATCTGGCAAATTAGTTGATAATGCGCCGTAGAGTTGAGGAAAACACCCTGCGACAACTCCATTAACTGTATTTTTTGCCTTAACCTCACCAGAACCGCATTGAGAGAAATCGCCTTCCGCCAAGCCTCTGCGCAGTGCACATTGATCACAAATCATTAAGAGAATATTTTGCCGTTCAGCAATCTTTGAGAGCCGCATACCAATCTCGTTGTCGGCGCTTGAAGAATATACGTTGTCATCAAAAAACATCATACCCACGACTTCAACACCATGGTTTCCTGCCTCCAATTGCGGAAGGATCATAGATGCTAGTTGGAATGTTGCTGACATGTCATTGCGAAATACATAGGCTACTTTCATTATTTATGGTTCCGTACTTAGGTAGACCCGCAGATAGCGAGCATTGATTTAAAAAAATAGATCTCAGCGTTACTCTGACCTCTAAATCAGAGCCCCCTATTATACTTTAATCTTGTGAATTGTTAACGACGAGGTCACAATACTCCGGCTTCCTCCATTCGAGCCGCTCGGAGCATAATTGGTAATGAGTAGTTGCCCTCATGACAAGCATACTCATAAAGCTTTAATTCCGTTTCCATTCTTTGAATTGGAATCTCGACAGTCCACTGTTCTGTGTAGATATTAGGATCACTAATTGTATATTGGAATAGAATTTCATTTTCATCGATTTTTGTATAAACCTCTTTTACCTGGAACTCAGCTGAAGATCGCAATGGCGTAATCGACTGTTCCTGTCTGAAATTTTTTGTATAAACAATGAGTGAATTACCTTCATAATAGCCAATAGAGTCTCCCATCCATTTGCGACCCAATTCGGGCTCAAATTCACTGTCAATTCGAATAATTCTTACTAGACTGAAGTACTCAGATAAAATTACAACGTAGCTTTTATTTTGAACAATTTGAATATTTCTCACAGGATTATCCCCAGCAGGATTTCCCAGAGCTGTTTCTACGCCGCCAAACATATAGATTAGAGGCAACTGACCTCCAGGAGTCAGACATCGGTCCAAGGGAGTCATACCTTCAGGTCCGTCAAACCTACCCTTACCCTGATCGCGCCTCTGCTGATGGATATCTTTCCCTCCTGCACGCCAGGGTATCCTCCCCGAATCAGGCTTAACTATGAGCGATGTCCGAAACTCTCCGGATATTTGGGCCAGTTCTACGGGCATTACCTCAAAATTACCGTCTGCCTGATTGTTTAGTTGTCCTCCAAGCTCGGGAGCTGAACGATGAGGATCAAGTGGCGCCCTTCTCTTTCTATCAATAGCAATCGCCCGCTCCCTTAGAGTCTCTGCCTCTGAACTCGAATAAACTCGTTTATTCCCAAGCGCTGCGGGCCTTTCCAATGGAGTCTGAAACGGGTTAGTCCAAAATCCTTGGAGATTTGGGTGGCCGTATTCGGTAACTTCGGGGATAAGTTCCTGCGCTACTCCCTTGCTAACCCATACGCTAACTGTGAGCGAAACAAGTGCCAACCAGCATGAATTTTTCCTCAGATCTCTGAACATTACTCTTGTCATCAACACTTTTAATGTATTTACTTATGGTCTCATAAAACTGAACAAAGTCTCTACCTACGGATCATGCAATGAAAAACAATATCGGGCTACTTCTGACAAAACGAGCACTAATTAACCCTATGAGAGAAGCTTATGTCGACTCCCAGTCAGGTCTGCGCCTTACTTTCGATGAGCTCAACAAGCGCTCCAATCAAGTTGCAAACTCCCTAATCACCCTCGGAGTAAAACCCGGTGATCGTGTAGCTTTAGCTTTAATGAATAGTGCTGAATTTCTTGAAGCATATTTCGCGATAGCAAAAATCGGCGGTGTGGTGGTTCCTTTAAACTGGCGTTTAGTCCCTGATGAGTTGGAATTTATTCTAAAGGACAGCGGATCTGAGACCTTAATTTTTGGTGAGGAGTTCGCAGAAGTATTTCACGAGCTTTTCAAAAGAGGAAAGAAAACAGACATAGGCAGGTGGATACAAGTATCTGCAACTAGTAAGTATCTTGATTTCGCAGAGGACTATGACACTTTCAGAGAGACTGGCTCCAAAACAGAGCCGCCGATTGGCGCGGAAGAAGATGACTTGCTTTATATCATGTATACATCAGGCACTACAGGCTCTCCTAAGGGAGTGGTCCATTCGCATAATACGTCTATGTGGGCTCTCGTCACTTTCATTGCATCGACGGATTTGAGGGACGGTGATCGCTATCTTGTCGCGCTGCCTCTTTTTCACGTCGGCTCACTGGTCCCAGTTACACTCAACATTTATTGGGGGGTAACCAGTGTAGTGATGCGCGAATTTGATCCCATCAAGGCATGGGAATTATTTCCAAAAGAAAAGATCACATGCTCTTTATTGGTTCCCGCCATGTTAAATTTTATGTCACAAGTTCCAAATGCAGAACAATACGACTACTCAAAACTTAGATGGATTCAGAGTGGCGCGGCGCCACTACCTGAGAATCTCATTCGAACATACGCTGATTGGAATATTGAGGTTCATCAAATTTATGGGCTCACAGAGGTCTGCGGTCCAGCTTGCGTAATCAACGCCGAAAATGCGTTAAGGAAAATAGGCTCTACAGGACAAGTCTTTTTTCACACAGAGGGACGTGTCGTCGATGAGAAGGGTGATGATTGTGAGGCGGGAGAGCAGGGAGAAATTTGGATTAGAGGGAAGCATATTATGTTGAAGTATTGGAACAGGCCAGATGCAACTGCAGAGGCGATTACTGAAGACGGATGGCTTCGAACTGGAGATGTAGCCTCGATGGATAAAGAAGGCTTCGTTTATATTCAGGACCGAATTAAGGATATGATTATTTCTGGAGGAGAAAATGTATATCCCGCTGAGATTGAGAACATTCTCATTAGTCACCCCGGGATCGTTGAAGTGGCGATTATAGGACAGCCAAGCGGCAAATGGGGTGAATCCCCTTTTGCGGTAGTGGTCAGAAACGATAAAAGTATAAAGGAAGATGACATTCTTGATTACTGCGAGGGAAAACTTGCGCGATTCAAATTGCCAAAAGGAGCAGCCTTCATCGAAACTATACCCAGAAATGCAAACGGCAAAGTACTCAAGCGAGAGTTGCGAGAAAAATTTCCAGGTCCTGCGAGGGAATAGCTAGTCTGCGCCTATGCACCAGCATACCAATGAAAACCGAAATCTGAATTTATTCCGCCCGTTCCCCTTCCGTAGTGCTCAACAGTAGAAACTATTTCAATGGA
>CACAEJ010000044.1 GCA_902531515.1 uncultured Pseudohongiella sp.
CACTTGCTTAAAAATTTCTTCCGATACCGTCATTTCCCCACGATAGTCAGTAGCCGCTACCCACAATCTCAAAATGTCTGCGCCGTATTGCTGAAAGATCTTTTCTGGCGCCACTGTATTCCCTAATGACTTCGACATTTTTCTTCCTTCGGAGTCAACAAAAAATCCGTGGGTCAGAACTTCTTTATATGGCGCGCTGCCGTACATAGCGATTGCCGTCTTCAATGAGGATAAGAACCAACCTCGATGTTGATCTGAACCTTCAAGATAAAGGTCTGCAGGAAAATCAAGCTCATCTCTCTTTTCAACCACAGAATAATGAGTAACTCCTGAGTCAAACCAAACATCAAGAGTATCGGTAACTTTCTCATAGTCCTCTGCTTCAGGTCCCAATAGATCTTTAGGGTCCAAATCAAACCACGCATCAATACCATCTTGTTCAATCCGGCACGCAATCTCTTCGAAAAATTCATTAGTCCTCGGATGTAACTCCTGATTTTTCTTATGGACAAAAATAGTTATGGGCACACCCCAAGTTCTTTGCCGAGAAATACACCAGTCTGGACTACCCTTAAGCATTAGCTCTATTCGAGCCTGGCCCCAATCTGGAATCCATTTAATTCGATCCACTGCTTTCAGGGCCGAACCAAGTAGGTCTTTTTCAGTCATACTAATAAACCATTGCGGGGTTGCTCTATAAATCAGTGGAGTTTTAGTACGCCAACAGTGAGCATAGCTATGTGTTATTTTCTCTGCCGCTAGAAGTTTTTTATTCGCTTTAAGTCTCTCTATAATTTGTTCATCGACTTTGTAAACGTGAGCACCGGCAAACTCACCTGCGTTTGAACTGAACAATCCATTTTCATCAACAAGATTGAGCGTATTAATCCCATATTTTTGTCCAGTATAAAAATCATCCAGCCCATGATCGGGGGCTGTATGGACAGCTCCGGTACCGGCTTCTGTTGTCACATGTTCACCTAAAATCAAGGGGACCCTTTTTTCAATGAATGGGTGTTCAATCTCGAGATTTTCTAAAGCCGCTCCTTTAACCTCAGCCAGGACATCGTACTCTTCGATGCCATAACGCTTCATTACTTCTTCAATCATCTCCGTTGCTAATAGGATAGTTTTAACATTATCATCTTTATTGATTCTTACCAGCGCATAATCTAAAGTTGCACTTAGACAAACCGCTTGGTTAGAAGGCAAAGTCCATGGAGTTGTTGTCCATATGACAACGAAAACAGAATCAACTACTCTTTTTCTGTCAAGGCCCGGAAACACCTCTAAGAACTTATCAAGGTCAGCTACTCTAAATTTTACATCAATAGCGAAAGACTCTTTTTCTTGGTACTCAACTTCTGCCTCAGCTAAGGCAGAACCTCCAACAACACTCCAATAGACAGGCTTGTATCCTTTCACCATGTGCCCATTGGATACAATTTTCCCCAACGCCCGAACAATATCTGCTTCTGTTTCATAGTTCATTGTGAGGTAAGGATTATCCCAATCGCCAAGAACACCCAAGCGAACAAATCCGGCTTTTTGAATTTCTACCTGTTTTTTAGCATACTTACGACATTCGTCTCTAAATTCTCGATGACTAATCTTTTGTCCTGCCTTACCCTTTTTCTTTTCCACATTGTGTTCAATAGGTAAACCATGACAATCCCACCCAGGAATGTAAGCCGCGTCAAAACCACTTAACTGCTTTGATTTAACAACAAAATCTTTTAAAGACTTATTGATGGCGTGCCCTAAATGCAAATTCCCATTTGCGTAGGGAGGCCCATCATGCAGAACGAACTTTGGTTGACCGGCATTTTTTTCGATTATTTTTTGGTAAAGATTCATGCCCTGCCATTTCTTTAGGATGTCGGGCTCTCTTTGGGACAAATTTGCCTTCATCGGAAATTGAGTATGTGGCAAATTTAGTGTTTCTTTATAATTAGTCATAACAAATAACAAGGTATTTTAGACCGAGTCCTTATCAAAAAACGTTCTTACTTCCTCTACATCGATACCTATCTGAGTTTTTAGAGCATCAACACCTTTAAATTTTAATTCATCACGAATTTTTTTTCGAAACATAACCTCAATTAACCGTCCATAAACATCTTCTTTGAAATCAAGAATATGAGCCTCCAGCAGCACTGTTTTCTGTCCATCTATAGTTGGGCGGCTTCCGAGGTTGACTGCTGCTTTAAAGTTTCGGCTGCCTAAATTTACTTCGCATGCAAAAACTCCTCTCAAAGGAATCCGATTAAAACCTGGATCTACGTTACACGTAGGGAAACCCAAAGTAGCACCGAGCTGCTGGCCTCGGGCAACTGTACCTGTAATTGAGTATGGCCTCCCCAGGATTTGTGTGGCCAAGTCGAAGTTACTGCCCAGCAATTGTTCCCTAACAAATGTGCTACTGATTCGATGTCCATTACGTTCATAAGCGGCTGTTTTAAATACCTGATAATCATATTTTTCGCCATACTCCTCCAGAAGAGAATAATCCCCAAGTCGATCTTTACCAAAACGAAAATCGTCACCAATAATCATTCCTCTTATTCCTAGCCCATCTACCAAAATGTCCTTAATGTAAGACTCTGCACTAATTTCACTAGTTATCTCGTCAAAATTAAACTGATAGACAAAATCAACACCAACAGTCTCAAGTAACTCCAATTTCTCTCGAATTGTATTTAGCCTTTTAAACTGTCTATCGTTGTGCCTTGCAAAAAACTCCTCAGGATGAGGTTCGATAACAATCACTAAAGAAGCAGAATCTAATTTCACGGCCTGAGACTTAAGCTGATCGAAAATTAATTGGTGACCTAAATGCACTCCGTCGAATTTACCAATAGTAACCACGCAGCCGTTTTGTGGCTTAGGAAATTTATCTATATCCTTAAATAAAAGCATCGGCACATTAACTGGTTGTTAAAGTGCGGAATTATACTCTTTATTTCCTTCCTATGCAGGCAATGGGATTATCAATTACTCATTAGAGTAATCTCTAGAGATCAAGACTCTTTCGGCCTTTTTTCAGACATAACTTAGCAAATGCTAACAAGAGAATTATAAGTATCCCTTGTCCGACAATCACATTGACAACCGAAATCGTTTCAGGGCGGCTGCTAATTAATACCATATTTATACCCGTCGCCGCGGCTGAGATAAGCAGTAACAAAGCTGTGAGAAGTTGTATGAAACCTATGACCTTTTTCATGCAATAAGATTCCTCAAACTAAGCTGACTTGGGCAGCTTGTGCAGCTCATTGAATGTATTATACCCCTCTACCCCCATAAAACGAGTTAGGGTTTTTGGGTGAGTATTACGGGCATCAACTATAATCAAACCCTCTAACGAATCGTTAAAGTCGGCATGTATATTAAAGCAAACCATTTTGCCATTTAGCGACAAATAGTGCCGTAGCAATACAGGTACCGCCTTTCCTGGGTCGCACCGTCCGATAAGCTTTCCAAGCATTTTTATATTAGCAAGCTCATTCAAAATTTCATTACTCCAAACCCGATTTTTAACTTTATGCGGGGTCAAAGGTTTAACTAATTCCGAAAATTCGTTCGCTTTAAAATTCGTAAGCAAAGTGTCAGCGATAAGCGATCTTGCTAAATCGCTATATTCTCTGGAGACACTTACAGAGCCGAATAAAGTGTGGTACCTAGGATTATTCACCAAAATACGACCAATGCCACGCCAGAGTAGATTTAGAGCAATCGGTTTTCGCTGATAATTTGGATGAATAAATGACCTCCCCATTTCTATAGCAGCGCCGATCCGCTTAACAAAAGCTTCGTCATAACGATAGAGCGATCGAGAATAAAGCCCAACAACGCCGTTCTTAGCGACGATATCATCTACAAAACCGACCCGGTATGCTCCAGCAACTCTGTTATTTACCTTATCCCATAAGAAAAGATGTTGATAATGTGGATCGAACTCATCAGAATCTTTCGAGAATCCTGTCCCTTCACCGACCTCACGGAAAGTAACTTCTCGAGCAATTGCTATTTCATCCATTATTGAGCCCAAACTATCATAAGGCGCGCAATATACTTCATATTCATCATGCTCAATCAATAAAAAATCTTGTAGACTTTTGACATCTCTGCTCAGCCTATCAGCTGCTATTGTCTCAGCTAGAATCTGCACACTATTTTTTGGTTTCCTCATCTCTCTTATTGTCGATCCTGCTAGCGCGTCAGTGCTTACCCGCAAATATTCAGTAACGGCCTTCGAGCTAGATAACAAACGGAGCTCTTGGAACGGGATCGGTCGCCCAAAAGTTAAAAGCAATTTATAGTCTCTTTTATTTGCCAATTGTCTCGGCAAAAGCATAGTCCTAAGCCTTGGATGAATTGCACCAGCTATATAAAAATAACCACTGTTGCGTCCGCTCACATATACTGGAACCGTGGTGCATTCATAACGTTTGGTTAGCTGCCCAACAAGTCGATTCCAAGGTCGATCCAATATCCTTCTGTGCTGGTACTCATAAGTAGAAACCATACCAGCCGGGAAAATGAGGATCGCCCCCCCACTCTTAAGATGCTTATGGACCTGCTTAATACCCCCAACATTCGTTCCGACAGCATTTCTAGACAGTACATCGACCCCTATAAAGAGGTCGGAGAGTTCTGGGATTAATCTTAATAATTCATTTGTCAGTACACGTAAATCTGGTCTTACTTTCAATATTTCATATGCAAGCGCGATGCCTTCCAACCCCCCAAGAGGATGATTCGCAACAATCACTACAGGCCCTTGAGAAGGAATCTCCTCTAAATTTTGATCTTGTTTGATAACGTTAGTAACGCCGAGTGCACCAAGCGTATATTGCAGAAAATCTTTAGAGTTTGCGTCCAGTGGCCTTCGATCATAAATGTCACCAAGCGCCGACAAACCCAAAATTCTTTCGAAAATATGAGCAAGAAATCGCGGTTTAATCGGCAGTTTAGTTGGATTACTCATTCAGAGGCGCTATTAAGAATAATGTGTTAACAATACCACTTAGAGAACAATATTCAATTCTGAAAGGACTAATTATTCCGAATTTTTAGCCCTCTCTCAAGCCCAAAAGTTTCTGACACCCGTTCCTTGGAGAGCATTTTACCTAAACATATGAAAATCAGAGCTTAAAGCCTGCTCCTAAGACAGAATTCTCGTATCGTAGTCATAAATCAGCTTTTAAGTGTTCTGAGTTGCGTTCGACTAATTTAAGCTTCTTCAAATTTTAGTTCCTTCAGACGACATATATTTCAAACAAGCTGGATCGATGCTAGATTCAAATTTTAATTTTAAGTGTTTCAGTTGCTTTCTTGGTTTAAGATCTATGTTAAGTAAATTTTTCCTGACCACATTCGTCATCATTGTTGCCTTCTTCGTAATAAGGCAACGTCATCTTAATGGCAACAATATTGGTCAAAAGAAACTCACTAGTTCACACGAAACTGAAAAAAATAACTCCAAGAACGATTTTAACGCGGATATAAGGTTAGGTGCTTACATATTTCTCACTCTAATGGTAGGTCTCGGCGCAGCCTTGTATTATTTTGATTGGTTAGACGACCATACCATTCTTACCGTAAATCTGCATCGCGACAACTTATCGCAGCCAATTAGCTATGAAGTTTATAAGTACCAACTCGAAGATCGCTCATTTATCACAACCGACGGCAGAACTATAACTGTCGCAAGTAGTGAGCGGATGGAAATACTGGGACTTCATGACTAGGTATTCTTAGACTAGATAAGTGATGAGCCTCAAACTTCAAAGTTGTGTTAAGCTTACACGTTAATTATCTGTCAAAAATAAAACGTTTATATCTGCCGACATAAGCAACGCCGCGGTCTATGGGAATAACACGCCAGAGTACTCCTGCGATAGACCAGACACGAAGGTTTGAAGTTAACTATCACATTTTATAGAGCATCTGTTTTTGAAGACATTAGCCTTTCATCCCGCGGATTAATAACGATATGACAAAAGCCTCCGAACAAAAAAAATTCACCGCCGGTGGTTTCAAGGCCATGCGCTACGTCATGTCCTGTGCTAAAAAAGTAGGAGCCAACAAACTTTCAGAAGCAGTAAGGTCAAAAAATGCCTGTAAGGCATGTGCTTTCGGAACAGGCGGGCAAAGAGGTGGCCTACATAATGAATTTAGCGACCGAATTGAAATTTGTAATAAAAATATTCAGGCACAAACAAGCGACATCAGACAACCAATACCCATACAAATTTTTGAGCAAAATAGCATAAACGAACTTAGAGCGCTTAGTCCCAAACAACTGGAAGATTTAGGCAGGCTTGCCAGCCCGCTTTATAAGCCAGAGAATGCTGACTACTACAAGAGTATAAGCTATGAAGAATCCTATAAAATAATTGATGAACGATTGAGTAAGAGTGAACCGACTCGGAGCTTTTTTTATGCTTCAGGCCGATCCTCGAACGAAGCAGCTTTTATTTTACAACTAATGGCTAGAATCTATGGCTGCAACCACATCAACAATTGTTCATATTATTGCCATCAAGCCTCTGGCGTCGGGCTCAATGCCTCGTTAGGCACGGGGACCTCTACAATAAAATACGCTGACCTGCATAAAGCCGACTTAATATTCGTAGTCGGAGCCAATCCAGCGTCAAATCATCCAAGATTTGTAAAGGTATTGTTAGAGTGTCGCCAAAGGGGCGGCAATGTTGTGGTTATAAATCCGTCGAAAGAGGCAGGGCTAGTCCGCTTCGCGTCACCAGCTAATTTTAGATCGATGATAGCCGGAGATAACGAGGTAGCATCTTGTTACGTGCAACCTCACATCGGAGGTGACGCAGCACTATTAGCCGGAATTGCGAAGCAATTAATATTAAGAGAAGAGATAAACTCAGATTATATTGAAAAATTCTGCAGCAATTTTTTTCAATATAAGGAATTCTTAGACTCAACACCTTGGTCAGTTATTGAGAGAGAATCTGGAGTAAAAAGGCAAGAGATAGAAAATGTAAGCGCACTTTATACGAAATCAAAAAAAACGATATTCACTTGGGGTATGGGGCTAACGCATCATGAAAATGGAACAGACAATATCGAGGCCATCGCAAACCTCGCGCTGCTCCGAGGAATGATAGGCGGTGAAGGTAAGGGACTACTCCCACTAAGAGGACATAGTAATGTTCAAGGGGTAGGCTCTATGGGTTTTACGCCAAAGCTTAAGTCAAAGGTATTTGCTGCTATTGAGAAGAAATACAAAATTGATCTGCCTAAGTATAACGGAATGGATACTTTGGCGTGTATTCAAGCGGCTGAAAAAGGCGCTATAGATTTCGCACTACTCTTAGGCGGAAATCTATATGCCGCAAATCCAGACACACATTTTTCAAAGAAGGCACTAGACTCTATCCCCTTCAAAGTAATGATAAATTCGACACTCAATCAGACTCACTTAAATGGCATTCAAGGCGAAAATATTATACTCCCCATTAGAGTTCGCGATGAAGAGAAACAGAGGACAACTCAAGAGTCAATGTTTAATTTCCTGCGAATGAGTGATGGGGGGATTAATAGAATTAATGACTTGAGCTCAGAGGTTGAAATCATAACGAATATAGCTAGCAAGATCTTGAGGGAGTCATCTGTAAATTTTGATACATTTAAAGACCACCAAAATATTCGAAACGCAATAGCAGAATTGGTGCCAGGATTTGAAAATTTACGCAATATCGATAAATCGAAAAAAGAATTTCATATCGGTGGCCGCCACTTCTCGAAACCTGAATTCAAAACAGAATCTGGCAAAGCGAACTTTAGAATCCCGACACAGACAGACTGGGAACGTCGAGTTAATAACTCAAGGAGTATAAGATCCTTTTATCTCACTTCTGTGCGCAGCGAAGGTCAGTTTAATACCATTATCTACACGGAGGAGGATACCTACCGCCGCCAAAAAAAT
>CACAEJ010000045.1 GCA_902531515.1 uncultured Pseudohongiella sp.
TACACTGGTCATTGAACCTCCTGTGAGAGTCATTGAAAACTCACCGACATTAGCGCCTAGCCGACCAACGGCAACGCAACCAAACAGTCCTCTACCCCAAATCCGATTGCAGCCACAGCAGGAACCTGCTTCGGTGGCTATTGCGGAGCCGGAAATTGCATCACTGCCGGAAGAGGTTGAGCTGGTAGAGCCTGAACCTGAACCTGAGCTCGAAGCGAGTGATGATGAAGAAATAAACCTCGTGGAGCTCCCATCCTTAACAGATTCTGACTCTTTTGTTTTTGAAAACCTTCAGACCTTACAGAACGGGCTGGCACTTGTTGAGCTTCTAGCTGACGATCAAATCGTGCGTAAGTTTGTAGTTTTTGTCGAAAACATCAGTCGGGGAGAATTTCCTCAGACCGGTTTGCCCTACAAAGCCCTCGGACAAGAAATGCCTGTGAGCGAGATAGACGATAATCTTTTTGTCATGGAGCAAGTAGCACATTCGAGGTTTGATCAGGTGGTCGAGGTTTTCGTTGAGACTGATACGGATGCTGCCCTGACTATCTATCGAATGTTTTCACCCTTATTTCAACAAGCTTATGCAGAAATTGGTTTCAGGAATGTGAGTTTCGATGAAACTCTTCGCAACGCGATAAACAATGTACTGCAAACTGACAACATGCAAGGCCCATATCAGCTCGTTAAACCCTCGGTTATGTATCTTTACGCCGATTCGAGTATTGAAAATTTGGCGGAAGTCCACAAACAACTGTTGCGAATTGGACCAGACAACACGTCAGCCTTGAAAGCCAAATTGAGAGAATTTCTGACACAACTTTAGTCAAGTTCTTAGAAAATTTATTGAGACAAATTATGAAAAATATTCATTCATCTGTCGTCAGCACCGGGTGGCTAGAGAAAGAAATTGGAGCGTCTGATTTGGTTCTACTTGATTCATCGGTACCACCAATCGTGCCAGGTTATTTTTCAATTAACTCTGATGATGAATTTGCAGTGATACCTGGGGCGCGGCGCTTTGACTACGATCAGGTTGTTTGTAAGTCGAATACAACATTGCCCCACATGCTGCCAGAACCTGAATTATTTGAGGAAGAGGTAAGAAAACTGGGCATTAATAGTACAAGTACTGTTATCGTTTATGATGATGTAGGACTATATGCAAGTCCGAGGGCATGGTGGATGTTCAGAGCGATGGGTCATGATAATGTAGCTGTGCTTGATGGAGGTCTTCCTAAGTGGTTGTCGGAAAATAAAAGAGTATCAGAAAAATTTTCAGAAGCTTCTCCTGGGAATTTTGCTGCTAAGCTTGACGAGAGTTTGTTTTGCGACTTTGAGATGGTTCTGCAAGGACTCGACCATCCAAACTGTGCCATATTAGATGCGCGGTCAGAATCTAGGTTTAAAGGGCTTGAACCGGAACCCAGGCCCGCGGTCCGTTCTGGTCACATGCCAAATGCTATAAATCTGCCGTTTCCCGAGGTTTTAAACGGCGGTCTTTTGAAATCTGAGCGAGAATTGCGAGAGATTTTTGCGAGCTTAATCTCAGAGAATCAAGAAAAAATAATCACTTCTTGCGGTTCTGGTATCACGGCTTGCATTCTTACTTTAGCTGCCGACGTAGCCGGTTTCAGGGATCTGTCGGTCTACGACGGCAGTTGGGCAGAGTGGGGTCTGCCTGGAAAACTTCCGGTAGTTTCTGGATAAAGGGGTATCGAGAAGGTGCCGCACAAGTTTTTCTGCTGATCTAACTATCTTCTGGTCGGTGAATCGATAACCACCGGTTGGGGGATTTGCGTTGTAATTACCGGCCCCATTCCCATTATTTGGACTATCACCTCTTCGTCCTTAGCCATATCGTAATGATGGCCATCAGGTGGCTGATAAATAAAAGTCCCCTGCGCGACAGGCATCATATCGACCGGATTGTAAACATCAGACTTTGGTCCCCAGGAGGTATACCAAGTACCTTTGATAACTGTTATGTATCGAGCTGTACTGTGGAAATGAGGTCTACTGCCAGATCCTGGAGTAAATGTTATGCGCATAACATAGAGGCCTGGTTGTGAAGGATTGCCGTAGATAACTTCGCTGCGCGCACCATCCGTGAATAGGTCTTCCGGCTGAGCGATGATAAACCCTAAATCATCGGGTTCAACGCTTAAGGCAATAGGTGTAACTATAGTTAGGAGCGCTGTTGAGCAAAGGCTAACTAATACAAATCTGGAGAATCTCATTATATATCCCTCTCATTATTTGTTGGATCTTAATGCGAAGATTAACCTGAATCTTCTTCCAGTAATAGGTTTGTTGGCTCTAAAAGTCGACAGAAAGTTAAATTCTAAAGAATAGGGGGCCAGTCAATATAGGGTTTATGCGCTAGTTTTCTATTAAATTGCCTGCATCTAGCTTTACAGACAAGATATGGCAATATTTCTATTAGCAGAGGCACTGAGAGCCCTGTTAGAATTAAGATATGTTGCACCGGTTTTACGTTCCGGCTAGTACCGAGACATAATGATGAATGAGATTTCACCAAGCTGCGTTATCGCTGCGCTTTATCGTTTTACCAAATTCCCAGATTTCCAAAGTTTTAGGGCACCCCTACTCGAGCTAATGGTGTCACACAACGTTCGTGGGACCTTGCTTCTTGCAAACGAAGGTATCAATGGCACAATTGCTGGCTCGAGGGAGGGAGTTAACACAATAATTGCTTGGATTAAGAAAGATGATCGTTTCAAAAATCTGGAAACTAAAGAATCGTACTCAGCATCTAACCCGTTTTACCGCAGTAAGGTTAAACTAAAAAAAGAGATTGTGACCATGGGTGTCGAGGGCATCGATCCCACGCAGAGCGCTGGCACGTATGTTGACCCAGCTACATGGAATTCCTTAATAAATGATCCGGAAGTCGTATTGTTGGATACTCGGAATGAATATGAGATCGAAATTGGTACCTTTGAAAATGCAGTTAATCCTAAAACTAGTTCGTTTAGAGAATTCCCAGAGTATGTAGAGAAAAACCTGGATCCGAGTAAACATAAGAAAATAGCAATGTTTTGCACTGGAGGGATTCGTTGTGAAAAATCAACCGCATTTCTCAAACAGAAGGGTTTTAAAGATGTCTATCATTTGAAAGGTGGCATATTGAAGTATCTTGAGAATGTAGCGGAAGAGGATACAAAGTGGAAAGGCGAGTGTTTTGTTTTTGACAACAGGGTCACTGTTAACCACAGGTTAGAAAGGGGTTCTTACGATCAATGTCACGCATGCCGTATGCCAATAACCGAAATAGATAAGACTAAGAAAGAATATAAAAAAGGTATCAGTTGCCACTTTTGTCATGGAAAACACTCAAGGGCTCAAGTAAATCGATTTGTAGAGAGAGAAAAGCAAATGGAATTCGCCCGCACGCGGGGCGAGCCCCACATTGGGCAGTCAATGGAAGCTACAATAAGAAGGAAAAAATGCGAGAAAGCAAGTGGTAAGGAAAGGCAGCGTATTATTAATAAACCAAAATCGCTGCAATGAAGCTTTTGAAATTTTTAACCATATTCTATGAGGAGGGAACCGGTGGATAAACCATCCCTGAGTCCGTTCGCCGCCTTTATAGGAATTTCCATTGATGAATTTTCCAAGGGCAGGGTGCGTTGCTCTGTCAATCTTCTGGATCATCATTTAAATAACGGTGGTCGAGTTCATGGTGGAGTACTTACGTCGCTCGCTGATACAGCTGCAGGAGCAGCCGTCAGAACAGTAAGGCCAGAAGGTGTGCGCACAGCAACAACAGACTTAAGCATTTCGTTCATTCGGCCACCAACAAATAACGAATTAACCGCTATTGCCGAGGTTATCCATGCAGGTAAAACGCTTTATAGAGTTGAAATAGGAGTCTTTTGCAGTGATAAACTCGTAGCAAAAACTAACGCTACCTTCATGCTAATTGAAAAGGCAAAGTATTCAACTTCATGAAAGATTAGATTTTAAGCCGGATCTTTGCTTTGCTTGACGGTTCCGTCGATTTACTCGACTCGTAAGCAATCTTTGGACGCAATCATTCAATTAACTCACTAGTATTGTTATAGTTTAAAAACAAGCACGTAAGTTCTAACTCTCGCTTTTGGATTGGTGTCAATCATGGTTAAAAAACGTACTGCAAAGATAAAGGAAAATCGCCGAGAATTCTTGAAGAAAACTGTTCAGGGTGCAGCATTTCTAATTGTGCCGAGACACGTGCTCGGCGGGCCCGCTTATGTGGCACCCAGCGATAAATTGAATATAGCAGCTGTAGGTGCTGGAGGGAGAGGACGCTCAAACATTCAAGCATGTGCGCATGAAAACATATATGCCCTTTGTGATATCGACGATAGAGAGATTGCACAAACGCAAGAACAAGATTGGGCGGCCTCTTTCCGAGGTCGGGCTAAAATCTATCGTGATTACCGAGAAATGCTCAGCGATGAGCCTGAAATAGATGCCCTAATAATTAGTACACCTGACCACATGCATACGCCTATCGCATCCAGTGCGATGGACCTTGGTAAGCATTTATACATTGAAAAGCCTTTGTGCCATACGGTGGCTGAGGCTCGATTTCTCGCTAGACGCGCAAAAGAGACCAACATTGTTTCTCAGATGGGAAATCAAGGTCATGCGGGAGAAGGTGCAAGACTGATTAATGAATGGGTCGCTGACGGAATTCTTGGCACTGTTCAGGAGGTCCATTGTTGGACAAACCGACCTGTCTGGCCTCAGGGAATTGCAAGGGCGAAGGGTTCAGACCCTGTGCCCGCAAGCATCGACTGGGACCTGTGGTTGGGAGGCGCGCCCCATCGCCCGTATTTGAAAGACAGATATCACCGGTTTAACTGGCGCGGGTGGCTAGACTTTGGGACAGGAGTTGTAGGGGACATGGGTGCTCACATAATTGATCACCCTTATTGGGCTCTTGATCTAGATCTGCCGACACATATTACGGCAAGCTCTAGTCGTTTTGGCGAGGGTATGGAGACTTTTCCAAATGCCTCAAAAATACACTTTCGATTTCCTGAGAAAGGCGGTCGGCCCGCCGTGGATCTTACTTGGTATGATGGAGGGATCCTTCCAGAGAGACCTGAGATTCTAGAACAAGGCCGAATGATGGGTAATCGAGACGGGGGTGTTTTGATCGTGGGTGACAAAAATACATTAATGCATAACGTATATGGTCGTGAACCTTGCTTGATCCCGGATTCTGTTCATCAAGATTATCAGCAGCCTCGAAAAACGCTCTCCAGGTCTCCTGGAATATACCAAGAATGGATAGATGCGATTAAGGATAGGAGCAAGGCAACCACATCGCACTTCGAGTATTCGGGACAACTTTCTGAGACTATGTTGCTCGGGAATATAGCTACTATAAGAGCGGGAGAGAATAAGATTTTAGAATATGATGGTGCGAATATGAAATTTAGTAATGATGAGGAAGCTAACCAATATTTAGACAAAGACTATAGGCCTGGTTTCTCCATATAGCCTCAAACAATGATCCAGGTGAGCTTGTAAGTCGACAGACCAAGCAGCTAATTATGTTTTATCTGGCTGCTCTACCCAAGTATCTTTGAAATGTTTGTTCGACGAAGTCATCAACTCCAGGGACAAACAACACGGCTAGTACGGTAAGAGCGAGAAAAGCGGCTATGCTGATATAAAAACGTTTCATTGTAACCTCTTGTTTTAATCCACCGGTCCTGCTTCGAATAACCAGACATCACCTGCTTCAATACCCTCTCGCGTTGTCCTAGAAGGGTATTTATTGGTGATGGCAGCAGCTATCCCAGTTAGTTCTGCACCCGATTTTATCCGGGCAAGTTGCCTTTCATAGCGGACACCGTTAACACGAATTAGAGCCTTGCCATCACGCTCGGCTTGGATTGGCCACTGTTTCCACATCCTGCCTACAGTGGTACCCATATATCCTGACCAGACATAGAGTTTCGAATTGTGCTCAACTGTCCAGATTACTCTCGACGTTGGAGGAGTCATTAATTGCATTTCGATGGTAGGTATTTCATTAACAAAACTCCAATCTGGTTCTGGTCCTGAATACAAATCACCAGACTCAAGAGGGCCTCCTGAAAATACTCGATTTGGACCATCTGAAAACCTTTGTTTAACGGCTGCCGTACAAACTGCAGTGATTGGGATTAGGAGTAAGCAGATTAATATAATTAAGCCGTTTTTGAGCTGTGACATGAGACTCCCCGAAATTAGGCTAATGGCCTGTGTTGTATTTTTCCCGCGAGCGTTTAGAACGCACGTGATTTTAATAGATAATAAATTCTAATAGGTTATTGTCCGGATCGCGAGTATAAATGCTGGTTCCTTCTGTACTGCCTTCATTCATGCCGCCTGTTCTTCGCACCGGGCCCAACTCAATTTTAGCGCCTGCAACCTCGAGAGTTTTCATTAATGCTTCCTGTGTTCCGTCCCATACAAAGCATACGTCCCCTGAGCCCGGCAAGGCCGTATGACCTCGGAGGTTGAATTCCTTGTCGTTCCAAAGATCAGGGAGATGAAAATTAATTTTATTATTACCAAACACGGCTGCTTTTATTCGACCTTGATCCAAAATTTTGCAGCCGAGAGCTTCATAAAACGTCATCATTAATTCTACCTGCTTCATAGGGACAGCAATGTGGTCGAAGGCTTTAAGCATTGTCTTATTCCAAAAAAAAGGGCGATACATAATATCGCCCTTTTTCATACTTATTTCTAGTTAAGAAATGAGTAACGTACTGCGAGACTAGAAACTATAGTCAACGCGACCGTAGTAGAAGGCTCCCTGCCAGTCAACGTACGAGCCTGATGAATATGTCCGTCCGCAACAGAAGTCGCTGATTGCATCCTTTTCAGGATACTCGTCTCCAACATTACGGCCACCGACAGTGACACGCCAGGACTCGTTGAAGCTGTACATTGCCTCTAGGTCAACGAACCAGGTCGCATCATACTTCTGAATGTTTGGCCAGGGGTTCCTGTTAGAGTTTTCCCATTCACCATAGTAGCTCACACGGGCGAGCAATCTAAGGTCGTTGATGTCGTGAGTAATCGTACCTACGCCCCGCCAGTCCGACAGATTATTCTCAAAATCAAACTCATCCTCGACGTTAAGGTATGCGCTAGGATCAGAGTCAAATTCTGTCTTGTTGTAATTAATCGCGACCATGACGTTTGTCATGTCAGTTAGAGGGTAGGTTCCAACTATGTCAACGCCTTTGGTAGTCGTGTCAAAACCATTGGCGAAGTATAAAACACCGCCGATGGAGTTTGCGCCGGCTACGCCTGCTGCGTCTAGTTTCAAATAGTTTTGATACGCATCACCCGAGGTCGGATCAGTAGATACATCACGTGTAGAGACCGCTGCAGTTCTATCTTCGATATCAATCATGTAACCGTCAACGGTTATATCTAAATCTCCAATACTGGCAACGAACCCTAAAGTGAAGTTATCCGACTTCTCTGGCTTCAGAGGAACTGCCCCAAGAGCTTGCGCCACTGGGCCGCCTGCTGGGAAAAGACCAGTCGCAACCGGAAAACCGTTTGGTAGCCGGGTGGACACGTTAGTTGTACCCTGCTGGCCCGGGGTTGGAGCTCGGAAAGCGGTACCGATGGATCCGCGTAAGCCCATGTTGTCAGTTAGATCTAACTGCGCTGCAAGCTTATACGTTACTTCAGAGTCGAAGTCATCATAGTCCTCGTATCTGACGGCTCCCTGTAGGAATAATGAGTCGGTAACATCCTTACTCGCATCGGCGTACAGAGCATACGAGCTTCGCT
>CACAEJ010000046.1 GCA_902531515.1 uncultured Pseudohongiella sp.
TGTCTTTTCGATGTAGGCATAGTATTGATTTTTAGTGGATTCGGATAGCACGCTTGCAATGACAACTCGCTGTACAGTGCAGAAACATTGAACAGTGCTAAACAGTATGACCTTCCACGTATTCCTTCTGGTTATATTAAGAAATTCATTTTTCGCTAAAAAATATATCGCAGGGTACAATAATAATATTGAAGGGCGTTCAGGGCCTCCCGCCCTATAAATTAGCCCCACCCACTGAAATAACTACGCCAAAGAGTTAACCAAGAAATATAAGAAAAAGGTAATCTCGAAGTGCAAAATGGTAGGTATGGCGGTAGGTATGAAGTGAAATTGACTGTAAGTCATTGATTATGTTAGTAGTCCGATACCGCCCGCTGGTACCATGTCTTTAGCAGAGCCGTCTAAAATTCGCTGAAGTTGAAAGACTGACCTCTGTACTCAACAAGTTTCGATTGGCTGATCATTTTAATTCTCGATTAGTTCATTAGAAAAGCGAAACTATCCAGCAAGTCCAGTGGATCTTCCATTTGAACCTGCAAACGCAGCAGGCCTTCGAATAGATCACGGATCTTTTCTGCATATTGAGGATTACCGGAAAGGTTATTCATCTCCAGTGGATCGGCAGTTAAATCGAACAGCAACACCTCCCGATTTCGCGGATACAGAATGAGTTTGAATCCGCCTTTGCGGATCATACGCTGTGTATCCATGTAAGCTCCGTATACTCCGCCAGGTAATGGGAGTTCGCTCGCCACATCGTTTGCCAGGTTGATAAAGCTATTGAAATCCACATAGTCCGGTTTTTCAATTCCGGCAAGTGCCAAGCTGGTAGCCATTATGTCCTGAAGATATATTTCACTACTGACTTCTCTTCCACGAGGCAGATCAGGACCAACGGCAATTAGAGGCACATGAATGCTATGGTCGAACATGTTTTGTTTTCCGAGTAAACCGTGTTGACCCACCGACAATCCATTATCGCCGGTAAAGAAAATATAGGTGTTTTCCATCAGACCTCTCTCTTCCAGGGATTGCAGAATGAGACCTATCTGGGCATCCAGATGAGAAATGATTCCGTAGTATTCGCGCATGTGGGTTTTGATGGCATAAGGAGTACGGGGCACCGGACCCAACATTTCATCCCGCATTACCCGCAGGTCGCCCATTTCATCTAGATAGGGATATTCGGGTAACCAGTTTTCCGGTAACGGAATGTCCTCCAGCGAATATAGATCGAGAAACTCCCTTGGTGATTGTCGCGAGTCGTGGGGTGCATTAAAAGCCAGGTAGAGGAAAAACGGATCGTCAGATTTGCTGGCAGAATCTATAAAGTCTATTGCATCCTTCCTCTGCACCTCACTCCAGTGGGTTCCACCGGTCCAGAAACCATTATGGGCAGGATCCGATGCAGTCCAAGAATTGTCAATTTCTGAGAGTGGTCGATTATAGCCAGGTGGCAGCAATGAATAGAAGTCGTCGCCATTGGCATAAGCTTCCCTCACCTGGGCATAAAGTCCAGGAGTCCCAGTGAGATGATCAGGGGGCATGCCGCCGGGATTGATATTGACCGTATCTCCGAACACGTGCTCCGGGTTTGCCTGGATATGCCATTTGCCGGTTGCAAATGTGTTGTAACCGGCATTACTCATGAGCCTTCCCCAGGTTTGACTGTGGGCAGACATATCACCTTCTCCCCACTGTCGATTGATCTCGTTGGCCTTCCAGATGGAACGGCCTGAGATAAGCATGGAACGTGATGCGATACAAATGGCACCGTTCCATCCACCCATGTTAAATGCATTGCTGAAGCTCACTCCCTGTGCCACCAATTTATCCAGGTTTGGTGTCTGGATAATCTCATTACCTAGGGCACTGATGGCCCAATAGGCAAAATCATCGGCATAGAGAAATACTATATTCGGTTTTGCAACGGCTGATGACTCTGCATTAGTCGCAACAGAAAAAAAGCAAAAAAGAGTTATTGCTGCTAGTAATTTCTTCATATTCATACCCAGAAGATACTGTTTATATTGTACCGATTGCAAATTGAACGGCTTCCTGACTTAAAAAAGTAATGCACCAAGCAGTCAATAGAAGTTTATGCGCTCTAAGAGTAATTAGAAATATTCCCGAGAAAGAAAGAATAATCATCAAACACCCAAATACTATTTCTAGAGAAGATTGCTTAAAATCGATTAGCAATGGAATGAGAGTAAAGTGTGACCATTGTACCGTAAGTGTTACGAAAAAAGGCTTGCGAGCTTCGATAAAATCTAGACCAGCGTTAGCCTTTAAATTTTCCTCTTCCGGTATAGGCAGAAAAACTGAACTAAGAAAGAAGCAAACAACTGTAAAAAATGGAACAAGGATAAATTCCCAAATTGAAATCTCGTCAACTCCATTGTAAACACGCCAAAATGACCAAAAAGCGCCTAAGAGACATATCAATAGAATTAAGCACCATAGGGAGAAGAACCAGCCCAGAGGCTTCCAATCAATAATAATTACTGTTTTAGAGAATTTATTTAAAAAGTTTGCAGCTGCTAGACCTAATACAATAGCTACAATTGTTGCCATATATTCAAAAATACTCATATTAGGAAAAGCAGGGTAAGGTTATTTTTGTTAGTAGTTTGTTCATTCTGCAGGTGCTAATCGGATTTCGATTTTTTCGCCATCATTAGTTGCAATGCGCATAAAAAAGACGTTTTCCTCAGGGCGTTCGTAACTCAGAATGCGGTGAGAGCCGTCACTTATTCCCTTAAAAGCTAGAAATCTGTTTCCTACTTCAGATAACTCAAATGTATGAATTCGGGAATGAGTTGCGCTGATATTTTCTGGTTCTAACGAGTTGTTAAAGATTTGTAAGCTCAGCTCTAGGCTATCATTAACCTCTTTTACATGAATGATTTCAACAGACCTAGTGTCTGAAGCTTTCGTAGAACGAACCAAAGCAGCAATTGTTCCTGAGCGAGGAGGCAGCCATGTTGGTTCAAGGACTCCGCCATCATGTGAGCCTTGTCTTTGACCTGTAAGCCAATTCAGTTGATCTAATAGAGTTCTGGAGCTGGCTTCTTCACTAGCCGCAAAAGAAAAGCAGAGTAGGGTTATTGTTGTCAGTATTTTGTTCATGCTCTGATATGGTGTCAATTGGGTCTCTAATTCTAGTTAGAAAGCTATTCATCTGATTGGTCACTAATTTGCGCGGGTTTTCCTTCTACAATTTTCGAGTTATCCGTGTCTTCATTTAAACTTTGATTTTGATTCCGTCTCCACTTTATTCGATTATCCCGGTTTAATTGTTTTTTTGAAGCTTTAATTTTTCCTAGCTTCAGGAAAATAAATAACGAGATAATAATAATAAGGCCAAAAATGAGAGTATTCATTTTATCTGCTTCTGAGCTTCATTAATAATCGTAAAATCTCAATATATAGCCAAACCAAAGTCACCATAAGTGAAAAAGCTCCATACCATTCCATATGTTTTGGTAGCCCTTGCTCTGCCCCTTCTTCGATAAAATCAAAATCTAACACAAGATTGAGGGCCGCGATTCCAACTACAAATAAAGAAAAACCAATTCCAAACAAACCATTTGAATGAATAAAACCAATTCCAGATCCAAAAAATGACATAACAAAGCTAACGAGATAGAGAAGTCCTATTCCCATAGTTGCTGAGAAGATCATGAGTCTGAAATTTTCTGTCGGCTTTATTATTCCGGTCTTATAGCAGAAGAGAAGTGAGGCCAATATTCCAAAAGTTAAGCCTATGGCTTGGATACCAATCCCAGGGTACTGCGCCTCCGCAAACACAGTAATACCTCCGAGGGCAACCCCTTGGAAAGCAGCGTAAAATGGAGCTGTTGAACCTGCTTTCGTGGGACTTCTAAATATTGTTACAAATGATAGGACTGTGCCAACGATTAGGGCCGGCATCGTCAAAGCTGGAGTATTCCAACCTATAAAAGCCCCCGCAAAGCATAAGGAAAGTAAGATAACTGTTTTGTTAACGGCTCCATCTAACGTCATGCGCTCTTCCAGAGCTATATCCCCAGCTCCAGCAAGGTTAAAATTTCGAGTAAATGCTGGGTTCCCGGATCTACCAAAAGTGTTCAGTGCGGAATGTTTCGACATAATCTATCCTTCGTGAAAAACCGTTTTGTATTCAGTGGTTGATTAACTTATTTAATTCTTCATATTCATACCGATAAGATACTATAGATATCGGCTAACAAGGAAGGGTGATAGGGTTGATATCAGCAAGATGCGAATGCTATTTAACGGTCAAAGACTTAACTATTAATTGAATCCATACATCTATGCTAACTGTTTTCATATACACGGGTCTTCTAAGCTTGACACAAGGTTTGCAAACTCATCAGAAAAAAATCGAAGTCTAAACTCCAAAACATCTCTTGTGTCACATAAGCTAAGTGCATGTTCTATGTTTCTCTTTTTAGCCTCAAACACTTCATCTGACATTAATCCATACTGATACTGGAAAAAATCATTCTCAAGAATAAACCATCCAATTTGAGATGCAGCTCTATGCGCCTGTGATTCCTCAAGATTAATATTCTCAGCAACTCCGGAACCCCCTCTGTTAATTAAATCTAGGTCATACCCAGCTTCTAAAAACGACTGGTAATAATTAATCCACATAGATGCTCTATCTTGTTGCTGGCCTGCAATCGCTATTCGCTGAGACTGCTGCATTTCTAGACCGACGAAAACCAACCCTCCAAGAACTCCTATCATCCCCAGCAGTTGTAGCAAGGTGTCTAAACTAACTTTCTTCATATTCATACCCAGAAGATACTATAGATATCGGCTAACAAGGAAGCGGGATGGGTGTTGATTCTAGCATTTACGGTATCGCGAAAACTGCATTCTTCAATTATTTCGCTTATGTCTCTTTCTTGCCCATTTGCAGCAAAAGAAAAGCAGAGCAGGGTTATTGTTGTTAGTAGTTTGTTCATGATTGCCTTCACCGACGTCTAAACAATAACGCCCATTTCCACTAAAAATCGCAATTTTCTGCACCCACGCTAGCTCTTTTTAAAATCCGTCAACAATAAGTCCTCGGATAAAATTATCTACTAGTACTTCTCGATTCTGCCTCTGCGCTGAATTTAAGTTCCGATATTTAGCGTATTCTTCAATTCGCATCGTCTTTACCAGTTCTACACTTCCATTCTTGAGGGCACCGTTTTGCAAAAGTTTCTCAGACTCTGTTGCTGCTGACTTTTGCGCGTTTTCTTCTTTTTTTTGAGGCGCAGCGCAATCTGCGAGTGAGATGATCACGATCATTAATGAAGCTGTTGTTAGTAGTTTTTTCATAGTTCCAATTTTTTTTTAAAGAAGATTACCTTCGGTTTTTTAGCATACTCTAATCTTATTAAGTTAGCTATTAGGCTAATTAGTAAGCCTCAACGCGATGCATTTAATTTCCTCCTTCATTGATTAAGTTTAAATCTTCATGTCACTTTCACTAAGCTCCAAGTAATCACCTTCGGATAGGTTATCAAGACTTAATCTGCCGATTTTTTGGAGGTGAAATCTTTCGATTGCCAGATCCATTGAAGAAAATGTATTCATGATTTCTTTAGTGTGAGCCTGATTTGTGGTCACCAAAATCGTCTTTTCATCTTCTTTTTGAATATCAATTGTTGCGCCAATCTTACCTTTTGAATGCGCTAACACCGCTTTCGATATTTTGTTAAGTTGAATCTCATTAAAGGCTTGCTTCAATCTAACCTGATAAACACACATTTTACTTTGCAGCTTTCTCCTCATTCGGGTTGTCCAATGAGCGTTATCGCTTAGCAATACCATACCGGTTAGGTCCGCACCCAGAACATTCGCGAAATGATAATATCGATCTTCCGATCGGCTTTTTAGAAGCTCTAACACAGATGTATAGTCTGATTTCCTGGTTACACAAACGTACGACTTAGGCTTATGCAGAAGAATATAGTTGTACGGTATAATAGAAATACGCTTGCCGTCGAAAATTATGTCACTGGTATCAGACAGCTCCAAATTCGGATCAGTAACTAAATTCCCGCCTACAGAGACACGTCCTTTCCGAATAAAAAATTTGGCTTGGTTTCGACTCATCGCGACAGAAAGCGATAGAAACTTACTTAAACGCATGACCCTAGACTCATTTCAAATAGAGATTAAATCAGGCTTTTCTTCAATAAATTTAATTATACATCTTATAGTCTTACTAATTTCTTCTTCCTCAGTACCATATTCCATAAAGTCATAATCTTTATATATTTGTCTTAATTTATTGAAGTCGCCTTCATCCATATCAATCTCAAATTGAGGCTCAGAAGCAAAACACCCGTCACCGCAATGCTCTCTGATGGTCCCAAAAATCGAGTCATCATCTTGCAGTTGAAGAGCAGAGCTCACACATCGTTTTACAATTTCTTGGTTAGAGGAAATCGAGTTTTTTTCTTTTAAATCATCGATAACCCACAAATGAGAATATTTTAAACTCAAGTTAAATTTCATAGTTTACCCCGTGAAAACTTTCCATCATTAAACCTTCTTATCGTGCGCTAAATTTTTCTGATCTACAAAATCCAACTCTTGTGGTTTTGAAATGTTTGCAAGGTAAACCTAGCGCCTCCACTCCGGCTATTGCATCAGAAGAAAGGTTTCCATAAATTTCTAAATCGAAACTTTCTGCCAGCTCTTGATGCTTCCCTAAATACTCCAGCGCATAAGGGGCGTTAAAATGACCAACTAAAGCATCGCTATTTTGATAGATTTCGCTCCAAGTGAAAGCTAATGGATTGTTGGGATCAGAATCAAAATTATGCATTATCATGCCTGATTCCTCTTCTTCAGTCCTCTTGTCTACTTCTTCTGCAATATTAAGATATTTCTCGACGCAGTCAGGCTTTACATTTATTCTTGCTATTAGCAGAAACGGATTTTTTTCATCACTCATAAGTAAGTCCTTCAATCAATGTTTTCATATTTTTTCCGATCGCATATTATAGATATTGTCTAGTAAGGAATCGAGATAGGCTGGTTATATATAAGAGGCCTATTGTCATGCCTTGCTCCTAATATACGCACCGATTATGGTAATTAAGAAACTGACTAAGATACCGGAAACACTGATCATAGTACCCCAAACAATTACTCCAAAGCTCCATCCGTCATAAGAAACTGATAGATAAAATGAGATGCCTAGAATAAAACTTGCCAATATTCGATAAGCTTTAATCTCAACTCTCTTAATCAGTACGCTATTCAATAGTAATGCCCTTGGTCGCTTTTGAGTCAATGCGATTAAAAAAAGGCTTGTCAGAGTTAAAACAAAAGAACCGAGAGTAATCATTTAGAGTTTTCTCCGGTGCCAAGAGTCTGATTTTGAGAAACACTATTATGTTCAGCAGCCTCGATCATATTTGAGCTTACTTTATTCAGTTTTATTGCAACTCCTGCCGCTACTACCGAACTAAAGATTAAGAGAATATCCATTCCAGCGACAGCATAATGACCTTCTGCTAACGACCTTAGGATATGATCCCCAGTAGAAAGT
>CACAEJ010000047.1 GCA_902531515.1 uncultured Pseudohongiella sp.
GCCTAGAAGGTGCATTTCGGAAAGAGTATCCAGCGCCGCGGCATCGGATAGACATAGGAAAGGCGAAAGAGCATCTTGATTTGGCAAAGGCTGAGCTCGGTATAGAAGAATTTCCACCAATTGTCTTATTAACAGGCGACTCGTCATTGTCGTTACTAGCAGCCGAGTATTACCAAGAGCTATATAAGAAGAATTTAGGGCTAGAAATTCGAATAGATGCTCAGATATTTAAACAACGGTTGGCAAAAATGACCTCAGGTGATTTTGACATTGTTATGGCGGGTTGGGGTCCAGACTATTTTGATGCTCTTACTTTTGGAGATTTGTTTGCGTCGTGGAATTTAAATAATAGGGGAAGGTATCAAAGCGATAAAATGGATGACCTTGTTCGTATAGCTCAATCCGAACTTGATCCCAAGAAGCGTATGGATGCATTTGGAGAAATCCAGGAGTTGATCCACGATGATGTAGTTATTGTCCCGATGTACGAGAGGGGTGTCTCTTTTGTTGTAGATTCGAGATTGCAAGGTTTCAAAAGGAGATCTGTCGGCCCACAAGTTGACTACAACTACGCCTATATCAGCGATCGGTGATTTTCCCCGGCACGATTTTCCAAGTAGCGACTATCTAAAATTTTATGATCTCCTATATCGTTAAACGTTTACTTCAAGGCCTTTTGACAGTTTGGTTCATTGCAACCGCTACTTTTTTTGCTATGCATAATGTTCCCGGAGATCCGTTACTGAACGATCGGGCTGTGAGCGACGCGATTAGAGCGAATTTGGAATCTAAATATGGTTTGGATCAACCGTTGGGCACCCAATATCTGATTTATTTAAAAAACTTGAGCCAGGGTGACTTCGGTATATCGTTTACTCAGGAAAATCGTGAGGTTAATGACATAATCAGAGAACATTTTCCGGTGTCGGCGATCTTGGGGATTCTTGCGGTAGTTTTTGCAGCTACCGGCGGAATTTTGTTTGGAGCTCTTACTGCAATTTACCGCAATAGATTACCTGATTTTATCATTATGATTTTGGTCATTTTGGGTATCTCTGTTCCAAGTTTTGTGATTGCTGCCATGAGTCAATTGGCGCTTGTATCGTTCAACAGCCTCGTCGGGGTTACTGTAATACCTGTGGCTGGGTGGGGAACTATTTTTCATATGCTCACTCCAGCTCTTGTTTTAGGTCTAGGAACTATGGCTTATCTTACGCGCTTGATGCGGTCGTCAATGTTGGAAGTGGTTGGCTCAGACTACATCAGGACCGCAAAATCAAAAGGTATTCCCGCGCCTAGAATATTCACGCGACATCAAATTCGTAATGCAATTCTGCCTGTCGTAACCGTTTTAGGTCCCTCTATAGCATCGATCACAACAGGCGGATTCGTCGTAGAATTGGTTTTTGCTATACCTGGTTTGGGCAGATATTTTGTTCAAGCGGTGCAGCAACTGGACTACACAGTGATAATGGGAACGACAGTATTTTACGGAGCCTTCCTCGTTTTTATGGTGATTCTCGTCGATATACTTTACGGTCTCGTAGACCCTAGAGTGAGGCTTGAAAAATGAGCTCCTTGTCTCCGGCGGATTTCGAAAGAATTTCGAATAGCAGCGAGAAGGAAAATATCTCGAGACCATCCCTATCTTATTGGGCGGATGCGTGGATACGTCTTAAAGCAAATAAGAGAGCGCTTCTCTCGTTATATTTAATAGTGGCTCTGCTGTTGTTTACGATAGTAGGCCCTTTAATCTGGACCATTGATCCAGCTTTGCAGGATCTTGATCAGATTAGTCAACCCCCTGGTTCCAACCGTCTAGCTCTGATTATCGACGACTACGAACCTTGGACAGGGCTTTCAAGCTCAAGCGAGAATGGGCTTCGTCTCGCAGAAAGCGCTACCACCATGGCGGTGCGTCTAGTTTGGGATGTCTTGCCTAATGCAAGCGGGCATCGGGTTTACCGGAACATTTTTCCGGTCGGCGAGGAGCGGGCTTATGGGATTCCGCTCGCTGAATATTTCGATAATTCAACCCAGTTCTTTGAAGATCGCCTGGATCTGAAACCGCGGCGCTATTTTTACTCAATTGTTTCTTTAGGTGAGAATGGTGAGCTGCAAGATGAGTACCAGTCAATCGCGGTAGATCTGCAGAGAGTCACCACAATGAGCGAGGCTCGAGCCAAAGGCCTCATACTCCCGAACTCAGAACTAACAACAGGGGACTCGATTAATCTCAACCTACACCCCTTGGGTACGGACTACCTTGGGCGAGATATGTTGTCAAGACTCATGGAGGGGGCACGAGTCTCTTTATTTATTGGGATAGGGGCTCCGAGCCTGTTTATACTTTTTGGCATTATTTACGGCTCTTTCGCTGGATTTATGGGAGGTAAAATTGATCAGTTTTTAATGCGCTTTGCTGATTTTGTCGTAGCACTTCCTTTTCTCTTATTTATGATTCTTTTTAAAATTGCTTTTGGAATTGGTCCTGGAGAGAGCGGAGTGTTCCCGATGCTGGTGGCGTTGGTTGTTTTAATGTGGCCTGGTACGGCCAGGTTGGTTAGGGGCCAGATTCTGCAGATACGAGAGCAGGGATACATTGGAGCATCTCAACTCTTGGGTGCTCGGACAAATTATTTAATATTTCGGCATATGTTACCGAATACTCTAGGCGTGGTTTTGGTCACCATCACTTTTGCGATTCCAAGCGCAATCTTTATCGAAGCATTTCTATCATTCATTGGTATGGGCGTCGCACCGCCAACACCGTCCTGGGGAGCCATGTCTAACGAGGGTATCAAGAACATGCTTACTTCACCGCATGAGCTGCTTCTGCCTGCAATCTTGATCAGTATCACAGTTCTGGCGTTTAATTTGCTTGGCGATGGGCTTCGTGATGCTTTTGATGCTCGCTTAAGGAATCAGGAATGAGCAGGAATATAAACCAACCTAAGTCTTCTCCTAAACTTCTCGATGTTAACAAGTTAGCTGTTGAATTCGATACTTACGGAGGGGTCGTTCATGCTGTTCGGGACGTGAGCTTTTCGGTAGACAGCGGAGAGACTCTTGCTATTGTTGGTGAGTCTGGATGCGGTAAATCAGTCACGGTACAAAGTATTATGGGTTTAATACCAATGCCTCCCGGCAGAATCACAAGTGGGTCGGCCTTGTTAAGAGGCCAAGAAATTTTAGGCACTGCAATGATCCAAGGGCGAGATATTAGGGGTTCAGAAATCGGAATGATATTCCAGGATCCTATGACCTCCTTGAATCCCACTATGAGCATTGGTGATCAGATAGCAGAGCCGATGCAAGTTCATAAAGGATACGATTACCGCAAGGCCTATTCAGAGGCGATCAAGCTTCTTGAGCTAACAAAAATTCCAGAGTCGACAAAGCGAGCAAAACAATACCCGTTTGAATTTTCTGGAGGGATGTTGCAGCGAGCTATGATTGCCATGGCTATCTCCTGTAAACCATCAATATTGATCGCTGATGAGCCGACGACTGCTCTGGACGTAACTATTCAGGCACAAATTTTGGATCTACTGCAAGAATTACAGAGAGAGACAGGAATGGCTATCGTGCTCATTACGCATGACCTCGGAGTTGTAGCAAGATTAGCCAACGAAGTGGCAGTAATGTACGCAGGCAAAATTGTTGAACACGGATCCGTAGAAGATATTTTTTATCGTTCCGCACATCCGTATACCCTCGGATTGCGAGAAGCAATGCCTACAAACGATCCCGACAAGCAGAGTGTGCTGAGTCCCATTCCAGGGAGTCCGCCAGATTTGTTCTCGCCGCCTGTAGGTTGTGGATACTGCGCCCGCTGTCCGTGGTCTATGAGTGTCTGTGAGAGTAAAAATCCGGAAGGTTTTTACCTTAACGAGGGGCATTACAGTAAATGTTGGATGCACCATCAACAGTCTCCTGTGAAGCCGATCGAACTATATTTTGAGCAACAAACCCATGGGTAAACTAGTGGGAGAGCCTATCCTTGAAATGGGAAACCTGACACGGCATTTCGATATTGGTCGAAAACAATTCGTGCATGCTGTAGACGGCATAAATCTGACTGTCTCCGAGAAGGAGATTCTGGGCTTGGTTGGTGAGAGTGGGTCTGGGAAGTCAACTTTGGGTAAAGTTGTTTTAGGTTTAGAGCCAAAAACTTCTGGATGGGTAAAGTATAGGGGCGAATTACTTCCCCAAAAGTATAAAGCTAGAGACTTCCAAAAATGGTCGGGGAAAATGCAAATGATCTTTCAAGATCCCTACTCTTCATTAAATCCGAGAATGACGGTTGGTGAAATAGTGGGAGAAGGACTCCGGCTCAGATCAGGGACTACTAAAAGCCAGATAAAGGACAAGGTAGCAGACTGGTTATTGAAGGTTGGTCTGCAAACGGATCACATGTCGCGATATCCTCACGAGTTTTCCGGCGGACAACGTCAGAGGATCGGCATTGCTCGAGCACTTATACTTGAGCCGGAATTTGTGGTGTGTGATGAGCCGATATCTGCTCTTGATGTCTCGGTTCAAGCACAGGTGATAAATTTAATGGGCGACCTTAAAGAGAAATTAGGATTGACATTAATATTTATTGCACATGACCTTTCGATGGTACGGTACGTCAGTGACAGAATGGCCGTCATGTATTTAGGCTCGATAGTTGAAGTAGGTAAAGCTGATGAAGTTTATTTTGACCCTAAACATCCTTACACAGAAATCTTAGTAGGATCTAATCCGGAACCGGACCCTAACTTAGAAAGGAAGAGAGCATCTACTACTATTAAAGGGGAAATCCCGTCGCCCGTAAATGTGCCGGCGGGATGCAGGTTTGCGAATCGATGTCCTAAAGTGGAAGAGAACTGCAAACGCGTCACCCCAAAGCTCATTCCTTTAAAAGACTCTGATCGTCAAGTTGCCTGCCACTTACTAAATTGATGTGAGAATCGTTGGCACTAAGAATGCTACATTAACGTTGAGGACATACTGGCACCATGGCGAAATACAGAGGCAGCTGTCATTGCAAAGCGATTGTTTTTGAGGTCGAAGCGAAGGAGGACGCCGAAATAGAAAAGTGCAATTGCTCAATTTGTACCATGTCCGGGTATTTACATCTAATAGTCCCAGAAAAGGATTTTTCCCTCTTATCTGGAGAATCAGAATTAGAGACCTATACTTTTAACAGTGGTATCGCCAAGCATTACTTTTGCAGGACCTGCGGGATAAAGCCTTTTTATATTCCGCGATCAAATCCAGATGGGATAGATGTCAACGTCAATTGCCTGGAAGAGTCTCCCGCAAAAATGCGGATATTGAATTTTGATGGTCGTAACTGGGAAGCCAATGCACACAAGCTAGCCCACAAAAGCAAACCTAACTAACACGCATTGCCCTTTATTAATAATGATGACCAACCTCCTTCAGAATTTTAACAAGATTTGGTTGAGTATCGTTGCTGTGAACTTGCTTTTAGTTATTCTGATACCGGATTGGTTTAGCAGGGAGTCGATAGTTGATTTTTTGGACAGTCTTGGTGTTTTTGCTCTTATAACCTACGTCGTCGTTTCTCTAGCTCGAGCAATTTTGTTGCTGCCAATTACACCTTTTATTATCGCTGGAGCCATAACTTTTCCTGATATGCCTGGCATTATTTGGATTATTTCAACCATCGGAGTTGTCGTTGGTGCTCTTGTAGTATACAGTTTCCCGTCCTTGGGTAACTACGATAAATATGTTGAGGGAAAACACCCAAAAGCAGTTGGTTACCTCAAGCAAAAAATATTAGGGGAATATGCCTTTTGGATTATTATAGGATGGTCTTTCTTTCCTGCGGTTCCGACCGATGCTATTTGTTATGTTTCTGGAATAGCTAACTATCCGTTTAAGAAACTGATAATCCCTCTGTTGATAGGAGAACTGCCAATCGTAACGGCTTATGTTTTCCTAGGAATAGAAATTGGCGAATGGTTGAGGTTATGAAATCTGGATTGAAATTACGTGATTCTTTGAGATTGATTAGAAATTTCAAAACCACTGGAACGATAACACCTAGTTCCACAAAGCTTACTGAGCGATTGCTGGCTTCCATCGATTTTTCTGAGACACTCGTTATTGCGGAGCTGGGCCCTGGCAATGGCTGCATTACTCGAGCCATTTTAGATCGCATGAACAAAGATAGCATTCTCCTTTGTTTAGAAGTCAATCAGGATTTTGCAAGTGAGCTTCGAGCCATTGATGATTCTAGATTGCGAGTTTACAACTCGTGTGCCTCTTCTATGCAAGGCGCACTAGACGAGATAGGAGTCGCTAAGTTAGATCACATCGTTTCAAGTTTACCGCTAGCACTGATAGACGGGGATTTGCTAAGCAGTATATTAGCCAGTGCTCAGTCAAACCTGAAAGACGGTGGTCGGTTCCTCCAGTACCAGTACTCCCTTGCAAATTACTGGGATATGAAGCCTATATTCAGCGATATTAAGTTAAAGTTTACGCTCCGAAATATGCCGCCAGCATTTGTGTATGACTGCTTAAAGTAGTCACATTGATTGTTATTGCCCAGGGGGTCTCGTAAGCGTACACTTATCTTCTTATAAATAATTACGAAAAAATACGCTGTTTGGAGTCTATTTATGTCGCTAAGGATTAATGATACTGCACCGAATTTCAAGGCACAGACCACGATTGGTGAAATTGATTTCCATGAATGGCTAGGCGGGCAATGGGGGGTTCTCTTCTCCCATCCAAAGGATTTCACCCCAGTTTGCACGACGGAGCTAGGGTATATGGCTGGTCTGGAGCATGAGTTTGCAAAGCGCAACTGTAAGATAATAGGTCTAAGTATTGATCCCGTAGATAACCATAATGAATGGGCAAAGGATATTGAGGAAACTCAGGGCCATGCCGTA
>CACAEJ010000048.1 GCA_902531515.1 uncultured Pseudohongiella sp.
AAAACTTGTGAAATCCCAATCTGGGTCATCAAAAACAAACCATTTGAAAAAGCCTTCCCCACCCAACCAGTGTAGGGAGGTAAAAGGCTCAGCTCCTGTAACCCAGCGGCCCCAGCCTCCTGGATCACCTTCGCCTCCGGGAACCAGGCCCGGGTAGATCAATTCGCCGTTCGATGTTTCCACTCCAGACCATATTTTTTCGACAGCAGAAACTTGTTTTGGTGTTAAGCAGGAACTGTTATCTGTACCCACCGGACACTGTATGGAAGAAGGTTCAAAATTACAAGCAAGCGGATTCTGTAAAATGCCATCCTCTATTCCATCCAGTGCGTCGCAAGCTGCATTTACCGCGTTCCCAAAAGCAGGCAGTTTTGACCTCGGAATCCAAGCTTCTTGGTCCTCCAACATTGCTAATGAATACCAAAGATGTGCGCCGGCGTAGAACCGAGTCCAATCATTAGCCGGATTTCCGGCAACGATACCATCGAAATCATCAGGGTAACGTTGCGCCTCCATGAGGCCCATTTGACCCCCTTTGGAACAGCCCGTGTAATAGGAATACTTTGGAGGCTCTGTGTAAAATGCCTCTGTGATTGCCTTCGCATTCATGGTAGTGAGGTGCAGCGCTCTATGACCGAAGTCCTCAATTAGGTCTTGGCGACCTGATGCCCATGAGGCATCAAAGAGACTAGCGCTTTGATCATGCCCTGTGTCAGTGCTAGCCGCGGCATAACCTCTGGTTAGAGCGTTTGCGAGTGCAGAGTAGCTTATGACCCCTGCCATTCCGCCGTTTCCGACTCCATTGTACTTGCCGTTCCAGTTATTTAGTGGGAGCCAGACTTCGAAATTAATTGCGGGGTCGGTCACACCAACAACTCTGCAAAAAGCAGGAGCTATTAAATTAGTAGCACGTCCTGGTTGTTTGAAGCTGTTCGCCTCAACAATTTGTGCGGAAGAAATAGTGGTGTCTTCTAATTCAAAAGAATTATTGGTGAGCAGTGAACACGCAGCTCGCAGGTTCGCCGTATTCTGCGCGCCCGCTACAGACACTAGACTTGATAAAATCGCCATAGTCGCAAGCAATTTGGTTAGCTTGGGTTGAGTTCGCATAATGATTGACTCTCTCTTCTTCTTATTTAATTTGTGAGAGGAAATTTTGGGATATTTCTCTCAGTTCAATTCACTTCGACTCGGCATCGGTAACAATACCGAGGTATTAGCGATGTATTTCTGATAGGTCGGATCTGACCCCCAGCGTTTCTGACCACTTTCTTCAAGAAGTTTGACGCCACTGACTTTAACCAAAAGGAATGTTACGAAAATTGGAGACACTAGCGCAGCATACTGCCAACCGACAAGGGTAGGGAAGGCAATGATTGCGATGCCCAGCCAAAGGATAATTTCTCCAAAATAATTAGGATGCCGAGAGTATTTCCAAAGTCCGGTTGTAATGAATTTTTCGGCGTTGTTAGCATTGTTCCTAAATTCTGACTTCTGCCGGTCCGCCAAAACCTCGATCGAAAAACCGATTATCCAGAATATCAATCCGACCCCCACCCAAATATCCAGGGGGCGCTGAGTCATCGAAGTGATTGATGCCAATGCTGCGGCCAGGGTAATAAACACCCACGCACCACCCAGTGTCCAAGTGAATAAGTAGCGCCAAAATCGGGTTTTTAGCTCGGTAAATCTTCGGTCATGACCTGCTCTTTTAACACGTAAGAACAGAAAGCTTCCCAATCTAATTGCCCAAACCGAGACCAAAACTGCAATTAGAAGTCCTCGCAGATCAAGCAGTGGATGCATTACGACCGCAACGGTGACTGCACCCACGTATGAAACAGACCCGGTTAGATCAAAATAGTGTTCAGTTTGAAAATAATAACTTGGAATGAATACCATCCAGTGCAGGATAAAACCGAGCCCCGCACATATAGCAAATAGCGGCACTGGAGGAACATAGACACTTCCCTGGCTTCCAGCAAAAATAAGTGCTGAACTTATTAACAAGATGGCTATTATTCCAACCAGTGGTTTAAGCATAAATAGAGCCTTAAAAGTTAACGCGAGCCAGCGCTATTCCGCTTTCTCCGGCTACTGCGTATAGTAAGTAAACGGTACCATCCTCGACGTAAAGTGCGGGGTCCCGTAATTGGTTAACCTGTCCATACGCTGTGCTTCGCACAGATGGTTCAACGGGTGCGTTTGCTCCCTCCCAGTCAAACTCTGGCTCCAGCACCATGACTTCTTCGGACTCTTTCCAATTCATCCAGTCTGAACGTAAGTCGATGGTGCTTAACAGGATGCTTTCGGGCGCATCTCCCACTCGAGTCCAAAAAACATATAAATAGTCATCGCGGACGATAACTGCTGAATGTCTCATATTTGGGACAAAAAGGCGTGGTCCTTCTTCGAAGTTTGTGAAACCGTCTTTTGACCGATAAAACTGACCGGGCATCGCTAAAGCATATGTCATTCCATTATACTTAAACGTTCGAAAGTAACTCCGTCCTAAATTCTCCTCTCGAGCAATAAAATCAATACCATTCTTTGAAGTGGCTACTCGCGTGTGCTGGAAAGCCGGTCCCTCAAGTCCGTGGTAATACATAATTATATCTTGGGTTTCGTTGACCACATGCACGTCTGGTGACGCAATGTGGGGCATAGTGAATTCAAGCGCCAGATCGTGTGATACTGGTGAACCTAATCCAGAAACTCCTCGTCGAGCAGCTGTTAACTCCGCGAGTTGCTCATCGGTAATCGGAGGGGGGGTCGCAGCGAAAAAAGATTGCTCAATGGTGAGACTGCCAGGGACATGAATCTTCCAGGGCCCAGCAAGCTCATTTGAGTATGCCAGTCTAATGTATCGACCTTTGTGATCAGCAAAGTATAAATAATACTTTCCTAAAGGATCTTCGACCCAGTCTGGCACTCTTATAACGGAAGGGCCTTGTATATTCTCGCCGATGCTTGGATGCAGACTGGGCCCAACTATTGGCTCATCAGCGAGACGGTCTATTCTAACAGCATTAATATTTGGGAGCTGTGCGACTAGACTATTAGTAAAAAGGATAGCTGCAATTGCAGCTAGCATGGAATGCAAGTAGCAGTTTCTAATGTACATAATGTCTCTCGATAGTTGATATTTCATTGTTATGGTGTTTGCCGCATTAGCAAGGGATAAAATCATTTTCGCCATTTAAATGGCTGGGCAGCACGAATGCAAATAAATTAGTCTCTGAGCAGGGCCTCAATCTTCTCAAGCAAGCCAGCTAAATTAACGGGTTTCGTGTCAAAGTCATCGGCACCCGCAGCTAACGCTCTCTCCTTGTCCGCCTCCAAGGCATGGGCTGTCAAAGCGATAATAGGAATATCTTTAATTTCTTCATCGGCCTTTGCCTCAGCGGTTGCCGTCCAACCATCCTTTATTGGCAATCCCATATCCATAAGAACAATGTCAGGCCGAGAGCTTTTTATTGCGGCTAGTCCTGCTTGTCCATCTTCTGCAAGAGAAACTTCGTATCCCTTCCTGGATAGTCTCCTTGAAAGCATATCCCTGTTCATCTCATTATCTTCGACTATCAATATTTTCTTCATTTTCAGATTCTCTTATATAGGTGTTATGTATAAAGTTGCTGCGCCAACACAATAAGTTGGTCTTCTCTTGAAAAGATAAAGCGGTCATTTTTATTTGGGTTAATGACTATGCTAGGGTTACTTTCTTCAAAAATTCTATAGCCAATAACCGTTTCATTCAAATTCTGAGCAGCTGACACAATATCGTAGTGCCTAACTTTATCGCCAATAGTTGTATATCGTTCGACTGGACGAAACCCCATTTCTACGCCGCCGGCATTCAATAGCTCCCGATAAATTGTCTCTAGGAACGGGTTTCTGGCGACTTGAAGAAGGAGGTTGCTTAAAAATTCAGTGGATATGACCGCATCATTTATGGGTGCTCCCTCTAGTAGATCTAAGGTTTGCTGGTCAAGAATCTCGGCCACTACAGGTGGAAATTTTGTCTCTTGATTTCTAGCCTGAAGACTTTTTATCAACACCAAGAGCAATACTGTCCTGCTATCAGCATCAACCCGGACCTCTGATTCGTCTGCTAAAATATAGATTGCATCGAACTCACTTAAGTTGAGGCTTTCCAGAGACCATGTGCCTTCCAGATCAAACTCCATTGGCTCGATGAGTGGTTGAGTAGCAAAAATGTCTTTAACATCACCCTGTCGCTTATTTAATTGATTTGAGAGTAAATCACAGTTTTCAGCAGCATTTTTACAGGCTAGCACTATTTCTAACCTTTCCATCGTATGTTCATTCATTTCTCTAATAATCTCTTCAATATTTGGACTTATTGAAAAGATCAAGACCTTTTTGATATTTGGTCTTTTTGACAGCTTTACATCACCTTGCTCTGCGTCATTTCCTAAAGAAGAGCCCACAGGGTTTTTTAAGCTTATCTCGAGTGGTGTATGGATATCGCGAATAACAATAATTTCGTCCTCTTCAGCTAAATCAAAGTCAGGTTCTGGATTTAAAATTGTCACTCTTCGTGGCTTTCCATTTTCAGTTTTTATCCAGCTAATGCCAATGGCAGTGCCGTTTGAAACTCGGCAAGCAATCTCACCAAAGGCATCACCCTCTTTATGGTTCACTTTGGCCACTTCGATTGTCGTTCTCTTTATCGAAAATAACTCACGATAAACTGCTGAGTAGCCGGGGTATCGGGCGCATTGGACTATAATTTTGCTTATGATTTGACCGCTCGAAACTATCGGGTGTTGCATCTCTGAGACTATATTGGCAATGCTCAATTTGTCTGCGTCTACGATTTCAGCGACAATATTAGGCCGCTTAACAGGGTTTAACTTTGCATTCATTAGCATCAAGGTTTTTATTGTCGTTACATCGCTGAAAGAGTTTTTCATTCCGAGACCTTCAGCTAAGACAATTACATAAGCTGCTTTTTTCAAAGCAATTCGAGTTAACTCTCCCGGAGAAGCGATTGACCCTTGAAGGGGTAACACTTTCAATCCTCTCAAATTACGATATCTGCGCCTAAGTTCACTCCTAAGAATTTCTGGGTCGGTCGCAGTCAAGATCACGACTCGTGTTTTTTTATCCAGTTCAGCTAAATGACTAAGGATAGGTATGGCTTTGCGATTCCACCCTAAAATTAGGAAGTGGCCACTTTCTCTAATAATCGATGTGCCCTTTCTAGTTTCCTCTACGGCAGATTGTATTGAATTCACAATGTAGCCGATCAAAGCACTTGTAATTACTAACCCCATAATCGAATTGAAAAGTGCAAAAGCAATCACCATTGGTGGTGCGCCATAATTTTCCGCTAACGCGCCCGGGTCGAGAATATGTTTCATCGACCACCAGAGCGCGTCAAAAAAGCCGCCATCTATAGAATTATTAATGCCTTCAGCTCTTAAAGCTTCGGGAGAGAAAAGTCCGACATAGTACGCTCCCATCCCAAATGACACGACAATCGTGATAAGCAATAAGAGGAATAAGTAAGGAAATATGTTGCTGGTGGTCGAAAGGACAAAAATCGTATACCTCAATCTCTGGAACATGTGGCATCCCTTTTAAGAGATCAACTTTTCGATCATTTCTTTTAAATCGTTTCGCGCATCTATCTTGGTTTTGTCAACAATGCCACTAGTCTGACTCATAAGTTTCGTAACCATAACTTCATCTAATTGCATCGCAGAGTTAACGATTATTTCGGGTGGGATATCCAACTTAATGTTTTCAAGATTGGCAAGGAATTCGAATCCATCCATCACAGGCATTGATAAGTCTAATATTACAAGATCATAGCCTTCTGTGATTTTTTCTAACCCTTCTTCCCCATTCTTTGCAATCTGAATATTGAAACCAATTGATTCAAGCATTCTCGACGCAAGGTCTCGAGCTTCCTCTTGATCGTCGATAACTAGGGCTCTTTTTCCTTTAGTTTCCTTCTTAAAGATTCCTTCAATCGTAGCAAGAAGTTGTTCTTTCTCGACGGGTTTCTTTAAGAAAGCTTTTGCTCCCAGTGATTGTGTTGAATTATCGTCGTCTAAAGTACTGGCAACAATAACCGGGATATTTTTCAAGTCTTCGTCATCCCTAAGTTCTTGTAACACCTTCCAGCCGTCTTTTCCGGGCATAAGAATATCGAGTAATATAGCATGAGGCTTATAATTCTTAGCTTTTTCTAAGCCTTCGGAGCCACCCAATGCAGATATTAGCCTGAATTTCTCATCGGATAGTTTTCTTTTTACAATGTCATGAAAGTAAGGGTCATCATCCACTATAAGTATTATCGGGTCGTCAGACGCCTCAAGGAGTGCCTGGTCGTCTTCCACTGCAAGAGACAGATCATCGCTCGGCTGACTGATTCTTTGGGGGAGAATTATTCTGAAAAGCGAGCCTGTTCCAAGCTCGCTTTCTGCCGTCAGCTCGCCGCCCATCATCTCCACTAAGACCTTAGTTATGGAAAGCCCTAAACCTGTGCCGCCAAATTTTGAGGTTGTGTCGTCATTTGCCTGTTTGAATTCCTCGAAGACTTTTCCTAGCTGTTCCTCGTTCATTCCAATACCAGTATCTTGAACCTCGAATGCTATTGATTCTCCCTGCACTGTTTTCAGTTTATTAACCGTAACAGTTATAGTTCCGTTTTCAGTAAATTTACATGCATTGCTAATCAAATTTAACAGGCTCTGACGAAGTCTAGTCTCGTCAGAATACATACTTCCCAGATTGTCCTGTATTTCGAAAGC
>CACAEJ010000049.1 GCA_902531515.1 uncultured Pseudohongiella sp.
CAGGCAACTCAGGCTTGTTTAGACCGGCAGCCTGTATTGCTTCACTAAATTTCGCTGGATGTGCCGTCGCCAATGTAACAATCGGAGAGCTAGAGTTTTGAAAACAATCTCTCCCCGATTTAACGCCCACAGCAGTGTGTGGATCTACTAACACTGAAGTTTTTATAAACAATTCATTAATAACATCACAGGTAGTATTATCATCAACACTAGAGCTATCAAAACAAGCCTTCATCTGAATCCACTGTTCTGAAGTTACGCTCAACGCTTCTTTATTGGCATTTTCCATAAAATCGCACAACACAGAAGCGTCCTTTGCAAATAGATCATATAGATAACGTTCAAAGTTTGAGGAAACTAATATATCCATACTGGGTGAAAAAGTTTTACTTAGTTTCGATTTGGAGTATTCATTGCGACTAATAAAGCGATGAAGGATATCATTTTTATTTGTTGCAACTATCAACCGATCGATTGACAAACCCATACACTTTGCCAGATAACCCGCATAAATATCTCCGAAGTTTCCAGTTGGTACTGAAAACGAAACTCTCTTGTCTGGAGCACCCAATTTTAAAGCTGCATAAAAGTAATACACAATTTGCATTAGTATTCGCGCCCAGTTGATTGAGTTTACAGCTACAAGACTTTTGTCAGCCGGCAGAAAAGTCTGATCAGCAAAAGCGGCTTTTACGATTCTCTGGCAGTCATCAAAATTACCTTCAATCGCTAAATTAAAAACGTTCTCTCCCTGCACTGTGGTCATTTGCTTTCGCTGGACATCAGAGACTCTCTCAAAAGGGTGTAAAATATAAATTTCCACTCGCTCTGAATGGCGACAACCTTCAAGCGCTGCTGAACCAGTATCTCCAGAGGTGGCTCCAAGAATTACTACTTGTTGATCATTTTTAGTTAACACATAGTCTAAAAGCCTTCCGAGAACCTGTAGTGCGAAGTCTTTGAAAGCCAAGGTTGGCCCATGGTATAGCTCTAAAAGATATTCTTTTTCAGATAATTTCGTCATCGGAGCGACTTCAGGATGATCGAATACAGCGTAACTCTCATCTATAATTGCTTTCAGTTCCGAAGCAGGAATTTCGCCATCTACAAAGGGAGCTACCACTTTAAAGGCCAAATCTGCATAGCTTAAAGACTGCATTACTTGAATTTCATCAGTAGAGAAGGATGGCAAAGTCTGGGGTATGAAGAGACCACCATCCGGAGCTAACCCAGCCAGGAGAACCTGCTCAAAATTTCGTGGTGAGCATCCACCTCGTGTACTTATATATTTCATTTTCTTGATTACACCAAAAGCACTATCTTCAACTTCAGAATGACTCCACCCTGATGCGATTAATATCGCCCACAACCTCTTCCAGATTCTCTATTGCTTGCATGGCTAAAACCATATTTTTCTCTTTAGCCAAGTGAGTTAAAATAATAATAGGTACTACTTCACTAACTGGCTCTTTCTGAATTACTGCCTCAATGCTTATTCCGTGCGCTTGCAAAACACTCGATATTTTTGCCATCACTCCGACCTCATCCATTGCAGGAATCCGCAGATAATATTCTGTCTCTACATCGTCAATCTCTAAGACTTGGATATTTTTATGTCTCAGTTGATAACCAAGCGATGGATAGACCGGCTTGCTTGATCCTGCTAATGTGTAACGCGCTATATCAATAACATCCGCAGCAACTGATGAAGCAGTCGCATCACCCCCGGCTCCGGGCCCACTATAAAGAGTCGATCCGACTGCGTTGCCGTTGATCAGTATCGCATTTTCAACACCATCTACATTGGCCAGTAATTGAGTCTTAGAAATCAAGGTCGGATGCACTCTCATTTCTAGTCCAGAGCATGAAGAATTCGCTATTCCAAGATGCTTGATAGCATAGCCCAACTCACTTGCATAACTGATATCTTCTGGAGTGATTTTACTTATCCCTTCCGTATAGGTTTTATTAAACTGCAACGGGATTCCATAAGCAATCGAACCCATGATGGTGAGCTTATGCGCCGCATCAATACCTTCGACATCAAATGTTGGATCTGCCTCAGCGTAACCAAGAGCTTGGGCCTCCTTTAGAACGTCATCGAATTGGCGCTGCTCTTCAGTCATTTTGGTCAGAATAAAATTCCCTGTACCGTTTATGATTCCAGCTAGCCAATTAATCTTGTTAGCCGCTAAACCTTCCCTCAAGCCCTTTATTATTGGGATACCGCCTGCGACACTGCTCTCGAAAGCGAGAACGACGTTATTTTCTTCGGCCATTTCGAATAACTCATTACCTCTCTCAGCAATTAAGGCTTTATTCGCTGTCACTACATGCTTTTTATTGGCTAGAGCCTGCTTGATTAGCTCAAAAGCAGGGTCGTAACCGCCGATTGTCTCAATAACAATGTCCACCATTGGATCATTCGCGACCACAAACGGGTCTGTTCCCACGCAAGGTACATTCTTAGTTAGCTCAGGCTTCAAAGTCCGAGTAGCAACATGCGATACGCAAATAGAGGCCCCGATTCGGTGTCGAATCTCGTTGGAATTCTCTCCTGTTAGCAGCATGAGGGTCGCTTCTCCAACGGTACCAAGACCACATATCCCGACCTTAAACTCTTTATCTGTATTTTTTTTCATCTTAAATTTGTTCTCTTCAGAGCAAACTGTTGGTGTTAGTTGGAAACGCACAAGTTAATTCAATTTGTATTGAGCTGAATTATACTTCAAGCGCTTGTACATTCGCAGGTCTGAGTCTCGTTCCGTTACAGATTTAAATAAAAAACCCGCTTAAAAGCGGGTTTTTGCAAACATGAGCAAATCTGTCTATTCGATTGCAAGCATAGACACCAATCGTTCAATATCCATATAACCTGGAATCAAACGACCATCCGGAAAAATTAAAGCCGGCGTCCCAGAAATACCGATTTGATTCCCTAATTCATAATGTTCTAGCACTGGAGTTTCACAGTCACGAGTAGGAAGGTTTTGTCCATTCTTTGCCTGAGTAAGAGACTTATGCCGGTCCTGCGAGCACCACACTGAAATCATCTTCTCATAAGAACCCGCAGCCTCACCACCCCTTGGGTAAGCAAGGTAACGAACCTCAATTCCTCTCGCTACCAGAGACTCCACATCCTTATGCAGCGCTCTACAGTAAGTGCAATCAACATCGGTAAAGACGGTAAGAGTGGCTTTTGTTTCTTCGTCTGGGGAATATACGATCATCTGTTCTTCTGGTATTTCATTAATTCTCGCAGCTGTCCTAAGCTGCCGCGATTCAGAGGAGAGATTCAATAAACCGGAATTCGTAGTCTGATAAAGATCTCCAGCAAATAAATAATCACCCGAAGCATCGCTGTAGAGTAATTCCCCAGAATTCAATTCAACTTCATAAATCTGAGGCATCGGGGTTGATTTAATTGCGACTATTTCCAGCTGACCTTGGGAAGGTTGCTCAATGGAACGCTTAAGCTTGTCAACAAGACTTTGCGGGCTCTCAAAGTTTTGAGAAAATACTTGCGCGGGAAAGAAACCAAAAACAATTAGCTGCAGCAAAAACAGTTTGGTTTTCATACGGAATCTCCTGAAACAAATCCTAAAATTAGATCTGAAACAATAAACTAATCCTTTGAACGACTGTGGTCAAACCCTAATATCTTCAAACTAGCTAACATCCGATTTTTTTTCGAGCTTTTCACCAATTCGTGCTGCTCGGCCCGCTAACTCGCGAAGATAATACAGTTTAGCTTGACGGACATCACCGCGCCGCTTGAGCTTTAAACTATCTACAGTAGGACTATAGGTCTGAAATGTTCTTTCCACACCAACTCCATGCGAGATCTTTCGAACCGTAAAAGAGGAGTTTAAACCTCGATTACGCTTTCCAATAACCACTCCTTCAAATGCTTGAAGCCTCTCACGATCTCCCTCTTTAATTTTTACCTGTACCACTACAGAATCGCCAGCGCCAAATTCAGGCAATTCTTTATTCATTTGGTCCTTTTCAATTTGTTGGATAATTTTGTTCTTATTCATGCTGCCACTCCCAAATTTTTACGCCTCTATCACACCTTCTTTGATAACCAGACTAAAGAATTGATTTCAATGTTTTTTTTGGTCCAAACCTTTCTTCGAGATCAGTTCTGGTCTTTTAGTCCTAGTAGTAATCAAACTTTGTTCTAGCCTCCACTCTCGAATTGCCTTATGATCACCGCTTAATAGGACACTTGGCACATATTGATTATTAAAAACCTTCGGTTTTGTATACTCAGGCCAATGCAATAACCCATTACTAAAACTATCTTGGCTTACCGAATCTTTATCACCAACCGCTCCAGACTGAAGGCGTGTTACGGCATCAATCAAAGTCATGGCCGCGAGCTCACCACCACTCAATACGAAATTTCCTACTGACCATTCCTCATCAACTTCTTGATCAATCACTCTTTGATCAATACCTTGGTATCTTCCACAAACTAGAATCATGCTATCTCTGGATGCAAGTTCTAATACACCAGCCTGATCTAAAACCCTACCTTGAGGAGACAAATAGGCCACTTTAGCCTCCAAATTGGTCCCCCTGGCTCTCAATCCTCTCCTAGCAGCTTTTATTGCTGCCACTAAAGGCTGTGTCTTCATAAGCATGCCGGGGCCACCACCGTAAGGTTTATCATCGACTGTTCTATGTTTATCCGTAGTAAACTCCCTTGGATTAAAATAATTTAACTCAATTAGCCCCTGCTCCGCTGCTTTGCTGGTAATTCCGCACTCAGTTATTGCAGTAAACATTTCTGGGAATAGGGTGATTACATTAATTTGCACTATTTCACCTCTAAAGATCTCTGCTTAAACAAATTCTAATCCAAAAAGTCAGCACCCCAATCTACTTCGATTTTCTTTGAAGGTATATCTACTTTTTTAACTACCGATCCTTTAATGTAAGGTATTAATCTTTCTCTTCGATCTAAACTTTGATCGGAAGGTTTAACGACCAATACATCATTTGCACCCGTCTCCATTAAATACGCAACTTGCCCTAAGTTATGACCCTCCAAATTAATGACCTCAAGAGTCTCCAATTCATGCCAGTAAAATTCACCCTCTAGCAGGACAGGCAATCGCTGGCTTTCAACGCTCACTTCTCTTCCAACTAATTTCTGTGAGACCTCAGGGTCATCATATCCAAGAAAGTGAACTTTTATCCCGTTCTGTTGTTTCTTAAACTCATCGATTTGTAATAATTCGGTTTGCTCCCCAAATTGCACCATCAATTGAGAGTATTTAAGTATATTCGCAGGAGGTGAGGTAAATGAACTTAGTCTAAGCCAACCTTTAATTCCATGGACTTTTCCTATCTGTCCCAATACTATCTTCTTAGCTTTTGCTCCAGAGCTATCCGTCATAGCCACATAGCACAATTTTCTATGATTCGGCCGCCGCAGTAACTGAGGTCTGAACATCATTTACAAGAGCGGCAACCCTAGGACTAACCTGCGCACCTTGGGATCGCCAATAGGCCATGCGATCCAAGTCGAGTCTCAGTTTTTCTTCCTTACCGCGTGCCACAGGATTAAAGAAACCAATGCGCTCGATAAATCTTCCATCGCGCGACCTACGACTATCACTGACTGTAATGTGGTAAAACGGCTTCTTTTTTGCCCCACCACGAGATAATCGGATCGTAACCATATCTTCTACCAATATTTAGTTTTACAAGTGAATTTCTCGATTCAAAGCAAACCAGTGGGATGCCTCGAATCAGCTATAGTCAAAAAGGGCGGTATTCTATGTTAATTGGCGCACTAATGGAAGCGGACAAACAGTCTATTTGTCTGATTTATAGTCAATTTTCTCCACCTTTTATGTCAACAATATAAAGAGAATTTAACTTATTCTTCTCTAAAACCGGGGAAACTTCCCTTTGGCGAAAGGCGGCATGCCTTGAGCATTCTGACCTTGCATTCCTCCAAGGCCTCTCATCATATTTGCCAGTTTACCCCCCTTCATCTTTTTCATTACACGTTGCATCTGCTTATGCTGCTTAAGCAACCGATTCAGATCCTGAATCTGAGTGCCTGAACCAGCTATAATTCGCTTCTTTCTTGACCCATTCAATACATCAGGATTTGATCTTTCCTTGGTAGTCATTGAGTTAATGATAGCTTCCATTTGCCTAAAGTGGGAATCATCGACCATGCCAGAGGCACCTGTTGGTAAGGAACCCATCCCAGGCATTTTATCCATGATAGTCGAGACACCCCCCATGCTTTGCATCTGCTTTAACTGTTCCTTAAAATCCTCTAAGTCGAATCCTTTGCCTCTTTTTATTTTCCTCGCAAGCTTCTCTGATTTTTGCTTGTCTAATTTTTTCTCAGCCTCTTCTATCAAAGACAATATGTCGCCCATACCCAGAATGCGAGAGGCAATGCGATCTGGATGGAAAGGTTCTAACGCATCTGCTTTTTCCCCAACTCCCATAAACTTGATGGGTTTTCCTGTTATATGTCTGACCGATAGCGCGGCACCTCCCCTTGCATCCCCATCTGCCTTTGTTAACACAACGCCCGTGAGGGGCAATACATCGTCAAAAGCCTTAGCAGTAACAGCAGCGTCTTGACCTGTCATTGCATCTACAACAAATAGGGTTTCTATCGGATTCAATTCCGTATGGAGGGCCTTAATCTCCGTCATCATCTCTTCATCAACGCCCAATCTCCCTGCAGAGTCAACAATCAGGACGTCAAAAAATTTACGTTTCGCTTCTAATA
>CACAEJ010000050.1 GCA_902531515.1 uncultured Pseudohongiella sp.
TGTCGCCGTTATCGGAGATGGAGCCATGACCGCAGGAATGGCATTCGAAGCACTGAACCACGCTGGGCACCTGGATGACAATGTTCTAGTAATACTCAACGATAACAACATGTCAATTTCGAATAATGTTGGAGGTTTATCAAGTTATTTCGCTAGGATGTGGGCCAGCAAGCCCTACAATTTTATTCGAACAGGAAGTAAGCGCGTATTTTCAAAAATACCCCCCGCTTTGAAAGCTATCCATCGAGCGGAAGAGTATATGAAAGGAATGGTGTCACCCGGCACTTTATTTGAAGAGATAGGCTTTAACTACATTGGCCTAATTGACGGACATAATGTTTCGGGACTTGTTGAGATTTTGAAGAATATAAAAACCCTTCGCGGTCCTCAATTACTGCACATAGTTACCCAGAAGGGTAAGGGATACTTAGAATCTGAAAAGGATCCTTTCGGTATGCATGCCATGAGCAAAATTGAGGCTAAATCATCAAAAAATGAAGGTGCTAGGGAAAATCCGCACTTGCTGACTTACTCTGAAGTCTTTGGAAATTGGCTGTGCGATCTCGCCGAGGAAGATGACTTAGCCGTGGGGATTACACCAGCCATGGGAGAAGGGTCAGGAATGCATAAATTTGCCGAAAAATTCCCAGACAGATTTCATGATGTAGCCATAGCTGAACAACACGCGGTTACTTTTGCTGCCGGCTTGGCGTGCGCAGGAACCAAGCCAGTTGTTGCGATATATTCAACATTCTTGCAAAGAGCTTATGACCAACTTATCCATGATGTTGCGCTTCAAAATTTAAACGTGTTATTTGCGATTGATAGAGCTGGCCTTGTAGGAGAAGATGGGCCGACTCATGCTGGCAGTTTTGATATCTCTTTCCTTCGTTGTATCCCCAATCTCATAATCATGACTCCAAGCAATGAGAATGAAACCTATAAGTTACTTTCCGCGGGGTACAACTATAACGGACCAGCTGCCGTGAGATACCCTCGCGGGAAAGGAATTGGAATTCCCATTGATAAGGACTTTCAGCCATTAGAAATTGGCAAAGGTATAGTCAGGAAAAATGGAAACACTATTGCAATCCTTGCCTTCGGAAGTATGGTCAGACCTTCTCTTGAGGCAGCTGAAAAGCTTGATGCAACCCTTGTTGATATGCGGTTTGTTAAGCCCCTTGACGAAGAGCTTATTAGTGGACTCACAACTACGCATCAGCTCATTGTTACTGTCGAAGAGAATGCAACAATTGGAGGTGCTGGCTCCGCAGTTAACGAATACCTGGCTAAAACGAATATTTCCATGCCCACGCTGAACCTTGGATTACCAGACAAATTTTTGGAGCATGGAAAAGCTTCGGAAATGTTGGATCAGGTCAACCTAAATTGCGAGGGCATTACCCAAGCTATTCGTAAAAAACAAAATGGGTGTAGACTGCAACACAAATCCGCAGAGAATTCTTGAGTCCTTTGCACATTTTTAAAATAAAGATTACACTTGCCAGCCTTTAGAAAGTCGAGTTTGGTTAAGGTGCTCAATGTCGCCTTATTAAATGGGAAGTTGGTGAAAGACCAACACTGCCCCCGCAACGGTAATTTGGATCGCTCTTCTTCGATTCAGTAAGTCCGATACCAGCCAGCTAGACAGTCAATCCTGATGCAGCGGTGGGCTCATCTATGACAAAGCAACTCATTGCTTTTGCTCATACCCTCCTACCTGTTGGATCACAGCATTGACTCTTAACGCATTAATTTAAGGAGAGTCCTGTGAAAATTTCCGTAATGAGAGAAAATTTTATTTTTAGTTGCCTGGTGTTTACCTGCGCTAGTGCACATGCTCAATCGACGCTTCAAGATGTGGAAGAAATAGTAGTAGTCGCGCATAGACTGCCCGTCCCATCGTCGGAAGTAGCGTCTTCAGTTTCTGTCCTAACAGAGGAAGATATTGCTAAATACGGTAATCTGTCTATCAAAGATATACTTCGTCAAACACCAGGAGTAGCGTCAACATCTAATGGCGGAATGGGGGCCACCTCATCGCTTAGGATTCGAGGCGAGGAAGGTTTCCGTACGCTAGTCGTGTTTGATGGCTTGAGGTTATCCGATCCGAGTGCTACTCAAGTAGCGACTCCCGTTGAGCATATCTTGAGCGGCGGCATAGGCAGAGTGGAAATTTTAAGAGGGCCACAAGGGTTAAACTTCGGAGCAGATGCTGGAGGCATCATTGCTTTGTCCTCTCAAACTAACGAAGAGGGCTTGAACGCCTCCCTTACAGCACAGACGGGCAAATTTGGCACCAACCAAGGCAACCTAAATATATCCGGTTCAAATGGAGATACCGACTTTTCAGTCTTTGCTACCCAGATCGATTCGGATGGGTTCAATGCGCGATCTGATGACAATCTACTTATGGATGATGACGGCTACGAAAACAACACTATCCATATAAGAGCGAGCACAAAATTGACCGATAACATTCAAATACAGGCTGTCCACCGAAATGTTGAAGGAGACTCTGAATATGATGGTTGTTTTTTACAAACCACAATCCATGATTGTGAGTCAAATTACGACCTGGAGGCAAGTCGCCTTTCCCTCGACTACGATTCGGAGACGTTAACTCATTCTTTAGGATTTTCAAAGACAGAAACAGATCGTAAGTTCTTTTCGGCAGATGAGTTAGGCTTTGCGTCGGCAGGTGAGCTTAGCAGAATTGAGTACATAGGAAGCTTAAATCAATTTGATAGTTTTTCCTTGATATACGGTTTTGATTTGGAAGAGGAAGTCAATGGCGAGTTAGAGAGAGACAATGAAGGTTATTATCTCGAAATTCTGAGTAATTTTTCCGATAAATTAACAATAACCGGCGGTGTTCGAAGAGACGAGAATGACGATTTTGGTGAGCACACAAGCCACAGAATTACGAGTGCGTATCTTCTTGACTGGAACGAAACATCTATTAGATTTAAAGCGAGTTATGGGTCTGGCTTCAGAGCTCCAAGCCTTTATGAGGTTGATTACAATACCGGGTCATGGGCTTTTCCGCCAGCCTCAAACATCCAGTTGAAAGAAGAAAGAAGTGAGGGTTATGAGTATGGCTTCGAATTTCTAGCCCGTGATACGGTCAGAGCTGAATTCATTTTTTTTGATCAAGAAGTTAATGATGCCATCTATTTTGATCTAGCCGGCTACAGCGGTTATCTACAAGAATCAGGCAAAAGTAAGTCAACTGGACTTGAGTTTAACGGTTCATATATCTTATCTGATTCACTAGTATTTCAAGCAAACTATACCTATAACGATACAGAGCGTCCTAACGGCTCGCAAAGACTGCGCCGCCCAGAACAATTGAGTAATATCGGCATTAACTATCAGAGCGAATCGGGGAAATTACGATTGAATAGCTTCTACAGAATATCCAAGAACTCAATCGATGAGAGATTTGGCGCTCTGATAGATTTAGACGATTTTGAAGTATTAGACATATCCGTGTCGTACCAAGTCACTTCTGAAATCGAAGTTTTTGCAAGAATAGAGAATGTGTTTGACGAAAAGTATCAAGAAGTTATTGGATACCTAACACCAAGACGTGGCTCATACCTAGGATTTAGAATAAGCATTTAAAAGACAAGCAGGAGACGCTATTGGGAAATCAAGAGGAGAGGGACAAGCGACACAAAAAAGCTATGAAGCGCAAAAAGGCCCATGTCGATAAGCGAATTGCGGAGGCGACGACTGAAAAGAACTTACTCGTAGTACTCACGGGTAACGGAAAGGGGAAAAGTTCTTCAGCGTTCGGCATGCTAGCACGAAGCGTTGGCCATGGGATGAGATGCGCCGTAGTTCAATTCATAAAAGGACAATGGAAATGCGGTGAGCAAGAAAATTTCGCCGACCATCCGCTAGTCGATTTCTATGTGATGAATACTGGTTTTACCTGGGAGACACAAGACCGAGATAAAGACATCACTGCGGCTAAAAAAACTTGGGGTCAGGCTGAAAAATTTTTAAGTGATTCGAGATATGAACTAGTAATTTTAGATGAACTTACATATATGTTGACATACGGGTACTTAGAAAAGTTACGCGTTCTCGATGCCATCAAAAACAGGCCAGGAAATCAGCATGCAGTTGTAACAGGTCGCAATGCCTCCAAAGAGTTGATTGCTCTTGCGGACACGGTAAGTGAAATTAGCAATACCAAACATGCTTTCGATTATGGAATAAAAGTTCAAAAAGGAATAGATTATTGAAGTTTAATTTCTTAGGGATTTATGTAGCTTTCCTTGCCGTGTCTTTATACTCTGAGGCCTATTGTGCTATCGAAGTTGTCGACGAGGATGGAAATCTTATAAGACTTGAAAAGCCTGCGAGGCGCATAATTAGCCTAGCTCCATCTGTAACGGAGTTGCTATTTGCAATCGGCGCAGGAAGCCAAGTGGTTGGAGTTATTGAATACAGCGATTTCCCGCCCGAAGCAAAGACATTACAAGTCGTTGGTAGATTTGACCTTCTCGATATCGAAAGAATCTTAGAATTGGAACCAGATCTGATCATTGGGTGGAAAAACGGCAATCCAAGGGCATCAATTGAACAGCTTAAAAGACTAGGTTTATCGGTCTACCTTGCTGAGTTAAATGATTTACCTTCTATTTCTAGCCAAATGGTAAATTTCAGCAAATTAGCCGGGACTACAATTGAGGCGAAAGAGGCTATAAACTATTTCAACCAAACTTATGAATCTCTTGTTACTGAATATAGTAACCGTGAATCCGTCAAAACATTCTATCAAGTTTGGGAGTCTCCAATTATTACTGCCGGGGGCAAGGAATTGATGAACGATATCATTGAATTGTGTTCAGGCGAGAACATTTTCAAGGATATCGATCAAATTGCCCCTAAGGTTAGTTTAGAGGCCGTAATTATTGCGAACCCAGAGGTAATTATAGGTAGCGGTGCAGGCCTTACGAGACCTGAATGGCTCAATGATTGGGAAATTTGGCCAAGCTTGAAGGCAGTTTCAGGAGAACATGTGTACTTCATTCTCCCAGACTTAGTCCAACGTCAAACCCTTCGAACACTTATCGGAACTAAGCAAATGTGTGAGCATATTGATAAGGCGAGAGTAGATTGATGATTAAGTATCTATATTAGGATATTCGCCTTTGTTATGAAAAACCAATAATCTACTCGGCTTAGAATTTGATAAAAGTATCTTCATGCGGCTAAAGCATGCGAATGGAATGTGCAACGGTCCACTTTTGTTAAAGGGCATTCCCAGTATACTTGGAATAACAACCCGCAAAACTCCACCGTGAGTCACTACCAATACATGACTGCCATCTGGTAGTTCTGACAAACTTTCCAATGCTCCAAGAATTCGCTCTTTAAAGTTTAAATAGGTCTCTCCATTCGGAGGTTTTAAAGCTGATAAATCTTTCGAGAAAACTTTAAATTGCTCGGCAGCTTCTTTTCTCCATTCGTTAATGGGCAGGCCATCCCAATCACCATAGTCAATTTCTTGCCATTCCTGGTCAACCTTGAGGGGCAGACTCATTTTAGCTGAGAGACGCTCGGCAAACTGACGGCACCTTTTTAGAGGCGAACTTATTATTTCTGTCCAACCAGGAGTAGAAGCCGACGGCTGCCAAGCTTCCCCTAAGCATACGGCCTCTTTCATCTGCGTCAAACCCAATTCAGTGAGCTCTGGATTTATGCGGCCCCTCAGAATGTCGCCGCCCTCTGGCTCACCGTGTCGGATAAAATCAACTACTATGGTTTTCGACTTAGTGGACACTGCTAAAACTACTCTCTATGACCAAGTTTACTTAATTTCTCCGCAGGGCATTTCTCGTTATAAGATTTTACTTCAGTATGATGATGTAATGGCTCTGACACATTCACTCCCATGCTCCCTAGAGCTATTCTAAGTTGAGGGCCACAGTCACATCTCAAGCTAAACACGCAATCACCTATCAAGCATCCCGAATGAATCCTATATAAAACTGACTGTTCAACACTTACATCACAGTAGGTAAGAACCATATACCCTTGCGTGAATCTATTTCTTCAAAGCAGTGAATAGTATAATCACCAAACTCGGCGGGTAGCATTAAGGAACCCGTAAATTGTGCTGTCAAACCGCGTTTCTCTACCATTGATCCTTTACTGAACTAGTCAACCATACAAGATACGCAATGCATGCAAGAAAGTCGCCCCCATTATACCCGCTATAAAATCATCAAGCATGATACCAAGACCCCCCCGAACCTTTGTATCGATCAATTTAATTGGCCAAGGTTTAAGTATATCTAATGTTCTGAACACAATGAATCCTAGAATAATCCATAACCAATTGAACGGTACGAGAAACATGGTAATCCAGTAACCCACAAATTCATCCCAAACTATTCCCTCATGGTCATGGACACCAAAATACTCTGAAGTTTTCCCGCAAATCCATATTCCTAGGAAAAAAGCCAATACAATAATTGTTCCATGCAACCAGACCGGGAAGTTTATAAATATCAAATGGAAAGGTATCGCCAGCATCGTTCCAGCAGTACCTGGTGCTTTTGGCGTTAGTCCAGAACCAAAACCAAATGCAAGTAAAAATAACGGATGTCTTAAAACTTCTTTCCTAGAGACAGTCATTATCTGCGCTCAGGGGAAAAGTGTGTATATGCTTTCCCATCGGCATCAATTCCCCCCTCAACGGACGACATAAACTCAACA
>CACAEJ010000051.1 GCA_902531515.1 uncultured Pseudohongiella sp.
CGAAGGTCGACCCGCTATTTCTAACCCTACACTCTTCAGCACTACAATCACGTCTCTGGAAAGGATGAAGCAGTCTTTTCCCATTCGCCGGAGGAAATACATCCCTGAGTTACCGCCCAGCCGACCTCCATGCTTTTTCAGGTACTCCATTAAGCCTATCTGGTCGGAGCTCGGCCAACCAGCTACAAAACTGCCAAAGCTGCCGTACTCTCGGCTTATTTCTAGAACGAAAAATAGATTCTTTTGAAGCGCATTAATTTTTTGTCCATTGCGGACTACTCGCCGGTCACTCAAATAGCCTTCCCACTGCTCGGGAGAGACCAAAGCTAACTTTTCAGGATCAAAACCAAAAAATGCTTCTTCAAATTCGGGCCACTTGTTCTCAATGACTTTCCAACTAAATCCAGCCTGATTAACAACCTTAGTCATCATTGCTAGATAACGATCGTTGCCCAGTGTCTTTAATGTTTGTTGGCTAGAAACTTTGGGAAGTAACTTTACTAGATTGGTGTCGCTCCCTTTGCGCTTAGCCGCGCGAGCTCTTATGTTCTTAAATCTCATCCAAAAGTTTTTAGAGTGAATTTGCGGGGTAGTCTGGCCCGTAAGACAGATCAAAATCTACTCGCATGACACCGGGTATGGCTCTTACCACTCCGCCCAGGCTCTGCTGAATCGTACCAATATGCCCGGGTGTCCGCATGCCTCCGCAATCATCACATAACACCGAGCCAGAAATTATTACCACCCCTTCATTTACTTCAACCTGAAACCCAGGCGGTAGGTCAGAGGCATTTTCAACTGCCGACGCAACCTGCATTCTAATCCGTTCATCTACCATGACATCAGATTGGGAAACATTGCTCTGAGTTGACGCAGAATCTTGTGGGATATTCGTGGAAACATTCTCTCCACCGCATGACACTAGAAATAGGAACGCGCCGCCAATAATTGTTGTCCTACCTAAGCTGTAGCGATTGACCTTCATATCTCATCACCTGTTCCCAGTATTCCTTTGGATTCACCAAGATCGTACTGATTAAATTTGTTATTAGAGTCAGTTCTAACTAATTATCCCGACCTTTATATATTACTTCACCGCCAGCAGCCTTAAACGCTAGCAAGAGGGTCTCAACACGAACTCTGAATTCACCCTGGTTCAGCCACTCTAGATCTAACACTTGGAGTTTTTCAACGCCATTTAAATCTTCCAAAATGCTAGCAAAGAATCTCTCTGGATTCGCAGTATTTATATTGAGCGACGGCTCGCCGGCCCACCAATCCGCGTCTTCAAGTGTTCCAGCTTCCTCTCGACTAGCCTGCAAACCTGAGTTTATGTCTTGGTAGTTCATAAAAAGCTTTTCGCACGACAAATCCGCCACGCGATCACTGCCGTCGGTTCGCATCAATAGAAAATCGCGCCTTCTCATCTCAAAAAGCGAGTTTAACCGGCGGCGAGACTTAAGACCGCAGTCTCTATCGCGGCACTAGTCATCGGAAGCTTATGAGCGTTTTTACTCAGCGGTAAGGCATCCTCGATTCCAATCTCGCCAGCTTCTTTTGCGACTGCGGCATTGATTTGTTTCCCTGCGAGAAAATCTTCCACAGCTCTTACGCGCCAAGGAATAGGTGCCACACCAGCTAAAACGACCTTAGCGTTTTGGGCGGTGTTACCATCGCGTTGAATAACTGTCGCGACACCGACCTCAGCGTGGGTCCATGCCTCACGATCCATGACTTTGTAATACGTGCTCACCGTATTTGCGGAAACGCTTGGTATTCTTACCCCAGTAAGAAGCTCATCTTCGCCTAACGAATTTTCGCGAACCGGATCAGTTGCGGGTAAAACAAAGAACTCTTCAGCCGAAACTTCTCGACTGCCGGTTGGACCGGTTACTTGAAAGATCGCGTCAAAAGCAACTAACGCAGGAGCGACATCAGAAGGATGAACGATAAAAGATGGACCACCACCAAATATTGCGTGCTGGCCGTTCTCTCCGTTAAGTGAAAAACATTCCTCGCCACCCGCCTTAAAACAATTAAACCCATTACGATAATACCAGCACCAAGGTCTCTGCGTTACGTTACCAGCCAAGGTGCCAACATTTCTAATTTGGGGGGTACCAACAGAAGCCGCTGCTTGAGCTATAGCAGGCATACCAGCAATTACAGACGTGTCCTCAGAGAGTTCAGTCAACGTTACCAAACCGCCGATAGCGTAACCGTTTCCATCGCTTTGAATCGTTCTGCCATCAGCGACATTTCTCAGATTAACGATCACGTCCGCACTGTCCGTGCCGTCCTTAATTTGCTGCAATAAATCGCTACCCCCACCGGAGAAAGCTGGCACATTGCCTTGTTGGCGGACCGACTGCGACGCGCTGGCGGCTTCACTAAAACTGGCTACATTCACATTTGTTAAAGTTTTCATGCCATTGCTCCTAGAATTTTGTCTCTGGTAATTGGCATCGATTTCATCCTGTGACCAATCGCATTGGCAACTGCGTTGCCTACAGCCGCTGGCGCAAGAATAATTCCTGACTCTCCCGCCGTCTTTGCTCCGAAGGGGCCATAACCGTCATCAACCTCGATAAAGTGAACATCGATGTCGGGGATGTCCTTATGAGTCAAATGGCGAGCTCTATAGTAGCCGGGTGTCAACGGTTGGCCAGACCTTGGATCATAAAGAAGATCCTCATGAATCGCCTGTCCAATGCCCTGAATAGTGGCTCCCCGTATCTGATCTCGCGCAGTAGTTGGGTTAATAATGCGGCCAGACTCATGCACCGCGGTGTATTTGAGAATCTTCGTGGAACCTACTCTAGTATCAACCTCAACCTCTACAAAGTGTGCACCAAAGCATTGCCTTGTTTTCCCATCTGTTGTTGGAATTGGTGTAGCAGAACCTATCAGTACCTCACTGCCAGAGGGCATACCCTTATCGGCAATTTGACGCTTAAGTTCCTCCGCTGCTTCAACGACAGCAAGACCTGTCATGATGGTCGTCCTACTTCCGGATTCACCCACCGAGTACGGACACCGATCGGTATCACCCCAAACCACCTCTACGTTAGATAACGGAGTTCCAAGCGCTTCTGCAGCGATCATCCCCATTGTGGTTTTCGCGCCAGGGCCAATGTCGGTGACGCCGACATAAAGCGTGTACTCTTGATTACTGTTGACGCGAACAATCGCGCTGGACGTACCAACTCCCGCTCGGAACATCATAAAGGAAAAGCCCGCACCTCTCTTAATCGGGCCATCATCAGACCCTGGAACCACTTTTCTTCTAGCCTGCCAGTTAAACCTTTCAACTCCGTCTGAAATGACCTCATCGAGAGAGTAATTAGTGAACGGTCTCTCCTCTGTCGGTCGGCGCATGTTTTTGAGCGTAAACTCAACCGGATCCATACCAATCTTATAGGCCACGTCATCCATCATGTTCTCGATTCCGAAGAATCCGTGAGGTTCGGACGGAGCTCTGAAATTTCCAGATGTAGTCCGATTCGTATAAACAGGGCTTATCTCTCGATAACGGTTTGGACATCCGTAAGCATCCATTCCACCGATGCCGCCGGAATTCTTTCGATACGGCCCCATACCAGAATAGCCGCGCATTTGCATGGCGGTGACCTCACCATCGTCTTTAACGCCAATCTTATAGTGTTGCACCGTCGGCCATCGGCCGTGGACACCTAGCCAGTCCTCCCGCCGGGAGTACTCGAGCATTACTGGAACTCCTGCCCTGCGAGACAAAGTAGCAGCAACAAGATCCGCATCCTGATTCTGATTCTTGTTACCGAAACCACCACCCATGTATTGCGCGATCACCTGAACCTGATGATCCTCTAGACCCAGGTCTCTCGCGGTATCGTGCCGACAGTTCGAGATACCCTGAGAGGGTGTATACAAAACGAGTTTGTCGCCCTGCCAATGCGCCAGTGAGCACCTAGGCTCCATCTGAGCATTGTGAATAAATCCGGTGTCGTAACTTTCCTCAAAAATTTGGTCTGCGTCTGCGAAACCTACCTCCACGTCTCCTACATCGCTGACCATCGGCTTAAATTCACCCTGGAAGTCAGGACAGAGGTTTCCCTCTGGATAAACTTTTGGTGCGTCGGCCTGGAGAGCTTCCTCCGGTTCTAATACGAAAGGCAATTCTTCATATTGGACCTTGATAAGGGAAACTGCTTCTTCAGCAATATGCCTATCTGTCGCTGCTACGGCAGCAATCGAGTCTCCTACAAATCGAACTGGATTATTAAAAATATAGCGCCTGTGAACTGTCGCGGCCTTGGTTGGATCGTTATATTGACGACCACCGTTGACAGAACCCGCGCCCCAGACGACTTGTGCATTCTCATAGGTTATAACTGCTTGAACACCAGGGAGAGCCTCGGCCTCACTAGTGTCTATGCTAACCAACCGAGCGTGAGGATGAGGACTACGGAGCACCTTCCCATATAGCATTCCCGGTAGTTTCCAATCCCTTGTGTATTTGGCTTGTCCCGTCACGCGCTCTATCGCGTCTATCCTTGGGGTATCATTTCCAATGGTGCGGAGAGGTTCTAAACCCTGTCTCGTGAAATCGCTCATGCTAGACCTCCTTCTTCACCCGCCATAACTACTGCCTCAACGATCGCATTGTAGTTGGAGCATCGGCAGAGATTCCCAACTAATGCTTCTTTGACCTCCTCTGAAGAGGGACTCGGATTAGTTTCGAGAAGGGCCGTTGCTGTCATTAGCTGGCCAGGAGTACAAAACCCACACTGAGGACCATTGTTAGCCACAAACGCTCTTTGGACCGGACTGAGCTCGCCATTTGTTGCCAAACCTTCCACTGTCCGAATATCGGCCCCATCGGCCCAAACCGCCAGCTGAGAGCACGCGTAAACCGGCTGACCGTTCATCAGCACCGTACATGCCCCGCATTCACTGCGATTACAACCAATCTTGGTGCCCGTTAGGTCAAGTTGGTCTCGCAACACCTCGGCCAGCGTCCATCGATCTTGGACGTCTAGCATTTGTTGCGTTCCATTAACCGTGAGGTTGATCGCCGTAGTAGCACTGGAATTTCCAGATTGGGCTTTAGCGGAAGGTATACCAAATGCAGAAATTCCCGCGCCAGCGGCAACTGCAGCGCCGGAACCCTCTAGGAAATCTCGCCTGGACTGCTGTTTATCGTTCAGAACCTGATTATTGGGATCCGCGTACTTAACCGCGGGGTCGTTTCCCTTGTTAAGCGAGTGGCCCCGCTTTTTTTTATCGCGCATGGGGTTTCTCCTCATCGCACTGATTTTGAATGTATTTCTCCGAAACTGACTATAGCTGTCGAGGTGTGAAGAGTGCAAGCCATTTCATGCCGAATTTCCCAAACCTAAGAAATCGTTAAAAAATTTGACTATTTTGTTCAAAATTAACCAAAAAGTATTTATATTGAAGACGTGTTCGCGGCTCCCTGCAACTTGAGTGGCGTAAAATCCAAAAACAATAACGAAGACACAATTATGCAAACACAGAATCGGCTATCTCTCCACACCATACTATTAGCATTTTCCGTATCGCTAACGATTTCTGGAACACCGACATGGGCCGACACAATTGCCGGCATCGATGGAGACATTGAAATCTCCCCGTTAGTCCACTCAAGCGTGCAACTGGAATATGAGGGCTTTGTTATTCAAGTCGATCCCTGGGCCCCAATCGATATTTCTCATGCAAAGACAGCCGATCTCATACTGGTGACGGATAGCCCGGGACATCATTTGGATATTGATGCGATTGAAGCTCTTAGCAAGCAGGACACCTCCATTGTTATTGCTGAAAACGGCTTAAGCAAAGTGCCTCACGGAATTGTTGCTAAAAATGGTGAGGCGCTAAAAGTATCAGGTGTCACAGTTGAGGCAATCGCAGCTTACGACATTATCATCGGTGCACCAACCCATCCAAAGGGAGATGCGAATGGATATGTATTGACACTTGGTGGTAAGAGATTTTTCTTTGCGGGCGTAACCGAGTGTGTTGAGGAAGTAAAAGCATTAAGGGGCATCGATGTCGCGTTTATGCCGATGAACATTCCACTTGGCCGAATGACCCCAAAAGCCGCGGCGGACTGCACAAAAATTCTTGATCCGTCTGTTGTATACACTTATCACTTCGACCAAGACTGGGTCCGACGTTTGGCGAATCCGGATTTCGGTGGGTCTGACCTCCCGGGCGGACTATCGGTGGCGGAAACTTTGACGGCTTTCGAAAATGAGCTCTCCGATACAACTATAGAATTCAGGAGAGGAGACTGGTATCCAGATTAAGTTTAGAAACTCAACTTAGCCGCAACACGTAGATAACGATTACTACACACAAGCTAAGCGCTCGAGTTTTCTTTAGACCTTTCTAAACTTTTTCTTAGGCAATAAAACCAAATCCAATTGGTCATGTAGGAGCACCCTTGCCTGGCTAAGCTTCATTCCGGCGGCCATATTCGCCGACAACCCGTGGAGGAACACCGTTATTAAGCGCACTGCTTCTCTAGTATTGATGGAATCTGGGATCTGCTTGCTCTGCTTGGCGTCTTCGACAAGCCTGGCCAATTGATTTTCAAGGCGTTGACGAAACTGCTTTAAAATTCGATCAATTTCAGAATCAAATGGGGCTACTTCGATAAG
>CACAEJ010000052.1:0-2500 GCA_902531515.1 uncultured Pseudohongiella sp.
ACGTCGTTTGGCATGCAGGAAAGTTATTTGCTTTAGTTGAGTCTCATGCACCATTTGAAATAAATCCTGAGGATTTAGGCTCCATCGGACCATGGAATTTCAACGGAAAACTCACTAGTTCTATGACAGCACACCCAAAAATTGACCCCGAAACGGGTGAAATGTTGTTCTTTGCTTACAATGCTGATCCGAAAGAGCGCGTATCCTCTCGTATGGCGTTTCACAAAGTAGACAAAGATGGTGTCCTTACTAAAAGTGAGTTTTTTGATGCTCCCTATTCATCTATGGTCCATGATTTCATCACCACCCGAGACCATATCGTTTTTCCAATCATGCCGCTAACAAGCTCAATGGAAAGAGCTATGCAGGGCGGCTCTTTGTATGCATGGGATCCTAGTAAGAAGAGCTATATAGGTATCATGCCACGTAATGGTCCAGCTTCAGATATTAAATGGTTTGAAGGCGACCCTGCATATGTCTTTCACCCCATGAATGCGCACACCGAAGGAGGCAAAATTACTTGTGATGTGTGCGAGTATGAGGAGGCTCCTTTATTTCCTCACGTAGATGGCTCTGAACCAGACCCTGATAAAAGCACCGCGAAGCTGACTCGGTGGACATTCGACTTAAATGCGAACACTAATACTTATAAGCGAACACAAATTGACGACACCGTTTCTGAGTTTCCGAGATTAGACGAAAGATATACTGGTCTGAAATACCGTTATGGTTACTTTGCTTGCTCAATTGAGGGGGGCGCAATAGGAAAACGCTACAATGGTCTTGGTAGAATAGATCACAGGAAAGACAAAGTTGAAATTCATTCGATGAGTGAACAATATGCCGTCTCTGAACCAGTCTTCGTGCCGCGAGCTGAGGAATCTCAAGAAGGTGAAGGCTTTCTGCTCGCAACGGTATACGATGCTGCAGTCGATAAAAGTTTCCTTCTTGTACTGGACGCAGAGAATATTGAACAAGGTCCCCTAGGTAAAGCCATGCTTGATCATCGCGTGCCCTTTGGGTTTCATGGAAACTGGAAGCCCGGAAACTTGCAATAAAATTTACACCAAAGCGATTATTGATAGTGTTGTTAATAATATTTTAATGAGAGGTACACAACATGATTCTCGTCAACTTGCAGCTTGCTGTTAAACCGGACCAACTAACGGCAATGAAAACAAGATTCATCAATGAAGTCTTGCCAGACACCAGAAATTACTCTGGCTGCAATGCCCTTTACATGACAGAAAATATAGACATTCCAAATCAAGTTGAATTTGTATCTATCTGGGATTCTAAACGGCACTACGATACATATCTGAACTGGCGAGATGAAACAGGCCTACTCGCAGAGATGGCTGAAAAGTACCTCGAAAGCGAGCCAGTTTTTCGATTTCTTAATCTTGAGAAAGAATTTTAGAACTAAATACTAAACTGTGTAATTAAAGGAGCAATAGAATGGGTGAAAAAATAGCTGATTTCGAACTAAAACATAAAGGTACTTCTTATTCGCAAAATAATGATGGAAATCTTGTCGCTACAGTCAATTGGGAAACGGACGGCGACATGGAAGTATACGGTGCCGTGTATGGCACCCTAACTGTGATCCACAATTACTCAGACCCTGACGCTAGCTCAGGCGAATGCAGCTGGGCTGGGGAAGGCTTTTCTCCAGACGGAACAAAAACTATAGGCTTTCAATCCGGAACTTGGGAAAAAGCCGGAAATCATGAATGGTCCGTGAAAATGACCGGAAAGGACTCGCGGGAAGGGCCGATGTACACCGAAGGTCATATATCTTTGAGAACTTTGACTTGGTCAGGGACAGTTTATAAAGCATAGGCCTTAATTGTATTCTGAAGAACATAAGGAGTATGCACACCGTTAAACTCATTTTATTTACTGTCCAAACCAACTAAACGAGGAGATAAACTTATGTCAGAAGAAATTGGTGAATTCACACTAAAACATACTGGATGTACGTATGGCACAAATTCAGAAGGCGAAATAATCGCGAACAACAATTTTGTTGGAGACGCTACAGGCTTCGGCCCGGTTTGGGGTACGTTAATTAGCAAACAACCTCTATCGAACGCAAATTCTTCAACCGGCAATTGTCAGTGGGTTGGAATCGCATTTTTAGAAGAGGGATCAGAACTTGGTGGTATCGGAAATGGAACCTGGGAGAAAACAAGCGGCAGTCATGAATGGAGCATAGTCATGAATGTGGATCTATCAGATGGCGGGAAGCACCGTGCAGAAGGATCTATCAATTTAGACACACTTATTTACAGTGGGAAAATTTACGAAGGTTAATCCAAAGGAGTTATCCCGGGATACTCGTAACTCTCTTAAATTACTTTTGTTAGACTACGCTTAAGTAAACAGAGATTGGTGGAGCCATGCGGGATCGAACCGCAGACCTTCTGGATGCAAACCAGACGCTCTCCCAGCTGAGCTATGGCCCCATTATTTGCCTCTTAAGCGATCAAGCAATAGA
>CACAEJ010000052.1:5000-6447 GCA_902531515.1 uncultured Pseudohongiella sp.
AACGATATATGAAACAAACCTAGTTAGTAATAACTAGCAAGATCCATCCCATCATACATATGTGCCACATGCTCTCCATATCCATTAAACATGCGTGTTTCTATAACACGCCTGCTTAACAACGTTTGTGGCAATCGACGCTCCATATCTTGTCGCCACCTAGGGTGATGAACTTCGGGATTTACGTTTGCATAAAAACCGTATTCGTTGGCCTGCAAATCATTCCATGTGGTGTTGGGCTGTGTCTCTCGGAAATTTATTTTTACGATCGACTTGATACTTTTGAAGCCATATTTCCAAGGCACTACCAATCTCATAGGTGCCCCATTTTGTGCAGGTAAATACGATCCATACAAACCAACAGCCATAAACGTCAATGGATTGGTTGCTTCATCAATCCTCAAACCCTCACGATATGGCCAGCTGACAATAGCGAATCGGGAGTTAATCCCGGGCATGGAGTCTGAATCAACAATAGTCTCAAATTCAACAAATTTAGCCTTAGACGTCGGCTCAAACTGCTTAATCAAATCAGCTAACGGAAAGCCAATCCAAGGAATAACCATTGACCAAGCTTCAACGCACCTCAGGCGATAAATCCTCTCCTCTAGATCAACTGGTTTCAAAATATTTTCTAAGTCATATTTACCCGGTTTGGCGACCTCACCAGTAATTTCAACAGTCCAGGGCTCTGTTTTAAACTCACCAGATCGCGTTGCTGGATCGGCTTTGTTCATTCCAAACTCATAAAAGTTATTGTATATAGTCACATCTTCATATGGAGTAAGTGATTCCCCAGTAAAATTAGGTTCAGAATCCGGTGCAGGTTTGATGCTACTAAATTTTTCTGCCCACCAGCTCGCAGGCGGACTCCGACGCATTGCCGCTGGTGCTCTCGCCTTTAGAGCATCTCCATCTTGGGCAAGTGAGGTTAGTGAACTACCAATACCCACTGAACCCGCAAGAAAATTAGTCCCATCTTTAATAAATTCTCGTCGATTTCTGTACATTGCTTCTGGAGTGATTTCAGAGGGTTTAATATCTGACGGTTTCTTGATCAACATAATATTTCCTCTACTATGGAGTAAAACAAGGTCGTGACGCTAAGGTTTACGCTGCGATCACGAGACCGGTTCGCTGATTTTCAATTTTAGCTGACATTAGCCCTTTTTACCTTTGGGCTCCTCTGCCTGCGACGTTTTTTTACCTTTTATCTGTTTCCTTATCCAGCCAATCGGACCAGAAAGTGCATAAATCACACACATTGAAAACAGCATTTCATGGGGGTTCTGCGCGATTACCACCAATAATACTATCGTAAAGACAAAAACCATATAAGGGACAGTCCCCTTAAAATTCAGTTCCTTAAAACTAAAATATTGATAATTTGAGATCATTAATAGCCCGGTAAATATGGTAACAAAAGCGCACACATAAGAAATAAGTA
>CACAEJ010000053.1 GCA_902531515.1 uncultured Pseudohongiella sp.
TGATATAGCATCAAGGCGTTATGGGACAACTCTTCCGCCTTCCAATATTGTTAGCTTTATCAATGGCTTCCTCCGTTGCCACCGGTCAACCTAGCAGTGAAAATCACTCAACACCAGAACTCATTACGGCGGTGCAGCGCGTTAGTTACGACGAGGTCAACCAGCTTTTAGAATCTGGCGTCAATGTAAATGTCTCTCGAGCAGATGGATCGACGGCGCTGAGCTGGGCGTCCCAGAGGCCTGATATTCATATTGTGACAGCACTTTTAAAATAGCCAAGATGAGAATGGAGAAACTCCTCTGACATTGGCTAGTGCGCGTGGCAATTTGCAAGTCGTAGAAGCACTAATTAATTCGGGTGCTGACATCACAGCAAATAGATGGAGCGGCGAGACACCGCTTCATGCTGCAATATTCGGTGGCAATTTAGATGTTGTTCGATTGCTAATCGAACGAGGTGTAGACGTGAACGCAAAGGATTCACGTATGGGTCAAACACCACTCATGCGGTCGGTGGCTGGTGGTAAGAAAGAAATAACTCTGGCTCTTTTAGCCAGTGGAGCAAGCCTAAGTTCTATTTCGATTGGGGGTTTTCAGGCCATACATTTCGCTGCTCTTTACGGGCAGGAAGAGATTGCCGAAATCCTTATCGATGCAAATGCTCAAGGCCCTATCGCTGCGAGTGAACTTGGCAGCCCATTTCTAATTGCGTTGAGTGAAGGTTATGAAGTGGTTGCTCGTCTCCTTCTTACAGATGAGATCGATGTAAATGTTCGGGACTCAGAGGGCACTACACCGCTTCATGAAGCCGCGGGCGCGGGTATGCTGAGCCTAACGAAGGATCTAATAGAGAGGGGAGCCGACATTGACGCGCGTCTTGGCGAGCTGCCAGGGAATGTTTATGAGCCTGGTCGTAGCGGTGGTACAACTCCGTTTCTGGCGGCCGCGCGGGGTGGCCATGTTGATGTGATGAAATTCTTACTGTCAATGGGAGCAAACCCCCATGATAAATCCGATGACGGTGCAGGCTCAGTTATGTTTGCAACACGCAGTTTGGATATTGAGGCTGTGCGCCTTTTGGTAGAGTTGGGCGCTGATGTAAACGCGGTGCCAGAGAATCGCCCGTCGGCGATTCATACTGCGATACGATTTGGAAAGAATGAAATTATTGATTACTTGGCATCAAGTGACGCTGATTTAGAGATTCGCGATCATAACAATCGCACACCCCTGGAGGAAGCCGAATTTGAAGCGCCTATAAGTACCATTGAATTGGTCCGGGGTTTGGTTGCTAAGCGGGATAACCGGCCATAATAAGTATAGAAATTTAAGAAGTCTTTTGGCACCAAAATTGGTACATGCCAGTAAAAACATCTGGATTTTGGTGTTCAAAAGCTTCCCATTTGCTTAAATCATAGGCTGCATCCGGTTCCCTGAATTCTGACTTAAATCGCCGTAGAATTGGAGGTTCGTGGAAGCCGCAGAAGGTCAATTTTAGTTCACTGAGACATTCTTGTATTTGCGGAATCGTAAAGCGATGCTCTTGCACATGAAATAATAGATCACGGAACTCACTCAAAGTATAAAAATCGTTTTGTAAAAAAAGTTTCTTGTGGTGTGCCTCTTTAGATCTAATTAGTTCGTTCCTAAAAGTTATCATTTCTAAAGGATTAGAGTTTATGCCGCGTTGACTTATTTCTCCAAGAACCTTCAAGATATCTTGTCTTGCCGACTCGCTATAGAGTCCAATCATTAACATACCCCCAGGTCTTAAACACTCGGTGAGAATTTTCCATCCTGCTACTGGATTTTCCATATGATGTAAAACTCCCGCGCATTCGATCAGATCAAATTGTCGATCAAGTTTGTGTAAATCTAGGATATCAGCTTGCATGTATTTAACACTTTCAATGCCTAATTCTTCAGTCTTTCTTTTGGCATACGAAAGACTTGCCAAACTTAAATCGATAGCAAGTATTTCTCTATGATGAAATCGAAATGCAGCCTCAACTGCTTGCATGCCAGTTCCGCAACCCGCAATAAGGATATCTGGCTTGAGTAAATTAGGAGCGCTCGTTTCAGGTAATCGTAGATTAAATGTCTTTGTATAATTGATGACTGACAGTGGAATATTCGCCGATGCAACTTGAAGCCATCTTGGGTAAGGATTATGTTCGTATTGGTCTCTTACCTTTGAGGACGTGTCATCAGACACCGTATTTAATATTGGTATAGACTTGCTCAGCGCTTGTTCTTTTTGTCTGTTGTGAAGCTGCAGCGTGACTATATTTTTGAGTTCAGGTACGACCTTTAATGTATCAGCCCACTGATATGCGCTTAAAGCCTTGTAGGATGAAAGTACTAATATTTGGATGACTCCAGGTTGAATATTGTTTTCTATCCTAGTAGCAACCTCAGCTTCAAGTTCCTTCAGGGCTTTGAGTTCATCGTTCTGCATAGTGAAAATATACTCATTTAAGAAGCACTGAGATGAGATTGCGGAAAGCAGCTTGAAAATATTATGAGTATTTTCTACGGTAGCGATATTTAAAAGTACAGCCCGCCTTATGTCAGACAATAGGAACTCGATTTCAAGATCTGATACAGGGCAGAGATTAATAAACTCTATAAAAAGTTCGATATTTGATAGCGTGGTAAGTGCAACATTTAGTTCTTGGTTTAGATTTTCAAATCGTTTTATTGAATTGATATTTAAAAAAAACTGGGTTGAGCTTGATGAAACTATAAATGGCGTTAGCGATGGCGCGGGGTCTAAAACATGTATTTTGCTTTATAAGATTTAGTAAAACCTTGTCAAATTCTGCATCGTATTTAACGAAGGCTGCGGTTTGTAAAACTCCTGCGAGATTCAAATAGGCGAGTTTAAAGTCTGGCTTGTTTATAATTGCATTCTTAAAACAATTAATTGCTCCTCCTTTTCCCTTTAGTGTGAGGACGTGTCCCAAATTATTGTGAGCTTCCGCAAAGGATGGGTTAAAATTTATTGCCGACCTAAATCTTTCCTCTGCGGCCGATAAATCCGAGATCTCAAGGAACATGGTACCCGCATCATTAAGGGCATCATGGTTGTTTGGCTGAATCTCGAGTACTTTCGAATACCAATCTATCGATCTTCTGAAATTATTCTTTTTGCCTTCTGTAATTCCCAACTTGTACAAAGCATTAATTTCTGTTGGATTGAGTTTTAATGCTTGTTTATAGTAATCGCAAGCTGAGTCTAATTCCAACCTAGCAAGGTGTATGTTGCCCATATTTACTTTTGCAGAAGGGTCGCTGGGATTAATTTGCAGCACCTTTTTTAAACATACCTCCGCTTTATCTAAATTACCCGTATTCATTAAAATTACGGCCAAGTTCATTTGGGCAAGTAAATAATTAGGTTTTATCCTTACAGTATTTTCGAAGCACTCGATAGCTTTCTTGGTTTCTCCGAGGTTCTCGTAAGCAACGCCTAGATTGCAGTGCGCTTCTGCGAAGTCCGGATTCATTGTGATTGCATTTCTGTAATGGGAAACAGCAAGCTCGATTTTTCCATTCTTTAAATGGAGATTACCTTTATGATAAAAATCACTATAAGGCAGATTTTTGAGACACCCTCTTGCTTTCTTATTGTGGGGAAACTTAAGCAAAATATCTGAATAAATATTCACCGCTTCATCGTAAGATTTTTCTTGTACTTTCTTTTTTGCGAGCTGAAAAGCTTTTTCAAGAGTCATGCCGTTTAAAATATTTCTATCCACTGTTCGGAACCATCAGTATTTGGGAGTAAGATTAAAATAAAAAGAATTCAACAGAGAATGCGGGGCCATATTATCGCCGACCTTAAAATGCAATTGAAAAACGACATATTATCCCTCACAATGCAATGTATATAAGCAAAGAAATTTTCTAAAAGCTAATTATAAATAGAAGGATTAATCATGTCGTTAGTAGATTTCAGTAGTATCAAAGAACTCATCCAAGTTAAATCAGGTAAGGGTAAAGATGAATTATTTAAGGAAGTACTATTGCTGATCCTAGCGAGGGCAACTAGTGTGGATTCTAACGTCGAATCCATAGAGGTAGAGAATGTTCAAAAAGCAATAAAAGAACTTACAGGAGATGAAATATCTAAGGGAGACATCTTGACAGCATCTTCCTCTGAAATTTATGAAACTCAATCTCTTGAGCGTGCTTTAGGGAAAGCCTCTCGCAAACTCGACCAAGAGAATACGGCCATTATTCTCAATTGTCTTTCAGATTTGATTAGAGCAGATGGGTCTATTAGGTATCAAGAGTTAGAATTTTTTGATCGAGTGGCTACCGCGCTAAAAGCGTCACCTTCTGAGATAGCAGGCCTGTATGAGAAATAAAGATTTTGGTTCTGCTTGTAGCCAGAGTTTGACATGACGAGGCTTACTCTGGGATGAACTGGGAAGCGGTCGCAGCTATTGGTGAAATCGTAGGTGCGGGAGCGGTTTTAGGGACACTTTATTATTTAGCTGCTCAGATAAGGACGCAAAATCAGCAGCTGGAAAAGTCAAATGATCATGCGCGCGCCCAGACATCGGTCCATATTAATGATCAGGCTTTAAGCGTTTTTGATGCGCTGATGAGGGACAAGGACTTTGTAAGAATCTATTACAAGGGGATAAATAATCAGCCTCTAGATGAGCTGGAGGCGATTCAGTTTTCTAGCTTTATTACCCGGTTTTTTGGTTTGTGTGAATCCAATGTTACTGCTTCTAAAGCTCAGCTGAACTTTGAGGGAGATTATGAAGTTGAATTTTTATATGGCAACCCCTACCTACATCAACTTATCAACACTAAAGAGGGGAGCCGCTGGTTTGAGGAAGATGCTCCAGCAATTTTCAGTAAAGAGTTCTTGGATAATGTATCGAGATTTAGACCAGACAGGTGAAAAACTCCTCATAAAATAGTCTGCCCCAGCTTCTCCTTTGCCTGTAATGTGGTATTTTAACTGTATACACAATCACAGGCTCATAAATAATGAAAAATTTTCAGAGAAAACAAAAATTAGGGCCCTTCCTCGTTTATTTGACAGCTTATCTTATTTCTAGCTCAGCGGAAGCGCAGGGTCTTTTAGGCACCGAGAATGGCGAATGGCGCTATCTCGGAGGCGACTCTGGCAATACACGCTACTCTCCGCTGAATCAGATTAACGCCTCAAATTTTGATCAACTTGAACAAGCCTGGATCTGGCGCAGTGACAACTTTGGTCCAAACGTGGATTACTTTTCACGATCTACGCCCATCTATGTAGATGGTACTTTGTACACGGTTGCGACTCCGCGCCGGCAGGTTATTGCGATAGACCCTGCTACTGGAGAGAACTTATGGACGTTTCGAGAGCCACCAACAATCAGGCATCAACGTTCCCCCAGACAAGCCTATGGCAAGGGTGTCGCCTATGCTGAACTAAATGGGCGAGGGGTCATCTATATTACTACCCCTGGTTTTTTTCTGTGGGCCTTGGATGCTCAGACTGGCTTACCATTAGAAGATTGGGGAGAACCGATACCGTTACAAGGGTTTAGTCAGACCGGAGGTATTGATTTAATTCCCAGGTTAGTTGATGGCTGGGGACCTTGGCAAGACTATGTCATATCAGGTGGCGCTTACGATCCTGATTACGGTATTCCTCGTGAAATGGGAATGGTAACGGCTTCTTCCCCACCGATTGTTGTTAACGGGGTTGTTGTGGTTTTGGTTGGGCATCAGCCTGGTTATGGTCAGACTCGCATAGAGAACGTTCCTGGTGACATCATGGGTTTTGATGCGGCTACAGGGGAATTTCTCTGGAAGTTTCATGCAATTCCGCGTCCTGGTGAGGTTGGACATGAGACTTGGGAGAACGATGCCTGGCGTTGGTCTGGTGATATTTCGACTTGGGCCCCGGCCTCGGCGGATCCCGAGTTAGGTTTGGTGTATATGGTAACCAATGCATCGACAGTCCAATTTTATGCAGGGCATCGACCGGGAAACAATTTGTTTGGTGGTAGCGTCTTAGCATTAGATG
>CACAEJ010000054.1 GCA_902531515.1 uncultured Pseudohongiella sp.
ATTATTTTTTAATGGTTAATACATTTGATAAACAGATTAAACAGCAGTGTCAATTGGTTGGCGGATATGAGTTGACAGCAAGTTATTCAAGTAGATCTCCAGTTGACCTAAATCTGGAGGGTAATAAAGGAAACCCTGAGTTCAACTCAAAATTTTTCGGTGCCATTACAGCTAATAAAGGAGAAACCTACGGAAACCTATTCTCACCAAGGGATTCGCTCAACATTTCAGCATCTATCGCGATAGACCCCTCCCACAGGGACAAAGATGGCTTTATTGCCGTTGCAGCAGTAACTGGTGGTAAGATAATGCTATTGAATGAAGAAGGGCAATTTGTAGAATTCTCCTCAGCAGTTGATCCTATTATCCCCGCTATACGTAAAAATTTTGAAGAAGTGGAAACCATAGATATAGCAAGAGATCTTGTAGCGGAAGAGTTTAACATCAAAGAAATTGTTGTTGATTTTTTTGTGGGTTACGGTCTTAGTGTTGCGCCGGAGAGAATTTATTCTCATGATAAACCGTTTAACCTAACTATTAAGGCGCTAAGTGTTAAAAATTAAGGCAAAGCGACCATACAAATTTTCTTAGACAACATCTTTCCCAAACTCTACTATCAGAGGTGGTAAATAAGCTATAATCGCAAGTCTATTCTTTCATTAACTCTACTGTAAAGTTCGGAGAAAAATTTTGGTTTATTGGAAAATTCTTGTCTTTATTATGTTTGGCATTTGGACTCTCGGATTCAAAAGTGCCTTCGCGCAGTCAGTGGCAGAGAATATTAGACCGATCGGCCAGCTATGCGTTGCTGGCCAGACTTGTGTAGGAGCCCAGGCTGATGTGCCCGATGGTTTGATGGCAGCAGACGTTACCAATGCTTCAATTGAAAGCCAATCGGGAGCATTAAATGCAGCGGAATCAGCTGGAGATTCTGTGGAAATAACCCCGGTAGCTTCTTCATCTGGCGAAACACACGAAGTTCAGATGCGAAATCAGGGCAGTGATGGGGTTATGGTATTCGAGCCGAGTGTTTTGAGCGTGCGAGTTGGCGATTCTGTTACATTCAAAGCTACCGATGCTGGCCACAACTCAGCTTCGATAGAAGGAATGATTCCATCCGGCGCTGAATCTTGGGATGGCGGTATGAGTCAGGATATTACGATAACATTTACCGAAGAGGGCACATATGTATACCAATGTACCCCACATCTTATGATGGCCATGGTTGGGGTAATTACAGTTGGAGATTTAGACAAAAATTTTCAAGAGGTTGAGGCTGTAGCGGCGGACAAAAAATCAGAGTTTGTTATGGAGCAAGGCCGATTAGATTCTTATCTTCAGAGTCTGAGGTAATTTTTTGACGTGATAAGCAATGTTAGTCCATAGGTTGTCTATGGCTTAAAATTTCCGAAATGTTGTGTGTAAAGTCGATAAAACTAAGGGAGAAAAAAATGTTTAGTGTGATCCAAAATTTTAATTTTATCCGTAAGGTTACTTATGTATTTATGGCTTGGGTTTTTATGTTCAGCAGCAGTAACGCCGGTGAGATGAAGCTAGCCCAATTAAGTGAAGGATTCAATGCCCAACAAAAATATATGGCTTCCTGTTTCGCGTGTCATAGCACTGGGGCTGCGGGAGCACCAAAGGTGGGAGCAGGGATGTCGGTTGAATGGGAACCCAGGTTAGAGAAAGGCTTGGACGCAGTAGTGCAAAACGCTATTAATGGAATAAATACAATGCCTGCAAAAGGACTTTGTTTCGATTGCACAGATGAAGACCTTCGAGCCATCGTTGAATATATGATTGACAGTAGCAGCTAAATTCGAAGTTTACGGAAATGGACCATTGTGGTCCATTTCCGAATTGGAACAGAGACCTTTACCAAGTAAGCAGGTGCCTTCGCGTTGGAAAACGCACTTTAGTCTGCTTTATCTATTCTCGATTCAAGTTGAACTAAAATCTCCTCCAGTTCGTCGATTCGGGCTTGAGCCCGCTCTAGGACTTGTTGATCAAGCTCATTCTGAGTTAGTAAGCCAAATTCCTCAAACGCTGACTTCAAAGTGGCGTCTATTTTAGCTTGGAGTTGTACTTTCGAATCGTTTGTTGGAAATAGATTCAAGAGGCGGTCTCTAATTTCCCTCAGTGTAAAATAATTGTCCATTTCTTGATCACCAAATTTTTTGAAATTTTAACATTTTTCCTTCAATTTGGAGCCCATTTTGTTCACGAATAGAGTCTTAAATCTTGATTTAATTTATTTCCAACGCCTCTTTTAGTCGCACAGAATTGGTGCAATATGCTAACTCATCGCACTATTGTTTTCCAATTTGCTCCTAATCTTGCAAAAAATTGATTGTGGGAATGCCTATTTTTTAGATTTCCCGGACGAATATCATCCGTGGTGAATATTTGGCACGCCTAATGCATAGTGCTTAAGTAAGTTAGGAATTTGATGTGCTCAGATTTAGGCACGGAAAAATAAAGGAGCAAAAAATGAAACTAGTCACGGCAATTATAAAGCCATTTAAATTAGATGAAGTGAGGGAGTCTCTATCCTCGATGGGCGTGCAAGGAATAACCGTTACGGAGGTGAAAGGTTTCGGTCGGCAGAAAGGCCACACTGAGTTATATCGAGGAGCCGAATATGCTGTCGACTTTCTGCCAAAGGTCAAGATAGAGATAGCGATTGCTGATGCATTATTAGACCAAACGGTGGAGGCGATTACCACTGCAGCGAATACCGAGAAAATCGGTGACGGAAAGATTTTCGTTACTGAGCTTGAACAGATTCTCAGAATCAGGACAGGTGAAACCGGAGAGGATGCAGTCTGACATAAATTAAGAAAACTTTTACAAAATCGGTCTGATAAAAGGCTTTAATTGGAGGAAAAAGTGGAAAACCAAATTTTTGAATTACAGTACGCGATGGACACATTTTATTTTTTAATCTGTGGAGCGCTAGTTATGTGGATGGCAGCCGGCTTTTCGATGCTGGAGGCAGGTCTTGTCAGAACTAAGAACACTACAGAGATCCTAACTAAAAACGTAGGGCTATTTGCAATTGCTTGCACCATGTATTTGGTCTGTGGTTATCAATTCATGTATGACGGAGGTTACTTTCTATCAGGTGTAACTACGGTTGCCCAGATGGATGACGCTGCAGTAGCGCAGGTATTATCTGATTCTGCTGAGGAAGGGTTTGATGGGGGGTCAGTTTACTCTGGTGCATCGGACTTCTTCTTCCAGGTGGTTTTTGTGGCGACCGCAATGTCGATTGTCTCTGGGGCTGTAGCTGAAAGAATGAAGCTTTGGGCTTTCCTGGCGTTTGCGGTAGTCATGACTGGTTTCATTTATCCAATCGAGGGAGGTTGGACCTGGGGTGGTAAAGATGTTCCAGGATTGGGAGCTCTGAGCTATAGCGACTATGCCGGATCAGGCATAGTGCATCTAGCCGGTGCTGCCGCAGCTTTAGCCGGGGTTATCGTCTTGGGACCACGTAAGGGTAAATATAGTGCAGCGGGCACAGTTAACGCGATACCCGGCGCGAACTTACCACTAGCTACTCTGGGAGTCTTTATTCTTTGGATGGGGTGGTTTGGATTTAACGGAGGGTCGACATTGAAGCTCGGAGGTATCGCTGTCGCCAATGAGGTTGCGAACGTATTTCTGAATACGAATGCGGCTGCTTCGGGCGGACTGATAGCTGCACTTATCGTCGCTCGAATGATTTTTGGGAAAGCAGATCTGACCATGGCCCTTAATGGTGCTCTAGCTGGTCTAGTTGCGATAACGGCAGAGCCTGCAGACCCTTCCCCATTGCTCGCGACTATTATTGGCGCGATAGGCGGTGTAATAGTTGTTTTCAGTATAGTCTTTTTAGACAAGATAAAGATCGACGATCCGGTGGGAGCTATCTCTGTGCATGGAACGGTAGGAATTTTTGGAATTTTTGCGGTACTTTTCTCTGACTCCGATGCGACCTTTATGGGACAGCTCGTGGGGATGCTCGTGATATTTGTATGGGTCTTTGCCACTAGCCTAGCAGTTTGGTTAGCTCTTAAAGCCGTCATGGGTGTAAGGGTTTCCGAAGAGGAAGAAGATTCTGGAGTTGATATAGCTGAATGTGGCATGGAGGCTTATCCAGAGTTTGTTTCCCAGTAAAAGAATCTCTCCCTGAACGTAGTCATTACGTTAAAGCGTCTTTAAAAATTAAAGGCGCTTTTTTTTATTTTATATGTAGTCATCATTATTGGTTTAGATCTCCAAATTCAGACTGGAGGATAGAGAGTGCGACCACAGGCGCCGTTTCAGATCGCAAAATTCGCGGGCCTAAAGAGGCCACATTTATCTTTTCCTTGGCAGTTACAAGTTCTGAATTAGAAAAGCCACCTTCCGGCCCAAATACAAGATAGAGTTCGTTTTTGAAATCAATTTCTCTTAATTTCTTATGACCTGATGCATCAAATAGGACATATGTGTCGTCTATTCCTTGCTTTATGAAATCTTGGAAGATTTTTGGCTTTTCTACGTCAGGTAAGCTCAAGCGCCCGCACTGCTGACAGGCATTCATAGCAACATTTTTCCAGTGGCGTAGCTTATTTTTCAGACGGATTTCATCCCTAATTTTGACTTCAGATAACTCAGAAAAGAAAGGGATTATTGAAGCGACTCCAAGTTCGACAGACTTTTGGATTGCATAGTCCATGCGTTCCCCTTTCGTGATAGCTAAAGCGACGTGAAACCTTAACGTATCTTCTTCAGGTTCTCTTAGTTGAAGATCTATACTTACCGTGACATTTGTTGAACTTATGGAAATTATTGTTGCTAGGAACTCACCCTCATTATTATTGAAGAGCTTAACCTGACTCTCTACTCTTAATCTAAGGACTTTTGATAGATAATGTGTTGAGTCGTTGTCTAATTGAATGAAAGAGCCTCTCTCAAGGGCGCCCTTGAAGTAAAGCCTTGGGATGCGCATAACTTAGCTTATTGACCTCTCGTTGAAAGATCTAAGTTGTTCCAAACGCTAGCCACACTAGGCGATAAATTCATCGAATAAAAGTGGAGGCCCGGTGCGTCCCCGGATAAAAGTTTTTCACAAAGTTCAGTTACAACCTCAATGCCAAATTCTTGAAGTGCAAGCTTGTCGTCATTGAATTTTTCAAGGCGGAAGCGCAGCCATCGAGGAATCTCGGCGCCACAATTAGCGCTGAAACGAGAAAGATTTTGATAATTGGTGATCGGCATTATGCCGGGCACAATAGGTATGCGAATTCCTTTATCGTAGCAATAGTCACGATAGCGAAAATAAGAATCTGGATTATAGAAGTA
>CACAEJ010000055.1 GCA_902531515.1 uncultured Pseudohongiella sp.
AATTAAGAGCATACAGGCATCTGCTACTTCAAAAAGATTATGTGGTGGTATGTCGGTCGCCATACCTACCGCTATCCCGCTGCCACCATTAAGCAATACGTTAGGCATTCGGGCAGGTAGAATCTCTGGCTCTTCTAAAGTACCATCGAAATTCGGTCGCCAGTCGACTGTCCCTTGGCCAAGCTCACTGAGTAACACCTCAGCATATTTTTGCAAACGAGATTCAGTATAGCGCATCGCCGCAAATGATTTCGGATCATCTTGTGAGCCCCAATTACCCTGTCCGTCAACTAAAGGATATCTGTAGGTAAACCATTGAGACATTAATACCATCGCTTCATAACAAGCCGAATCGCCGTGAGGGTGAAATTTACCGATTACATCACCGATTGTTCTTGCGGATTTCTTGAACTTCGCCGTCTGCTTTAAACCAAGCTCGGACATTGCATAAATGATACGCCTTTGAACTGGCTTCAGGCCATCACCGATATTTGGCAAGGCCCGATCGTTGATCACATACATCGAGTAGTTTAGATATGCCCGCTCCGTGTAGTCCTTTAGCGCTATTTCTTCAATACCGTCGGCATTTGTTGTTATATTCTCATTCATATTAAGTTACACTTGTCTCTATTCAGCAAAGTCTGCAAGATTTCCTTTTGTTTCTAACCATTGTTTTCTATCCGCCGCCCGGCTTTTCGCAAGAAGCCTATCCATTAATTCGAAGGTTCCTGATTTCTTACCAGAATTTATATTTGATTCGAGTTTCAGTTGAACCAAACGCCTCGTATCGGGCGCCATAGTAGTTTCACGTAACTGCAGAGGGTTCATCTCACCCAGGCCCTTAAACCTCTGCACGTTCACTTTACCGGTTTTCTTTTCTGCAGCGATACTATCTAAAATTCCTTTTTTTTTCATCCTCATCTAGTGCATAAAAGACTTCTTTACCAACATCGATGCGAAACAAAGGGGGCATAGCAACATATACAAAACCACTCTCTACTACCTCTTTGAAGTGCTTGACAAACAATGCACATAATAACGTAGCTATATGTAAGCCATCAGAATCAGCGTCGGCTAAGATACAAATCTTTCCATATCGGAGACCATCAATTTTCGCTGAGCCCGGATCAACACCTAACGCCACAGCAATATCATGAACTGCTTGTGATGCCAGAATCTCTGCAGACTCAATTTCCCAGGTATTCAGTATCTTACCCCGTAGCGGCATGATCGCCTGGAATTCTCGATCTCGTGCCTGCTTCGCGGATCCTCCCGCAGAATCTCCTTCCACTAAAAAAAGTTCACCAGCCATTACATCTTCAGTTGAACAGTCGGCTAGCTTTCCAGGCAAAGCGGGTCCAGAGGTAATTTTTTTACGAGAAACCTTTTTACTTTCTCTCAGTCTATTTTGTGCATTCCGTATGCACTGTTCGGCGATTGCCACGGCCTCTGCAGTGTGTTGATTAAGCCATAAACTAAAGCTGTCTTTAACCACACCAGCTACAAAAACACTACATTGCCTGGAAGACAGCCTCTCCTTTGTCTGACCCGAAAACTGTGGATCTTGCAGTTTTGAAGACAATACATAACTTAGATTTTGCCAAACGTCTTCTGACGATAATTTTGTGCCTCGAGGTAGTAAATTTCTAAATTCACAAAACTCTTTAAGAGACTCTAGTAGTCCAGTCCGAAGACCACTTACATGGGTGCCCCCCAGTGGGGTCGGTATAAGATTAACGTAGCTCTCTGTAATCTCCTCGCCGCCCTCAGGCAGCCACTGGATTGCCCAATCAACCGCTTCATCATTCCCTTGAACTGAACCTGTGAATGGAGTTTCTAACAGAGTTTCAAGCCCGCAAGTTCCTTGGACTAGATAATCAGTTAGCCCGTCCTCGTAATACCAATCCTCACTTTGTGATTTAGATTGCATTACAGTGTTATCATTAAAGGTCACAGTTAAACCTGGACACAATACCGCTTTAGCCCTAAGTACATGCTTCAATTTAGGAATAGAGATTCTTGTTGAATCAAAGTACTTGCCATTGGGAAGAAACCGAACTACAGTCCCAGTATTACGTTTTCCAACCTTCTTGATAATTTTTAGCTCAGACGCTTTGTTACCATTTTTGAACTTCATAGCGTAAATATTGCTATTCCTTTTAACTTCAACTTCGAGGAATTCTGAAAGAGCATTTACGACCGAAACGCCAACGCCATGTAAGCCTCCCGAGTATTGATAGTTCTTATCTGAAAACTTTCCTCCAGCATGCAAGCGAGTCAGTATCAATTCTACTCCGCTGACTTTTTCACCTTTATGAATGTCAACGGGCATGCCACGGCCGTCGTCCGCAACCTCGACAGTGCCATCTTTATTAAGAGTTAAGGTTAGATTTCGAGCGAATCCAGCCAAAGCCTCATCAACGCTATTGTCAATAACTTCCTGGATTAGATGATTCGGCCGAGAGGTGTCTGTATACATACCCGGTCTTTTCTTGACAGGATCAAGTCCGGTTAGAACCTCTATAGCGTCGGCATTATATGTGTTGCTCATTTGGAAGTTTGATTCAGCGGATTCAAAATAGCGAAGATCAATAACCTTTTATCGCTCAGATCAGTTAATTCTTGACAGTAAAAAGTCAAAGATATGAGGTAGATCTTGCTCGTAGTTTTCATAGCTATGATTACCTCCCTCCTTAATAATACAATTCTTCTTGCCGTACGCTTTTACGGCTAGTCGATAATCAAGAATCTGATCACCTTTTATAGGATTATGATGTAAACAAAGCAATACATTTTGAATAACGCTGTCGTGCTCGACCTCAACTAAAGCCCTTTCAAGAAATTCAAGCTCAATTTTGCTTAGCCTACCGGCAACCTCATACTTATCACTCGTATCGAGAAAAATAATTTCCCAATCGAGAGCATGAAGTTTTTATAAGCATCTAATGAGGCATCTTGCGCAATGTCGCCAGTAGCTACAATGCAATCTATTTGATTCTCATTACGTTTGATATAGTCAAGAACCTCGTTTAAAGAATCAAGAGTATTAATCTTGTGCAACTTGCTTTTGGTCTGAGCAAATAAATAAGTATCTGTAACTTGCGCAAGAGTGATAGCGCTCATGTCATCAAATTCTGACTAAGAGTTGCCAGTCATAGTTTGACTGCTAACGCAGGTAATTCAGCGCTCCGACCAACTTTAAGGCAAAGAGAAAGCCACTCCTCGAGGAAAACATTGATCTGTTTTTTTTCATCAGAGTGGTACATCATGGGATTCATTCGAGGATATCGCGCTTGGAAATTATTATGCCCTTGACTCGACATAACTTCGGCTGTGCTCGCGTCGTGATATATCCTAACAAGCATTGCAGGATTCTTTACCCATTCAGTTAGTTCGGGTTTCTGTATTATTCTTAATGTATTTGTATATTTGAAAGTTTCTAAAACCATTAACTCCACAGTAACCGCTTCACCGGTATCGAGAGCATCCGCAATACAAAATTCTTTTTTAGTCCATTTAAAGGTCTCTTAATATCAACTTTATTTGATTCGATGTATTTACGAGTTTTATCAAACACTACGCTTTTATTAGATGAAGTTTTTAGAATTTGGCTTCGATAGACTTCCAACTGAGGCACTAGCTTAAGTAGACGGATGTAATTTGCATCACAGACTGCCATGTGTTTTTTGAGATCAATACTGTATTTAATGCGCGGCATAATTCCTAAATTTATACACCCAAAAGATAACAGGTGTATCTTCACCAATTTATTCGATTGATTAAACTAAAATTTTTGTAAAATAAACGACTTGTTCAATTCTAGCCACTGGAGAGCGATAATTGACATAGCGTTTGCTAAATAACCTTTATTTAGACCTGCAATAGCCTCTGTGTAAGACAATACTACAACCTCGATATCCTCATTCTCAGTTTCTAGCCCATAAATACCGCCCATGTTTTCAGAGTCAACTATTCCGAGATATAACCTAACCTTCTCGCTACTAACTCCCGGACTGTTATAATAATCACAGATTTTAACCAGCTGCGACACCTCGCAGTTTGATTCCTCTTTTACTTCACGAACAGCAACTTCCTCGAGTTCTTCTCCAGATTCCACAATCCCTGCTACTAGCTCAAGAGCCCAAGGAGTATCAGTCTTATCCAACAAACCTACTCGAAACTGACGAACTAAAATTATCTCATCACGTTGGGGGTCAAATAATAGTACACCGACAGCCCCCTCCCTGACTAAAACCTCTCGATTTATTGTTGAACTCCAACCTTCGCGGAAAAGTTTATGCTTCACTCTGATTATATCAATATTAAGAAAACCTCTAAATCCGTTCTCACGTGAGAGGATTTCATAGTCGGCTTTACCAAATTGTGCTTCTAGTTTTGACATATTAAATAGTTACTAAATTGACTCAAAAACCAAATTTTAGATGTGGTTAACTACGACCTACTCAAGACTTCCAACAGATGGTAACCAAACTGAGTTTTTATAGGCCCTTGCAAGCTATTAATTCCTGCACTGAACACGACCTCATCGAATTCTTTAACCATCATACCTGGCTCGAATTCCCCTAAGTCCCCTCCTTGTTCTTTAGAAGGGCAGTTTGAAAAATTACGTGCTATCTCAGAGAAATCCTCACCTTCATCTAAAATAAGGTTCTTAAGCTTTAAACATTCCTCTTCGGTTTCGACCAAGATATGTCTTGCACTAGCTATAGTCATTTCTATCACTCCATACTGATAAAGTCGGTATTATGCATGATTCGATCAAATCCAGCACACAATTAATTACACATACGTTATAATTCAGTTCGCCTGAAAGCTAAATTAGTACTAACATCGTAGTTAGAAATCGCGTCTCATAGTAAAAACTCACGTAATAATTATGCCACTACCCCAACCTAGAACAAGAAAACACATTCACACCAGAACTATAGATTATCGTGGTTATCAGCGGGAAGATAATTTATGGGACATTGAGGCCCACATGACTGATACTAAAACTTACCCCATTAAAAACAACTGGCGAGGACAGTTAGATGTGGGGGAGCCACTCCATGAAATGCTTATCCGCATAACAATAGATAACAATTTTTTTATTCAAGATGTTTGGACTAAAACTGAAAATAGTCCATTTGAGATCTGCCCGGAAATAGCCCCAGCATATAAAAGTTTAGTCGGTATTCAAATGGGTCAAGGATGGCGGAAAGCCATTAGACAAAAAGTAGGTGGAATTCGCGGCTGTACGCAT
>CACAEJ010000056.1 GCA_902531515.1 uncultured Pseudohongiella sp.
CTACCGCAGTGCTTCGAGGTAGGCTCATCGATTGGAAGAGGAATGTCGGTGAATAGTTCTCCTAAAAAGAACCATGAACCTGCTTTCCTATTGATCAACATAGTGTTTTTGCCAATCCATCCATGCCCTGCTTTTTCAGCTAAAGCCCGTTCAAGAATCGGCGCGCTGTCGGTAAAAGCACGATACCCGAATTGCTGAGTTTTAACTGTTATCCTTCTTGCAAGAGACTCTAAGCGCTTTCGAATTAGTTTATGATAGTCTCTTCCTCTCGCGTAATGAGAGATGTATGCCATATTCTTTTCGTTTCTAAATTTCAAGGAGTTTGTCTTAGTGGTTTTGTAATCCATTCGAACCGAAATAACTCGAATAGTCCCTGGCAATAGCTTTTCAGGACGCAACCGCATTGCTTGCTTACTTTCCATGTAGGCCATTTCGCCATGGAATTTATTTTTTATCCATGACTTGAATGAATCTTCATATGAGGCTAGGTCGACATTTGTTATTCGTGCCTCTTGAAAGCCTGCTTTCTCAGCCCATCTTTTTATATCCGCCGAGAGTTCATAAAAGTCTGCGTGTTTCATAGCTGAAAATAGGGTCTCTTATTGTCTGAGATTAATCTAATTGATTTTATCGTTCGTTGATAATGGCAGCATCTGAAATATTTGACACCTTACTGTCTTTGTCAAATCAATGTACGAATCAGTGTGCTAACGTTTTATTTATACTCTATCTTAGTTGCTGCTGTCCTCGAGGTCTAAACCTTACCGAAAAAAATAGCAAATCGGAATTGGTAAACGGCAACACTTTAGTAATTTAGGGAAATATTGCATTTGATGGGTATAAAATGACTGAAAACAGTTCCAATTTATTCGATTCTGAAAGTAGAAAGAACTCGCACCTTTCGTTACCGGTTCTCGACCTAGGTGAAGGTCGCGCGGCGGTTTTAAATTATTTTAGGAATACATGGCAGCTCACGGAAGAATTATTCTCCTCTTTGGTTTCAGAGGAAGCTTACTACAGACGTCCTTATCACAAGACTCGTCATCCACTTATATTTTACTATGCGCATCCAGTTTGTTTTTACGTTAATAAGTTGCTTGTAAGTGGATTGATCGAAGAACCAATCAACCAGGATTTTGAACTCTTATTCGAAACCGGTGTGGATGAAATGACTTGGGATGACTTACATGAAAATGATAAAGAAATTTGGCCCCCCTTAAGAAACGTCAGAGCTTATAGAGATCAGGTCTATGATCTTGTTGTTAATTTGATTGAATCACACCCAGGTTTTGGTGAGCCTATTTCACAGGATAAACCCACCTGGGCACTCGTCATGGCCTTTGAGCATGAAAGGATACATCTAGAGACTTCAAGTGTATTGATCAGAGAGCTACCATCTGAATTAGTCGCACAACCAAGAAACTGGCCAGATCATGTTAAGGCAATATCCAATTCCCAAGACGAGTCGCTCCTTGGCTCCAACTTCCCCAAGAACCAATACATTGAAGTCGGACCTTGTTCGGTAGCTTTAGGGAAGCCCGAAAAGTGGCCAACTTTTGGGTGGGATAATGAATATGGGACTGATGAACGAAAGGTTGAATCTTTTGCCGCTTCTAAATTCCTGATTAGCAACGGCGAATTTTTTCAATTTGTTAAATCCGGCGGATATGAAGATAGTAAATACTGGTCAGAGCCAGGCTGGGGTTGGCGGACATTCAGGAATATTAAATGGCCAACATTTTGGAAACAAGATGGTCCGTCAGGCTCTAATCGATTCAGACTAAGGACAATTTTCGCGGAAGTACCAATGCAATGGGATTGGCCAGTAATCGTTAATTACTATGAGGCAAAAGCATACTGTAGTTGGTTGAGTCAGCAAGAGAAGAGCAAATTGAATTTTCGTCTTTTGCGGGAGTCTGAACACCTCGCTATTCGCGATAGGAACTTCAACCATGAAGAAGTTTTAGCTCGCAAAGGAGATTTTTGTTTATCATCAGCCCAGACTTTTATTTCCTCCAATCAACAAACGTTAAATCACAATCTTAGATTTGGATCTGAAAGTCCGGTGGATGCAATTCCTGCAAACGACAAAGGCTTTCATGATACTTTTGGCAACGTATGGCAATGGTGTGAAGACTCTTTCCACCCTCTTCGTAATTTTAAGATTCATCCGTATTATACGGATTTCAGTACACCCTGTTTTGATGGTGAGCACCAAATGATCTTAGGAGGATCCTTCATTAGCACAGGAGATGAGGCAAGCATATGGGCACGATTTCATTTTCGCCCTCATTTTTTCCAACATGCAGGTTTTCGAGTAGTAAAAGAAAGTATCAATCCTAAAATCCAGAAAGATAAATATGATAGAGACGATACCGTGGACCAATATCTACTATTTCACTATGGCGGCGAAAATGACCAAAAAGATAGTGAAATTCGTACTTCTATTACATTTCCATCAACTTCGAATCTTATCGATCGGACCGTTGAGTTGATGAACAAATTCTCTAATCGCAAAGACCGAGCATTAGACCTCGGATGTGCCGTGGGAGGGGCAAGCTTCCGCCTCGCTTCTACGTTTAAATCGGTCACTGCGATAGATTTTAGTAATGTATTTATCGAAGCAGCGTTAGATTTGAGGAAAAATGGAGAAATTGGCTATCGGCGAAAAGAGACAGGCAGAATTTCTACAGAACTAACTGCCAAGATAGATAAGAAAATCGATAGAGAGCGAGTTCAGTTTTACCAAGGAGATGCTTCAAGTTTAAGTGACACCTCTGCAATAATAAAAAAAAGACCCTTTAATGCAATACTACTCAGTAACTTAATCTGTAGGCTTTCTCAACCAAAAACATGTCTACAACAATTTTCTGAGTCAGACGACTATTTGAAGAGCGGCGGCATATTGGTGATAGCTTCTCCAAACACATGGCTTGAGCAGTTTACACCCGAGCCAAATTTTCTTGATGGAAGATCAAACAGTGATACATTATCTGGTCTGGCCGATCTTTTACCAAATTTCAAGTTGATCTTTCATGAAGATCTTCCGTTTACGATACGTGAGCATAGACGAAAATATGAATTTATCATCAGCCAAATCTCAGTTTGGTGTAAAAAGTGAAATTAGCTACCCTCTCTTAACCACTCATTGAGGTCAATGACATCTTGAGGATTTAAGACTCCGGCAACTTGCTTTAAAACAAGTGTATCGATTACATAATCAAATCTCGCGTCTGCATAAAAGCGCAGCGCCCGGTAAAGGTTTTCTCTGGCTAAAAGAACTTCCACAATATTTCGAGTTCCGACTTCAGCGCCAAGTTCTGTCGCGTCTAAAGCACTTTGGGTGGATGTGATTGACTGTTGTCTCTGCGCAATAACTAAAACGTCTGTATTTACACGACGATAAGCATTTCGTATGTTCTGAGTAAGCTGGCGTTTGGTCAGCTCGAGGGATTCCCTTGCTGCGATAAGCTGATATTCAGCTGCTCTTCGCCTTGAGTTGATAACCCCTCCATTATAAATAGGGATATTTAAACTTAAAGCTAAGCTTGAGCGGTCGGTTGCTCCGCCAAAAATTTGGATTCCTTGGTTAACAATGGGGGCAGTAACGATATGTCCATAAAAACCTGACAAGTCAAGAGTAGGGAGATGGTCCGACTTTCGTGCCTTCAGGTTCTGACGTGATGCATCCAAGTTAAATTCGGCTGCGGCAACGGCTAGGTTGTTGTTGTCCGCTTGCATTTCCCACTCGCTTAAAGTGCCATCGACTTCGATAATCGGAAAATCTTCTCTTAAGATCTCTATGTCCGGATGGGCTTGTCCGGTCAAGGCTTCAAGAGCTTCATATCGTGATTGGAGTATGTCCCTCTGTAATATTGTTGTGTTTCGAGCTAAATCGTAAGCTGCTTGAGCGTCATATACATCAGTTATTGCGACTAATCCGACTGCCTCTCTTTGCTGTGTCTGCTCCAGTGAAGTTAGAGCAGCCTCTTCTTCTTGGAAGTTTGTCTCTAACAATTCCAGAGCGCGAAGAACATCGAAGTATGCCATAGAGACTCGCATGATTAGATCTTGTTCTTGAGCAGCTAAATTAACTGCAGCTGCCTGGTCGCTTGCCCTAGCACTGCGAAGATTATACCAATTGGAGAGATTAACAACGCTTTGATTTAGTCCGATACCCCAGTTGTGATTGTTAACCCCTGGTCTGAAACTATGGTCATCAGCGACCCTGGTTCTGACTAATTCTCCAGTTATTGGGTTAGGAATATTTACGTAAATGGAATCGGTTGGGCCCGAAGTCAACCTGGTAGTTGCAGCAGTTAGGCCAAATGAGGGCAAGAGCGCAGATCTGCTTTGAACTACTGTCTCATGATTTGCGAGATAACTTGCTTTCGCTTGCCTTAAGGCGGGGTCGTTTTCAAGCGCTAAACTGAGTATGGTAACGAGGTCGTCACCGAAACTTGGGGAGAGACTTAAATTCCAAACTGCAAAAATTCCAACTAATTTAACAATGGGCCGCATAGTTCACACCTTCTTACAAATATTTTGATATTTAACTAACGATTAAAATGGCAATTGAAGTTCATTCTTTTCGATTCATAGTGTAACTAAAAGTGACAAACCGAACACTGACTTTGCGGTAGTTAGCACAGATGAGACTGTGAGATGCAGTTATAGGACTGTAAATGGAGTCTTCGAGATTACTCATTTTCAATTATCACTTTTCATTAATTTTGGGGCATAGTGAGAGAGCTAATCAGTTTTGATTGACCTCAATCAGCAAATCCAAATAGTCGGCAGTTTATTGTTTGTCTAAAACTAAGTTACTAGTCGGCAGGATAGGTAATATTAATGAATGCGAATCCGAAACATTTCCTAGAGAAAATTAGTAAGCTTGACACTTCAACCCGGCAAAACTTTCCTAACTCCAAAAAAATCTGAAGAGCATAATCGCTCAGGAAGAAAATTGTATCAAGAGGTCTAAGACCATTTAGGAGACGAAACCTAAATACTCCGCTATGACTAAGAGGCAAGAATGAGCAAGCTGCTTACTCCGTTCTGGAGACCAGCCAGATTTCTCAATAGGCGTATCTGCTGTATC
>CACAEJ010000057.1 GCA_902531515.1 uncultured Pseudohongiella sp.
CAATGGTTCATTAAAGTCATAGTTATAAGGGGTTATCCAAGAAGAAGGCAATCCTACCTGAGAAAACGCTATATCTTCATCAAATAAGAATGTTGTATTTGAGTAAATGCTGAACCCATACCCATAAGATTGTGGCGCACTGATATCCATCGACAAGTAGCCAGTGAATATACCTTGACCTTTTTCTACCGAAGATTTATTCGCGTCGCCTATTAAACCAGCTCCGGTGAAACGAAATACGACCGGCGTTTCCTTTATTAAGGAAAAATTTGCCCAGTACTTATTGTTATCAACCATCAAAGAGGGGATATGCAGGATGCCTGTGAGAGAGTCAAATGTGGATGCACCTGAACCGTTAAGAGGGTTGATTTCTGTCGCCTCGGTTACTTCGACATCAACAACGTCTGTGCCCTCCATCAACTTAAGGGCTATTTTGTAATACTTGTCACCTACAGCAGTAATTGGAATAGCAATTAACTCACCATCAAACGTCGCGTCCAACTGAATTTTGGAATTTTGAGCGGAGCATAATACTGTTGCTAATAAAAATGGTAATAATGATAACTTGATCACGAGTGATATAACGCTCTTAATAAAATTTCGTAATCAGTTGAGAGACATTTTAATGGGTTCTAGGCTGTAGAAAATCTCATCGATGTTGTCCGCTAATCGATAGCCAACATAAATATCATACGCATTAGGACCACCCCCCGTATATTTATAATCATCGAGTATCGGCAAGAGTAGTCGAGGGGTTCCTATTACTTGTGAAAAAGGCGAAATTGAGTCATTTAAGGTATATGGAATGACACTATTGTTGGTCAGTAGAAATAGTTCTTTAGCTTTGTTCTCTAATATTACGATTACTTCTAGTAGCTTACCCAAGTGCTTTTTGTCGGGTTCAATTACTGGCCTGATTGATATTGTGTCCCCTGGAAATACCGAATTTGAGTAGGTCAGGCCACCATCTTTGGTTACACCGCCAGAGATGGCGGCTGTAGACTCTGTATTGCTTGTGTTGCTAGTAATCAATCTAGGTCTAACGGCTGGTATGACTGGAAGAGCCTTACTAAAATCTAAATTTATTGCACTTCCATAACTGCTTTGAAAATTGGGAGTACTAATACCGTTTCTCTTTTCTTCCCATTCAAAAAAATCTCGGTTGTCAGCCTGATATACCTTAACCTGATTTAATGCCTCAATAAGAGAGCCGTTACCAGTAGCTTCAACAGACTCCATCAGATCATAATGACCATTATCTCCCAAGGTTAAATTTGAAAGAGTTCCATAGAATGAACCTGCAGCTTCCTTCACTGCCTGCGCGTACTGAGGGCTAAAGAGATTGAATGCGGCGCAAGAAAACAAATAGTTTGCCTGTTCAGTTTTGTTAGCAGTCATGTCGTTTAAAGAATAGAGGTATCGCTGACGCATCAGATCAATTCTTTTTTTCATTGCCTCGAGAAGAGAGTTACTAGTGGAAAAGATATTATGCCATTGTGTATCCATATCGGTAGAGAAGAATTTGTCACTTGTCCAATCATCAAAACTATAGCCTCCATTGGGGAGGTCACTCGCTATATAGAAATTCGCGAAAGGACAAAACGTACTCAAGTCAGAGAATCCCGCTTTATTGCAAGGCCCACCCATATCAATAAAAGCGAGGTTTTTACCGATCAAATAGCGCCAAGTTTTTAGTACATCATAGGAATGCTGAGGAGAAAGAATCCCTTCAAAAAGGGCTCCTCCCGGCCCACCATGGCCGTTGTAAGTCAAAGAATATTCGGAGTTGGGGAACCGAGGAATTATGATTTTTAAAAATTGGATAATGGCTTGCTTCAGAAATGCACTCCTATCTGCTTTAGCGGACTTATCCGGCATATCGGCGACTTTCAATACTGCAAAATTCTCTCGATAATCGGTCAATTCCTTCGCTAACTCTGCTTTACATTCGTTTACCGTAGTATCTGAGATTTTCGGATTTGTGTCCCAATAAGGATTTGTACTTGATGGAAGGTAGCATCTCGAATAATTGGGAACTAAGTTATATTTTTCTCGGCCTGGTATCTCCAAGAGCATATTATCCTCATAATCATTTGGGAATTCGTAGAAATGAACTGCGTCAATCTCCTCCCAAATAGCTACTTCAAAATATGTTGCACGATCAGAATGTTTAAATGTTACCGCCCGATCCCAAGCTACGTCACCCGAGTCGAATTTCACCCAATCAGGAGTTACATAAACACCTCTCACCATTACAAAATGGTCATCTAACCCAAATAGGAACTTTGGACCGATTAGTAATAAAACTGCGACAAAAGCGGTCAACTTAGATCGTATATCCAACACCTTATTAATGATCCTTTATAAATGCCTCGGTCATGAGACCAGTGTTGTCAAAACCTTGAAATTTTCTTACTCGTCCTTCGTCGATCACAAACATATGCATCGCCTCTGTGTCCAGATTCGTTGCTGTCATATGTATGTGAACAAATACTCTATCTTCGCATTCAAACATGCGTATAGGTGTGACGAGAAAATTTTCTAAATAATTGGGAATATTTAAGAAGCACTCATCAATAGCAGTTTGTGGCCCAACAAACGTTCCTGAGAATGGCAGATTGCCGAGATATTTAAACTCAAAGTCCGACGTATGCAGTGATGCCCAGCCATCCATATCACCTGCAGAAAATGTTTCATACACTTTTTCTATTAATTGAATATTGCTCATGAATTTCCCCGACAAGTTGTGTTCAAAAGTGCTAAAACTTAGCATAATTTTTAGCATGATGCTCAATTAGATATCTGACTCTCTTAGTTGGCAGTTTGAGGAGACGCCGAGATTGAAAGTTAAAGACATTCAGCGCATTATATGATTCGTTTGAGGGGGGGTTGAATTAAAAGCCAGCATACCCTTGCTGTTTAGCGCTAAATATGGAGATTTAAACTAAGAACAGCATAGCTATGAGGCTTTAAGTATGCTTGATCACTCAAACATTTCTAATTCAAATATAGGAGCAATACCGTGCGAATGAACATACAAAGTTTGATAGCAACACTTGGAATTCTATTTTTTTCCGTAAATAGCAGTGCTCAAATTGCACTTGGATTTGACTTACAGGTCAGCGACCCTGCAAGGCTTATTTCAGCAATGGACGAGTACACTGCTTCACAAACCGGGCAATCCATCCCGGGTACCGCTATATTATCCCAGTACGTAGCTAATGGAAATTCACCTGCGACCCATAATCTGGCTGTTTTCTACCCATCAGTCGAGGGAATGGATGAAGCTTTTTTAAGGAATGCTTTATCCGAAGATTGGGCGAAATTGATTTCCGAACTTGGCGCAGCCTCCACAATAATCCTCGATGTAATGTTTGAGCCTACCGGGCTGACAAATGGGAATTCAGATGCGGTCACCAGTGAATTATATGCCTCCAGATGGCTAGTTATTGATGTAACAGATGAAGCTTCTTTCGCGGCTGAGTGGCAAGAGCTTGTAGATGCCGATCCTGAAGGGTGGGACGTTAACGCAAGCCTCTGGCGAATAATAGGGCGCGGTGACGCCACTGGTTCGCACCTTATATCGTATCAAGCTAATAATTTTTCCACTCTTTTATCAGTGAGAAACTCGGAACGCCCAGGAATAGGATCTTTTCAAAGAGCAGTAAACAGTATCTCATCAGTTTATTCCATAAACATGGTGAACACTGTAAAAATCTGGACAAATCAATAGACTATTTAAACACTAAAATTCGTCTGACTTAAGGAGATAAATGATGGGTCAAACAACAGCACTTACGCTCGAGCCAAGACAAGAGCAGTCGATTATGGAGATAACTGCGGCTGAAATCGGTGAAGAACAGAATGTAGTTCACCTTGAAGCAAATATGGGAGCTTATGGCAAGGTTTACGCCACAATTATCTTTAAATTTAATGCCGATAGAAGTGGTGGTACATACACCGCTCAAGGCAGAGGATTTATTGATGAAAACACCATGTTAGGTGGTGCCGGAGTAGGCGTTTGGAAAAGAGAAGGTTCAAAAGCCTACCTTGAGGAGGTTGTCAACATAAGCGATGGAACCCAAAACTTACATCGGGGCGTAATGGATATGATGAAAAAGACGCTTGTCCTTGATGCCTATATTCTAAGGTAAGTATTATACCTCAACTACCACTCGTAAGGGGGGTCAAGCAGACTCCCTTATTTTTCAGTTCTATTCGGACTAAGAACTGAGTCGAAAGCATCTTATTTCGATTACTAAGTGGCATAAAGGTAAGACGATAATTACTACTTCTCCCCTTCAAGAGGCTATTTTATCATCGTTAACCCACTGGTGAATCAAAGTGGCGTCCCCTAGGGGTTTCGAACCCCTGTTGCCGGGATGAAAACCCGGTGTCCTAGGCCTCTAGACGAAGGGGACATGAAACTTGGAATTTTTGAGTTACTAATGAAAGTCGCGCATTCTAAAAAGCTTAGGCTCTTCAGTCAAGGTTAAAATATAATCACAGGTACGATAGATATTCTCTATTAGATTAACACGGAATACTCTTGCTGCGGATGATGAATTTACTATTAATACTCGCCTTTTTACTCGCTATAACAACGACAAGTTATCTCCTCCATCGATATCACTTGTCTGAGCGACAGCGAGCAAGGAAAAAATCATTGCCCTTACCGCCACTAGGTAGTTATGACTCCAATATAGAGCCACAAGTGATTGATATAAATGATAATAAATTGAATGATAAAACCGAACCTTCTAACAATTGGCTGCACTTGGTTTCAGAAATGAGAAAAAAAGGCCAGACCGAATCCGCCCTCAAATTATGCAGAAGCAAATTTCCGCTATATGGCGCTTTCAGACAAGCCACCCTGATACTAAGATCTGTTTTGCAAATCAAGAGTTTGAGTAAGGAGAAAACCCAAGAAACCTTGGTATGTCTTTATAAAACCGCTGCTACAGCAGAACTGATTCACATGAAAAGATCAGATGGAGA
>CACAEJ010000058.1 GCA_902531515.1 uncultured Pseudohongiella sp.
TCTGTTTGTTCAACAAATGGCTTTAAGGTTCTCTCTCCACCAACGGCGGCTGAGACCAAGTGATCAATACTTCCTACTTCTTGGAATATTGCTTGGAGGTCCTCTGAATTGTGGGTATCGGCTCGTCTTACCTCAAACTTGCCACCACTAACCTCTTTGGCTTTTTCAATATGCGCTTGCGACCGGCCTGCAGCCCAAACTTTAGCTCCCAACCCAGAGGCTGCAACCGCTGTCGCGAGCCCGATACCCGCTGTACCGCCGATGATAACTATATTTTTGCCTGATAAATTATTGACCGACATCTACTGCTCCTTTCCTTTTTTCTAATCTTTGGAATACCTAACAAGTTACACCCATCACAAATATATGGTCTCCAACCGGTGCTTATCGAGAACCATGCTATCATATAACACTAGGTTGGTTGTCACCCCCTAAGAGGATTATGCTTCTCAACTGGTGGATTTTACTTGGAGCGTCTGTAAAATCGTATTTAAGTGGGAGTGACGATTTTTATGTGACAGGCGTCCGGCGATCGGAGCATCTTATGCGCAAATTAATTGCTTTTATTTTGATCGGTGTTATACCCCTTTCTTGCAGTAACTGGGTGCAAGTAACTAGCAGCGGCACATCTGTTAGACTTTTGACAATCCAGGAAGCTGAGGGCTGCGACCGCATAGGAAGTGCCAGAGCACAAACTTTGGGAAGTGTTGTAGGACTGGAGCGTGGTGCCGAACGATTACAGGATGAATTATCTCGAATCGCCCGGAATGAAGCGGGAGATATGGGAGGAAATGCCATTGTCCCCGAGAGTGTAATCAGTGACGGAAGGCAATCATTTGGGGTATATCTTTGTCCCTGAGTCACGAGTCCGAGACGAATTTAATTTCCTAAGAAGATGGAGTTAATCAATGGAAAAGTTTCTTTTATTCCTGACCGACTTCTTTGCAGAAGTCCCTAATAAGATTCTTCTCTATAAAAAGACGGTACTTGCCGCATTAACAGGCACATCACTCTTTCTGTTCTACGGTATCTTCACATTGACTACCTTTGATATGTCAACGGATAGTTTTTTAGAGGAGGAGAATCCGGCTCAAATAGCCCTCGATGAGTTCAGAAGACAGTTCGGCGGAGACGACTCCGTATTTATTATTTACGCCGCTAGGGACGGTAATGTTTTTTCACACGAATCGCTAACAGCCATACAAGATTTAACCCAAGATCTGACCAACTGGCAAGATCTCGATAGAGCCGCTTACGCCGATGTGCCTTGGGATGAGCTATCGCATATTAGAAGAGTTCAATCTCTCGGAAATATCCGAATACAAGAAAGCGTTGGAGATACCCTAAGATCAGACAGACTAATACCTCGGCTGCTCCCAGAGACTGAGAGCGAACTCCGGGCACTCAAGCGCACCGCATTAGAACAGCCGGATTATGTAGGAGCTTTCTATTCACCCGATGGCTTATACGGTGCAATCTTGGTTCAAACTGACTATGGCACAATTCCCGTAGAAGGCTATGAGTCAGCGGTCGACGTTGTTGGCATAGAGCTCGACGACGGGTTTGCCAGTTTTGACTTATCCTTTGATGAAACTGCAGAAGTTCAAGAAGTTGAGTTCCAAGATACAGACCAGCTTGCTTATTTTGACTTTGATACCGCATTAACCGAGGTCTACGAAAAATATGACATGCAGTTCGACTTTTATCCGGTTGGGATACCCTCCATGATGGGCCAAATGCAAGGCGTATTAGATCAGATGGCAATTTTAGGCACTCTTATGGTACTGATCTTTTCCTTACTGCTCTGGATACTGTTCCGATCCGGGAGTGCGCTAGTGTGGCCAATGGTCACCATCGCTTTGAGCGTGGCTTGGTGCTGGGGAATAACCGTTTGGCTCGGCGTTACCGTCTCGACAATGATCGCCCTAACTGTGCTTCTTATTTTTGCTGTTGGTATAGCGGATTGCGTACACGTTATGAGTGCCTATTTCACATTTAGACGTGACGGGGTGGACCATTACGAGGCGCTATCAAGAGCCTACGAGAAAGTCAGCCTAGCTATTTTACTGACAACATTGACGACCGCTGCTGGCGTTTCAGTTCTGGCAACCTCAAACCTAGAACCCATAAAGGTTTTTGCCCTCATGTCGGCAATGGGGGTGATATTAGCGTTTTTCTTCACCATCTTTTTGCTCCCTATATTACTTGATCTGTGGCATCCTGCATCAGCGGACAATAAAGAGAATCCGAGCTTTGCTGACAAATTAGGATCCAGATGGCACTCTTTAGAAAATAAAAAACAACTCCTGATAGCAGTAGCAGTTTCAGCCATAGTTTTTCTATCCCTTGGTTTTTTAGTTGGAACATTCATCAATTTTGTGATCGGCTTGACTTACTGGATAGTCAATTATCAGCGAGTAATACTATCCAAGGTGCCAGCAATAGTAGAAAGATCTCCATATCTTATTATTTTTATATTTGGAGCTGGCTTTGCATTTTGCGCTTATGGCGCCACCAAAATATTAATCGATACAAATATCGCAGAGATGTTCAAATCTGACCACCCGCTCACAATTGCCGTGGAAGTAGTGGATGAAAACATGTCTGGCGCACAAAATATGGAAATTATGATAGACACTAAAACAACCGACGGAATGATAGACATGCAACTTTTATCAGCCGTTGATCAACTTCAAAATCGAATCGAGGAAAGATATCCGAAAATAATCGGCAGAACCAACTCCTTAGCCAATATCGTCAAAGATACTAATCAAGCCATGAATGGTGACGATCCAGATTTCTATCGTATACCTGAATCTGATCAAGCAATATCTCAACTACTTTTCATGTTCAACAGCGCCAACCCGGATGACCGACGAAATATTGTGTCAGACGACTATAGTCGATCACATATTTCGATCACCGCAAGGAATATGGGTTCTTATGAGTACAAAGAGCTGTTTGAAGAAATCGCTATTGACGTTGAGGAAACCTTCAGCGATGTTGAGCCCAACTTCCCTGGTTTAGATGTCAATCTAACTGGATCGATGGCTACCCTGATGGTCATGGCTGATGAGATAGCTAATTCTCAATTCAATAGCTTTGCGTTAGCACTACTAATCGTTAGTTTGATTATGATGATTTCGTTAGGGTCAATTAAAGGTGGTGCGATGGGTATGGTTCCGAATGCCATACCAGCCTTTCTAGCGTTCGGACTCATGGGCTTATTTGGTATTCCCCTGGACACCGACACTTTGCTTATAGCACCCATTATTCTTGGCATCGCGGTAGACGACACCATTCATTTCATGACTCATTACAGAGTAGAATTGAGCAAAACAGGAAGTATCAGCAGGGCTCTTGATAGCGCCATCAAAGAAGTTGGCCAAGCCGTGATGTTCACAACGATGGTTATAGGATTAGGGTTCGCAGTTCTCAGCTTTTCAGATCATCTCGGGATAGCGAAAGTAGGTTTCTTCGGATCAATGGCAATTTTTGTAGCCCTGCTTTGCGACCTTTTCCTAATTCCTGCAATGATAATAATTTTCAAACCAAAGTTTGGAGTAAAAGATGTCGATACACAGATTAACTTCCGGGGAGTAACCACATGATAATCCGAAAAAGCATAGTCTGCCTGACAGCAATTTTCCTGGGAGCAGGCGCGTTCTACTCTAACGCCCAAGAACTCTCAGGCCGCGAGATTATGCAACTTGTAGATGATGCAAACCGGCGACAAAATGACTCCTCTTTCAGCCGTATGCAGCTTTCAAGCTGTAAATTTGGTGTCACTGACGGACGGATTACTTGTGCAGAGAGACCCCGTGTGAAATCGCTTGAATCTGTATCCAAAAATTACGGAGACGAACTCAAAGATACCAAGAGCGTCGCCATTACTCTCGAACCGGCTGCTGAAAGAGGAATCGGAATGCTTAGTTACGGTTATGATGAAGCTGGACGCGACAATGAGACATGGCTCTATCTTTCGACCCTCGGTCGCGTAAAGCGCATTGCAAGCGGAGACTCAGATGAGGAAACAGAACCTGCATCACTATTTGGTTCAGAATTTACGACTGAAGACACCGATACAGGCAAATTGGAGGAATATTCATTTAATGTCCTTGAAGAGACAACCACCTCAGGCCGAGAAGTTTGGAAAATAGAAATGATACCAAACGAGGAGAGAGCTAGAAAAACTCGCTACTCGCGACAAGTTCATTATGTAGATAAAGAACGATTCGTCACTTTGCGCTCAGAAATGTACGATAGATACGATAAAGAAATTAAGCGGCTTATGGCAGCTAGGGTTGAGTTGGTTAACGACATATGGATGTCACGTTCACTAACAATGATGAACCTAGTCACGAACAGATTATCAAACATGGCCTTCGTCGAGATATACACTGATCTCGCGATTGAAGATGAATTTCTGACGCAGAGAACATTAACCGATGCTGCTTATAGAGAAACTGAGTTAGAGAAATTAAGAGCTCAATTAAATCAATAAAGAGTTTTTCAGATCATGTCGCTTCTCAACAAGAACGTCAGTATCGCCTTAGTTTTTGTTGCACAGCTCTGCTACTCACAGCAAGACACAAGCCTTGGTTCTGACGAGGAAGATATACTCAGTGAAGAAATCA
>CACAEJ010000059.1 GCA_902531515.1 uncultured Pseudohongiella sp.
GAGCTAAACTTGTCGTTGTAGACCCTTACAGGAATGCAACTGCAAAAAAAGCTGACCTGCATCTCATGCTTCAGCCTGGTACCGATGGAGCTCTTGCAACCGCTATGATGCATGTGCTGTTGACGGAAAATCTCGCTGATAGAGCGTATCTAGAAGAATACACTGACTTCGGGAAAGAGCTTGAAACACATTTGAGCAACAAGACAGCACCATGGGCAGAGGAAATTACCGGAGTTCCATCGGAGCAGATTGTCGAGTTCGCAAGACTAGTTGGAAATAATCCGAAAACATTTTTTCGTTTAGGGTATGGCTTCACCCGAACCCGAAATGGGGCATTCAACATGCATGCAGTTTCATGCATACCGGCGGTCACCGGGGCATGGAAATATCGTGGTGGTGGTGCGCTGTATAGCAACGCGGAACTCTTTCCGTTGGATAAATCTCTGATTATTGGCGCTGATCTCTTAGACAGAGGGATTAGAGTTTTTGATCAATCTCGAATCGGGGAAGTTTTGTGCGGTAATCCGATTGATCTACAGGGCGGTCCGCCTGTCACTGCCATGTTGATTCAAAATACTAATCCTATGATGGTCTCACCATCTTCGCTTAAGGTACGTGAAGGGTTTGAGAGGGACGACCTTTTTGTCTGTGCCCATGAGCAATTTATGACTGAGACGGCAGCCATGGCCGATATCGTCCTCCCGGCGACCACATTCTTAGAGCATGAGGATATATACATTGCAGGCGGTCATACTTTTTTACAAGTTGCCAAGCCTGTGATTGAACCAATCGGAGAGGCAAAACCTAACCATTTTGTAATTTGTGAACTCGCCCGCAGATTGGGTGCAGAGCATCCTGGATTTGATATGACAGCATGGGAAATTATAGATCAAACCCTTGAACGTTCTGGCTTACCATCCGCAGAAAAAATACATTCTAATCATTGGCTAGATTGTGCAAAAGAGTTTGAAGAATCCCATTTCTTGAATGGTTTTGAGACAAGAGATAAAAAGTTTCACTTTTCACCAGATTGGTCCCAATTGGGAAAGATAAATGCTCCCCTGCCGAAATTTCCAGATCATTATTCCGTGACCGATAATCGAAACGAAGAAAGGCCTTTCAGATTAGTCACAGCCCCTGCTCGGCAATTTCTCAATAGCAGTTTTACCGAAACATCTGCTGCTCGCAAGAGAGAGAGACGCCCCACCGCAAAAATACACTCTATTGTTTGTGGGAGACTTGGTATCGCTGACGGTGATCTGATTAGAATTGGTAATGATTTGGCATCTATTGTCTTACATGTTGAGGTGTTTAGTGATCTTCAAGAAGATGTTGTTATTGTTGAGAGTATCTGGCCAAATTCTAGTTTCATCGAGGGCGTTGGTATTAACTCCTTGGTCAGCACCGACCCAGGTCATGGTGTAGGTGGAGCTGTGTTTCATGATACTTCTGTATGGTTAAAAACAGTAGGTGCGAACAACTAGAGGTTGCCCATCTTTTTAGTCTTGAAGGGTTCACAGAGGAGTGAAAGGTAGTTGATACACTGTTTGCCCTCAAAGTCTGCTATTCCAATGTACATGGATTGATGGCCTAACTCTGGTTTTTCCTTGTAAGTTCCGAAGATTTTGTCCCACCATAAAAAATTAAAACCAAAATTGCAGTTGTGCTCATCTTTACTCATAGAGTGATGGATTCTATGGACATCGGGGGTGACTAAAAAAAGCCTGAGTACAGTATCTATCCTTCTATTTAGTTTCCAGTTACTGTGATTAAAAATCGATGTCGCATTGAGCAAGACTTCTGAAAGTAGCACGGCAACAGCGGGCGGTCCTATGGCAAAAATTAGGCAAAGTTTTATAAGGCTCGAGATGAAAATCGAGACAGGGTGGAAACGAAGACCTGTTGATGAGTCATAGTCTCCGTCTGAATGGTGCATCTGATGGAATTTCCAAAGTGGCGCATATGCGTGAAAGCAGCGGTGTTGAAAATAAATTGTTAAATCAAATAATAGCAAATATAGAGGAACAGAGAATAAAAAGGGGAGCTCAATGAAATTGAAAATACCCCACCCAAATTTTTCGGCAGTAAGTGAAGCGGCAACGCCGAGAATAGGTAGGCTAAGATTAATCAATACTACGTTTGTTAAACCAAACCCAAGGTTTGTTAGCCAGCGGCGGGTTTTTGAATAAAAGAGTTTTCTACGTGGTCGCATTATTTCCATCATGGACACACTAAAAAGAACGATAAGAAAGCACGCTAAACGGACAAAGGAATCTCCGTTTATTTCCACGGCGTCAGAGAGCATTTATTCAGCATCTTTAGGGTTGAAATTTTCAGGCAGCAAATCGCCGAACTTGGCAACGTAAGCCGTATTTAGAATACGCATTACTTCAGCGTTAAAAAACTCGGAGTGTAAAACCAAAATTCTTGCCCACTTTGAGTTTATCTCAGAACGTACTTCAGCCATTTCTGCGCTGTCAGCAGCAAGGTACGCTACTTCATAATCCGGCAACAATTTCTCTAAATCTTGCTGTCGGTTTTTAATTTCTCGACTTACAGATGCTGGAAGGAGATCGTAATAGCTGGCTATGATAGTTTCAGGATCCGAATCTTCCGAGATAAGTTCAATCCGCTCTAGTAGGTTCCCCTCTATTGTCAGAAAAATTACTTCACTGTCTGCGGCATATAGACATCGAGCAAACAGGCATAAGACTATTAGAAAGAGAAGTACAAGTCCTTCAATCTTGCTCGCTTGCGAGTAATGTTCAGTAAAAATAATATCTCTCCAAGCCAATCAATAGTGTCAGATAAATACGATCTAATCGTTTAGCCCGAAGTAGCAAGTTATGCCCGATTTAGTGCCTCTTCGTTTGCAGCCGATTCAACTGCCTCTTGATTCTGTTCTTGAAATTCCTTTAAACGCCTTGCTTGTTCTACAACGAAGGCGCGAATAGACTCAAGTTGATCTGAGGTTATTGCGTCGCTAAATTCGGGCATTCCTCTGTCTGCTCTGGAACCTCCTATAACGATATCCGACATCTCATCGTGAGTAGACAGTGTCATTAAGCGAAGGTCCGGCGCGACTATTGCAACCTCATTGGGTATGCCTATTCCACCGTGGCAACTCGCACATTGAGCGTGATAAATATCATCCCCGTCAGAGATTTGGTCAACGCCAAAGTCGCTGTCGGGCAATTCCGGGACTGTGGCTTGAACTATGTCTGGAATTGGGAGGTCCAAGTTTCCGTCAAGCTTGAACGCAAGCACTGTTCCGCCTAAATCAATTGCCCTGTTTCCGTTCATCATTGTAGCCACATATTGATCGTTTCCAACTTGATAGGTCATCACTGAAGTCGACCGAAAAGTTCCCGGAGCACTGTATCTCCACAATAATTCACCGTCTTCTGTGTCTCTTACAGAAAATTCTCCAGTACCTTCAGGATGGAAGAGTAGACCACCTCGAGTCGCAACAACTCCTCCATTGTAGTCAGACTCGAGCTCATGCCGCCATTTGTAACCGCCAGTAATAGGGTCAAATGCCCCAATATAGGCCTGCGACTCTGGTCTTGGATCCGCCTCTTCTATTAGTCGCCTTCTATACTCACCTTCGCCCCATCCAAGACTGAGTCCTCGTTCGCGAATTTCATACTCTCCGGTTTCGACAAAGCCTTCATCAAGGGAATAAAAATTTGCGATGTCATGGTAATAAAAATACATTAAGCCCAGCTCGTTGTCCCAAGATTGAGGCTCCCAGTTATGAGCTCCTGAGTTGGCAGGCATGATCCACTGAGGTTCCGACTCGTAGACGACATCGGGGTTTTCAACAGGTCGGCCGGTTTCCATATCGACATGAGTTGCCCAATCAATTCCTTCGGTATAGGGAAGCGCTCTTAACAGTTCCCCATCTTCCCTATCGATGACATAAAAGAAACCATTTTTGGGAGCTTGAAGGACGACTTTTCGCATTTCTCCACCAAACTCAATTTCACCTAAAGCCATGTCCATTGCAGAGCTATAGTCCCAATTGTCTCCAGGGGTAGTTTGGTAGTACCAGTTCATCCCGCCGGTCTCAACATCCACTGAAACGATTGCGGAAAGAAAAAGGTCGTCTCCTCCGCCTGGTGATCTAATTTCCCTTGGCCAAGGAGCTCCGTTACCAACTCCGATGTACAGGCTGTTGAATTCTTCGTCATAAACGAGTGAGTTCCAGGCTGTGCCACCCCCGCCATATTTCCACCACTCTCCACCCCAGGTTTGAGCCGCTAGTTCCATTTCAGGGTGTTCGAAGGGTTGACTGGGGTCGCCAGGGACTAGGAAAAACCTCCAGGAAACCTCTCCAGTATCGGCATCATAGGCGGTTACATAGCCCCGACGGTGGCCGGATTC
>CACAEJ010000060.1 GCA_902531515.1 uncultured Pseudohongiella sp.
GTTTCGGGCCGAGGCATTAAAGCTCTTGAGGAAGCCAACATTGAGGTATATCAATTGTTAGATTTTGATCAGCAAGCGAGATCGATCAATCCTGGGTTTTTCAAGCGACAAGAATTAGGCATGCCTTTTGTTCGCTTGAAATTGGCGATGAGTATCGATGGTCGCACAGCGTTGTCAAATGGTAAAAGTAAGTGGATTACGAGCCCAGAGGCTAGGAAAGATGTTCAAAAGTTACGTGCGCAAAGCTGTGCCATAGCTACTGGTATTGGCACAATTCTCCTGGATGACCCCTCATTAACAGTTCGGACTTCGGAATTAGGTTTGGATGAGAAACAGCTTAAGTATAACCAAGCGTCGTTATGTAAGAATCCGGCTCGAGTAGTAATAGGCGATTATAAAAAGATACCTGCTACGGCAAAGGTTATCCATAATGAAGGCATGGTAAAATTTTTTACTTCAGATAAAATTCTTGGTGAATTCAAATACCCAGAAAACGTCGATATAGTGAAGGTTAACTCTGACCAAGAGGGAGTTGATCTAGCTTCTGTTTTAAAATATCTAGCATCTGAGTCAAAGTGTAATGAGGTATTAATTGAGGCAGGTCCTACTTTGAGCGCAGAATTTATAAAACAGAATTTAGTAGATGAATTCATTACCTACAATGCTCCTAAAATTCTTGGGAGCGATGCTAAACCACTGATTAATTTTACCGGACTCTCGAGTTTGGAAGAGAGCATTAAATTTTCAGTCAAGGAAATTTGTGAGGTGGGATCAGATATTAAAACAACTTTTATACCGAATCTGAGAAAATGTTCACAGGAATTATAGAAGCAGTCGGGAATATAGAAAGCCGCAATCAAGAGCAAGGCGAGTGGAGGTTTAAGATTTCCACTGGAAATCTTGATATGGGTGATGTCGTTGTTGGGGCTAGCATAGCCGTTAACGGATGTTGTTTAACGGTCGTTGATAAGCTCACATCAGCGTTTTTTGCTGATGTTTCAAATGAGACAATGCGGTGCACTGCTTTAGGCACCCTCAAAATTGGCTCGGCTGTGAATCTAGAAAAAGCAATGTTGGCGACGGGCCGCTTTGGTGGGCATATTGTATCTGGACACGTTGATGGTGTGGGAAACTTAATAGAAATAGAACCTGAGGGGCAGAGTTTAAGAATGACGTTTAAAGCACCTTCGAATTTGAGCAAGTATGTTGCCGCGAAGGGATCAATTTGCGTGGATGGAACTAGCCTCACAGTAAATGAAGTAAAGGAGGACTTGTTTACTGTAAACGTGATTCCACACACACAGGTTGAAACTGTCTCAAGTGCTTATAAAGTAGGACACAGTGTAAATCTGGAGGTAGATATAATTGCTCGCTATTTGGAGCGAATGACTGAAAATATGGAAGATCAATCGCACGAAATAACCAAGAATTACCTTGCAGATAAAGGTTTTAGTTGAATTGAATAATTGTTGAATTATGAACTTAAATTCCACGCAAGAAATCATAGATGATATTCGTCTGGGTAAGATGGTTATCCTCATGGATGACGAAGATCGAGAGAATGAGGGAGATCTCATCATTGCTGCTGAGAGGGTGCGTACGGAAGACATTAATTTTATGGCGACTAACGCACGTGGTCTCATATGCTTAACCTTAACCCGGGATCGTTGTGAGCACCTTAAATTGCCTCTTATGGTCAACGAGAACAACACTCCATACAACACCAATTTTACAGTCTCAATAGAGGCTGCCAGTGGAGTTACCACAGGTATTTCAGCGGCCGATAGGGCTCGAACAATTCAAGTGGCGGTTGCAAGAGACAGTGTGTCTGAAGATATAGTTCAACCGGGCCATATTTTCCCGATTATGGCGCAGCCTGGAGGCGTCTTGCGAAGAGCAGGTCATACAGAGGCCGGATGTGACCTCGCACGTTTAGCTGGTTATCAGTCTTCCGCTGCGATCGTGGAGATTATGAATGAAGATGGCTCAATGGCTCGACGCAAAGATTTGGAATTATTTGCGCAAAAACACAGCATAAAAATAGGAACAATCGTTGATTTGATTCACTATAGAATCGCCAATGAGCGCACCGTCTCTCGGATGGAATCACATTTGCTTGCGACAAAGTACGGTGAGTTTATGGTCCATAGGTATCAAGATTCGATAAGCGGGAGCACTCACCTAGCATATGTGAAGGGGAAATTCGGTGTTGACGAGCCTGTTTTAGTCCGTGTGCATATCCCGAATACTTTAAGAGACATATGTGAGACCCATAACAAGGGCAGAACAAGCTGGTCATTTAGTGGTGCCTTGGAGCAGATTGCTAACGCAGGTAAAGGTGTTGCTGTGTTACTCTCGGGTGATGACTACGGGCAAACTTTAGAACAAAATTTCTTGTCTACTTTCGCCGAGGAGTCGGATTCAACATCAGTTAATAGGTCTGGGAATGACCTTACTATTGGCACTGGATCGCAAATCTTGCGAGACATCGGTGTTGGTAAAATGAGATTGCTGGGTTATCCAGCGCGATTTAACGCGATTTCTGGTTTTGATCTAGAGGTGGTCGAGTTTGTTAAATTTTGCTAGGTGGGGATCTTTTCTCATGGAAGATCCATTCAGTTAGGAGACAAAAAATGAGTTCAATCAAAACAATTGAAGGCAGTTATACTCTAGGGTCGGCTAACTACGGAATAGCTGTCTCAAGATACAATAGCTTCATCGTTGAACGATTACTTGATGGTGCTTTGGAGGCTTTGCGTAAGCATGGCGTGGAGGATAAAGAAATCTCCATAGTAAAGGTGCCGGGAGCTTTTGAACTTCCGTTAGCCGTTAAAGCTATGGCCGAGTCAACAAACTATGATGCAATTATTGCGCTGGGGACAGTGATTCGTGGAGGCACAGCTCATTTTGAGTATGTCTCTGGAGAGTGTGTGAAAGGCCTGAGTCAAGTTGGGCTTTCCCAAGGCCTTCCCGTGTCCTTCGGAGTATTAACAGTTGATTCAATTGAACAAGCTATTGAGAGGGCGGGAACAAAAGCAGGGAATAAGGGTGAAGAAGCTGCTCTGACAGCAATCGAAATGCTCAGCCTGATGCGGCAACTCCAGAATTAGAATTTTGGGAAGGATCTAGAGATAATAAAACAAGACAACCACTCTCAAAGAAAAATTCCGCTTGCACAGAGAAGAAAAGCGCGACGTATTTTGATGCAAGCCGTATATCAGTGGTTAATGACGAGCAACGAGCCTTTTCAAATAGCCGCTCAGTTTCGCGAAGCAAATTCTAGTAAAGTTGATTGGGATTACTTTGATGAAGTGTTTCTGCGCATTCCTGCATGCCGAAAGTCTATAGAGGACCAATTGGGGTCTGTTATCGATAGAGATATTGATGCTCTTGATATGATAGAAAAAGCTTTGCTCTACATTGGTGTATTCGAACTGACGAATTTGTCAGATATCCCTTATAGGGTGGTAATTAACGAGTGTGTTGAGTTAGCTAAAACTTATGGTGCCAGCGATAGTCATAAATATGTGAATGGTGTCTTGGATAAATTGGCAAAGAAGTTTAGATCAGATGAGATGCAGACGATTTCCTAATTCCTGTTTAAATACAGAGAGATTTCCTCGCCATGTATAAAAATGAATTCGAGATAATTAAAAACTATTTCGCTGCTTCCAACTTAAGTTTTGATCACGAGGGAATAGACTTGGGTATTGGGGATGATGCGGCACTAATTCGAATTCCTAATTCAACCAATTTATCGATTTCAACAGATGTTCTGGTAGAGGGAGTTCATTTTCCTATTAACGCTAATGCTGCACAAATCGCGAAAAGAGCTCTATTAGTAAATTTGAGTGATCTCGCTGCAATGGCAGCTAAACCCTACTGCTTTACTCTTGGGTTAATATTACCTAATCCAACAGAGAATTGGCTGTGCGAATTTAGCAAGGGGCTTGGAGAGATTGCGCAAGAATTTGGTATCAGTTTAATTGGAGGAGATCTAAGCGAGGGGCCGATGGCAGTGGCCATCCAAGTTCATGGCATTACTCCGGTAAATAAATCTCTACGTCGTAACGGAGCTAAAATTGGAGATCAAATATTTGTTACAGGTTCATTGGGCAAAGGCGCAATAGGTTTGCTTTGCGTAGGTGGTAAATCTCATTTGGGACCTTCGTTTAAATTCATGTCCCGCCCATCAGAAAAAGCGCGCGATTATTTTGAGAAGGCATATTACCAGCCTGCTCCAAGGGTTGATTTTGCACTTAACTGTCGCGACTACATATCAAGCGCTATCGACATATCTGATGGCTTGATAGGAGATTTACAACATCTGATCAAGGCGAGCGGCACGGGTGCTGTT
>CACAEJ010000061.1 GCA_902531515.1 uncultured Pseudohongiella sp.
TCGCACTTATAGTCGCCCTCTGCGAAGTGCTATTTGAGAAGTCTATCTGCCAGGTCTCATAATCATAGCGAGTATTAGTTACTATTCCAGAGAAGTCTTTGGGGCGAAGTATTTCCGCGTAATCAGTCCAGCGAAAGCCAAAACTAGTGGTAGCGTAATTTACTTGAAAATTTGGGCCCAGCTGATGATAGATGCGAGTGCCATCGGTGTCGTTTAAGTAAACATCAAAAAGACCGGCTGTCCAGCTGTTGATTCTTGAAGTTTCAGGATAAAAGTTTAGGTTCAGACTATTGTGAATCCCAGATGTGTCTGGTTTAAAAAATCGGTTTTGAAAGCCTAGGTCTGTACGGAAATTGTCAGTCGTCTCGATAAAATGGGAGTGGGTATTTACCGTCCGGCCAGTGCGATTGACTTGGATATTCCTCTGATAGCCTCTTACTGCGTCGCCGCCTAAAAGAGGCTCCGTATCAGTGCCCACTACCTGCATATTTGTTATCCAGTTGTCGTTCAGTTTTAGCCGGGCATCGAGGCTCCCCACTCGATTAAAGCCTTCACCGAGTTCTCGATCGCTTAGGAAAAAACCGACTCTAGATTGTTCAGAGATATCCCTAAAACCCCTTAATATGCCGATATTTGCTTTTTCTCCATAGAGAGGATCTGTCGATTCGCGATTCAGGCCTGGAGCTTCATCATTGATCAAGATACTGCCAAAGCCATACTTGCCTGATCTTCCAGTAAATCTTACGCCACCCTCTGGATCGGCTATACGTCGAGTAAATAACAGTATGGAGTCAGTCGCAAAAAAGTCAGCGTTTTCAATAAAGAATGGCCGCCTCTCTGGAAACTGTACCTCAAATCTCTCGTTTACAGTTACTTGAGGTTGGTCCGATTCCACTTGACTAAAATCAGGATTAAGTGTGACATCAAGTACCATGGAATCATTGAAGACAAATTTGGCATCCAACCCTAAGTCATTTTCAAGAGACGTTTCAAAGTTTGGACCCCCTAGAGCTCTTGGATCGATTGCGTCAACCTCGCGGGTAAAAAGAAACGGAATAAATTGAGAGTTATTGCCAGGGGACACATCTTCGATACCTCGCAAGAGTGCCGTCTGATTCAGTCTGCCTTCCAGCTCTAGTGAATACCTGGGCCAGAAAGAAAATTCGGAGTACCGAGGAATCAAACGACCAAATTGAACTCGCCAAACTTGTTCATCAGCTTCTCTAAATCGCAAGCTTCGCAGCGGAATGGACATCCAAACCATGTAGCCTTGATCAGTAACTCTTCCTTCACTTTCCCATACCGCCTCAAAGGATGTATCAAATCCTGCTCGAATCGAAGAGCCTTCTGTCCAGCGAGCGTCCCACTGAATGCCCAATGGTGTGGAATGAAATGAAAGTGCAGTGCGCTGGTCGTTAAAGGTGTCTATTGTTAAACCAACTCTGTCATCACCATTTATGTTTTCCCTTGATGCTAAATTTGCCCGAATTAGCTCGGGCTCTGTATCAAAAGCGAGCCATACAGCGAATAAGTGAGTCTGATTGTAAGCGATGTAGACGTCTGTGGGCTGACTAGGTTCTGCTCCGTCGTTGGGTGTGCGCTGAATGAATTCCCCGATTTTAGACATAGAATGAGCTATCTCTGTCTGAGGAGCCATGCCTTCGAAATCAGAGAGAGATGGTATGCCGTCTATTCGAGGTATAAATATTTCACCATCCGCGGCGCTTGAAATTTGTCCGGTAATGGTAACAATAAGAACTAGGTATACCGTAAAAAAGCGCATTGTTTATTTTTTTAAAAAAAGGGTTACGGGAATTGAGCGGCGCAATATGATATTTGCTGGACACCAGAGAGCAAGTCCTTATTGCAATTTATTTCAGACTGCATGTTGATTTGGAATTTCAACTTTTCATTATTGGCCTGAAGGACTACTAAGTGATCAGGTTCATGTCATCATCCCACTCTGCGAGAATTTCCCTGCGAGATTGGTCTACGCACTTGCTCAACCATTTATCATCGTACTGCTTCCCGTGTCGCCTCAAAACGGTTTCTGGGACTCCATCCCAAACATTCGGAGTGTTGCCTTCATACTTAAGATCCTTAAAACCCAGTTCTGTGGTGTAATAACCAGTCAGTGTCAAATCGCGCATTAGCGAAAAAAATCTTATACCGGGCTTTAGGTTCGCATCTTGAACTTCGGGGTAGGCAATTGCATCACAAATTTCTATTCGCTGAGATTCAGTAATATTCACAAAATTGGCGCCGTAGTTTTCGGTTGAGTGGTTGTCGAGCCACATAACTCCGCCGCGAAGAGGCAATTTGAAATTTTCTCGTTCTTTAGCGATGAATTCGACAAAGTCAGGGACGCCGGCATCCAGTGCCCCCCCGTTAGGATTCTCGGCTGGTAAAATAATGTCGCAAAGTATTGCGATAGTTACTAGTTCATGATCATTGAAATAAGATTGCTTAAGTAAATTTTCGTCGTGAATTCGCTCTACAGCTGTTCGACCATAAGAATAACTAGAATCAAGGCTAGTCCATGTTATTTGCTTGCCTGCGTCATTTGGATTGCGATTCTCAGTGCATCCGGTTGTTGCAATTAAACCAGACGAGGCTGAGGCAAGTAAGAGGGCTTTTAAAGTTTCACGACGATTCATAGAATTAATCTCAGATATTTCGTTTACTCATTTGATCGACTATATAGTCTGAAGTGCGCCATGCTAATGCTAGTATTGTCCATGTCGGATTTTTATCTGCTTGACTGACGAACGGGCCGGCGTCGGCAATGAAGACATTAGAAGCGTCATGCAGTTGGCAAAATTCATTTGTTACTGATGTAGCTCTTTCGGCACCCATTCTGGTTGTTCCCACTTCATGGATGATCTCCCCAGGTTTTGTGAGCCCATAGTTTTCCTCTTCCCCCGGCTTCTCGCCTAAAAGAACGCCCCCTGAGGATTCTAAGAGTTCTTCCATGGTGTCTTGCATATGTCTTGCCTGGTTGATTTCGTTTTGTGTCCATTGGTAATTAAAGCGAAGAACTGGCATTCCCCACTCGTCTACCTTTGTCGGGTCTAGCTTACAGTAGTTATTATATTGTGCAATGCTTTCTCCTCGGCAATCGATGGAAAGCCTGGATCCAAAAAAGCGCCGGATGTCATCTCTTAACAGTTCTCCATAACCACCCACTTTCTCGCCTAAGAATTTATTGTATTGGTTCACGGCAAATCCAAAACCGTAACTTGGCATACGCATTCCCCCACCTATTTCTAAATGATAGCCTCGAGGAAAGTCTAAGTTAGTATTTTCCAGCCACCAGGGTGTGTAAACGTGCATGCCGCCGACACCATCCTCATTATAAATATCTCTGTCCATTAATTCCGGGATAAAGGCTGCTCTGCTAGCTCCGGTAGAGTCATGAAGATAGCGGCCGACATGACCGCTGCTATTTCCTAGACCCTGAGGATGCTGTGTGCTAGTTGAGTTAAGCAAAATTCTGGCTGAGCTGCATGCGGAGGCAGCAAGTACCACGATTTTTGCATGAAGCTTATTAAAACTTCTGTCTTTTTTGTTTATGAAAACCACTCCCGTCGCTTTGCCGGTTTCATCGGTCGTCACTTCGGTTACCATACTGTTTGTATAAAGATCTACCCTTCCGCCATTCAGTGCTGGAAAAATGAGTGACGTAGAGGATGAGAAATCTGCATGGATCGAACAGGCTCGGTCGCATTGGTTGCAATAAAAGCATACACCTCGCTGATCATTGATGCGCTTGGTAAGGATTGATTTTCTTGCTGGGATAACTGGTATGCCTAACTTGCGAGCCCCATCAATATAGTAAAGTTCGTGGAGTCTTGGCTTGGGCGCTGGTAAAAAAAATCCGTCGGGATCGTTGTAAAGTCCCTCGTTGCTTCCAAAGACGCCGATTAGTTTATCGACTTTGTCATAGTATGGTTTGATATCGTCATAACCGATTGGCCAATTATGCCCTAGACCGTCTGAGTCTTTTCGCTTGAAGTCAAGCGGACCGAATCTAAGGGATATTCTTCCCCAGTGGTTTGTTCTGCCTCCAAGCATCCTGGCTCGCCACCACATGAACTCAGTGCCTTCTGTTGTTGTAAAAGGCTCATCGTCTAGATCCCAGCCACCGATGCAAGCATTAAAATCGCCAAATGGGCGTCTTCGGGTGCTCGCTCCTCGCCTGGGTGATTCCCAGGGAAAGCGGAGCTGCGTTCGCTGCTTTTCATCAGCAGGGTCATAGAAGTCACCTGCCTCAACAAGCGCAACTCTTAGTCCAGCGTTTGCCAGCTGGAAGGTTGCCATACCACCGCCAGCGCCGGAGCCAACGAT
>CACAEJ010000062.1 GCA_902531515.1 uncultured Pseudohongiella sp.
ATCATTGAAGGTCAGCTGCTGCACAATCTTCTCGACCGTCCCTCTTAATTGTAATTGAGGGGTCAGGTCATACCTAAAATCAAATTTTGGCTTTATAAAGCTGAAGTTGCGTTCTTTCGAGACATCACCCCGCTGGGAAATCTGAGACTCCTCATACAAAACCGATGTTTCCAGCGACGTCTGTGAATTGATGACCCAATTATGAATGATAAATGGCTCATATCTCATTTCCTCAACCATGGAATTAGCATTAGAAACAGGCGTCGGCACCAAACCTCCCACTTCTGAGGAGGGCGAACCGATGCCAGAGGCAGTTCCTAATGCCAAGGTTGAATCGAGAATTGTTTGGGCTCTCTCAGCTCCGGCCTCAATATTTTGCCCGTCAAAAAGGTTGAATGTATATGAACCTCGCACAATTCGTTCCCTTGTCGTGCTCCAAGAATCTAGGAAAAGATTCTTCCTCTTTTCAGTCTCGTTAATCAAATCATAGCGCTCTCTCGTATCAGATCTCTCAAGTGAATTCGAAATAAACAAGATTTTCCAGCGACTTCCTGCTTCTGTATTGAACTCATAGTCTCCGCCTAACTCCCAGTTTTTATATATACCCGGTTGCGTCTCCAGTTGGAAACTGTCAGTGGACGGGGTGGTCTTCAGGTTGGTCGTTTTTCGTACTGTCTCACCCGTATGCGTTCCATCGGTCCAAGTAGCATTGAATCGAGCGCTGCTCTGGGGGTTTATCTCAAAATCAAGGTTTGTACTGACACCTCCTCCTCGCGGGTCTCGATTTCGAACTTCCATAATTCTATCGTTGGGCGAAAAATCGCCTAGTATCGAATACTCCCGGCTCTCCGTATAAAAGTAAGGATCATAACCTCTGGCAGTTGCTTGAAAATTTAATCCACCTGTCTGCCCACTATATGAAATCTCGGCCCTTGGCTTCACAGTATTATCACGGGACTGCTCCGCTCCGAAATCAAATTGCGAGGAGGCACTGCTAAACTGCTCGTTTAATATAACATTTATAACTTGACCGCTACCTCGCACATCGAGCTCACCCGATGTACCGCGAATAATTTCAATACGATCTACCTGCCCTGTAGTTATTCGAGCCAACTGACTGCCAGTGCTGTTGTTTTTCCCAGCCGTTCTCTTACCATTAATAAGTATTTCAGTGGTGCGGCTGCCTCCGCCGAATCCACGACCAGCGCTTCCGCCAGAGGATCCTCCCCTGCTTCTGCCTGATGAAGAACCACGAGAGCGGCTACTTCGACTGGAGCCACCTATGCTCTGTGCATCAAAACCCGGTATTCGAATAAGCATGTCTTGGGCCGTTACTGGAGACCATTGGGAGAAATAACTAGCAGGATAACTTATTGTAGATTCATCACCCACATTATCTTGAGCAGAAACAAACTGGGAATAGAAAAATATACAAAGTGAGGAAATTAATCGCATCAAACTGTTTTGAACATTCAAAATGTGCCGGTTACTCTTAACGAAAAAGTAGCTCCCCTGTGATTGCAGTTTCTTTCAAGCTCTGCCAAATAGCCCTCTGCTATGCCACCGCTATATCGAAACCTCTTTCTACAAAACTCCCAGCTGCCTAACTGATTGGCTTCAAAGCGAACCGTTGTGTTGTCAGGACTCCTCCATTCAAAAAAAGCTGTCACAAATGGATCAGAATCCCAGACTTCGATGTCTATCAGATCATAAAACTTCCGATTGCCATCTTGACTATTACTATACCTTACACCCCAGTTTATTCTCTTAGAAGGTATATCATGCCGAAAACTCAGAGTTTGTCGACCCCTCCAACTAAAACTAAACCGTCTGTCTATTCCCAAAAAAGGGTCTGTAATTCTCGAGTCCTCTACGCTAATAGAAGCATTAATCTGAAGATTGGGTAATCCGATCATGCGCATCCTTGTGCTGCTATTGAGTTCCGCACCATACTTCTCACCATCACCGACGTTGCCGCTCGCTCCCTGAAGATTGTCCCTAGAAGGTGAAACATCGATCCTTTCTATTCTATCTGTCCAATCCTCGTAAAAAATCCTCGCACTGGCGACACCTATATCGTTCGGTAACCGGTAGTCCGCATTAAATTCGTAATTCCAGTACCATTCCTGCTTCAGATTATCATTGCCGAACTGAACGTCACGGTCTTCATCATTCCTATCAAGCGCGGCGACAAAATCGTTAAAGCTTAGCTGCTGCACAATTTTCTCCATAGTGCCACGGAGTTGTATTGTAGGCGTCAGGTCATATCTAAAATCAAGCTTAGGTTTAACGTAGTCATAATTTCTTTCTTTTGAAATTTGGCCACTCTGAGAAATTTTAGAATCCTCGTAGAGGATTGAACTTTCAAGAGACATCCTCGAGTTGAACACCCAATTGTGAATAATAAAGGGCTCGTACCTCATTTCCTCGACGGTGGAGCGCGCGTTAGGAATGTTGACAGGAACCAGACCTCCCACAGTTGCCGATGCAATACCATTTGAATTAAGTGTGCCAAGCGCAAGAGAGGAGTCGAGTATGGTCTGAGCGCGCTCAGCACCGAACTCAATGTCTTGATTACCCTGAAATAGATCGAGTGTGTAAGAGCTTCTGATGATCCTTTCTCGAGTAGTGCTCGCTGAATCAAGAAAAAGATTCTTACTTTCCGAGTAAGGTCCGGTTAAGTTCCATCTTTCCCGAAGACGCTCAGGGGTAAAAGAATTACTAATCAGTAAAATTTTAAACCGGTCACCGCGCGCGGTATTGTATTCGTAATCCCCACCAATCTCCCAATTGTTAATATCGCCCCGAATGTCTTCCCTTTGATAAGAATCAACTGCTGGAAACATGCGTAAATTAGTAGTTTTACGATTCAAATCAGTGCTTGAAGTCCCTTCACTATACTGCCCGTTAAATCGAGCACTGCTGCTGCTATTTATTTCGTAGCCTAAGTTGCCAGTCAAGCTATAGTTTTTGCGATCGTCAACATCCTTTCGGTAGATATAATCATTCGGTGAAAAATCTCCGAGAATGGAACTTTCTTTGTAGGTAGTGACTTGATGATTTTCACCAACTCGGCCCTGCATCTGGTAGTCAAGACCTCCCCGAGTGCCGCTCACTGAAATGGAACCACTGGGCGCAACTACATTGTCCTCAATCTGTTGTCCGGAAATCTCATACTGAGCGGATACATCAGAAAAAACTTCTGTTAGAACTACATTAACGACTTGCCCGCTGCCCCTTACATCTAATTCACCAGAAGTACCTCTGATAATCTCAATGTGAGCTACTTGGTCAGAGGTGATTCTCGCTAACTGAGTTCCGGTACTATTGTTTTTGCCTGCGGTGCGTTTCCCGTTGATTAAGATTTCGCTTCCGCGATTTCCATTACCAAAGCCGCGACCACCTCTGCTTCCGCCTCGAAAGCCACTGAAGCCGCCGCCAAAACCTCCACTCGAACGTCCACTGAATCCTCCGCGGCTTGAACCTCCCTCGGTAAGACCTGGAATTCTGTCTATCATGTCTTGAGCTGTAACTGGCGACCACTGCGCAAAGTAATCGTTGTTGTAGACCACAGTAGATTCCTCACCTACGTTATCCTGAGCTATAACGGATGCACTTGATATGAGAATAAATAGAAGGAGGAAGCTTCGTAACATCATCAGCAAACTTTTCAATACCCTAAGTTTATTAAAATTAATCGCGGTCCGTATAATCTATGAGCTCAGATCACTCGCTCATTGAGGGGTGCCAGTATTACACAGCCAGCTGATCGAACAAGTTACAAATTGTGCGAGTGAGGCGCTCGTTCATAACGTTTTAGTTAGGCAAATCAGATCATTACATCGGACAGATTGATAAAAAAAAGACCTAGGATTTGTAACAAATTTTTACCTGAGGAGGTATTTCCGGAGTGCCCTACCGCCTGTAAGGGACCCATAGATATTTCCTGCTTTATCCACAACTATACCCTCTTGAGACCCATTTTCATGGGGGTCATCAAGAAAGAGAGTAACCATCCCGTCGTTGACGCTTGCAACTCTCACGCCTTCCGCATACGGGGAACTATTATTGGAAGTTCCCACAGGTCCTCTATTCTCTGATGAGGAGTCGGTGACGTACAGCATGTCATTGTCATCAACAAACAATCCGCTGGGCCGTCCAAACTGTTCCCATTCGACAATAAAATTACCGCCCTGGTCAAAAATTTGAACCCTGTTATTGCCTCTATCACCGACAAAAAGCCTCCCAGTCGAATCCATGGCTAAGTCATGGGGCACGGCAAACTGGCCCGGATCAGAACCTTGACTACCCCAACTGAGAATGAAATTCCCAGAAGA
>CACAEJ010000063.1 GCA_902531515.1 uncultured Pseudohongiella sp.
GATGTTTATTCTATGGTCAGCGAGACCAGAGAGCCGCTGTTGCCATATACTATTAGTTTGCCATTGTCAGACAAAAGATTAGATCTGACTCCTTCATTATCGATACGCACTCGACCAATAATACGGCCGTCGATTTGCGAGACTAGATGCAGATAACCTTCATAGTCTGCCACAGCTACATAGTTAGAGATAGTTTTGGGTGCGGTTAGCTCCCTATATTGAAGCTCTTCATTCTGCCATACAACGTCACTCGAATTATTCCTCAATGCAAAAAGATGACTCCTATCGTCGTTGTAATAAATATTGCCAAAGCCTTGATCCATACCATGATAACTAGACGCTTCCATACCCCACACAATTTGGCCTGAAGAAGTGTCAAAGGCCATAAGGTTGCCTTGATAACTTGATGCTAAAATTCTAGAACCATCTACAAGCAAGTCCCCATCCACGTCGATAACTCGCTCGATATCATACTGTCCATCCGGCACCGCGACTCTTTCTTCCCAATTCCAGACACCATCCTCTGCAGCAACGGAAACCAATATCCCGTTACTAAAACCAGCGATGACGGTCCCCTCCGAAGTTAGAACGGGCGAGGACGTCCCGCGTAAAGTAAGTGCGGGCAGGGTTGTTTCGTAGGTCCAGCGCTGAAGACCATCTTCTCTGTCTAAAGCTACTAACTTCCCATCAACAGTTTGAGCTACAACAATATCGCCATTAGTTTTTGGTTGAGAAAGAATCTCACTAGATACTCGCGATCTCCATACCTCTTCACCATCAGATTGATTAAATACTACTAACTCGGCCTCTTCCGTACCTATCATAACAATTCCATCACCGGCACCAACTCCGCCCGTGATCGTAGCTTCTACTTCCGTTTGCCACATTAAATCCCCGTTGGTACTGTTTACAGCAAGAATCTCTCCATCATCACTAGCTGCAAATACAAAACCCCCATCTAAAACAGGCGTTAATTTCTTAAAGTTGTCCCCTTGCCCGTTTCCGACGTCAATTCGCCAATTTCTATTTATAGTAATCTCGGATGCAATATCCATTAACTCTGCAGGAGCTCTTGGATCCTCATCATCACCAAAAGGATTACGAACCCAATCGGAGATTCCACAGCTATTTATGACAGACAAAATCAAACCTAAAAACAATACTTTGCTAAGTTTACGGTAGAGTCTAATATTTAAACCCGCATTCATAATCATCAACCTATCACTCTAGCTATCACTCGGTAATTCAGATAATTTCAACTGCAGAACCTCACTTGCTGATCCAGCTTGTTGGGCTGCAACATAAGAGTCGCGAGCATCAACATATCTCCCTAAAGCAGAATAAATATCTCCCCGTAGTTCGGCATAGCCCGCCTCAAACGATCCTGGGATCACATTATTAACGATTCCTAATGCCCTTTCTGCATCTCCCTTAGACAAAACAATTCTCGCCAGTCTTAAAGTAACAGTTAGAACCATACCTTGGTCTTCACTACCAAAAATACTAGTTTGAGGATTTTCAAGGATCCAATCCAAAGCAGTCTCCGCTGCATCTAAATTATCATTAATTACATGTTGCTGCGACGCAAACAAGGCTCCATATTGGGCATACACGCTGTCACCATGGAACTCCATTAACTCATTCGCTATCCTGACAATATCACTTCTTTCTTGCTCTGTAGGAGAGTCACCAGCTTCTACAACCGAAATCTCTAATATTTCCTCATACAAATCTGACGCCATTTGTGATGCCGCTAATTCATTACTTTGCCAGAGCGACCAACCACCGTAGCCCCCAAATACAACAATCACGGCCGCTATCAACTGCTTACCATTTTCATCCCACCATTTCTTTATCGCTTCGATACTTTCTTCTTCCGCAGCGTTCAAAGTCACGATCCACTCCTAGGCCTAAATTTTTGGCGCTTAAACACGGTCATTAATACCTTAATCTGGTACGAGTTTAAAGGTTTGTTAACTCTCAGACATCCTCAAAATATCCGACCCGGCTCAAATTGACAGAAAACTCCTTAACTCTTGAGAGATTTCGCTAATTTCCACTACTTTCGATTCATTTGAGTCGTCAAGCTGGCGGATTTTCGCATTAATCGGTTTTCCTTCACAAGATTCTTCTTCAAGAATTACCGCCACATCTGCTCCGCAGCTATAAGCTTTTTTCAACTGGCTATTAAATTTACCACCACCACAATGACATAAAGTTCCTAAATTTGGGTATTCATTACGAATTTTACTAGCTACAGATAAGCCCTGTGGAATTAGTTTTTCACCGATAATGACGATGAATATGTCAATTTGTTTATGCTCTGAACTTGGAACTTTTTCTAACGAATCTAGCATAAGTACCAACCGCTCCATACCGATAGCGAAGCCGCATGCATATGTTTCTTTTCCTCCAAGTTGCTTCACTAATCCGTCATAGCGACCACCACCACAAACAGACCCTTGGGCACCCAAAGCATCAGTCGTCCACTCATAAACACAATTATTGTAGTAGTCTAAACCCCTGACTAGTCTCGCATTTTCAATATAATTGATACCAATCGAGTCAAGCATATCCTTTAATTTTGTGTAATGGGATTTACTAGCTTCGCTCAAAAAATCGGAAAGTATTGGCGCCGCGTTAATCACTGACTGCACCTCAGGGTTTTTACTGTCTAATAACCGCATTGGGTTAGAATGCATGCGACTCAATGCATCCTCATCTAACATTTCGGTTTTCGTAGTTAAAAACTCTGTAAGCGATTTTGCATAAGCCTTACGATCTTCGGAATTACCTATATTATTGATTTCCAAAGTCAAATGCTCTGTAAGCTTTAACTCTTGCCACAACATATGGGCGAGCTGAAGAACTTCAACGTCTATATCGGGCCCAGGCATACCCAGGGCCTCGACACCAAATTGGTGGAACTGACGGTAGCGACCTTTTTGAGGACGTTCATGCCTGAACATAGGGCCTTGGTACCAAAGTCTTCTTTGTTGATTATAAAATAATCCATGTTGCTCTCCTGCCCGGACACATCCAGCAGTTCCTTCTGGTCTTAAACTCAGATTTACGCCATTACGATCATCAAAAGAATACATTTCTTTCTCAACTATATCGGTTACCTCACCGATAGATCTTGTAAATAATTGAGTCTGCTCGACTATAGGAAAGCGAATTTCTCGATAGCCAAAGCGCTTAACCACTGTTGAGAAAGTGTTTTCTAGAAACTGCCAGGTGACGGACTGATCAGGGAGAACATCATTCATACCTCTGATCGCTTGTAATTTTTTCATCCGAATCAATCCGTTGCTATTATGTCTTTGTTTTCAACCTGTTTTGATTCAATACGTTTGCGAATCATTGCTTCAAGATCATCCACAAGATTCGCGTTGGATATTTTATGATCAGGAACTCCGTCAATGTAAACCAAATTTTTTGGACTTGCACCAGTCAGGCCAACCTCAGCCACTTTGGCCTCACCAGGCCCGTTGACTATGCAACCAATTATCGCGACATCAACAGGAGTAATAATATCTTCCAGCCTTGCCTCAAGCTCTTTAACTACTGATATAACATCAAAATTTTGCCGAGAACAACTAGGACAAGCCACCAAGTTCACCCCTCGATGCCTCAACCCAAGAGCCTTAAGCAAGTCTGAACCTACTTTAACTTCCTCAACAGGATCAGAGGCAAGTGACACTCTTATAGTGTCTCCTATTCCTTCCATTAGTAAAGACCCTAGGCCTATCGCCGACTTTACGGTACCAGACCGCTGACCCCCTGCTTCGGTGATGCCCAAATGAAAAGGCTGATCTACTTGCCTTGCAAGCTCCCGACAGGCCTGTAAAGTCATAAATATTTCTGATGCTTTTAAACTGATTTTAAACTCATGAAAATCTAGCTTGTCAAGTGTGTCTATTTGGATTAAAGCAGATTCAACCATGGCCTCAGCACATGGT
>CACAEJ010000064.1 GCA_902531515.1 uncultured Pseudohongiella sp.
ATATTCTTTCAATTTGCGAAGGGTCGGAAGTAAGCCTCAAATTTCTGGGCGAAACCGACATTGCTGTAGGGAAACTATTTGCATCAGTTGTAAACAAGCAATTAGAAGAAACAAAAATCAACCCAAAAGCTATTACAGCTATAGGTAGCCATGGACAAACAGTCTGGCATCAGCCATCCGGTAATTGTCCCTTTACGATGCAAATAGGGGATCCGAACGTAATCTGTCAGCAAACCGGTATTACAACTGTCGCAGGATTTCGGCAAAAAGATGTTGCTAATGGTGGCCAGGGTGCGCCTCTTGCTCCTTTATTCCATAAGGAATTCTTTCATAGAAGTGATTTTAACAGGGCAATTATCAACATAGGAGGTATTGCAAACATAACTATTCTTCCCAGAGAGGGAGTCTGCTCAGCTTATGATATAGGTCCAGGTAACGTACTCATGGACTACTGGAACCATAAAAATCAAGGGACACGATATGATAAAAACGGGGAATGGGCTGCAACGGGTCAATGCAACCAAGAACTTCTTCAAGAGATGCTAAAAGAATCTTACTTGAAAAAATCTCCTCCGAAGAGCACAGGAAGAGAACTATTCAACGGAGATTGGCTTGAAAGCATAATCTCACGGTGCAAATGTTATTTGCGAACAGAGGATGTGCAAGCCACACTATCAGTATTTACATCGCAGTGTATCGCAGATGCTATAAATAATTCAGCAAAAGACACGGAAGTTTATATTTGCGGTGGTGGCGTACACAATAGCTGCTTAATGAATGGCCTCAAGACTAGCATAGAAAAACGTACGATTATGTCAACATCGGCCTTAGGAGTAGAGCCGGACTGGGTTGAAGCAGCTACATTTGCTTGGTTGGCAAAAAAAACCGTCAAAGGCGAAAAGTTAGAAACGGCCCCTTTCACGGGAGCAGCGAGCCCTTGCATATTAGGCGGGATTTATCGCAACGATTGAAACTAGATAGAAAATGACGCTCCGCACCCACAAGTGGTAGCTGCCATTGGATTATCTACCACAAAGCGAGCACCCTCAAGGCCTTCAAGATAATCAACTTTTGCACCAACGAGGTATTGATAACTTAAAGAATCAACAAGGAGGCTGGCCCCTTTATTTTTGATGACCGTGTCATCTTCTTGAATATCCTCATCAAAGCTAAATCCGTACTGAAAGCCCGAGCATCCTCCACCAGTAACGAATACTCGAAGCTTCAGGTTGTCGTTTGCTTCCTCGGAAATCAAGCTACGAACTTTGTCCGCCGCACTGTCTGTGAAAGACAAAATAGCTGGCTCTGCTGTTTGGACGACCGACATAATTTTCTCGCAGGTTGGTTGCAAAAATGATACTTAACCGATCTTTGATCTGCAAAAGATCCTAGAACTCGTATTATAGTATCTGTACATCATCATTTGAATAGTGAATATCGGAGTTACTCACTCTCGAGAGCTTTGTTTTCAAACCCTAACGTATTGCTGTCCGAGGTCAATCTCTTCTTACTCGATTGGTCAGACGAGATATGCATTAAATTCCCATTTACCTCTGAGCCCATGACCATCTCGATCAAGTTGTAATGAACATTACCCGCCACTACCGCCTTCGCAGCAAGCTCTAAATGATTGCTCGATCTCACATCACCTTGGACCAACCCATTTATAACCGCCGACGGCACACAAATTTCTCCTTCTACTGAACCTTTGTCCGCGACTCTTATCACCGCTGAAGAGTCATCCTCGGCATAAATACTTCCTTTCACGCGACCTTCAATAATTAACTCACCACTGAAATGAATATCGCCTATTATTTCAGTTGCCTTTGATACTAAGGTGTTAGCCGAAGGTTCTTTATCTTTAACAACATTAGCCTTAATAACGTTTGTCTGCTCATCTTTACCAAACATCCCATTGCCCTCCTTTAATTAATTAGTGATTCAGTCCTTAGTATTTAACCAGGAGTAGTCTCGATCAATAGTCTTGCTGACTGGAGCAGTCTCTGTCCCCACTATTCGGACATAATCCGGCAAAAAATCTTCAGGGACCGTTAATTCTCCCTCTATGTACTGAAAAAATTTAAACCTTAATTTTATATCATTCTGCTCTTGTTCCTCAGAAATTTCGTCTAGAGAGTAACTAGTCGTCTGTCCGTCCTGCTTCCCAAACACATCGATATTTACGTAACCACTTAAATAAGTATCTCCATCAGCATCTTGCTGACGCACCGCTAATTTATATCTATATCGGTTCGACTGATTTATACGTTTTAAACTCCAATCTGAGATCATCAACCCAGTGTTCTCGATCTGTTTTGAGACCACATTTCTATAATAAATGAGATCTTGCTCTAACGTTGCCAACTGATCGCGCAAACTGCTGATAGTCAGCTCACCAGTTTCATTTACCTTCTGATCGAATACTCCTGACCTCTCCAACATAGTCACCTGCCTTTTTAATTCTATGTTTTCCGAAATCAAACTTTCAAGTGTGGCACCTTGCTCTTCCAAGTCGATGAGGAAAGATCCCTCAGTTTTATGTGTTTGGTAATAGCCAAAAGCGAACCCTCCGATTACACCAAGGCTGATTAAAGAAATACCTCCGATTAGCCAAAATAAACGTTGCGTCGGCCTATAAGGGACAACCATCATTTTATCTTGCCTACTCCCCTTTACTATGTTTGGCACTTTCTCTTTCCTAAAAATTTAAATAACGTTCGATATTAAAATAATTTGCACTTAAGGAGTTAAAGCAACCCCCTCTAAACCTTTTTTTTCCTCGATACCAAGCATTAAATTCATATTTTGAATAGCTTGCCCAGAAGCGCCTTTTACTAGGTTATCAATTACGGAAAGCACTACGATTGTGTTAGTACTTGCGACATAATTGACCGAAATTTGGCAGTTGTTCACCCCTCTTACGTTTCTTGTCTCCGGCGTCTCTCCGTTCGCTAAAATATCAACGAAAGGTTCATTAACGTAACGATTCTGATAGAGCATTTGCAGAGACTCATCCGAGACACTCTCCTCTAGTCTTAGCGTTCCGTAAAGTGTGGCAAGTATGCCTCTGCTCATCGGCACAAGATGAGGAATAAAAGTCAACTTAACGTCTGAACTACTTGCCAAATTGAGCTGTTGGCAGATTTCAGGGTGATGCCGATGTCCAGATATTCCGTAAGCTTTCAGTGACTCAGTAGCTTCACAAAGCAGGTAGGCATCTGCAGCTTTTCGGCCTGCCCCGCTTACCCCTGATTTGGCATCCGCAATCAGTTTTTCGGGTTCGATCAGGTTATTTTCAAGAAGAGGTAAAAACCCCAATTGAATAGCTGTAGGATAACATCCGGGAACAGCAATCAATCTTGCCTGCTTTATCTCATCTCTATTTGTCTCTGGTAAACCGTAAACCGCCATGCTCAACAATTCAGGACAGGAGTGCCTTGTTTTATACCAAGATTCCCAAAGCTCTAAGTCTTTAATTCTGAAATCAGCCGATAAATCAATCACTTTTGCCCCATAATCAATCAGTTCTGGTACCGAATGCATGGCTACGGCATGAGGCGTGGCGAAAAAAACAATCTCGCAGTCTTTTAAGTCAGACGAATCTGGATTACTAAAACTTAAATCAACTTGCCCTCGAAGGCTGGGAAAACGGGAGCGAATAGTCTGACCATCGAGCTCACGTGAGGTGACACAGCAAAGCTCTACATCGTCTCGCTGGCTCAAAAGTCGCAGCAATTCAACACCCGTGTAACCAGTTC
>CACAEJ010000065.1 GCA_902531515.1 uncultured Pseudohongiella sp.
ATCTATTTTCCCCATGAATCTCTCAGAGAGATTGTTCGATTGAATGCTAACCCCCCTTGGGCACTTAATTTCTCGTCTATAATAAAGTAGCCTTCACGCTCAAACTGAAAATGTTTAATTCTCGTCTGATCGGCGATGGAAGGCTCAATTACACAATTTTTTATCACAGATAATGAAGCAGGGTTTAAAAACTCTCTGTAATCCTTAACCTCCTTAGCTTCTGGGTTCTCTATAATAAACAATCTGTCATATAGCCTAAGAGTAGCCTCTTGCCCATATACAGCAGATACCCAGTGTATAACTCCCTTCACCTTTCTACCCTCGGGGCGCCTTCCTAATGTCTCTTTATCCGCTGTGCAGATGAGTTCAGTAATTTCCCCCTCACTATTCTTCAAAACCTTATCGCATTTGATTACATAGCAGCCTCTTAACCTAACTTCACCTCCAGGCGTAAGCCTTTTAAACCCTGGAGAGGGTATTTCTTCAAAATCAGATCTATCGATGTATATTCCCCGAGTAAATGGTACTTTTCGAGTTCCCATCGATTCCTTTTTAGGATGATTCCGCAAAGTCAAACTTTCGGCTTCAGATTCCTTTATATTACTTATCGTCACCTTGAGTGGATTGAGCACGCACATAACTCGAAAGGCTTCCTGATCTAAGTCTTCTCTAACAGCATGCTCAAGCATACTCAAATCCACTGTACTTTCAGAGCGACTAATTCCCGCATTCTCACAAAAATTTCTAATTGATACTGCTGTAAAACCCCTTCGTCGCATACCTGCTAAGGTAGGTAATCTTGGGTCATCCCAACCATCGACAATGCCCAACTCTACCATTTCTTTAAGTTTTCTTTTTCCCATAATCGTATAATTTAATTTCAACTTTGCGAATTCGGTCTGCTCGGGTAGCAAAAATTTTGCACCAGTGCTCGCAGAATCACTTATGGTCTTCAGCGAATCTAATTCTAAGTTATTCAAAATCCAATCGTATAGTGGTCTGTGATCCTCAAATTCCAATGTACAAAGAGAATGCGTTATGTTTTCAATCGCATCGGAAATACAGTGAGTGAAGTCGTAAGTTGGATAAATACACCATTTGTCCTGTGTCTGATGATGTGAAATATGCCGAATCCTATAGATAATCGGATCTCTCATATTAATATTAGGGGAAGCCATGTCTATTTTCGCACGGAGGGTGTAAGCGCCTTCTCCATACTCACCGTTTCGCATTCGTTCGAATAAATCTAAATTCTCACTAATAGATCGATTTCGATTTGGACTCTCCTTACCGGGTTCAGTAAGCGTTCCTCGATATTCGCGAGCTTGATCAGCATCTAAACTGCAAATGAAAGCTTTACCGTTCTTAATCAGTTGAGTAGCAAAATTGTATAGATGATCAAAATAACTCGAAGAATAGCGAACATCTCCATTCCACCCGAAACCTAACCAGGTAATGTTCTCCTTTATCGCATCAACATACTCTTGACTTTCTTTCGCGGGGTTTGTGTCATCAAATCTTAAGTTGCAAACACCACCATTTTCTTTAGCTAAACTAAAATTTAGACAAATTGACTTAGCATGGCCTATATGGAGATAGCCATTCGGCTCCGGGGGAAATCGCGTAACCACCCGCCCTTCATGCTTAGCAGATGCGATGTCCTTCGTAATCATATTCCGTATGAAATTTGAGGGACCTTTAACGCTAGATTCTTTAGTCTTGTCCGTTTCAGATTCTGTCATGAGTCAAAATTTTGGCTAAAAAGAAGCAACTAAATGTGGTCTTTCTAGATTCCGTTAAAAGGCTTATTATAGCCGTTCTTGTAGGAAGCATAAAATAGTGTTCCTATTTATATATTTCAGGGAGAAAAGATGATTATTTTTGATACGAATTATGGATCGTTCACCATTGAGTTAGATTTTGATAAAGCTCCGATTACATCTAAAAATTTTCAACAATATGTTGATTCAGGCTTCTACAACGGCACAATCTTCCATCGGGTGATTAATGACTTTATGATTCAAGGCGGGGGATTCGAACCCGCTCTTACTGAAAAATCAACTAACGAGCCCATAGAAAATGAGGCAAGCAATGGATTATCAAATATGACTGGGACGCTCGCAATGGCTAGAACTTCTGATCCCCATTCCGCATCATCGCAATTTTTTATTAACGTTAACGATAATTTTTTCTTAGATCATAAAAATACTACAGCACAAGGATGGGGCTATGCTGTATTTGGAAAAGTCACAGAAGGAATGGAAACAATAGATAAAATTAAAGAATGCAAAACAGGCTCCCAGCTCGGCCACCAGGATGTCCCCGAAGAAGATGTAGTAATAAATTCAGCGAAAAGTATCGAAGAAAACTGACCTTGTTTGGTAGAAGCCTTTTCATTTCTGACTTGCATATCGATCACTCGAGACCAGACATCACAGCTGGATTTTTTAGTTTCCTGGATAGAAATAAGCATAATTGCGACGCTTTATATATTTTAGGAGATCTTTTTGAGGTATGGGTCGGCGATGATGCAATAACTAATTCGGAGCTAGAAGTTGCATCAAAACTCCGAGAATTTTCAGAATGCGGAGCTTCCTTGTTTATCATGCATGGAAATAGAGACTTTTTAATAGGAAGCGAATATGCCGAGCGCTGCGGAGCCACTATTATTTATGATCATCATCTAATCAATATAGGCCAAGAGAAACTGCTTTTACTTCATGGTGATACCCTTTGTACTGATGATGAGGACTATCAAAAGTTTAGGGCTCTTGTTCGTACTAGCAGCTGGCAAAAAGATTTTCTGAGTAAGTCAATTAAGGAGCGAACCGAATTCGCGGAAAAAGCCAGAGACCAGTCGAGACAGGATACGTCTTCGAAATCCGAGTTAATTATGGATGTTAATCATCAAGCTGTTGTAGAGTTATTCCATAAGCATGCTGTGTCAAAAATTTTGCATGGCCATACCCACAGGCCCGCAGTACATGACTTAGAAGTTGCTAGACAAGCATCTACACCCCAAGCTGCACAAAGAGTCGTACTCGGCGATTGGGACAAAAAAGGATGGTTTGCGGAACTCACGGGTAATAACGTTGAACTGCATTCGTTCAAACTATCCAGTAATTCAGCCCCCTACACAAATTAGTTGAGTTTTCGGAGTATAGAAATAACGATCTAAGTGCGCCTCGCTTAAAACCTGCAACTCGGAATCAACTTGGGCCAATATTTCATGAAGCGGTATTTTCTCAAGCTTTGAGTGCATAGTTACACCGTACTTGTGAAGACTCTCAATATGCTTTTTCTTTTTTTTGAATAAATTATGTAACCAGCAATAAGGTGACAACTGAGCATTAAAGGGCACACTTAATTTTTTCAGTTCGGATTCGAGGGTGGCCACGCAAACTATAGTAAACTTCTCCTCTAAGATCAGGCAGACTAGCTTCTCTATTCGCCTTAGCACGGCCAGTTTTTCGTCTTCATCATAGCCATTCCAGCTAATCACTTCAAACGAATAACGCCTGCACCCCCTGCAAACCGCATCACCGAGAGATGTAGTCGAACACATGCCTATGCACGGTGTTTTTTGAGCTTTCATAAGAACCTTCCG
>CACAEJ010000066.1 GCA_902531515.1 uncultured Pseudohongiella sp.
TTTCTGTCTCGATGCTTACAGACTTCGGAACTTCGTTTGTATTAGTGGGACACTCGGAACGCAGGCAAGGGGCTGGAGAGTCAGATAACTTGGTTGCGGCAAAGTTTGGCGCAGTTCAAGATAAGGGGTTGACCCCGGTATTGTGCGTAGGTGAGTCATTATCGCAGCGCGAAGGAGGAGAGACAGAGAAAGCTATTTTGTCGCAAGTTTGTGCGATTATAGACAAATTTGGAATTTCTGCTTTCGAAAGAGCACTGATTGCTTACGAGCCAATCTGGGCTATAGGGACTGGTATCACAGCAACTCCGGAGCAGGCGCAGGCTGTGCATGAGTTTATTCGGGTGCATCTAGCGAAGGAAGACTCTTCAATTGCAGAGTCTGTAAGGATAATTTATGGTGGTAGTGTGAACAGTAAAAACGCTACTAATTTGTTTAATCAGAGGGATATAGATGGTGGCTTGGTAGGCGGAGCCTCTTTAGAAGCGAAAGAATTTATATCGATTTGTAAGAGTTAGGACTGTTTTATATGCAGACTATAATAATCATAGTACACGTGATAGCAGCTATAGCTATCGTTGGGTTAGTTTTGCTCCAGCAAGGTAAAGGGGCCGATGCTGGCGCTTCTTTTGGTGCTGGTGCTTCCCAAACTGTTTTTGGCGCATCGGGCAGTGGTAACTTTTTGGTGAGAGCAACCACGATTTCAGCTGTAATATTCTTTGTGACAAGCTTATCTCTCGCAATTTTTGCAAAAAATCAGGCTGGCACGAGCACTACTACTGGCTTACCAATTGTTAATCAAGAGATTTTGGAGGAAGCGACTTCGAATCAATCTGATGTCCCAAGCTTGGTAGAAGAGGAGCCAACGAATGCCGAACCCGACTTACCGGCCTTGCCCGATAATTAATGAAAGTGCGCTCATCGAACTTGCCGAAGTGGTGGAATTGGTAGACACGCTATCTTGAGGGGGTAGTGAGCCTTGCTCGTGCCGGTTCAAGTCCGGCCTTCGGCACCATTTTTACGTAAGATACTGACCGTTCCCAGCTACAAAACCTTATAAAAGCCACGTAAAATCTGGTCTCTAGCCTTTCTTCTTCTCTTCTTATTGTTGAAAGTAAAAGCACCTTCTTCTTCACCGGGGTTTTTTGTCCTGCAACTCACGTTGAAGCCAGGCATCAATAAGTTCTAATACCTCGGGCATGATTGTTTGCTTTAATTGCGCATGGTAGTTGAATACTGAAGGATCCTCTTCTTCTTTTCGTAGAAGATGAGACATCTTCTCAACAATATGTGCTTCCGCTATACCTCCGTATATATTTTTAATCTTCATAACGTCATAAGGATCACATTGAATATCTTTAGAGCCACCGATCAAGAGCGCTGGTACATCACATTGCCTATAAATTTGTTCTACATCCAAGACAAATAATTCACGAAACCAATTGGCCGGTACTTTTTTCAAGCCGGAGTATGCTAAGAAACGAATAAATGGTTTATTTGATTCCTTTATCTTATTAATCAGCTTCTTTTGAGCTTTAATAGGATCAAAAAGAAAGGTCATCAATTTCCCAGCTAAGGCTTTTAATCCTTTTTGCCCCATAACCTTGCTTTTCAAATGTTGCGCCTGCTTTACTAAAATGGTTTCCATATTGTCACAAAAAGGAGCAACTAGAATTATTCCAGCGATGTCTTGCTGCCGATTTGCGACTTGAGTGGCGATGATTGATCCTTCACTGTGGCCCGCAACATAGACCTTTCCAGTTTCAATATATGTCTGCTGCTGCAGAAACTGAATAGAGGCCACTGCATCATCAACTAAATCATTGTGACTCGCAGAATAAAAGTCTCCTTCGCTATCGCCAACACCTCGTTTGTCGTATCGCAAACTAGCAATGCGTTTCTGAGCAAGGTGATGCGCAATTATTTTAGAATTATTTAGGCGTAGACCAGGGATATTTTCATTTCGGTCAATTGGACCACTGCCACTAATGTAGAGAATTACTGGAAATGGCCCTTTATCGTCAGGTAAACAGCAAATTCCCTTTAGTTTGATATCTCCCGACAGAATAGTTACTTCCCGTTCAATCATTTTCACTCAGTAATGCAAAAGAAAGTTCCAAAATTTCACTCCTATTTTTTTCTTATTTTTTTTAAAATTCACTAATAAATATCGGCTAGGCAACTATCAATATTAAGACAGGCAAAGGGATGCCCCCGCCCCTATGTTTCGGGGGGGTATCATAGTCGCACTAGTACTATAGGAATCGACTGAGAGGGAAGCCTTATTTTGCTGATATTAAGATTGCAGTATTAATCGAGTAAATAGGATGGCTGATAAAATCAACTGCCAGACTAAGGCTATTAAAAAAGTACTTGCCACTGGTATTGATACTAGAAGGATGACAAGAGCAGTATTAACACCGAAGATTAATACATACATATAAGCTCTCAACTGTTGTCGCTGTTCTTTATTTAATAAGAGCCTAGTGGTTAAGTAAACTCCAACAATAGTGCCTATTAAAAGACAAAATAGGGCGTAACTAGAAAACTTCCAGATGTCATCGACTTCAAGAGAAAGAGCAAGTGTGGGCAGCAATGATCCAAAGCCGGCAGAAAAAGAAAACAATAACATTACAATCGTACGTTGCTTTACTAAAGGGTTGCTTCGCCCTTTATTAGAACCTATGGCGATAACGAGACCAGAGAAGCCTGCTAAGACGATTGCAAATTCGGTAAAATTGGAGACATAGGAAGCGTCCATAGAATATTCTCAGATATCAGCAACAGAGAAGCAGAGTAGAGTTATTGTTGTTAGTAGTTTGTTCATTAGTCGGAACATTCATCATTAAGGGTATTGATAATGTTTACAAACCCCAACGGAAACCAATTTTTACGATAGTCCATTAAATCCCTCATGTCACATTGATTATAAAAAAACTCTAATGCCACGAGCTTTGCATTCCAAACTTGCTCAGTCATCAAGCCTTGCGCATATTGGAAATAATCATTTTCATAGGTAAATAGATGGGCATGATAATTATTTCGACGAACTATTTCGGCAGCTGTATAAGCTTCGTTTTTCTCGGCTTTGGCCTCATAAACCGTTGACTGCCAATCTACTCCTGCCTCATTATTTGAACCAATCAGACCGAAAAATATAGCAGTCCTATCTTGCTGTTGACCGGCTTGCGCTATCATTTGGGATTGCCGCATTTCTAACCCTACAAAAACTAACCCCCCGAGTACGCCCAACATTCCGAGGAATTGAATCCAGACATCAAAACTCACCTTAACTTTTTTCATATTAATACCATATTCATACCCAGAAGATACTATAGATATCGGCTAACAAGGAAGGTCAGTTTTTAAGATAATTAACCATCAAGTCCTTCTCTTATGAGCTGTATAATCTGCTTGTCTTTTAAAAAAGGATAACGAGATAAAATCGACTCCCAAATAACCGCGGTTCCTAATGCTTTATGACTGGCAATCATAGCCTTAGCGTCAGCTAAAGTTATCAGATAGGTGGCTTCTGAAATCATATTGTTGGTAAAAGCTGTTTCGGCGGCTAACCAAATATTTAGTGTTCGA
>CACAEJ010000067.1 GCA_902531515.1 uncultured Pseudohongiella sp.
GTCAGTAACACCCTCGAGCGTTTTCTATTGCTAACCTTAGCTGGCTTAGGATAACCGAGCTTTTAATAGTCAGGCGGCGCTATTATCATGCTTCCTTGTTAGCTGATACTTGTAGTATGTTCTGAGGCGGCGAGTATTTTGCCATTTTACATCTATAACATTTGGAGGCTTTATGTCTGAAAAAATAGCGGATTTTTCACTAGATGGTGTTAGTTCCACTTACACGCGGAATGAAGAGGGACAAGTGGTCAGTTATTCAAACTTTAAGGGAGAGGTTTCAGCTTATGGAGGAGTTTACGGAACTTTAAAAGTTGTAGAAAATTTTAAAGAAGCTACTGCGACTAAGGGGACATGCAGCTGGATAGGCGAGGCACTGAATGAAGACGGAACGCGTATCTTTGGCGAGGGTGAGGGCACTTGGGAACAAACAGCTCCTGACCACAATTATAAAATCGTAATGGAAGGGCAGGAGTCTTCTGGGCGAAAAACTCGCTCTGAAGGAGTATTAATAATTGGTGAATCAAGATATGTAGGTTCGGTCTACACTCGAGATTGATTTCATGTAAGGAAGGACGATTTTTAACGAAAACAACTTGCTGTTGCCAGGAGTATATTCCTGCAGCTCAGATTGTTACCTCCTAGCCGAGGTCTATAGTATCCTCTGGGTATGAATATGAGAAAAATCATTTTATTGGAAGAAAAAGTTCGTTTAGGGAGCGAGCCAGATAATCCGAACCTGTTGCAAAGTTTACTCACTCTATTGGAGGAGGCTGATACAAATTATTCAAAGCATTACCTAAAATCATTAAATCTAAAAATATTAGATTTGTTACTAGACACCGCCATAGATGAATCTGTCCCAGAGAACTGGAGGCATTTGTGTATGGATCATGTTTTTAAACCTTTGCGCAATCTTTACCGATTAGCCAAAGATGATGGGGATTTATCAGAAATTAATAAGATTTGCTTTGTATTATCTCAAAAACGAGAATGCTCTGAGTGAGTTTAAAAAGGAACGATCAAATCATGACAGAAGAAAATTTCAGGAAAACACGTATCGCGAAGGATAGCCTTGGAGAAGTTGAGATAAATGCAGGAGCCCTTTACGGAGCACAAACTCAGCGAGCTGTTAATAATTTCCCTATAAGTAGCAAGAAAATGCCTGCCGCTTTCATCAACTCTTTGATAATGATCAAGTCTAATGCTGCTAAAACAAACATTGAGTTAGATTGTCTGGAAAAAGATGTTGGTGAAGCCATTATTAAGGCATGCCAAACCCTTAGAGAGGATAAATATTTCATGCGTCATTTCCCTGTTGATGTATTTCAAACAGGCTCTGGCACTAGCTCAAACATGAACGCCAATGAGGTCATAGCTAATCTTGCTAGCGAGGTTCTGGGTAAAGCTATTAATCCAAATGATCATGTAAATTTTGGGCAGAGTAGCAATGATGTAATACCAACTGCCATTCATGTCAGCGCAGTTTTGGAGGTTCTTGAGACTCTAATTCCAGCCTTACAGCACCTTATTGATGTGATTGAAAATAAGGCCATAGAGGTCAAATCTTACTGCAAAACTGGCAGGACACACTTAATGGATGCTATGCCAATAAGATTAGATCAGAGTTTGCTGGGTTGGTCAGATCAGCTTACTCAAAACATTGGACTGATCGAAAAGGTGCTCGAAACACTAAAAAAGTTAGCTCTCGGAGGAACAGCGGTAGGCACCGGTATAAACACACACGCAAAATTTTCGGCTCGCTTTGCTGAAAACCTATCAACCGTTACAGGTGTAAAGTTCTCTTCTGTGAATAATTTTTTCCCATTGATGGGGTCACAAGATTCAGCCGTTGCTCTATCGGGCCAACTAAAAACACTAGCCGTTACTATAATGAAAATTTCAAACGACCTCAGATGGATGAACTCTGGCCCTTTGTCAGGCTTGGGAGAGATTACGCTGAAGCCATTACAGCCCGGTTCATCTATTATGCCAGGAAAAGTCAATCCTGTTATACCTGAAGCCACTGCCATGGTCGCAGCGGAAGTCATAGGAAACGACTCAGCCATAACCATAGCGGGTCAATCAGGTAATTTTGAATTGAATGTTATGCTCCCTCTCATCGCCTGTAATTTATTATCGAGTATCAATCTTCTATCCAACGGAATAAGACTCTTGGCAGATAAGGCGATAAGAGACTTTACAGTTAACGAATCTAATTTGAAAAAAGCATTGCATAAGAACCCTATTTTGGTTACCGCGCTAAATCCAATCATTGGATACACAAAGGCAGCTGAAATTGCAAAAAAAGCATATCAGCAAAGCCGACCAATAATAGACGTAGCAGTTGAAGAAACCGACATTAGTCTGGAGGAACTCACTAAAATTTTGGATCCAATTAAATTAACTAAAGGCGGGCTTTGAAATAGCTGAAAAACTGAATGGAGAGGGTAACTTATTGAGCTCGATGCTGAGGCCTCCCCTATCTCGCTTAATTACTTATTAATGAACGTTATGGACTAGTGATTGGTGGAGGCGGGGAGAGTTGAACTCCCGTCCGTCAGTTCGCGGCCTGCAGATCTACATGTTTAGCATCGTCTATTAAATTAACCCTTCCCGACCCGACGCGCAGGGTGATTCAGGGCGAGTCTGAAAATTTTGACTGCTCAAGTTCAGACACCCGGAGCAGCGGTCCCGTTCTATATGACGATTGCTAACACCGGTTTACGGGCATCCCTGTGGCAATCGCTAGCCGGCTATATTAAGCAGCTAGAGCGTAGTTGTCGTCGTTGGCAACTATATAATTGCAGCAATTTTTTTACGAGAGTCACTACCCTCTCGACATGCACTCCAGGTTTTGATACCGGCGTCGAATCCGAATCGCCCCCTTATAAGAACTTGAGTATAACACAAACTACCTCAGCAGTTTTAGTTATGGGTTCACATGTAATTTACAAGGTTGTAGTGGGGTTTGTCTCGAAGCTTTCTGAACAAGCTAATTAACAAATCATTAGTCTGGACCTTTACAATTCGCGCTTTTTCCACACACCAATATCTTTGTCTATAGCAACTCTTAAGGAGGCCAGCATGGGCTCTCTCAGTCTGAGCTTGCTTGACGTGTGGGCCCGCAAATCCAGTTTGAGAAATTCCTCAGCTTTTGAGGTCGCGGCTGAGAGTACTTGATCGGGCTTCGCAATTTCGTCTACAAAACCTGCTTCCAAAGCTTCCTCAATGTCAAAGAAATGAGCTAGACCAACAGCTTTGCTTCTATGTTTATTTATGATCCGTTGCTTGATTACCTCGATTGCGAAATAGGGGACGGTCAAACCGATCGCCACCTCGTTAGCTGCAAACTTAGAATTACCACTAGCGCCTATTCGATAATCGCAGCATAAAAGTAGAAACGTACCCATGGCGACGGCGTGACCGGAGCAAGCTGCAATTATTGGTGCAGGATAGCTTAGCATTCGGTACGATAGTTCCGCTCCAAGGGTCAACATTTTTAGGATCTCTGAATTGTCTCCGCTTTTAAAAACGCCAAGATC
>CACAEJ010000068.1 GCA_902531515.1 uncultured Pseudohongiella sp.
TCCGGCAATGGTAAGAGTGCAACAGGGAAGGGACTATTCTATGGCAAAAAGTTTAGTCTCTGAGAATGGAGAACAGATTAAAATTCTAATTGCAGGAAATTATCATGCTCGCAAAGATTTGGGGGTTCCGAGATATTTGACTGCAAGTGATCCAGAATTATCTGATAGTGAAATCGTGTCAGTGTCTTTTATGGAGGTTGCTCAGGGTGAAATGGACCCTACAGCCTATTCGCAAGCCACCGGCAATTTGGCTCCTTTCGACTTTCTGTGGTTTACTCCGGTAGTCTCTGAGGAGGACTATTGCTCGTCTTTGCGACAGCAGTGATGTTAGCTTGGTTTCTATCTCCATGGCTGCATTTTTAGTGTAGAAAGGGTTTAATACCTTCTTGGAAAAGTTTATATCTCGATTTATTGGCATGACTAAAATTCTTCTTATCTCTCTTACTATGCTGCTACTTTTTACTGACACCGAGATAGTTGCGCAAGTCTATCCTCAGATAATTCCTCAGAGCGATAGTAGGACTGAGTTGGGCTATGACGAAGGCGGAGAGTTTAATTTCGTCAGAGTTCAATTCGATACTTATTATGGACAAGGTTTTGGATTTGGCACTTGGTCGATTGATTTTCCAGATGCCGACATGAATTTTTTGAGAGGTGTTTCTAGATTAACCAATATTCGTGTGATGAGCGAACCGATTGTTTTGCGTATCGATGATGAGGAAATTTTTGATTACCCTTTTCTGTATATGTTAGAAGTCGGTCAGGCAGGGGGACTTATCTTAGATCCCTCCGAGACAGAGAACCTCCGAGAATATTTGATGCGAGGCGGATTCTTGTTAATAGATGACTTTTGGGGGCAGCGACAATGGGATAATTTTTATGCCGCTTTTTCCCAGGTCTTCCCTGATCGTGAAATTGTCGAGCTAAAGTCTGATCATGAGATCTTTCATGTCTATTATGATATCGACGGACCGCAGATGATACCCGCGCTCTACCGCTCGGATGATTTCGGTGAACAAGGTATCGACTACGCAAGTAATCATGCCATCTTAGACGATGAGGGGCGTGTAATGGTTTTAATAAATTGGAACTCTGATATGGGAGATGGATGGGAACACACTTACCACCCGGCGTATCCAACTAGGTATGCAAACTCGGCGTATAGATTAGGAATAAATTATCTAATGTACTCAATGACCCACTAAGCAATCTTTAGATCGTTTGATTAGCAGTTGAAAAAATCTTTCAAATCATAGTAAAAATAATGGGAGCTAGGAGATGGTAAAAATACTAATAACTTTTGTCGTTGTTTCCTATACAAACTTGGTATTTTCAGCTTTACCCTATGATCATTTGCATCTCACTGCAACTAACGCACAAGAGGCAGTAAATTGGTATTCAAAACATTTTGGTGGAATCCCGGGATCTTTTAATCGTGGCGATGCCGATGTGGTTCAGTATCCAATAGATCGAGTGTTCTATAATGATCTTTCTATAATATTTTTTGAACGCGAACCGACCGGTGGCTCAGTGGGCACTGGGGTCGATCATATTGGTTTTTCCATGGCAAATGTCGAAGAGATAACTGCCAACGTGCTGGCTGATGGTGGAGAGCAAATCGGAGACTTTGTGGAATTTTCGGGGATGAAGATTGCTTTTGTGGTCGACCCATGGGGGACAAAAATCGAATTGATTGATGATCCCGAGACTCGAGGGTTACATCATATTCACCTATCTTCTCTTCAACCAAGGGAGACTTTAACTTGGTATCAGAGCATTTTTGGTGGAGAGATTGTTCAATGGAAGGGGGTCTTGCCTGCTATAAATTACAGCGATGTTTGGTTGATGGCGGCTCAATCGGGTGAAAGTGTAGTTCCTACTCAGGGAAGGGCGATGGACCATTTGGGTTGGGCGTCGGCGAATTTGGACGACTTTGGAGAAAATTTACGACTCAACGAAGCCGAATTCTCGATGGAGCCTCTATCTTTCAGAGGAATTAGAATTTCGTTCATTGAAGGACCCGACGGGGTTCGAATTGAGGTTGTGGAACCCGATTAGAAAGATTATCGATATATTGGGTTTGGTTTGCTAGGGTCTATGTTAAGACCTTTGCAAAGCTTTCTTAATTTGGTAGAAGAGACTCTTTCTATTTTAAATAGACCCACCAAGGCTGCGTGACAAATATAGTCGGAGCTGATTTCAAAATAAGCTCGGAGATCTTCGCGAGTTTCGCTCACGCCGTACCCATCAGTACCTAGGACACAATAATTAGATGGCATCCAAGGAGCGATGCTGTTTCCCAATGATTTCATATAATCTGAAGCGGAAACATAAACACCTTTTGTTTTCGCGAAAAGTTTTTGAATATAAGCGCTTTTTGTTTTCTCAAAAGGATTTAATCGATTCTGACGATCACACTCCTCAGCTTCGCGGCAGAGTTCGTTGTAGCTAGTCACGCTCCAGATTGATACTTCAAAGCCAAGCGCCTCCAACTTCTTCTTAGCATTAAGAATCTGTTGCATTATCGATCCGCTTCCTAACAGATGAATCTCTGAGGTTTCTTCTGATTTCGTGGAGGCAAAATGATATGCCCCAGCGAGGATACCCTTCTGAGATACTTTATCTGCCGGCATTGCTGGCATTACATAATTCTCATTGTAAGCCGTTATGTAATAGAAGATATTCTGTTGTAGCGTATACATCCGATGAATACCCTCTCTGACTATGATTACTAGTTCATATGCAAAAGCAGGGTCGTAACTTTTTAAATTTGGGTAGGTGTTTGCGACGACTTGTGAATGACCATCTTGATGTTGAATCCCCTCACCGTTTAATGTGGTGCGTCCGGCTGTGCCTCCGATTAAGAACCCTCGACATAGCATATCACCGCAAGTCCAGATCATATCACCAACTCGTTGAAAGCCGAAAATTGAGTAGAAAAAATAGAACGGAATCATAGGTAATCCATGAATGGAGTATGCGGTTCCAGCTGCTAAGAAGGATGCTAGCGCTCCAACCTCACATATGCCTTCTTGCAAGATCTGACCATCCCTGGCTTCTCGATAGGCAATCAAAGAATTTGCATCAACAGGTGTATATTTTTGACCTTGTAAGGAAAAGATCCCTGCTATTTTGAAAAGAGCATCTAGGCCAAAGGTTCGAGCCTCATCTGGAACGATCGGCACAATGTATTTTTTTAGAGAGTTTTCTCTTAGCAGAATAGCCAGTATCCGGACTAAAGCCATCGTAGTGGATTGCGGTTTTTTACTTAGCCCGCTAGTTATTGATTCGAAGCTGATGAGATCCGGTGTCTCGAGTTTAATACAATCTGCCTTTCTCTCTGGAATACTTCCACCGAGCGCACTCCGTTTTTCTATCAGATATTTGACTTCGGGGCTATCGGAGCCGGGATTATAGAACTTAGCCTCTTTAATCGAATTTTCATCCAGCGGTATTCCCAGATTTTTGGCGATGCTCA
>CACAEJ010000069.1 GCA_902531515.1 uncultured Pseudohongiella sp.
AATGATAATTCGACGTCAATTGGAAATTCAGATGTAGATATCAGCTGCTGCGAAACTAAAATTTCAATCCACTTTAAGACTGGCAAGAGTGAAATTGAGGAGCACTACAAAGAAGAGCTTAAAATGATCGCAAATCAAGCAAGGAAAATAAGAAATTCTAAAATTGAAATACTCGGCTATGCAGATCGAAATGGAAATGCTGCAAATAACTTGGAGCTTTCAAAAAAAAGAAGTGACTCAGTAGAAAACTTCTTAATAGAGAACGGTATCGACCGCACGTCTTTTATCACAGTCGCCTATGGGGACACGAAACCATTGCAGTCTAATTCAAATTATGAATCCGACTTCTTTGATCGTCGAGTGACAATTCATATAAGAACTAACGGTGTCGGGAGTTTCGTCACTAACCAGCTTGTAAGAGATACTAAATAGGGAAAAAGAGCCTTATGATGAAAAATACTAATACTCAGTTGGTTATTGGTGACAAGAACTACTCTTCGTGGTCATTATGCCCTTGGCTATTATTAAAGATGTATAATATAGCGTTTGAAGAGGTTCAAATACCACTTTTCCGAAAAGATACAGCGGAGAGACTTGGACCTTACTCACCATCCCTAAAAGTCCCCGTCTTTATTCATGAGGATGTGACTGTTTGGGACTCGTTGTCAATATGTGAGTATATCTCTGAGAATCTGCTTAATGAGGCTGGATGGCCCCAAAATAAGAAAAGAAAAGCCCATGCCAGGTCTGTAAGCGCCGAAGCTCATTCCGAGTTCACGAGGTTAAAAAAGGAATGGCCAATGAATTGTTGCATATCTTGCAAGCTTTGGCCGACTGAGAATTTGCAGAACGAAATAGCTCGTATAGATGCAATTTGGAGTTGCTGCAGAAGACGTTTTGGGCAGAATGGGAACTATCTTTTTGGTAGATTCTCTATTGCCGACTGTATGTTTGCTCCAATGGCCATTTGCTTTGAGTCCTATGGTGCAGAACTATGCAGCGAGGCTAATAGCTATAAGCAAACGCTTTTGACAAACCCTTTCGTCGAGAGATGGTTGGAACTTAGCAAAACAGAAAGTCAGCCTGTTACTTTAGCGTACGCAAGCAGCGCATAATCGATCCGACTAGGAATACTAAACTATTTCCGTTTAAAAAAATTGTATTAGATCGGGGTTAAGTATGGGTCTTTAAACGTTCCTATTTCTCAACATTTCCTTTACTTTCTTAGACATCTGCAAGATGGCGCTTTCGGTCGTGGTCCAATCCATACAAGCATCTGTCACTGATACTCCATACTTCAGATCTTCAAGATTTTCAGGAATCGACTGATTCCCTGAATTAATAAAACTCTCTAGCATCACCCCTATAATCGATTTATTGCCCTCGAGTATTTGATGAGTAATGTCATTCAATACTAACGGTTGTATATCGGGATTTTTACTTGAATTTGCGTGACTGCAATCAATCATTATATTGCTGCTGACCCTACCTTCGGCCAACGCTTTTTCGCATTGAGACACATGAACCGAGTCATAATTTGGCCCATTACTTCCTCCTCGTAAGACCACGTGGGCATAAGAGTTTCCTTTCGTGGTAACCACAGAGACTTGTCCTCTCGGATTTATCCCAAGGAACCTATGCGGGCTAGACACAGATTGCATGGCATTTACGGCTACCGTCAGACCCCCGTCAGTACCATTCTTAAACCCAACCGCTGAGGATAAGCCGGAAGACATTTCCCGATGAGTTTGAGATTCTGTAGTGCGAGCACCGATCGCTGACCAAGCAATTAAATCTTGCATGTATTGAGGTGAAATAGGGTCAAGTGCCTCTGTAGAAGTTGGTAGTCCTAAATTTACAATATCTAGCAACAGTCGCCTGCCTATTCTGAGACCCTCCTCTATTTTAAACGAATCATCTAGATGCGGGTCATTAATTAAACCTTTCCAGCCAATGGAGGTTCGAGGTTTTTCAAAATAAACTCGCATCACTATAAATAGCGTATCAGCAACTTGATCCGCGAGAGTTTTTAGTCTTTTTGCATAATCGATCGCCGCGCCCGCATCATGAATAGAGCAAGGCCCAACAACCACGAATATTCTAGGATCCTTTCTATCAAGAATAGAAAAAATTGTATTCCGAGCACTCTTAACAGATTCTAGAGCATCACCAGTTAAAGGCATTTCATCCTTTAACTGTTCGGGTGTAATTAAAGCTTCATTGGAAGCAACATTAAGATCTTCTGTTATAGCCATTTCAATTAACTTGCAGCCCTCCTTTGGGCTAGCTATATATTTATTGTGCAATCATAGCAAAATCGAATCAACAAAGTCATACTCTCTTGGGCGCTTCAGCTAATTTTTAAAAAGGAGTCCAGCGTGGAAATAACCCAGAATTTCGATTCAGGTAATATTGAAATTATAAACTGTAGTTCGCCCAAAAAAATTGAGATCGCTATAAGAAGAGATAGTAACTCTAATTTTTACCAGTGGTTCTACTTTAGGTTATCGGGAGTCAGGGATACGGAATGCAACATTTATATTCGTAATGCGGGGGGAGCTGCTTACCCGAAAGGTTTTGAGAACTATGAAGTATGTTGTTCTTATGATAGGACCAGCTGGTTTCGTCATAAAACGGTTTTAGTCCACGGTTCATTAACGATAGAAATTCAGCCAACTAGAGATATAATTTATTTCGCTTATTTTGTCCCTTATACCTTAGAACAACACTCCAAGCTCATTGCATCTTCACTAAATTCTGAATTCTGTAGACACGAAGTTCTGGGTGAAACCATCGAAAATCATGATATCGAATTGATAAAGTTCTCCAATGACTTAGATAGCAAGCCAAAAAAAGTATGTTGGATAATTGCACGGCAACATCCTGGAGAAACCATGTCAGAATGGTGGATGGAGGGCCTTATCGAGCAACTAGTCGATGGCCCAAAAACTTTTGTTCAAAAGTTGCTAAAAGATTGCGATATTTATCTAGTTCCAAATATGAACCCAGATGGCAGCTATAGAGGTAATTTAAGAACAAACGCCGCCGGAAGAAATCTGAACAGAGAGTGGGAAACTCCTTCCTTTAAGAAAAGCCCCGAGGTGTATTTTGTAAAGAGAAAGATGCTGAAGACCGGAGTAGATTTTTTCCTGGACGTCCACGGTGATGAGTCTTTGCCATACTGCTTCATTGCAGGAACAGAAGGCATAGTAGGGTGGGATAAACAAAAACAAACTCACCTGGATTTCTTTAAAGG
>CACAEJ010000070.1 GCA_902531515.1 uncultured Pseudohongiella sp.
TTGAATACTCTGCCCAAATCTATACAAAGTCTGAGCCGAGACTGAAGTCGAATTTATAATGAAAAAAACCGCTAACAAAGTACCTAATTTAATCCATAGATATCGAACCAACATCGTTCGAGAACTCCTCTCAAAGTTTATTATTTTAACAACTAATCGTCGCTACCAATTTCTATTCCCCCAAGTCGCTCAGCTACTGCCGCTTCGTATTCATCATCGGTTAGTTCATAGTAGCTTATCCAAGAGAAAGACATATCATCGGTGGAGCGCTGCCCAAACCCAACCCAGTTCCTTGAATCTCCGGCCCAAGGATTACTTTTTGAGTTATTGAACCAGCTAGTCACATGTATCATTGAGCCCTTAGGAATCAGCGGCTGCACCTCCGCCGAATAGTTATAGGCGATGTGCCAGCCAAAATCCCAGTCTGCACAGCTTAGAGTTTGCCTCCTGTTGTCCTGATAAATGACTTCCACACACTGCCTTGTTCCCAAGTTATGCAAATGCGGCTGGAAAGCCGTTATTCGAATATTTTTGTCCAAATACTCGTAACCATCTGTGCGAATTCGTTCTTGACCACCGGGCAGATCTAGATCCTCGTTATCAGCCATATGGGACCGAATCAACTCGTGCTCGGGATCTTCACCTTCAGGCAAAAACCACAAAGCCAACCTAGTCCGATCAGTTCTATCCAAACCGTCAGGGCTTGCCGCGTAATGAACGTTCCAATTAAGTCGGGTCCCAGCTTTTATTAGCTGACCCGTTCCTGGTGGATTTATATCTGCAGTCTTTCCAAGCGCATATTCGCTCAAAAATCCGCCACCACCGTCTGGAAATTCCATCGATGTAACTGCATGATGAACCACCGGATAACCCTCTGCTGACGGTTTAGTCTCAAAAGCTTTTATCCAGCGATCCTCCGTTAAGCCAGTATCGCTATAAAACGTCATCCACCAGTTTGGACCATCAGCTGGGACTGTAAACGGCTCTGGAATTGGAATGATTAAATCTGGCGGTCGTCCCATATCATCCTCAAGCGTCCAAGCAACATCATCTTCAAATTGTGGAGCAGAAGGAAGATAATTCATGTCTCCTTGCGGGGCACCGGAATCGACCCATGCGGCAATGGTCGCTATCTCCTGATCACTAAGAGAACGGTCATCCAAAAAAGACTGCACCCCCACGCCCTTATCAATGAAGTAAGGAGGCATACTGCGTTTTTCGACCCTATCTTTTATAACGGGCCCCCAAGCCCGAACCGTCTCATAATCTAATAAGGACATCGGTGCAATCGAACCAGGGCGATGACATTCAACGCAATTATCATAGATAATCGGCGCTACATGCTCTGCAAAATTAATGGTATTCGGTTGCTGCGCAAGCAGAAACGAGAACGGTGTTAATCCAAGTCCTGCAATAATAAGAATTGCTGCTCTACTAGTTAGTCCCATTTGGTCCTCCCGCAATTTTTTTATTTATCTGTCATACTAACTGCTGGATGAAGACAGAAAGAGTCACATTGTCAACATGATTTCATGTCCACCCGAGAGAGTATTAACGAAACCGGTCGTCAGTCAAGTCATTCCGGCACTATTCTCTCTGTCTTTAAGTCTGCAAGTTATTCCATAAGGAGAGTTCTATGACTAGTCCCAGACACCGCGGAACCCCAAAAGAGCATTAGTTCTCCTTTAACCTACTGACGCAAATAATCGTCACTTCCGTCCAGCCAGTCATCTCTTCGGGGAGACCACATGTCTATCTCTTCAACAGATCCTATGCATGTCGCCGAGTGAGGTAAATCAGCAGGAATTACGACAACATCTCCAGGATTTAGCAATAATTCTCTTGGCTCGTCACCACCAAATTCGAAACGCATTTGTCCCCTTACCACTTGGGTTATTTGCTCATTATGATGACTGTGCATAGGAACAAAAAAACCGTCCTCGAAATATATCCTAGCAACTGTCATTTTTTCACCGGTAACAATCCTTCGCTTCATATTTTCGTTCACAATCTCCAACTCAACGTCGTTCCAATTGATTGAATGCAATTTAAATTCCACCCTTTATCGTGATCAAAAAAAAGCAATGTGGTTCGGTGAACCACATTGCTTTTAAAATATTTTCAAGCCTACCGAGTAGAGTATTTAGTAAATGCGCCGCCTGCCCAACTCAGGGAGTTTGGACCCTCAGCAGCATAAACATTTCCACTGGAATCGACCGCAACACCCTCACCTGCGGTACCTTGATACACTCGATCAGGTCTTTCAAAAGGAGGTATAAATCCGGTGATTTCATCCTTATCAATATGACCAATCCGTACACCATTTCTCCAGCCAACATGATTTGTGGGGCTCGACTCAGAGTCAATAGCATAAACTAAATCATTATCGGTTATAAAAATGCCGCTAATCCGACCGTAGGCATATCGAGACTCTAGATAGTTGCCATCTTGGTCGAATATTTCCAACCGATGATTACCCCTATCCGCCACCCATAGGCGACCTTTTGAATCGAATTCCATAGCATGAGGCGTCCTAAATTCACCGTGACGCACCCCTATTTCACCCCACTCCTTAATAAACTCACCTTCTGGCGTGAACTTCATAATTCTCGCAGTGTCCCCTCTACCTCGACCTTCGTCCATAGCCTGATTACTAGTCAATCCCTGACCATTATGTCCATCTGAAACATATATACTGCCATCTGGACCGACAATTACGTCGTTAGGTTGATTGAAATATCCCAGATTTGAGCCAGCTTGTCCCGGTGTACCCAAGCTCATCAGAACCTCCCCCGTGGGGCTGAACTTATGAACCTGGTGACCTTTAGTCCCATCCGCATTCGCTGCGAAATCGGTGACCCATACGTTACCCTCATGATCTACGTGAATACCGTGTGGCGTCTGCATAAGCCCACCACCAAAATTGGCAAGCACCTCCCCAGTCTCCCTATGGAACTTAAATATTGGATCTACAGGATTAGTATCGCAGTTAATAGGTGCTCCGCCACCGAATGCAGCTGCTCCGCAGCGCTCGTAGGCCCAGATGTGCCCATCAAGGGGATCAATATCCACTCCAGCCGTAGAACCCCAATTTCGCCCCGATGGCAAATCACCCCAAGCCTGAGTAACAACGGGATTTGGATTAGGTATCCCATCGCCCGAAATATGATTCCCAAACTGGGCTGAAGCCATGCCCGAAGCGAGGAAC
>CACAEJ010000071.1 GCA_902531515.1 uncultured Pseudohongiella sp.
AATTAGTGATGCGGTTTTTCGTGTGCCGCGTTTAGATAAACAATTGTCAACATCATAAAAACAAAGGCTTGCAGGGGTATCACCAGCAGATGAAAAAACGCCCAGACAAAGTGCGCTGGCAACTGCCACACCCCTAGCATTGCAGCGATTAGTAAAAACAAGAGTTCTCCTGCATACAAGTTTCCAAATAGTCGCAACCCGAGCGATACAGGTTTTGCAAACAAAGTAGGAACCTCAATTATTAAATTAAATGGCATCATCCACTTTCCGAATGGATGGAATGCTAACTCTCCCAGAAAGCCCCCCAAGCCTTTATTTTTCACGCTGTAGTATATGATCATGAAAAATACCAAGGTTGACATCCCCATGGTGATATTAGGGTCGGTTGTTGGCACGATTTTAAAGGGAGCGTGTTCGAAGTGAAAAACAACTGCAGCAAACTTTTCAAAACCAAAGCTAGTTAACAGATCAACCGGCACAAGGTCCATCGTGTTCATCAACAAAATCCAAAATAGAAGGGTCAAACAGAGAGGCCCAATCAATTCATTTTTATACTTAAATGTCTCTGATACGCGGCCGTCGACAAATTCGACGACCGCCTCAACAAAATTTTGTGCGCCCGAAGGGTTTTCAACCGACGCTGTCCTTCCTACACGATAGAAGAACCACAAGAAGCCTGCTCCGAGAAATAACGACCACCCAAAAGTATCGACATTGATCGCCCAAAAACCCATTTCAGCTGCTTCTTCTGGAGTGTGAGCAAACGTCCAATGTCCATTAATCCTTCCAAACGTAAGAAATGATAAATGATGAGTAATGTACTCTTGAACGGTTAATTCCGCTGCGGCATGCGATGCGTCGGCCATCTTGTCTGAATTCTTCTCTACTAAATTGTTAGTTTATATTTAGGTGTTTTTCCCTGTTGGCTTGTAGTTAATAAATCCAGACATAACCACCCCAACAAAATGAGTAGCGATGAACCCGGCTATCAACGCAAATTCATTTAAACCCGTAACTAGGGTAAAACTTAACGCGAAAAGCACACCAGTGAAAACAATTTTACCAAGCTCTCCGCGAATAAAACTTTTGACTACCTTGTCTGCGTTTTGTGCACCCTGAAACTTAAAGGCCTGCAATGCAAAATAGCTATTTGGTACCGCGCTTATAAGCCCGCCCAATAGTGCGGAGTATCCAACAGCTGCCTCGAAAATCATCAGACAGACTAGGGAAAAAGAAGCTGTCCAGGTTATTTGTGCAACTATTACTTTATATACTGAAGGAGGTCTTAAATTGGTCACGAAGTAGGCTTAGAAAAATCGCTTATTATTAGTATCAAAACCCCCAAAGTTGCTTAGATCTTTGCCCTAGCAAGGAAAAAAGCACGCGCATTATAGGAGCTTTGTTATGCAGTATCAACCGCACTCAGAAACAATTCTGCACGCCGGGAAAAATAACTTCTGTTTTCCAAAAAAATTAAGTAAATTTATTAAATCCTCTACTCTAAATGCGCCAATATACCATCCAACTCATCAAGGCTATTGTATGTAATGGTCAGCTTCCCCTTCCCATTTGCATTGTGTTGAACCAACACCTTTGCCCCAAGCTTTTCGCCTAAACTTTCCTCCAACTTCTTAATATTGGGATCTGCATTTCTATTTCTACCTGATTCGGACTCACCATGAAGGTTCGCCTTTCTTACTAAAGCCTCTGTTTGCCTCACTGAAAGACCTTTCTGGGCCACGACTCTGGCAAATTCAACCTGCTTTGAATCAGGTAAGGTTAAAAGTGCCCTTGCATGGCCCATCTCTAGTTTGCCGCATTGCAACATCTTTTGCACATCAATGTGCAAACCGACCAGCCGCATCAGATTGGTCACAGTTGTACGAGATCTACCCACTGCGTTGGCAACTTCTTGCTGTGTAAGTTCAAACTCGTCCTGCAAACGCTTTAACGCCATCGCTTCTTCTATCGGGTTCAAGTTTTCTCTTTGAATATTCTCAATCAATGACATAGCAATTGCAGCTTCATCACTGACCGATTTAATTACTGCTGGTATTGAATCAAGACCAGCTATTTGGGCAGCTCTCCATCTACGCTCGCCAGCTATGATCTCGTATTTTTGGGGAGCAATAGATCTAATAACTATCGGTTGCATTACACCTTGAGCCTTTATTGATAGAGCTAACTCCTCCAGAGCAACCTCATCCATTTCAACTCTCGGCTGGTACTTACCCCTCTGGATCAGGTCAACAGGGATATGCTTCAGCTCTTCTCCATGATCTGAGATAGCTTTTTCTGCAGAGACTTTTCTATTATTTAATAGCCTAGACATATTTTGAGCACTTTCAGACGATAAGAGTGCACCCAAACCTTTGCCTAGTTTTTTTCTTTCTCTCATTTTAGTTTGTGTTCTCTGTTTTAGGCCGTCGTTGCTTTCACGGCAGACTCATCATAGCGTCTCAAAAGCTCCCCTGCGAGAGCTAAGTATGCAACTGCCCCACGAGATTGCCTATCATACTTTATAACCGGTTGACCATAACTGGGAGCCTCAGCCAATCGTATGTTGCGAGGCACAACAGTCCGGTAAACTACATCTCCAAAGTAGTTGAAAAGTTGCCCATTAACTTCGCTCGTCAACTTGCTTCTCGGGTCATACATGGTTCGCAAAATACCCTCAATTTTCAGGAGAGGATTAAGCTCCTCTTTGATTACTCCAATGGTTTCCATCAGCGCTGAGAGCCCCTCTAGTGCGTAGTACTCGCACTGCATAGGAATCACAACTCCATCTGCCGCCGCTAAAGCATTGATGGTCAGCATATTTAGAGAAGGTGGGCAGTCTATTAGAATAAATTCGTATTGCTCTCGAATTTCAGTGAGAGAGTCTCTCAACCGAATTTCTCGATTTTTACCTTTCAATAATTCAACTTCCGCGGCAACGAGGTCTGAATTTGATGGCAGAAGATCATAATCCCCGGACTGAGTAACCAAGATATCCATGACAGAGAGCGAGCCTACCAAAAGATCGTAAACCGAACGCTTCAAACTAGACTTATCAACACCTGAACCGGTCGTAGCATTGCCCTGAGGATCAAGATCCACGAGCAATACCTTATTTTTTGTAATTGCCAAAGACGCGGCAAGATTAACTGAAGTTGTTGTCTTGCCTACCCC
>CACAEJ010000072.1 GCA_902531515.1 uncultured Pseudohongiella sp.
TATTGCGCAAAGAATTACCTGGGTACCTTGTTCCTACCCTGGTTCAAGAGGAGCCCGGAGCATTGTCTAAAACCCGACTCGTTTAATTAGAGTTCTACTGATATGCTAACTCAAAAGAAATATATCAAACAGTGAGTCAACTCAGTAGAGGTATAGGAGGAACAGAAAATACAAGAACCGAGCAAACATGAAGAAAGAAATGGTCTTCCAAGTCTAGGCCCTCAAATCTCGCGAAAATTCTCACTATTAGTATGCTCTCTATTAATTCTGACGATGAGCATATTTTGGCTTCTTACCACTTATAGCTCGCGAAATATTCTTCGTCAACAAGCTGACATCCTTGGACAAACCTTAGCTGCGCAAACAGCAGAGCAAGTTACCGAATTAATGCTCGCAAGGGATCTAATTAGCATGAATGTGGTGTTGAATAGCCTAACGAATAACTCAACAATTAGGGAAATTAGCGTGGTCGACGTCAATAATGAAATTATCGCGAGAGCGATAAGCGATGCGCCCGATTTTACCAGCATGCTCCCATTCTCTATATCCCTATCCTCTTTAGTGGCCGAATATACAGCGCCTATCTCGATAGCTGATTCAATCATCGGTTATATCCGCCTTGAGCTCGATAACGGTTACATTGAAGGGAGTATGATCGACAACTTAGTGCTAATTATTATTGCAACTTTGCTTCTACTCATTGTGGCTACAGCAATCACCTCGCTTTATTATAAGTATCTTGTCAATTTCCCTATAAGCCTACTGTCTTTCTATATCGGAAAAATAAGAAACGGCGAGGTCGAGACCTGCCCAGTCCCGAAAGACAATAATGAACTTAGTTCAATTATCAGACAGTTTAACGCAACAGCAGAGTTTCTTGCACAAAACACTTTTCTAAAAAACATTGGTGTTCGACAGCCTGAAGCAGAGAACATAAGCACCAAAGATCTAATAGGACTGGAAGACACTACTATCCTACTCATCACGATGAGTAACTTTGAATATTTAGCGTCCACTTTGCCCGATGAAAATCTAACGGCAATGCTAAACAAGTACTATTTCTATAGCGGAAAAATCAGTCAGTTATATAACGGTAGTGTATGTTTTTGCTCTGAAGACGAAGTTTTAATCAACTTTAGTAAAACAGAAATTCCTGAGGAACAGGCATTTTATGCCATCTGTAGCGCCCAGCTATTCTTACAATTATTTGGTGAGATCAATCGAAAAAGGGGAGAATCAGTCTACGCTAAATTTAGGTTAGCCATTCACAGCGGAAATTCATTGAGCACACTGTATTCTCCGATAACTCAGAAAATGGATAACCTATCTGGCAAAACATTGGATATGACCAGAATGATCTCGAGGGAATGCCCAAACGACTCAATCCTTATTAGTGAGCCAGCACTCATGAATGCAGGCGCTGGTACAAGAGTGGAAGCTGAAGACTTTGGAATAGTGGGTGAAAGCGAACAACTAAATTCTTACATCGCGCTTGAGCCAATGTCAGAATATAAATTTCTTCTACAGAAACAAACTGTTCAATTATTAAAATTATACAACGAATAGAAACGTTATCGGATTTTCCCTCACTCAGCAATTGAAACTCTATCTACATTCTGAAAACCTCGTGGTAGCTTATTACCACGTCGTCCACGCTCACCACGATAATGATCAAGGTCTGTAGGCTTCAAATTATGGTGACGTCGACCCGCATAAATAGTCAGAACGCTATCTCGGGATAAAACGGCCATCGCAGAAACAAACTCTATCCGTTCGGCAACTCTCTTCGTAGGAATATTGATGATTTTATTTCCTTTACCTCTCGCTAGTCTAGGTAGATCTGAGACTGGAAATATCAACATTCGGCCTTCATTGCTAACTGATACGATCCAATCGTTTTCATAGTCACGAATTAATAGAGTAGTCAGCAATTTTGCACCTTTTGGACACCGCAGAACTGTCTTACCAGATTTTTTGTTACTAACTAGATCCTTGATTTGGCAAACAAAACCATAACCAGCATCACTTGCGATCAATACATCTGCTTGCTCGTCTCCTATCACGACCCCTTCGAAAGTAGCTCCTGATGTTGGTGCTACTCTACCAGATACCGGCTCCCCCTGACCTCTCGCAGAGGGCAGAGTATGCGCTGGTAACGAGTAAGAGCGGCCCGTAGAGTCGAGTACAATCGCCTGTTGATTGCTCTTCCCATATGCGGAGACTTTAAAACTATCCCCAGATTTATACTGCAGTGCAGCAGGGTCGACATCATGGCCTTTTGCGGCTCGGATCCAACCCCGGTCCGATAGGACTATCGTGACTGGTTCAGTTGAGAGCAGTTCAGTCTCACTAAATGCCTTTGCCTCCTCTCGCGCCTTGAATACAGTCCGCCTTTTGTCACCAAATTCCTCTGCATCTGCCTTAATTTCTTTTTTTATCAGAGTTTTCAGTCGTGCAGACGAGTCAAGAATTTGCTCTAATCTTTTTCTTTCAGTGTTTAGTTCTTTCTGCTCGGCTTTTATTTTTACCTCTTCTAATTTGGCAAGTTGACGGAGTCTTAAATTTAGAATTGCTTCTGCTTGTAAGTCAGTAATTTTAAATTTTTTGACCAGTGCCGACTTAGGATTTTCTTTCTCCCTAATTATCTTTATTACTTCATCAATATTCAAAAAAGCAATTAGTAATCCGTCAAGGATATGTAGCCGATCAAGTAAGTGGTTTAAGCGATGTTGAAGCCTCCTTTTTACTGTCGATGTTCTAAATTTAAGCCATTCTTTTAAAAGAGAAACAATGTCCTTAACCTGGGGTTTTTTATCTATGCCGATTACATTGAAATTAACCCTATGATTTTTTTCCAAATCGGTTGTTGCAAAAAGGTGTGACATCAGCGCCTCTTTATCAATGCGATTCGATTTTGGCACAATGATGATTCTTGTTGGATTTTCATGATCTGATTCGTCTCGGATATCGACTACCATTGGCAACTTTTTCTTTTGCATTTGTGTAGCAATTTGCTCAAGAATTTTTGCCCCGGAAACTTGG
>CACAEJ010000073.1 GCA_902531515.1 uncultured Pseudohongiella sp.
TGAAGCAGCTATAAGAGAGAATTACGCTGATGTTCTTCGCAAGCAGGGTTACGAGGTGCAGACATACAGTAATCGTCAAGATGCGATGTCTGCCTTTGACTTACGTCTGCCAAATCTAGCCATTATTGATATCGGTCTTGAGTCAGAAATAGATGGAGGCTTCACACTCTGTCAAGCCCTAAGATCATTGTCTGATACACTCCCTATCATATTTCTAACGGCCCGTGACAATGATTTCGATACTGTAAGTGGTTTAAGGATGGGAGCGGATGATTACTTGACGAAAGATATCAGCTTGCCCCACTTGTCAGCTCGAATTGCGGCTCTGTTTCGAAGGTCTGATGTTATTGATCAGCCAACTTCGCCAGAAAACCTTGTTGAGCGGGGGCAACTGAGATTAGATATTGGACGTCTTACAGTTCAATGGAAAGAAGAAGCAGTTCCGCTTACGGTTACAGAGTTTTGGATGATCCATGCATTAGCCAAATTCACTGGTCATGTTAAAAGTAGGCAGATACTAATGCAAGAATCAAAAATATTTGTAGACGGCAGCACTATCACTTCGCATATAAAACGAATACGCAAGAAGTTTATGCAAGTTGATTCGGAATTTGACTGTATAGAGACCGTTTATGGGATGGGCTATCGTTGGAATCTAGAGTCGCAGTAAGAATTTAAATTATAGTGACGATGAAATTTGTGTTTAAAAAATTATTTGGTATTCGATTTAAATTAGTCTTCTTATCTAGTTTTTTGCTAGTTATACCTTGGCTTGGTTATCTGTACATACTAGAGATGGAGGAATACTTGCAGCTTGGTCAAGAACAAACTGTATTAGGTACAGCGCAGGCTTTAGCGACAGCTCTTAATGAACGACCAGAATTATTCAATGAGGGAAGCTATAGTCCAGCTAGAAGAGCGGAAGACTTATACGTTTATCCGATTTTTTCAGCTCTTGAGCTCGACGATGGCTCCCTGGTTGATTGGGGAGAATATCAGCAATATGAGGTAAGCTATGACTCCAAAAATTATCTGCGCACATCCCTAAATCCGGCTCGTTATTATCTGAATGATGATTCTGTAAGTTTTAAAAATATGGTTGGGGAATATGATGGATCGCTTTATGCTTATTTCAAAGTTTATGATGACAGAATAATCTACAGGGACAGAGAGGCTTTAAGCGTTCATAGAAGTGATTTTTTACAAATAACAATGTTAGATATAGATGGTTCTGGAATCACAAAGTATGTAATCGCCCCGTATGGACCAGAGCCTATTTATCCATTTGAAGTAGAGGATGACTATTCTAGCCCCACATATGAAGGTCGAATTACTGGTCAGTGGTATGAGACGTCAAGTGGTTATGAAATTGAGTTGCAAATCCCGATGCAAATGCTGGGTGATAGGCTCGGTTTTACTATATTTGATGTAGATGATTTGACAGATAGGTCAGTGAGTACAGTTGTCGCAACATATAAAGTAGCGGATGCCGAGAGACTCGGATCTTTGAGATTACCAACACCTGAAATCGATCGAATAGTAGCAGGGATGAATCACAATAATTCTCGTATACAGGTTGTGGATTTCAGTGGAAGGGTTTTACTGACGGTTGGTGATATCCAATCTGCTACAGGTCTTCAATTGGCTAAGGCTACATCAGATAATGCGAGAAACGAGTATTGGGAATTTCTCCAAAACCAAATTCTTAGTCCTCTTTATGATCGTTTTCTCGTGCAACCCAGTAATGACTTTATTGATGAGTTGTATTCAGATGTAACAAGAGAAGGCGAACATATCAACTCCGCTTTAATGGGCGCTCCTTTGACTCAATTTCGCACCCTGACGGATACGCAAACTAGGATACTAGGAGCTGCGTACCCAATATTCTCAGAGGGAGATGTGATGGGTGCAGTAGTAGTTGACCAAAACATGAATGGATTAAGAACATTTCGAAATCAAGCTCTTGAACAACTGTTTAACACTATGCTCGCCGTAATGTTAATTATCGCATTGGGTTTGTTTTTCTTTGCATCCAGAATTTCATCAAGAATAAGATTTTTGCGAAACCAGGCGGAAGGAATAATTGATGAGGTCGGTAGAGTAAAGAATACGATAATTCCTTCCAAGAGTTCTGATGAGCTCGGTGATTTATCGCGAAGTTTTTCAAGTATCGTTGAGAGATTAACACAATATACTAACTACCTTGAGAATATGTCTTCCCGTCTGTCTCATGAACTTCGTACCCCTGTGACCGTTGTCCGATCCTCCTTAGAAAATCTCGGTTTAAATGAGACTAACGAAGGGTCTAAAGTCTATTTGGAGCGAGCAGAGGAGGGCATTAGTCGCCTAAACCTAATTTTGACTCACATGAGTGAAGCTACGCGATTAGAGCAGATGCTTCAAACCTCTGAAAAAGAGAGAATTGAATTAAGAGAGGTAGTTAATGGCTGTGTTGAAGGATATAAATTAGCCTATACCTTTAACGTATTCGAAACTGACTTTCCACAGTATCCGATTTATATAACGGGTGTTCCTGAATATATTGCTCAGCTATTAGATAAACTAGTGGCAAATGCGGTTGAATTTTCTAGAGAACAGCAACCTATTAAAGTTTATTGCAGAACCTTGCGGGATCACGCGATCCTCAAAGTCTCAAATGCGGGGCCGTTTCTTCCCGAGGAAATGAAGGAGAGGATTTTTGACTCCATGATCTCAGTTCGTTCTCAGGAACGGCAGAAACAGCCTCATTTAGGAATGGGTTTGCATATTGCGCGGTTGATAACGGAATTTCATGGTGGTCAAATCA
>CACAEJ010000074.1 GCA_902531515.1 uncultured Pseudohongiella sp.
CAAAGTAGAGTAATTGTCGTTAGTAGTTTTTAAATATCTTTCAGTCTCCAATTCTGCGGTATGTATCGCGTAAAGGATCGAGGTCTTCTCCCTCGATAAACATTTCACCGATCCATCTGTGTGTTTGCCCTTGGTCTGAGATATAACGTACTGCTGAGCCAGTGACCTCTTTCCCATCACCAGTACTACCAGTAATCTTATAATTCCACTCTCCGCCATACTTGTAAATATAATGGACCCAAACGTTGCCGCCAGAAGTGACTATATGTTCGGTAATTTGTTTTGTATGCTCATTATAATAAATGAAGCTTCTCCCAGAGCCAGGACCCACATATTCTCGACCATTGACTACTTTACCATTTAGGCCAATTTGCCATTCTGCATACCCTGTATCCGTGTCTCCTTTTTTACCAAAACCGGGCCAGTCGTTGATCCAAACTATTTCAGACACCCATCGACCTTGCATAGCTTCGCTGAACTCCTTGAAATCTTCGGGACTGGATTGCATGTCTGGGTTCTGCTCATTATTTGCTGCGAACGCTATTGTTGATATCCATGAGATTAAACAAATATTTATTATTAGGTTTTTCATTAGCTAGTCCTCATTATGCGTGAGCCAAGTTAGCGAATAAACCTACAGCCATTTTAATTAGAGGTAAATATCATCAGATGAATATCTGAATTACTATTTACCGCTTTCAATAACAATCTTTCGATATTTGATTGCGTTGTGAGTTTTTCGATTTCACAAAAGCCTTAAGCCGTCGTACTTCTACTCCCTCTTATTGATAAAGATTATATTCAGCCTGTGCTATGGTGTTGCTTGCGATATGCATAAGAGAGTAGAGATATAAAAATGACAAGAAATAATCTATTTTCAAGAGAGACATTGACCGCACCGATAACTCGCTGCATTGGTTTTTTTATCGCTCTATTATCTGTGGTAATCATTGACAATCGATTTGGTACATTATTGCTAGACCCTGCATCTATTTACCCATTTATGATAATGATGGCTGTTCCTATAAGCCTAGGACTGAAAAATCAATGGAATATAATCAGTGTTACAAAGAGAGCGTGTATACCGATAGGGATAATCGTATGTGCTATGAATCAGGTTTTCTTCCTTAGTAATGTAGGCACATATGAACAGACAGTCTTCAGCGCAAGATTAATGTATTCACCTCTTGCGCTTGGCATACTCCTTTCTTTTCTTCTCCCAATAATTGAATCAACGAAAGGCATAGACTGCCAGCCAGATCGAAGAAATGTCTATGTCGCTTTTATCTCTATTCTCCTTGCCTTTATCCTTTCAGCAAAATTCCTTTTTGAGATCACTCCAGAGATTCAGGGGATGTCATTCACCGCTTTTTTTGACGTAACAGCTGCCTACTTAGTAATGCTGGTAATGGGCTTATGTTTTATACATCCTAAGCTGGTTTTTCTAAACTTCGTAGAGAAGATATATAAATCATCGTTAGGGATAATTCTGGTCTCTGCGATTTTTGGAGTTTCAACATACGTCTACGCAACGGCAACAGATATGTCTTTGCTGGGAGGTACAGTAGCATCAGCTGTGCTCGGAATATTTTATGGGGCTTTACTTGCATTATTTGCAATAGTTGCTGGTGGTAACTACAGAGAATCTGATCAAGAATCTATGTTTTTTGAGTGGCATATGATTGAGTCGTATGCTTTTTACACTCTTATTGTCATGCCACCTCTCAGCATAATAGAGGTCCTTTCACAGCAAGGGATTTTTAATTAGATCAGTTTAAGAAGGTATTCAAACAGAAGGTTCAGAGCATCCTAAGTCTGACTACTTTTCAGTATTAGCCCCAACAGAAAGGCAGAGTAGGGTTATTGTTGTTAGTAGTTTGTTCATAAGTTGCTCTCTTCAAGACACCTCAAAGCTTTTAATAAATTTCTTCAGCTTTTTATCGGCTGCCTCTTCTTCCTGTCCTATGATCTCGCCTACGACCTTATCCGAATAAACCAGAGCTTCATAGCCTTGTCGATCAATATCTGCTCCTTTGTTAGTCAGAAATTCAAAGAAATATTCCCGAACTTTCTCGACATCCATCTCCAAAAAAGACTGTTCCGAAGGCATGTCTCCTCGGTAATTATCACGCTCAGGATTATTCTTCACCCAACGTTGCAGTAAAACAAGCATATCGATTAAATGACCTGCACTAAGAGGTTTTTCATTTGGATCGAAATTCTCGATTTCAATCGTAGGGTTTTTCACTGATAGATACTCAATAGCCTCTTCACACGCCTGATAAGTCAGTGTTTTGACTAGCAAACCATCTCCACGAAACTCTTCCAGTTTCTTGAGCACCTCTCTCCTTGGAAGTTCTAATGGCTCTAACGACTTGCTGCTCAACTCCTTTGTCTTTTCAACAGTCTTACAAATCTTTTTGTACTTTTTGTATACTTGTTCTATAAATCCGTGATTGTAGGTTAGGTCTTTCTTGTCGACAGTTTCTGGTAGTAACTCTTCAACTTCATGTTGTAGGTATTTTTCAACGTGTTCCGTGAACTCCCATTTACTCTCTGAGTCGCAATAAAGGAGTTTGTCGTACTTTATTCGCGCACTATATAGATTGCCGCAAACGCTATCTAGTGTTTCCAGTATGTGTGCTTTGGCGAAAAGTTTGGCTAGATTTTTTGTGCTTTCATTTAATGAATCATGCACTAGCCAACTATCCAAGTCCATTACTGCAAAGC
>CACAEJ010000075.1 GCA_902531515.1 uncultured Pseudohongiella sp.
TAGGCTCAATGCCATCAAGAAAAATACATAGACAATGAACGCTAGAAACCAAGGCTGCTGAAACTGAAACGCCCAGCCAACCACCTCTCCTCCAGCCCTCAATGCAATCAATACGCTCGCCAATGCAATAAACGCGGAAATGACTCCTAACGTGTACACGATGCCATCCATTCGTTGTTTTGATTGAGATTCCCCGATATTTTTAGTGAAGCTTAACGCCTTTATCGAAAGAACAGGAAATACGCAGGGCATTAGATTGAGAATCATGCCGCCAAGTAACGCAAAAAACATGTAGAGGAGAAGATTTCCCCCGCTCCCTTCAAAGTCAGAATTATTCGAGATCGATGCCATCGGAGTAATCGTCGTTAGGTTTGCATCTGTCGCAGGGTTTACGAAATCATACGCAACCCTCTCACCCAAATCGTTTTCCAGAACAAGGACTCCATAGACATTAGTTAAGTCTTCAAGCATTCGTCTTGGCTGCTGGTGAGTAATCTGCAGCAAACTCTGTTCGATACTCACATCTCGAAGTGGGCCTGGCTTAATCACACGTCGCTGTTCTGGGAAAAACCAAGCATCAGAATAATTTGAAAATAAAGGCTCGGGTGAGTTAAACCCGAGGCTTATTCGCTCACCCGCCACAGCAATAATGGATTTAATGTTGTGATCGGTTATTGGTAAATTTTCCCTAGCATTAGCAAACAACTGTGTTGCACTCGCATTGAGCTCAGGGAAATTTCCAACTGGTAGTTCAATACTCAATCTCTGCTCACCCGGAATACAAATCTGCTCACACACATTCCAAAAAGCCAAGGCGCCAATCTCTGCACTTTCCCCCTCAAAATTTTCCGGAATTGTGATTTCTACAGGCAAGATGATTTCTTCTTCATAACCGAAGTTAACCAAATCAGTTTCGTAAAAAGGCAACCAATGAGGCGCGGGCCATTGAATATCGCCGATCAGCGTTCCCTCGGGTGCGGTCCAATCGCTAAGATCAGTGGGTTCGCCGCTATCCCCACCCATTTTCCAGTAAGTGTGCCAAAGGTCCGTAGGCTTTAGCCTTAGACCAAACCACGTGGCTTCGCCAGGAACGATATTTGTCGTTTCAGATATTAGCTCCACTTCAATACTGTGATCCCACGCAATAGTCGAGAGCTGCGGCTTAATGTCATAGGCCGTCCAGTTTCCATTTTCGTCTATTAATTTAAGAGTGCCTTCTAGCTCATTCAAATCTTCGGGATATCGGCGATGCTGTTCGGTTGAAATTTGTATACGATTTCCGTCGAGCATTACCTTCCTATAGGGCGCATACTTCATCACTCGGCGTTCAGTTGGGAAAAAATACGCTTCATCAACGCCATCAAACTCCCCTTCCAAGGAGGTAATCATGACATTCACTTTCTCATCATGTGCGTTAAATTTCGCTATCAATTGGTGTTCGTCTTGAGGAGTTGGAGTTAAAGCTCTTGCTTTGGCGAATCCCTCTTCCCATCGTGGGTCAATTTCGAAAGAATTTGTCACAGGTAACGAGAGTGCAAAAGTAGCATCGCCAGGAATGCAAATTTCCTCACAAACTTGCCAATCAACCGTCGCGCTTAGGTCGAAGGTGCTTTCGCCAAAATCGCTTGGTACACTGACGGGTAGCGGTAAAAAGACCTCTCGTTCATAAGTAAAAGTTACCAACTCGCTTCCTAAGAAAGGCGTCCACTCTGGAATCGGCCAAACAATATCTCCAACGACTGAACCCTCTGGGGTTTCCCAATCACTGATATAGGTGGCAACTCCGCTATCACCACCAAACTTCCAATAAGTATGCCAGTGCTCAATCGGATCAAGCCGAATTCCTAACCAAAAGGTTTCACCCGGAACGACTGTCGTCGTTTCTGAAACCAAGTCCACCTCTATTTGGTCGGTTTTATGAATCTGACCTGAACAAACGGCGGTCAAAGAAAAAAATCCAATAAATATCAGTAGTTTATTAAAATATTCTGTCATAACTCACTCAATTTTAAGGAACTTGAGATCTTATCGAGATTAGAACTAAGACACTGTGCCAAAAGGTAACAAATTAGCCTATTTGTGTCATGCCAAATAGCGTTAGGTTTTCGGCACTTTATGCCAAAATCTATAGCAAAACTCGCTACTCAGAAAATTTTTAGAATATGTTCCACCATTAACTGGAGACTGATATTCCCTTGAAAATGATTAGTTTCCAGACGATAAGCTATCTCTATCTCTTTTGAACCCTCTGCCGGCCAATCACTGGCTTCTACATTGAATGCTATTGCGTCAAGTGTACAACGTAGATCATCCACTGGACTTAGAACCATCTTAAGATGATTTTTGCCAACCTTTCTATACTCAACTAGTTTAAATGTGTCATCAAACAGAGGTTCCGAGAATTCTTGGCCCCAAGGACCCGCAGCTTCTATTAAATTAGCCACCTCTAAAGTCAACCACTTTGGCTCGACACTCCCGTCACTGAGGACCTTAGATTGCAGCTGTTCTTCATTAAGAAGTCTATTTGCCTCTGTCAAGAATGCTTTTTCGAACGCTTCAAAATCTTGTTTTTTAAGACTTAATCCTGCCGCCATTGCGTGCCCACCAAACTTTTCAATCAAACCGGGATTTTTAGTCGCAACTATGTCCAACGCGTCACGAATGTGAAATCCTTTGATGGAACGAGCCGAACCTTTAATTTCCTGACCTTCATCCACT
>CACAEJ010000076.1 GCA_902531515.1 uncultured Pseudohongiella sp.
TTACCCAAGAGGGTGAATTCGTCGATGAATGGAAACAATTTGGCCGTCCCAGCGGAATCTTCATTACTGCAGACGATCGTATTTATGTTGCTGATTCGGAGTCCGGTCCAGACACGGGGGCAGGTGAGCTGATGGGTATCATGAAAGGTATTCGGATTGGTTCAGCAGTGAATGGCACTGTCGACTCATTCATTGAAGACATGGAGCCTCTGAGGGATGATCATTCTGGCGCAGAAGGTGTCGGTGTCGATCACAACGGAAATGTATATGGGGCCGTAGTTCGTCGTCGCATGCTAGAGAGACATGTTTTAAATTAAAGTTTGAACATTTTTCAACAGAAACGATGCTATACTGATATATCTTAACCCACTCTGAGTATGGAGTGGCTCCAATGGTTTACTGGTAGTAAAAATTATGAAAAAGTTAATTATGATTTCTTTGCTTGGTATACTCGTAACAGCTTGTGAGAGTTTGTATGAGAATAACGATGATGGGATTCCAAGAATCCGCAGTCAAAGGGACGTAGAGGCTTATAACGAGACCGTGAGCTCTGAAAGCGAAAAGTTGGTCTGTGAGAGAGAACGGGTTATTGGTTCCAATATCCGACAATGGGTTTGTTTAACTATTGCACAGCGAGATGCTCTACAACGGCAAGCGCAAGATCAAAACGAAGCATTGCTCGGCAGATAATCTACGATTAGATATAAATAAGGTGACCAAATGAAAAAGATTTTTCTAGGCCTAATGGTTAGTTTTGGTTTAGCGCTGGTATCTTCACTAATTCTGCCTAATAGTTATCAATCTGTTAGCGCCGAACAGGGCGTTCAAGAGCTTTCTGCGAAAGACTTCGAGCAAATAAAAGAATTGTATGCGCGATACAATCAGGGCAGTGACTTTCGTGACACGGAGCTATTTCTATCAGCATTTGCCGATGACGCGATCATGACTAGAGAGGGCGGTGACATTGTTGGTATGGATGGGCTCAGGGCAGATCGGGCGAGAAGGTATGAGGGTAAAACCGGAGATGTCGGCCGACGTCACATCAATGGAAGTTACCTTATAACTCCTACATCGGATGGAGCTGAGGCGAGAACCTATTATTTGTTGATGGATGTTACGGTTCGACCGCCAAATGTCATTTCATCGGGTTATTACGAAGATAAATTTGTTAGGACTGACGCTGGTTGGAAAATTAAGCACCGAACTCTCTATCGCGACACGCTAGACTAAATATTAGCAGATCTTTAAGAAGGCCTCCTTCTTTACTTGACCGTAATTTATATGTCAGGTACGACCCATATTGGTGACGACCATCCGCGCTCCTGAATGGTTTGCGGTAAGTCAGGCCTTGGGTCTATCCCAGCCCGAATAGAGTCCCAAGTAGACCAGCGGCAGGTTGGATTCTCAATTACTCTGACATAGTAAAATGCATGTTGAGTGGGTTCATAGTCTGGGTCGATCCAACGTGCTTTTAATTCAGTTGAACCCAGGTTGGGAGAGATACTACAGTCGCTCAAATCAACTCTAGCTCCGTTGTCTACGCATCGATTGTTGGAATCGATTTCCATGTTGTCCGCACACGCGATATCGTAAACTTGCTCATGGATTTGATCGTCTTGAACCCAGCCCTTAATAATTTGTAGCCGTTGTAAAGGGGCGCTGTTAGGATCTTTGGAAGCCCAAGCTATGAAAGTAGCAGGATGGTTCGGGTCCGCGAGGTAGTCCCCACCCATGCTCACTCCGTTTTCATAGGATTTTTCTATTAAAGCTCTATCATTAATCGGCGGAAGATTGTGTCCTGCAAAAAAACGTATTTTTATACGAGGACCAGAAGTGCCAAATGTCTCTTTTCTAGCGAGAGCTTCATAGATAGAATCTCGTGTGTTTTGCTCAGCCCAAACTCCTGCAAGTCCTGAAGCTCCAAATCGCGCATAACGATCAAAGTAAGCACTCTCAATTGGAGATGCTGATTCCAACGGAAGTGAACCACGATTTTGTCCATTGCTATCAAGTAAACCTGATACGCCATAGAATTCGCTTTCGCTACCGACATGTGTTGCATTATGCGTGTCACTGGATCCTATAAATCCAAGTTTAAAGGGGTTGAAATCTTGATCAGCTTGCATTTTTAAGCCGTCCAATAACGCTTTTCTGACATAACTTCCCTGTGGTTGGGAGGGAATAGAACCACCAACTCTGGTTGGAAGTAATTCAAAACTAGCTAGTTCGTCATTCCTGGATAGAGCAGGATGAGTCTCTGAGGTTCCTTTAACTTGCGTGATTTCAACAAGAGGCTCATTTCTTATTCGTTGATTAGCATAGACAGCGTCAAGCGGCCTTCCTTGATAATCAACCAAGTCAAACATCAGTCCATCGGACAGATTTGAATTGTGAGGTATGGCAAGACTTTCGATGCCATTAGCTCGATTGGCATCCATCCAAGACCAAAGATCTTGAGGATCATCTGAATCAATTCGTGAAAAGGGGATGTCTGGAACTCGTGAGTCTCGAAAGATGACATTGCGATGTAACATCTCTTCTTCAGGTCCCGTGCCCGTGTATTCGTAT
>CACAEJ010000077.1 GCA_902531515.1 uncultured Pseudohongiella sp.
TCAATGAACATATTGGTCACAGAACGGTTCCCAGAGCCTTGCCAATTTCGAGGATCGGGGACGTTAGGATTAGTTTCCGTATTATTCATGTACCCAACGATATGAAGGATAGTACCCTTTGGAAGAAGGGGCGTCGCATCATCGTCGTAAGCATAGCCTCTAACCCAATTATGATCATAACCAACGCATGAAAGTGTCTCGACAGTGTAGCCCCAAATTGCTTCTAGGCACATTCTCTCACCTGGCGCATGCAGGTGAGGCTCAAATGTAATTATTTTTGTGTGGTTGTCTAATACAGTGTAGGCGTGTAACTCCTGATTATTTTGATTGCCAGCTATGCTGATATCGACACCATTTCCTAACCCAAGAAGAATACGTTCATATTTAGGTTCATAACCTCTTGGGTGAAAACGAAATCCAATTTCCAAATGTCCTGTTGTATCTTTTCCGTTAGAATGCAAATGCACTGAGTCAGAATATATATAAGAACCGGCACGCAACAACCTTCCAGCCTCAGGGTCGAAGATGTCCGGATTACGTCCAACTTCATGCACTGGCCAACCCGTAACAGAGTCCTCTATTCTGTTTCCATTTTCATCTAAGTCCGCAGTGCTCCAGATCATATGATGGTAGATGTAACGACCTCCAACGGTATCTCGCCCGGTTCCAGCCTGGTTATCCACGTCGTTAACTTCAACGACCTCAACCGATTTGACATATCGATCCTCCTCTAGACCAACTGGAACACGATCAATTTCCCCCCACCAATCTGGTGTTCCTGAAAGTTTGGTAATAGAGTTAGTCTTTACAACTAGATCCGGCTCACCAGCAGTCCACTTTAAACTGTCGTCAAAAACCAGTGGCTCGGGAGAGTTGGCTGGATCTCCTTTCGGCGCTCCGCTCCTTGCCCATTCGGAAATTGCGGATATTTCTGCGTCACTTAAGGAAGGATCATTCTTGTAACCCTGGATGCCTATATCCTTCTCCATATACCACGGAGGCATAGCACCAGCGCGGTCCCTCAGTCCTGTTTTATACTCTATTAATCCTGCAAATGGTGCCACTTGCTCATAGGTGACTAAAGGCATAGGACCAACTCCACCTTCACGATGACAATTCTGGCAACTCCGCTGGAGTATTGGTTGAATATCTCCATGGAAAGTGACCTCATCAGCCGACAAACTCATTGGCAATAAACTACCCATCAACAGAAACGATGTGAGTGCAGCAAAATTTATTGATTGAAACTTTGGTAAACTCCTCATAATTTTTCTCTCCCAGCAAGTCTTAAACTCGGGCCTTTGCGTGATGTTAGTCTAAACAAGTACATTGTTTTAACTTTTTCCGATTATATTTGGAAGTCCTAGAGCGCTACAAGTGATCCGTGATCAAATAAAGTGCTTATATTTAAGCAGTTAAACTGTATACGAAATAAACGAAGGACCATCCTTGTCCTTGTTAAAATCAGAGTTAGGCTTTGTCAGAGTCCAAAAAGGCAGCTCTCTCCTCGTCTGATATCTCTTTGATGCTCAACTTAATTCGCCCGCGACCATCTAAATCAAGACACTTTACGACCACTTCCTCACCTTCTTGGAGATGCTCCGTTACATTCTCAACCCGCTCTTTTGCGATTTGTGAAATATGAACGAGGCCATCTTTACCTGGCAAGATCGTGACAAAAGCTCCGAAATCCACTATGCGAGCCACTTTACCACTATAAAGTTTCCCAACCTCTGCCTCGGCAGTAATGGTATTTATCATCTCAAGAGCCGCATCTCTTGACTCTGCATTTTCTCCATAAATGCGCACATTTCCGTCATCATCTATGTCCACTGAGGCTCCTGTTTCATCCGTAATGCTTCTGATAACCGCTCCGCCTTTACCGATAACATCACGAATTTTGTCAGGGTCAATTTTGATAGTCGCCATCGCTGGAGCATTCTCTGAGACATTTTCCCGCGAAGTCGCGATCACTTTATTCATCTCATCTAGAATATGAATACGTGCCGCGTTTGCTTGCTCTAAAGCAATTTCCATAATTTCCTCAGTGATGCCTTGAATCTTTATATCCATCTGCAAAGCCGTAACACCTTGACTTGTTCCAGCGACTTTAAAGTCCATATCCCCCAGGTGATCCTCATCTCCGAGAATATCGGTTAGAACTGCAAAGCGCTCTCCCTCTTTTATGAGACCCATCGCTATGCCGGCAACGGGCGCTGAGAGCGGTACACCGGCGTCCATCATAGACAAGCTGCTGCCGCAAACACTAGCCATGGAACTCGACCCATTAGATTCCGTAATTTCTGACACTACTCTAATCGCATAGGGAAATTCTTCTTCGTCTGGCATCACCGCTGCTACACCCCTCCTAGCTAAGCGTCCATGCCCAATTTCCCGCCGTTTTGGCCCACTCATAAATCCTGCCTCACCCACAGAATACGGGGGGAAATTATAATGCAACATGAACGGATCTTTTCTCGAACCACTGAGATCCTCAATGATTTGAGAATCTCGAACCGCACCCAAGGTA
>CACAEJ010000078.1 GCA_902531515.1 uncultured Pseudohongiella sp.
CAGCTGTTTCTTTGTCGCTCTTACCTCTATCTGGGGCAGCCCTTGCCCAAGATGATGTAGTCGAGGAAGTGATAGTAACCGGCTCATTTATTAGAAGAACTGAAGGCTTTCAGTCCGCATCACCCCTGACGCAGCTAACCATTGAGGATATTGCTGCGCAAGGTACACCTAACATGGGTGATGTAATTCATAACCTCACATTTAACCAGGGTTCCTCGATTTCTTCGAACATTACCCCGGGGTCTGGAGCGACTGAAACGTCAATTAACTTGCGCGGACTTGGAGCCGGCGCGACACTTGATTTAGTCGATGGAAAGCGGGTTATCGATGGGAACGTAAACGCGATGCTTCCCCAGATAGCGATCCAGCGCCTAGACATTGTTGTTGACGGTGCTGCCGCACTATATGGTTCAGAGGCGGTGGCTGGTGTTGTGAACTTCGTACCCATTAAGTCTTATGACGGGTTCAAAGCTGAAATTTACAACATGCAGACTGACGCAAACGACAAATATGTGGAGCAGATGTACAGCTTCTTGTGGGGAGCGGATTTAGGCGGTGTTGACGTGGTAGCTTCAGGTCAGTGGAGGGACAACAGTAACCTCCTATGGATGGACCGCCCGGGTCTTTATAACGCAGGCTTTAACTTCTCCTCATCAGGTAACCCTGGCCAATACAATGTGCCGAGCCGAGACGAGAACGGTGTGCTAACTGGAGACACTAGTCGTATTGGAGACATGGGCTGCGGCGACGTTGCAAGTATGGAAGATCCTACGGCTGGAATCAGACAAAACCGTCACGGTAATAAAGCGTCTAACGATGCCTGTTACATGGACTTTGGTCAGTGGTGGGAATTAAACCCCAAGGCACAGCAAGGTGTTTTCTATGCTAACGCTGCCTATGAAGCTAGTGATGACCTAAGCTTCAATCTCCAGCTAAACTGGAATAACGTGACTTATGACGGGCAGAACTCTGCGGCAAACCCAGGTGGGCGTGTCGATGACCTACCTACACTTCGCGGTGAATTACCGGGTAATCCGTTCCGCGCCATGGACGCGAATGGTAATCCACTATTCGCCCAGGACGCCAACAGAGACACCCTGCCAGACCGAGATGCGAATGGAGCTGTGGTACTTGATCCTAACGGGATTCCATTCAATGAAGACGTGACCTTTAGTGGCTGGAGACCGTTCGGTAAGTCCCAGACACGAGCATCGGGTCATAATGGAAATGGAAGCTTCCCAGGGTTCTATCGTGAGAGAAGCTACCGAGTAGCGTTCGATACGAATTTCACAGTTCCTTACCTTGAAGGTTGGGAGGGTGTATTTTCTGCCATGACTTCAGCTGAAGTTAATATTGGGCGTGATAATAACCAGGACTTCAGAGTCCTCGAGCAGGGCTTGAGTTGTGACACGTTGGGTCCAATAGAGGACTGTTTTAACCCTTGGGCGGTTAATCCAGACGTCCTTAGGCCACACACTAACTCTCAAATAATGGCTGACGCAATATTCCCAACTCAGCTACTAAGACGTCAAACGGACTCTCAGCTGTCGGTTTACGATTTGATCATAAACGGAGAGGTGCCTCGTTTTGAATTACCAGGAGGTCCGATTGGCATGGCGATCGGTGCGCAGCGCCGAAACGATGGTTTCGATTGGAAGCCGTCAGCGCTTTACCAAAGTGGGGACCTCTACAATGGTCAGCAGGATATGCCTGCCAACGAGACTAGAAACGTGGAAGCGTGGTTTGTAGAGGCGGCATTTCCAATTTTGGACAACCTCGAATTTACCGCAGCTACTCGTGATGAGCGCTATTCTACTGGACAGAGTTCAACAGACCCTAAGTTTGGTCTTACTTATGGGCCAACAGAGTGGCTGACTCTTCGGGCTACGAAGGGAACTGCGTTTATCGCACCGGGCCTGAACGCCCTGAATGCGCCAGAGCGATGTAACCTCAGTAACTTAGACGACCCGATGTCAACGTTCTTTGCCTACGCTCGTCGTTGTCAGGCGGGTAACCCGTACCTGACGCCAGAGACGGCAGACACGCTGGCCTATGGTATTACCCTTGAGCCGATTGATAACTTGAGGATCGACATAGACTACAGTCAGACTGAATTCACGGATCGTATCGTGAGTGTCGACCCCCAGCAGTTGCTGAATATCGATTACTATAATTGGTCTCAGGCAACTGGCATATCTGGAAGGGAACCAACTGTAGAAGAGCTCACTGCTTGGGTACAGTCAGGCGCTCAAGACCCTCGTATCATTCGTTCGGCAGCTGATGCAACTCAGATTCTCCGAGTTACGGTCGGACAGTCTAACGCTGCGGCGAACAACGTTGAGGCAATAGACCTCAAGGTGAGATATCAGTTTGATTTGGGCGATATCGGCCTCGATGACTGGGGTAGTTTGACTGTGCAAGGTGCGGCTACCAAGCTGGATGTCTGGGAGTA
>CACAEJ010000079.1 GCA_902531515.1 uncultured Pseudohongiella sp.
GTAGTGGGACTTTTCTCTCAGCGAAACTATAATATTGACAGTTTAACAGTTGCTCCAACTGAAGATACTTCTTTATCGCGTTTGACGCTAACGACAACAGGAGATGACGCTCGCATAGAGCAAATTACTAAGCACCTTAATAAACTTGTTGATGTGGTTAAGTTAGTAGATCTGACAGAAGGGGCTCATATAGAGAGGGAACTGATGCTAATTAAGATAAAGGCTTCAGGCACTCAACGAAGTGAAGTTAAGAGAGTCGCCGATATTTTTCGTGGGCAAGTTGTCGATTTAACAAGTAATGTTTTCACAGTGCAATTAACTGGTACCGAAGAAAAGCTTGATGCTTTTATCGCTGCATTAGGCGATAACCCTGTGCTTGAAGTTGCACGCACAGGAATTTCTGGTATTTCTCGAGGAGAGAAAACGTTATCTCTTTAAAATTGTAGAAAACAATAAAGAGTATGTTTCTCAAATAATCCTCAGGCATTGAATTGGATGATATCTATAATCGTTAAATGGCTTTTTTCATTGAAGTCATGTGCATCCGTAGTTTTTTGCCCACGACCTCAATCGGATGAGACCGAATAGCTTCATTGGCTGCTATTAATTCCGTATTGTCTGACCCAGAATCATTTAATTGTAGTCCTTTGCCGATTACGTCGGTGTCAATATTGGTCATGAAATCTTCTAGTAGCGGAACACATTCATGAGAGAATAAGTAGCAACCATATTCAGCTGTGTCTGAGATAACTTTGTTCATTTCGTAAAGCTTTTTGCGCCCTATCAAATTTGCTATTAGCGGGACCTCATGGAGGGATTCGTAGTATGCTGATTCGGCAATTACACCACTGGCTGTCATAGTTTCAAAGGCAAGTTCTACTCCAGCTTTAACCATCGCTACCATAAGTATTCCATTATCATAGTATTCCTGCTCGCTTATAGATAACTCACCAGCAGCAGACTTCTCAAAAGATGTTTCCGCAGTTGCCTCTCGCCAAGTGAGTAACTTTTTATCATCATTTTTCCAATCATCCATCATTCCGGATGAGAAGTTGCCAGTTACAATATCGTCCATATGTTTTTGAAAGAGTGGCGCCATCAATTTTTTAAGTTCATCGGCAAGTTCTACAGCGATTAGCTTAGCCGGATTCGATAGGCGGTCCATCATGTTGGTAATTCCCCCATGTTTAAGACCTTCCGCGACTGTTTCCCACCCGTGTTGTACTAATTTTGAAGCATAACTCTCGTCCACGCCTTTTTCGACCATCTTATCAAAGCATAGGAGAGATCCAGTCTGCAGCATGCCGCATAGGATTGTTTGTTCACCCATTAAGTCAGACTTAACTTCTGCAATAAACGATGACTCGAGCACTCCAGCGCGATGACCACCGGTAGCGGCTGCGTATGCTTTCGCTATCTCCAGACCATCTCCGTTGGGGTCATTTTCAGAATGGACTGCTATTAGCGTAGGTACTCCGAATCCACGCTTATACTCCTCCCTTACCTCGGTTCCAGGACATTTAGGCGCTACCATAATAACGGTTATGTCATCCCGGATTTGCATGCCTTCCTCGACAATGTTGAACCCATGGGAATAAGCTAAGCACGAACCTGTCTTCATTAAAGGCATTATTTGCCCGACCACTGGTGAATGTTGTTTGTCAGGTGTTAAATTCAATACTAAATCAGCTGAGGGTATGAGCTCTTCATAGGTGCCTGTTAAAAAGCCATTCTCTGTGGCGTTTTTCCATGATGCCCGTTTTTCAGAAATTGCCGCGTCTCGCAAGGTAAAGGAGATATCAAGTCCACTATCCCTCATGTTCAGCCCTTGATTTAAGCCTTGAGCTCCACATCCAACGATCACAATTTTAGTGCCTTTGAGTTTATTTACGCCATCGCTGAATTCAGATTGATCCATGAACCGGCACTTGCCGAGTTGCTCCAGTTGTAGACGAAGAGGTAGGGTATTAAAGTAATTCATGGATAAACTCCGTATTTTTTGTCTGATCAATCTTTGCTGCTATCAAAAAAGTCGTGAGGCCGGATCATATAGCATCTAATTTGTGGGGTAAAATACAAAAATTAGGGAGTCCTCCCATGGAAATCGGCTGTATAATCAAGTAATGCTACTTTAAACATGTCCGAAGGCGATTATGACCAAAGAAGATCAAGAAGCAGAAATACATATACCCATAGACGAGCATGAGGAGATAATTTCTGAGGATGGAAAAGAGATTCGCCGCCGAGGAGTATATTTACTGCCGAATCTT
>CACAEJ010000080.1 GCA_902531515.1 uncultured Pseudohongiella sp.
TCATTAGTTATATACGCGGTGACGATTTCGTCTAAGAAGCCTTTCTCGTCATTCCAATAGAATGAATTCTTTTTCCATACCATTGACGCACCGTGGACCCATTCATCCAAAACGTAAGGACCATTGTAAAGAAGCATATCAGCATCAGCACCGTATCGACCGTTTGTACTTTTAAAGAAATCTTCTCGGACGGGGAAATAGGTATTAAACGCGGCCAGTTTATCGAAATAAGGTGTCGGACGTTCAAAATCGACTTCTAAAATAGAGTCTGAAATTGCTCGTACACCAAGCATCTCCTTTGGCAAATTTCCTTGATTGACAGCTTCAGCATTTTTAATGGGATACAGAATGAAAGCGTATTCAGCTGCTGTATCCGGATCCAAAACCCGCTTCCAAGCAAATTCAAAGTCATGCGCGGTGACCGGTTTACCGTCACTCCATGTAGCCTCTTTGCGTAACCAAAAAGTTGCTCCATCATCCTTGATTTCCCATCTTTCAGCGACACCAGGGATCAACTGGTCGTTATCATCGTAAGAGATAAGGCCTTCCATCGTATGAGCAAGAACTATAAAACTGGACGCGTCGGTTGACCTAGTTGAGTCGAGCTGCGGCGGTTCTTCTGACAACGCAATAGTTATACTATTTCTCTCTATGTTTATTGCATTCCCGTTAACACTTGACCCGGCAGTCCCTGCGAAGAAGGCTAATGCGTAAACAAATAAAAATAATACAGCTAGTATGCCGGCTGCATAAACCGCTAGATGCCGTGTTACCTGGCCTGCATAATTTTTATTTGTATCCATCATCTGCACCCAACTGTTGCCTATATCGATAGCCCCTTTATCCTGTGAGCATAACTCAGTCAAACTACCACAACAAGGAATATACCTGCCCAAAAATCTTTGAGAAATAATTTCTTAGCGCTCAGAAACGGGTCATCTAGGGAATAAAATTTGTAGAAGTTTGATCGAGCTAAATACATATTTTAAATTTAACATAGCTTATAATCGCAATCTCAAAACTCTCGGTCCTATCAAGGAAAATTATGGTGGATAAATATGGCAAAAATAAATAAACAAGATTTTAATTTCGAGAAGGCCTTGGAAAATCTTGACCAGTTGGTTTCTTCAATGGAAAACGGCGAATTAAGTCTAGAAGATTCTCTAAAAGCGTTTGAGACAGGAATAAAGCTGACCCGAGAGTGTCAGACCGCGCTAAAAGAAGCAGAGCAAAAAATTCAACTTTTAATAAACGAAAAAGGCGACACAGAAGAAATAAAGCCAAAGGATGAAATTTAGTCTGAGCAATGAAAGCTAATACTTCTGGCATTTTGACGAGACTCTTTGATTTTACCAACGAGAGAGTCAACTCCTGTCTTGAAAGCGTTCTTTCTTTGTCGGTTCCTGATCAACGGCTAATTGAAGCAATGCGCTACGCGACGATGGGTGGTGGTAAACGGATACGTCCCTTATTAGTTTATGCAAGCGCAAAGGCTGTAGAGGCAAAAATGGAAGATGCAGACGCCGCTGCTTGCGCAGTCGAACTAGTACACAGTTTTTCCCTTGTTCACGACGATCTGCCGGTTATGGATGATGACGATTTAAGACGGGGAAAACCAAGTGTCCACAAAGCGTATGACGAGCCAACTGCTGTCCTCGTTGGTGATGCTTTGCAGTCGCTTGCGTTTCAATGTCTTAGCACTCAAAAGTCCAGCCTAAGCGAGTCAACAAAGCTAGCGATGGTGCAGATATTGAGCGAGGCAACTGGAGCAGAAGGCATGACAGGTGGACAAGCAATGGACCTCAGAGCTGAACAATTTCCTATAGATCTTTCAGTGCTTGAAAACATGCATCAACGCAAAACAGGCGCCCTAATCAAGGCTAGCGTTAAACTGGGTGCTATTTGTAACCCGCGCGTGGCGACAAATATTTTAGAAAGGCTAGAACGTTTTGCCGATTTGATAGGCCTAGCCTTTCAAGTACAAGACGACGTTCTAGACGAAATAAGTGAAACGTCTACTTTAGGGAAACCCAAAGGTTCAGACCGAGCCCAGAATAAGACCACGTATGTAAGTCTTTTGGGCATAGAGAGAGCAAAAAGAAAAGCCGTTGAACTCTCTGAGCAAGCTTTACTCTCAATTCAAGATTTATCCCCTGCAGCAGACGAATTGCGGGAGCTCGCTGAATTCATGACCTCGCGAGCGAACTAATAATTGATT
>CACAEJ010000081.1 GCA_902531515.1 uncultured Pseudohongiella sp.
GCCTACCTAGCAGACCCCACCCTCGGGGTACCCCCCACTTGTCCAAGTAGGTTCCATCTGTGCGTATTACATATTATTCTGGACGAACGGTTAGGTAATCCTGAGAACAAAAAGTGATTAAAACACTCGTTCATTCATCCTTATTCCTTCTGCTAATCTCACTAGCAGGAGCATCCTATGGTCAGGTTCCGCAGATTGAGCGTGAAGCCTTAGTCGCACTGTATAACTCAACTGATGGGGCTAATTGGGTAGATAATACTGGTTGGTTAGGGGAGGCAGGTACTGAGTGTGATTGGTATGGAGTGACTTGTACAAGCGGGTCGGTGGGAAGGCTTTATTTATTGAAAAATGGATTAGTGGGAACTATTCCAAAGGAGTTCGGTGATCTATCAAATCTTTTTGACCTGCACCTTGGACAGAACGAGCTAAGTGGGGCCATTCCAAAAGAAATAGGTAATCTAACCAAACTTAAGTACATACAGCTCTGGGGTAATAAGCTTTCGGGCAGTATTCCGAAAGAATTTGGAAACCTTTTAAGCCTTGCAGTTCTAAATATTTCGAGCAATGAACTTTCAGGTGTCATTCCGAGCGAGATGGGTAATTTAGCTAATTTGGCAACTTTTAAATTTACACAAAATTCAATAACTGGTGGTCTACCAATTGGATTAGGAAGTGCGTTGGGTGGTGTTAGTTCAGAAGAAAGAGCTGCTCTAGTTGCCTTATTTCAGTCTACCGATGGAGACAGCTGGAAAAACAACTATGGCTGGTTGGGTGCTGAAGGAACAGAATGTTCCTGGTATGGGGTAAGTTGCAACTCCGGTTCAGTGAGCAAGCTTGATCTTTCAAGGAATTCGTTGTCCGGCGTTTTGCCCACAGAATTTGGTAATTTGACAGAGTTAACTTTTCTTAATTTAGGGTATAACTCGGTGAGTGGGAACATAACTGAATTGTTTAAAAATTTCACAAAGCTTACATATGCCCAGTTTTGGGGTGGTAATGAAATCGACGGGGTTATACCAAAAGAACCCTATGAGAAATTAGTGAAAGACTGGTCTGGACCCGGAGTCCCGTGGGGCTCGATAAATTTAAACAACCATTATGTAGAAGATATTGATCGAGATGGAATTGATGATGAGATAGATACGGACAAAAAATCGCCATCTATGGTTAAGACTATTGAGACATCAGATTATTCGATATCAATTTTAGGAAGCGGACGTGTAGTTAATTTGGTTTCAAACTCTACTTATAAAGATGAGTTTAAGAACTTTGTCTCTGGCCCAAGACCTGTGGTTGAAGACATTAAGAGAATAACGAACATTCTGTATGAAAATTTTGAAGATGAATTTGACTTTATTCAGATCGTACCGGGCTGTTTTGATGTTATAAATTGTATTGATAAATGGGGTACATATGGGTTTAATTATTCAGTTAAGAATGATGTAAATGGAACTGGTGGCGACCTGTATGATAACACCCAAGGGTATGGCTCGGCCGGCAGGTTAAAGTCAGTCAGTGTTTTCCCACATATGAATGGTGCGACTAGAGGCCCCTCTCTTCACGAATTCATGCACACCTGGGCAAATAGGTTAACGATGCTTGATCCGCTGCGCGGCACTGGGGAAAACGGAGAAGATAATTTTCTCTGCCCTGGCCACTGGGGGTGGAGTAATGTCGGTGGCCAATTGGGTGGGTGGAAACCGCACTCGCTTAAGAGGCTTAGCGATGGATCCTATCAGGCGAAAGGAACCAATACAGTCACGGAGGCGGAGTATCATTTTGGTAGTATTGCTCAAGGTGATAATCAGGCGCCATATGGCAATCTTGAGCTCTATATGATGGGGCTCATTGGTGCCGATGAGATTGGGCATGACATCAAGATAGCTGAGAATTTTAAGTGGAAAAATCGAGCAAGCGGTGTCTTTGAGTCTTCTGCTATTAATACCGTAACCATGGAAGAAATCATCGCCAGCGAAGGGCCCAGGATTCCGTCTCATGTCGACTCCGAGAAAGCTTTCCGAACTATGTATGTAGTCGTATCGGAAAAACCGCTAGAGCCGAATATGTGGGGTTACCTTGATAAGGAAATTTATGATTTCCAGTTACAGGGGGA